>NZ_JBEYEY010000032.1:0-36204 GCF_040703635.1 Streptomyces sp. NPDC007189
CAGCCCGCCCCCTTGCGCATACCTCATAACGTCGGCATACCGCAGGGATCATGAGGCGTCAGCCCCTACGACACCACGCTTTGAAGGTCAGTAACAGCGGACTGGAGAGCCAACGCGGTTCTTTTGCCGGTGGGTTGAGAGATCGAACACTCCCTCAACAGCCCGGTAGCTCGTGCGTTGCGTGCACCAATCCAGTCACCACCGCTTCGCGACCAGCCCGAGGCCTTTGCCCCGTCGCTTCAAGCCCCACCGCCTGGCGGCTGCTGGCCGGCCTTGACCCGGGGCACGCTGGCGTCGGACTGCCCGGTCTGGCCCTGGACGTCGGCGCCATCCTCGTCGATCTGTCGTTCACAACTGAGGTGACCATCGGCGAGCCGGTCACCAGCATCGTCAGCGGCGACAAGGGCCCGATCTGTGGGAGCGGAGTCACCGGGATGTGCTCATCTGCGGAGTCATCGACAGGAGCGACACGGCCCGCGTCATCGCCGAGCAGGACCTGACCCCCTTGTTCGGAACCGCCGTTGCCCGATGTGTGCCAGGATCCGCTTACATCAAGACATGATGAGGAGTGCCGCCGCAACCCCGCATACCGTTCGGAGAATGAAGTCTTCCCCGCGTGCGTGCCCTTCGACGCCGACGGCAAACAGCGCCCCCCGTCCAACGCTCGCCCCCAGCTGGTTTGCGGCCGTGATGGGCACCGGCATCGTCGCGAACGCGGCAGTCACCCTGCCATGGAGCTTTCCCGGACTGCAGACTGCGGCCGTGGTGGTCTGGCTGGGCGCCGCGCTCCTGCTGGTCTTGCTGGCACTCGTTTACCTCCGGCAACGAGCGCTGCGATTGCACGCAGGCGATCCTGTGTCGGCCCAGTTCCTGGGCGCGCCACCGATGGCGCTGCTCATGGTGGGCGCGGGGGCGTTGCTGTTGGGCCACCGGCTCATCGGCCTCCGGGCGGCACTGGACGTGGACTGGGCCCTGTGGTCGCTTGGTACCCTGCTCGGTCTTGTCACAGCCGGCACGGTGCCCTATCTGATGGTCACCCGGCACAGCTTCACGCCGGACGCGGCGTTCGGGGGCTGGCTGATGCCGGTGGTGCCGCCCATGGTCTCGGCCGCGACAGGAGCGCTTCTCGTCCCGCACACACCGGCCGGGCAGCCGCGTCTCGCCCTGCTCTTGGGCTGCTACGCGATGCTGGGGCTGGGCCTGATCACGTCGCTGCTGGTGCTGGCCATGATCTACTCACGCCTGGTGCACCACGACGCACCCACCGGAGCAGTGGTGCCCACCGTATGGATCGGGGTGGGGGCGTTGGGTCAGTCAGTGACGGCGCTCGGCGCGCTGGCCGAGGTGGCCCCGAGTGTCCTTGCTGGGCCCTACGCGCGGGGAACCGCGGTTTTCGCGCTGCTGTGCGGAATAGTGCTGTGGGGCTTCGCCATGCTGTGGCTGGCGCTCGCCACAGGGTTGACCGTGCGGACGGTCCGGACCGGGCTGCCTTTCGCGGCCACATGGTGGGCTTTCATTTTCCCGGTCGGCGCCTGCGTGACGGCCACCGGCACCCTCGCGCTGAGGACCGGTTCGTCCCCGTTCGTCTGGACAGCCGTGCTGTTCTACGCAGTGCTTGTCACCGCCTGGGTGGTGGTGGCCGGACATTCCCTCCGTCACGTCGCCAGGCACATGAGCCGCTGGTCCGGCGGCGGGAACGCGCGTCGTCCGTCCGTCGAACCGGACCCGCGGCCCGACGCGCGAGCGGAGACGGGGGCACCGTCCGCACCACCGCGGACGGCCGTCCGATCACCGGAGCCCGTGTCACCCTCCTCGACCGGTCCGGCGACGTCGTCGGCATAACACTCACAGCCGAGGACAGTTGGTACGCCTCACTGTTCTCCACGGCGACCACTGCACCGTCGCGACGGCGAAGTGTAGTGGGGTGTGGCGTGGGTTTGCGTCAAATCGGCTTGCGCGATGCCACGGCAAATGGATCCGGGCGGCGGCCGCTCCGAAAACCGCCGGGGAAAGATTGAAGAAACCAAGACGGGCTCGAGATCCCCGTTCGGGGGGCGTCAGGTGATATGCGAAGCGTGCCGGATGCCAGCAAAGATGCCGCAGTCATGCGGCTCACTTTTGTGCGCAGCCCCATGATGAAGGGCTCGTTTGTAGATCAAACTCGCTGGCGTTAGCATTGGACGAATGGGCATTTCTCTGTACGGCCCGGAGGCGTTCGATGAACCGCAGGCACCCTGGAGCAGACCCACTCACGGTGGCGGTATTCGTATTTCAGGGAGTGCGACTGCTTGATGCGACCGGGCCTGTGGAGGTTTTCGCCTCGGCGAACGACTTCGGCGGGCGGTACCAGATCCAGCTGGTTTCCCAGGACGGAGGCGAGGTGATCACTGCCGCCGGAACTCGTCTCGTTGCCGACGTTTCGGCCGACGACATGTGCGAGCCGTGCGACGTGCTGGTGATCCCGGGCGGTCCGGACTGGGAGACCCTGATCAAGGACGATGCGCTTCTGGATGTCGTGCGACGGCTGAGTGCGAAGGCTGCACGGCATCGGTGTGCACGGGAGCCTTCCTGCTGGCTGCGGCCGGACTTCTGGACGGCCGTCGCGCCGCGACGCACTGGCGTAACTCACGTCAACTGGCTTTGCGTTTCCCGGCCGTCCAGGTCGAAGCGGACGCCATCTTCGTACGGGACGGCCGGGTGATGACCTCGGCAGGTGTCAGCGCCGGCATCGACCTGGCGTTGGCGATCGTCGAAGAACACTACGGTGCGCAGGTCGCTCGCGCCGTTGCCAAGGACATGGTCGTCTTCATGCAGCGACCGGGTGGCCAGTCCCAGTTCAGCGTCCGCTCCCGGGCCCCGCATACCCGTCAGGACATGCTCCGCCGGGTCCTGGACGCGGTCGCGGAGGACCCCGGGGCGAATCACACCCTGTCGGCGATGGCTCGCCGGGCAGGTGTCAGCACGCGTCAGGTGACCCGGCTGTTCGAAAAGGTGGGGACCACACCGGCCCGGTACGTGGAGCAGGTCCGGCTGGAGGCCGCACAGGCGATGCTCGAGACGGGGGACGACCCCCTTGCCGTGGTCGCACGGCGCACAGGGTTCGGCTCGCCCGAGTCGCTTCGCAGGGCGTTCGTGCGGCACTTGAGTGTGACGCCGGGGGCGTTCCGGTCCCGGTTCCGCACCACCGGAACGGCTGCACATGGCCGTCCGGAGACTGAGGCGGTCGCTCAGTAGTCGGGACCGACCCCACCGCCCCGGATCGACGTCAGCGGCTGCTGCCACGCCACCAAGCCCATCGCCGGGGCCGGTACGACCCCGGAGGCCGGAGCCGTCGAAGAGCACCGTCCAGCCCTCGGTGTCGGCGGGTACTCAGTGGAACGCCGAGGTCACGAGGGCTTTCTGCTCCATGGCATGCCGCTGAGCAGAGCCGGCTGCGGGGGCGGGCGCCGCAGGGCGGCTGACGCATCCCACGGGGTGGTCTCCCAGCCGGTACAGACGTGGCGCGACGAAAGACCAGGCTCCTTGGTTTTCCGGCTCCTCCTGCACCCAACGCACTTCCGCACCAGAAGGAAAGCGGGCAAGTTCTGCCCTGAGCTCTTCCTCGGGGAACGGATAGAGGCGCTCCACGCGGACGATCGCTGCGTCCGGCCGGCCCGAGCCGCGCCGGTGGGCGTCCAGGTCGTAGAAGACCTTGCCCGAGCACAACAGCACGCGCGCGGTTCGAGCAGGATCCACCGCGTGATCGGGTAGGACCGCGCGGAAGCTGCCACGCGTGAACTCTGACAGACCGGAGGTCACGGCCTTCGACCGCAGCATCGACTTGGGCGTGAAGACCACCATCGGCCTGTCGTGGTGGCCCAGCCCCTGCTTCCTGAGCAGATGAAAATAGCTGCTCGGTGTGGAGGGAACAGCCACAGTCATGTTGTCCTGCGCACACAGCTGAAGGAAACGCTCGATCCTGGCGGAGGAGTGGTCAGGTCCCTGCCCCTCAAGGCCGTGGGGCAGCAACAGCGTCACTGCGGAGCGTTGCCCCCACTTCTGCTCGGACGACGAGACGTACTCGTCGACGACAGTCTGAGCTCCATTGGCGAAGTCCCCGAACTGGGCCTCCCACAGCACCAGTGCATCGGGCCGCGCCAGCGAGTACCCGTACTCGAAAGCCAGCGCCGCCAGTTCGGACAACATCGAGTCGTACGGTGCGAAGTGCTCGGCCTGCGGGCCGAGGGCGTTCAGCGGCGTGTGCTCCGAGCCGGTACGCCGGTCGGTGAGCACGGCATGGCGTTGGCCGAACGTACCGCGACGCGAATCCTGACCGGCCAGCCGCACCGGAACCCCCTCCAGCAGCAGGGAACCGATCGCCAGTGTCTCCGCGGTGGCCCAGTCGACCGTCCGGGTGTCGAGCATTGCCGTACGCCTCTGGAGTTGCGGCAGGACTCGCGGGTGCACGGTGAAGTGCCGCGGCAGGTCGGTGTGTGCACTGATGACCTGCCGGGCGGTCGCCTCTTCGATCGCGGTAGCCGCCCGGTGGACTGTCCGCTCCTCAGCGCCCGTGGAGTGGATGTCCTCGACGGCGAAGGGAGTGGGCAACGCCCGGGTCTCCGCGAAGGCCCGCTCCAGGTGCTGCTGGTAGTTGCGGCGTGCGCCCTCCACCTGCTCCCCGCCGATGTCCCCTCGGCGGACCAGCGCCTCGGCGTACAGCTTGCGCACCGATGCCTTGGCGGCGATGCGGTCGTACATCACCGGCTGGGTGATGGACGGGTCGTCGACCTCGCTGTGCCCATGGCGCCGGTAGCAGACGAGATCGATCACGACGTCCTTGTGGAACGCCTGGCGGTATTCGAAAGCCAGTCGTGCGACTCGGACGACAGCCTCGGGGTCGTCTCCGTTGACGTGGAAGATCGGGGCTTCCACCATCCTTGCCACGTCGGTGGCGTACCTGCTCGAACGGGCGCTGGCGGGCAGTGTGGTGAAGCCGACTTGGTTGTTGACGATCACGTGAACCGTCCCGCCCGTGCGGTAGCCGGGCAGCTGGGACATGTTCAGGGTCTCGGCCACCACGCCCTGGCCGGCGAACGCCGCGTCGCCGTGAAGGACGACGGGCAGTACGGGAAATGGCCGGCCACGGTCTGCGGCCCGGTCCTGCTTCGCGCGCACCGCTCCCTGGGTCACCGGTCCCACGATCTCCAGATGCGAGGGGTTCGCCACGACGGAGACGGCTATGGTTCCGCCGTCAAGGGCACGGTAGGTGCCCTCCGCACCCAGGTGGTACTTCACATCCCCGGATCCCTGGGCCGACCGGATGTCCACGGCGTCCTCGAACTCGTGGAAGATTTCCCCGTAGGACTTGCCGATGATGTTGGCCAGCACATTGAGCCGGCCACGGTGTGCCATCCCGATGACGGCTTCCCGCACACCGTCCTTGATCGCGCGGCGCAGCAGGGCGTCGAGCAGTACGATCGCCGACTCACCGCCCTCGAGCGAATACCGCTTCTGCCCCACGTACTTGGTCTGCAGGAACGTCTCGAAGGCCTCGGCCGCCCCCAGCCGGTAGAGGATCTGCAGTTGTTCGGCTCGGTCCGGCCGATGCTGAGGGCCTTCGATCCGCCGCTGGATCCAGCGACGCTCGTGGGAGTCCTGGATGTGCATGTACTCGAAGCCGACAGCGCGGCAATAGAACTCCTGCACGGCGTCCAGCACCTCTTGAAGGCGCATGGTGGACTGCCCGGCGAACCCGTCGACGACGAACTTCTCCTCTCGGTCTTCGTCGTGGAGCCCGAATGCCGTGATGTCGAGTTCTGGATGCCCGGCGGCTGACCGCGACGTGAGTGGGTCCGTGTCAGCCACCAAGTGGCCGCGCACTCGGTACGCGTGGATGAGCGACGCAACGCGGACCGCCTTGACCGCCGCCGCGCCTGTGTCGTCACGCCTCACGGCCGTGGTGGCGCGTACCTGCTGGGCCGGCACGGAGGGCGAGGCGGCGAAGAAGTCTCTCCATGTCTGATCGACCGAGGCAGGGTCGTGCAGATAGTGCTGCCGCTGCTCGTCCACGACCCATTCGTTGAGCCCGAATTCCAAGCCTTGGGACACCGGTCGACCGGTGCCTGACTGTGACTCCACGGCGAAGAACGCCTTCTTTCCTCATTCGGAGTTGCCGGTGCCGGACGCGGTCGGACCGTCATCCGACCATGAGTTGATCGTCCGGATCCGTTGGGGAGTGGCCCTTTCGACCGCGTCGCACCGACAACGCTAGGGCGCCGTGAGAGCTGGGACGGATAGGAAGATGTGCCATAACTGCCCCATATCGGGACGTTGGGTCGCAGAGCCCGAGCCCCGGTAGCCACGGACGACTGGCCACACCGTGTCCGCGAGGCCGCCCACGTCGTCCCGGAGGTCCCGATGGCTAGAGCGCGGTGATCGCGGTGCGGTAGAAATCGGCCGCGGTGAGGCCTGCGGGGACGCCGAGTTCGGCGGCGACCGCGGTGATCGCCTTGTCGCCGACAGCGAGGTCGGCCTGCCCGTCGGTGGTGAAGTACGGTGCGATGAACGTCTCGTAGTGGGCTCGGACCTCTTCTGCGGTCTGTCCGCCGAGGAACGTCCGCATGTGCCGCACCGTGGTGTCGGGGTCGTCGTGGATCACCTGCAGTGCGCGCCGGTGCGCTCGTACGACGGCCTGGACCGCGGGGTCGTCCGGTGAGATGTACGTGGGGTCGACGGCCACGCCCACGGTGGGAATCCGGAAGTCGTCGCCGACCCACCCCAGCACCCGCCAGCCGTGCTCGGCGGCGACCGCCTCCGGTGCCATGGTGCTGCCGACGTAGGCCGCGTCGATGCTGCCGTCGTTGAGCCGGCGCAGGTCCATGCCGTAGTCGCCGGGCGAGCGGACGATGGTGTGGAGGTCGCGGTCCGGGTCGAGGCCGGCCTTTCGCAGTACGATCCGGGCGAATGCGCCGGGCGGGGTGTGCGGGGCATGGACCGCCAGCCGTCGGCCGGCAAGGTCGGCCAGGGAGGTCAGGCCGGGGCGGGCCAGGAACCAGAACAGCGGGCGGTGGGTGTTGACACTGAGTGCTACCCACGGGGTGCCGTCGGTCAGTCGGGACAGCAGTGCCCGGCCGAGTCCGATGGTGGCGCAGCGGCGCAGCCGTTCCACGTCCCAGTTGCAGCCGTCGCGCAGCGCGACGTGGACGCCCTCGTCGGCGTAGTAGTCCTGCTGGTCGGCGATGTAGGCGGCCAGTTCCTCGTGCAGGCCTCGTCCGACGTAGGCCAGGTCGATCGTGTGCATGAACGTCTTTTTCCTTGATCGTTTGAGGGCGTGGCCCCGTGTGCGGAGGTCAGCGTGATGTCAGTCCATGGCCATTCCGCCGTTGACCGCGGCCGTGGTGCCGGTCATGAAGGAGTTGTCCTCGGCGGCGTAGAAGGCGACCGCTTGGGCGACGTCGGCCGGGTGGGCCAGGCGGCCCAAGGGGGTGGCGGCCACCTGCCGCTGCCTCGTCGCGTCGTCGAGAACCTCATCGGCGATGCGGGACTCGACCGGGCCGGGCGAGACGACGTTGACCGTGATGCCCTGCGGCCCGAGTTCCTGGGCGAGGTACCGGGCGAACTGCTCGAGCGCGGCCTTGGACACGCCCAGTGCGATCATGCCCGGCCGGGGCCGCCGGCTGAGACCGGTGCCGATGTAGATGAGGCGTCCCCAGCCCTGCTCGGTCATGGTGGGCAGTACGGCTTTGGTGACCGCGAACGCCGCATGCATCTCGGCGTCGATCTTGCCGCCCAGTTCTTCCCAGGTCATGTCCCGGAACGACTTGACCGCATACGGGATGAGCGCGTTGTGCACGAGCGCGTCGACGCCGCCGCCCCAAGCCGCCTGGACCTGCTCGACCATGCCCGCGACGGCCGCCTCGTCGCGCACGTCTGCCTGGACGGCCATGGCCTGGCCGCCTGCGGTCTCGATGTCCGCCACGACCTCTTCGGCCGCCTTGGTGTTGCGGAGGTAGTTGACCACCACGCGCATTCCTCGCGTGGCCAGGAGCCGCGCCGTGGCTGCGCCGATGCCGCTGCTGGCCCCAGTCACCAATGCCACCCTGCCGGTTGTCCCGGTCATGGGCCCACCTCCTGATCGTCGTCGCGGGCCGTCGGGATGACCGCCCGGGGTTGTTCGTCGTCGATGCCCCGGTCTGCCGGCCGGATGGCGCCGTAGAGCACGGTGTCGACGGTGGCCCGCAGCAGATCGGCCGCAGTCCAGTCCAGTTCGCGCGGCAACTGCGACATGAGCAGACGCTCCAGCGCACCGCGGGTGATCTCGCTCAACAGCTCGGGCGGGGCCGACAGCACGCCCTGCCGGTGTCCTTCCCGGAACAACTCGTCGAGTCGCTGGTAGACCACCGCGTCCACACGCTGCTCCACGTACTGGCGCAGTATCGCGTCGCCCCGCCCCGACGCGAGTTGAGGTGCGCCGATCCGCCCGAGCTCGCTGCCCGCCGCGATCAGGAACCGCTGTACCCGCACACCGAACGGCTGCTCTTCCGCGTCCTCGGCCGCCGCGACCAGGGTGCGCTCGACGATGGCGAACTGCCGATCCAGCACCGCGGCCAGCAGGCTGCGCTTGTCCGGGAAATGGCGGTAGATCGTCTTCTTGCTCATCCGGAGTTCACGAGCGAGATCGTCCATGCTCACCCGTGCGAAGCCCGCACCGAAGAACAGCCGGCCGGCCGCCTCCACGATCACGTCCCGGCGCTGTTCGTCACTGGTGGAAACTCGAGAAACTGAATTAGTTTCCATAGTTCCCATGGTTGCCCTAGGTCACTGCGCTGTCAAGCGATGCCGTACGGCCCCAGTACCTGTCGGGGGACCCGTCCGAGTGCGGTGAGCCGTGCATGGTCGATCAAGGTCGTGGGGAGCCGGACCCCGGACCGGGGCGACGCCCGGCGGTCCGGGTGACGCGGAACGAACGGAGGATGGCCGGCGGTGGCGGGAACGGCTCGGCGGCGTGCGGCGTCGAGATGGGCGTACAGGCAGCTGACCCGGCGAGCGCCTCGGACCTGGCCCCCGCTTGCCGGCGGGTGGCTGCGCCAGGGTGCGGGCGTCGGTCCCGGACCGATGGCGCGGCCGGTGCCGGCCGCGCCGCGCAGCAACCGGCCCAGGCGCCGACCGGCGACCCGTTCACGGGGGAGCGGCGGGCGAGCTGCTCGGGGTCGCCGAGGCAGACGAGGCTGCCGCCGCTCGCGCACCGCATCGGTCAGGGGAAAGCGGCTCGTCAGAGATACGCGGAACCAGGGCGCGAGACAATCCGCCGGCACGCCCGCGGTCACCTCCAGTCGCACGGTCCTGCTCGTCGGACGCCAGCAGGAAGACCGCCTCCCGCATGTACGCCCCTGTCGCGCATGGGGAGTCCCGGCAGCCGGTCCAGTTCGGCCCGGCGCAGCGACCCGAGGGTGGTGAGGGAAGCGAGGCCCGTAGGGATGCGCCGCGCCGCCTTCCCGCATGGCGCACATGCCAGTTACCGGTACGTCCGCACCTGCCGACCTCACACGGAGGCCGCCGCCGATCCCCGACACGGCCGGTACGCCCGCGACGGTCCGCTCGACCAGTGGCGTGTCAGCGTTCGAGGACGAGGGCGAGGCCCTGGCTCACGCCGGTGCAGAGGGTGGCCATGCCCGTGCCGGAGCCGCGGCGGGAGAGTTGGTGGGCGACGGTGCCGGCGAGGCGGGCGCCGGAGGCGCCGAGGGGGTGGCCCAGGGCGATCGCCCCGCCGAGGGGGTTGAGGATCGCCGGATCGAACGCAGGCCATTCGGCGAGGCAGCCGAGGACCTGTGCGGCGAACGCCTCGTTCAGCTCGAGTACGTCGAGATCGGCGAAGGTCCGCTTGGCCTTGGCGAGGGCCCGGTTGACGGCTTCGACGGGGGCGAGGCCGAAGTAGTCGGGGTCGATTGCGGACACTCCGGTCGCGGAGACGCGGGCCAGCGGCTCCCGGCCGATGGCCTTCACGCCCTCCTCGTCGGCCAGCAACAGGGCGGCGGCTCCGTCGTTGAGCGGTGAGGCGTTGCCGGCGGTCACTGTGCCTCCCTCCGCCTTCGGCCGGGGAGAGTCCCGTCTCGTTTCGCTCGCGGTGCGGAAGGCCGGCTTCAGCTTCGCCATCGCTGCGAGGGACGCGTCGGGTCGTACGCACTCGTCGGCCGCGAAGAGGTACGGCTCGCCCGTGCGCTGCGGGACGGGGACGGGAGCCAACTCGGCGTCGAACAGGCCCTGTTCCTGGGCGGCTGCGGCCTTCTGGTGGCTGTGCAGGGCGAACTCGTCCTGCTGCTCACGGCTGATCGCGTGTTTGTCGGCTATCAGCTCGGCCGACTCCCCGAGAGGGATGGACCATTGCGGGGTCATCGCTGGGTTGACCATCCGCCAGCCCAGCGTGGTGGAGTACAGCTCGGCTTGGGCGGTCGGGAACGACCTGTCGTTCTTGGGCAGCACATAGGGGGCGCGGGTCATGGACTCGACACCGCCGGCGACGACGATGGAGGCGTCACCGATGGCGATGGCGCGTGCGGCCTGGATGACGGCTTCGAGTCCGGAGGCGCACAGCCGGTTGACCGTCGCTCCGGGCACGCTGGTGGGCAGGCCGGCGAGCAGGACGGCCATGCGGGCGACGTTGCGGTTCTCCTCGCCGGCTCCGTTGGCGTTGCCGAGGTACACGTCCTCGATACCCGCCGGGTCCAAACGAGCGCTGCGGGCAAGGAGTTCGCGGATGGTCTGGGCAGCCAGGTCGTCCGGGCGTACCGAGGCCAGACCGCCGTTGTAGCGCCCGATCGGTGTGCGCACGGCGTCAACGATGTAAACGGGGTTCACAGCAGGCCCTCCGTGACGGTCACCTTGGCGTCGGTCTTGGCGATGATCTCCTCGACGTCGACGGCCGGTGCGCACTCGACCAGCACAAGCCCCTGGTCTGTGACGTCGAGGACACCGAGGTCGGTGATCATCCGGTTCACGCAGCGCTTCCCGGTCAGCGGTAGCGTGCACTCGGTGAGGATCTTCGGCGAGCCGTCCCTGGCCGTGTGCGTCATGACGACGATGACCGTGCGGGCGCCGTGGACCAGGTCCATGGCGCCGCCGATCCCGGTGATCATCTTTCCGGGGATCGCCCAGTTCGCCAGGTCCCCCTGCTCGGACACCTGCATGGCGCCCAGTACGGCCACGTCGATGTGCCCACCCCGGATCATCGAGAACGACAGCGCGGAGTCGAAGAAGGACGCGCCGGGCAGGACCGTGACGGTCTCCTTGCCCGCGTTGATCAGGTCCGGGTCGACCTCGTCCTCACTCGGATAGGGACCGGTGCCCAGGAAGCCGTTCTCCGACTCCAGGATCACCTCCACCCCGGGCGGCAGGTAGTCCGGGATCAGCGTGGGCAGACCGATGCCCAGGTTGACGTACTGGCCGCCGCGCAGCTCAAGCGCCGCGCGGGCGGCCATCTCCTCGCGAGTCCAGGCCATCAGCCGCTCACCGTCCGCCGCTCGATCTTCTTGTCCGCCGCCTGCTCCGGGGTGAGGGCCAGTACCCGCTGCACGAAGATGCCGGGCAGATGCACCGCGTCCGGCTCGATCTCACCGGGTTCCACCAGTTCCTCCACCTCCGCGATCGTGACCTTGCCGGCCATGGCCGCGAGGGGGTTGAAGTTGCGGGCGGACTTGCTGAACACCAGGTTCCCGTGCCGGTCGCCCTTCGCCGCCCGGACCAGCGCGAAGTCGGTGCGGATGCCGTGCTCGAGCACGTACTCGGTGCCGTCGAAGACGCGTACCTCCTTGGCCGGTGAGGCCAGCACGACCTCGCCGCAGCCGCCGTACCGCCAGGGCAGCCCGCCCTCGGCGACCTGCGTGCCCACCCCGGCCGGCGAGTAAAAGGCGGGAATGCCCGAACCTCCGGCACGCAGCCGCTCGGCGAGCGTCCCCTGCGGGATCAGCTCCACCTCCAGCTCACCGGCCAGATACTGCCGGGCGAACTCCTTGTTCGCCCCGACATACGATCCCGTCACCCGGTGGATCCGACCCGCCGACAACAGTACGGCCAGGCCCGAATCCATCGCCCCGCAGTTGTTCGAGACGACCGACAGCCCGCCGACGCCACGCTCGAAAAGTGCCTGGATCAGCCCATTCGGCACGCCACTCAACCCGAACCCGCCCACGGCCAACGAAGCTCCGTCCGGCACATCCGCTACGGCCTCCAGAGCCGTATCCACCGATTTGTCCATACTGTTTGTGTCCTCAGTGCTCGCGTGAATTCCGTGTTCAGCGCGGAGTGTTTTCCGCCGCCGGCATGTCCGCCCGATGCGCATCCAGCCTGGCTGGGACCTGGGTCCACGGTCCGGCGCCACGGCGCATTCGGCTGTGCCGCATCCTTGCGCGTGTCCCGCCCTGCGATGCCGTCCCGGGTGACTCGATCACCGGCTCCCGGTGAGGACAGGAATGCGGTGACAAAGGTCCGGATTCACGATGCAGCTCCTGGGCACCCCGCGGCATCCCGCAGATGGGTGATATCCGTCGACAGCCGGAGACCCCGGGCGCGGTACCTGTCGCACGAACAAGGTATTTGACCGCCGACGCTCGTTATCCCCAGCAGATTCCGTTGACCCCTGTCATTCAGGCACCGAAAGTCGTGTTTCCAAGCAGACGGCGGGACTGGGGAAATTCTCATGAAGACATTCGTGCATCGGGGACAGATCACCAAGGTGGTCTTCGGCAGCGGTACGCGCAGCCGCATCCCCGAAGAGGCCGATGCCCTCGGATGCCGCCGGGTGCTCATCCTGTGCACTCCTGGTCAAGCGGGCCAGGCAGCGCAGATGCACGAGGTACTCGGTGCTGCGGCCGTGGGAACTTTCACGGAAGCGGCCCCGCACACCCCCGTCGAGGTCACGGAGAGGGCCGTCGCGTACGCCAGAACCGTGGAAGCCGACTCCGTGCTCGCCATCGGCGGTGGCTCGACCATCGGTCTCGGCAAGGCGATCGCCCTGCGGACCGGGCTGCCACAGCTGGCACTGCCCACCACCTATGCCGGCTCGGAGATGACACCGATCCTCGGAGAGACCGAAGGGCGCCGGAAGACGACCCGCCGGCTGCCCGACGTGCTGCTCAAGACCGTGGTGTACGACGTGGACCTGACGCTCACGTTTCCCGCGGCGGCATCAGTGGTCAGCGGCATCAACGCGATGGCGCACGCAGTGGAGGCCCTCTACGCACAGGACCACGACCCGCTCGCCTTCCTGATGGCCGGTGCAGCGCTCGAATCCCTCACGCGGTCCCTCCCGGTCGTCGCGCAACGTCCGGACGACGGCGAGGCGCGGGCCGACGCCCTGTACGGGGCGTGGCTGGCGGGCACGTGCCTGGGCACGGTGGGCATGGCCCTGCATCACAAGGTGTGCCATGTCCTGGGCGGCACGTTCGGGCTTCCGCACGCCGAAACCCACACGGTCGTCCTGCCGCACGTGGTCGCCTACAACGCACCGGCGGCGCCGGAAGCCATGGCACGCATCGCGAAAGCGCTGTCGGCGGCCGACGCCGCGAACGGTCTCTTCGACTTCGCGGGAAGGCTCGGCGCCCCCAGGGCACTGCGAGACCTCGGCATGCCGGAATCGGGCATCGACCAGGCGGCCGAACTCATCGTGCAGGACGGCTACTGGAACCCGCGGCCAGTCGAACGGACGGCGGTACGCGCCCTACTGGCCCGCGCCTGGGCAGGGCAGCAGCCGCGCACACCACCCGGTGACGGACATCCCCGGACCGGGCCCGCCACCCACCGCCCAACCACCACGGGAGCGCGTCATGCGTGATCTGACCAGCGACACCATCACCGAGGCCGTGATCTCGACCATGCGGGACACCAAGGACTCCCGCGTCGCCGAGATCCTGGAATCACTGGTGCGGCACCTGCACGCTTTCGTCCGTGACGTCGAACTGACGGAGGACGAATGGGCCCGGGGAGTGGACTTCCTGACACGCACCGGGCAGATGTGCACCCCGACGCGTCAGGAGTTCATCCTGCTGTCCGACGTCCTCGGCGTCACCATGCTGGTCGACGCCCTGACCAACCGACGCCCCAGCCAGGCCACGCAGAACAGCGTGCTGGGCCCGTACTTCAGGCAGGACAGGCCGCAGCAGGCCGACGCCGCCGACATCTCCGGAGGTCTGCCCGGTACCCCGCTGTTCTTCGAGGGACGGGTCGTGGACCACGAGGGAGCACCGGTGGCCGATGCGGCGGTGGACGTCTGGCACAGCGACGCGGACGGCCACTACGACATGGAAGTGCCCGGCCTGGACGAGCCGGCCATGCGCGCGCTGTTCCGCACCGACGAGACGGGGCACTTCGGTTTCCGTTCCATCCGCCCGTCCAGTTACCCGATACCCGGTGACGGCCCGGTCGGCGAACTCATGAGCGCGACCAGCAGGTCGCTCATGCGTCCGGCCCATGTGCACCTGCGGATCGAGGCTCCGGGATTCCAGCGCGTGACCACCATGCTCTTCCCCTCGGACGACCCGCACCTGGACACCGATCCGGTGTTCGGCGTCAGGGAGTCGCTGGTCGAGCGCTACGACACGTACGCGGCCGACGCCGGGCCCTGCCGGGGCATGACCGACGTGCCGTACACCCTGCTGCGCCACACCTTCGTCCTCCAACCCCGCGTCACGGACTGATCCCACGGCGCCGCACGACGAGAGACGGTCATCCATGAGGACGGCCGACGTCGAACACTTCCTCACACCGTGGGGCCCTGCCCCGCATTCACGGAGGTCCTCAGATGAGTGAAACCCTCGACAAGGTCTTCGGGTTCCGGGCCACGATGAGCAGGCTCGCCACAGGTGTCAGCGTCATCACCACACGCTCCGGCGGCACGCCCATCGGCATGACGGCGAGCGCCGTCTCCGCGCTGTCCCTGGAGCCGCTCCAGCTGCTCGTGTGCATCGGCAACCAGCTGTTCACGCGGACCGCGATCGCGGAGCACGGGCGCTTCGCCGTCAACGTCCTCGGCGAGGACAGCGAGCACCTCGCGCGGAACTTCGCCCGTTCCCAGCGGGACAAGTTCGCGGGCGTGGAGACCATCGACGACCACGGCGTGCCCGTGCTGAGGGATGCCATCGCGGCCGTCGTGTGCGACGTCGCCGCGGCGCTGCCCGGCGGCGATCACACCATCTTCGTCGGCGACGTCCGCCACTTCGAACACCGGGTGGAAGGCCGGCCGCTGCTCCACTTCGGCGGAGATTTCGGCGCGCTCAAGCCCCCCTGCTAGCGCTGGTGACAGCGGCCCGACGAAGGCTGCTGCGGCCTGCCGGACCGGCCCATCACGGCCCCCGGCGTCCGGCTCCCGCAGGCGGGCCACGGACGCCGGGGGCGCCGCTCGTCCCCACGACTCCACCGAAGGTGCCATGACCAGCTCCGTGCCGCCCTTCAAACTGCGCCCTCCGGACCAGCCCCCGCACATCCTGACCCGCCCACGGCTGCTGCGCCGGCTGGACGCGTCGACCGAGCCCGTGGTGGTGGTCTCCGCACCCGCCGGCGCCGGGAAGACGGTGCTCCTGACCGAGTGGTCGCGAAGCCTCGGAACGCGCGGCGCATGCGCCTGGCTCAGCCTCGACGCGTACGACAACGCCCCGGGCCGGCTCTGGGCCGGCATCCTGCGGGCCTTGCAGAACGTACGGCCGGAACTGCCCGTCCGCCACGACAGCGGCGAGTGGACACTCGACGCATGGCTCGAGGAGATCCTTCCGAGCCTCGTGACCGGACTGCACGGACAGGGACCGCTCGCGCTGATCCTCGACGGAGTGGAATCGATCACGGACGTCGACGCGGTCCGCAGTCTTACGGACTTCCTGGCAAGGCTTCCGCAGGGCTTCCGCGTCATACTGTCGACCCGTCACGTTCCCGGCGGACCCGTACCGACCCTGCGCGCCCATGGCGTGATCGCCGAACTCGACCAGCACGACCTGGCCTTCAACCCCGAGGAGGCACAGGCCGTGCTCACCGATCTGCTGGCGTCCGCTCCGGCCCCGGACACGGCGCGCGCGCTCTACGAGGCCACCGAGGGGTGGGCGGCGGCGCTGTGCATCATGGGCCGTAGCCTCGCCCGCTCGTCGGACGACGCCGACACGGCGGACAATCTGGCCCGTGGCAGGCGAGCGGTCTCCGAGTACCTCGCCACCGAAGTGCTCTACCGGCTCACCACCGAACAGCGCCGGTTCCTGCTCCGCACGAGTGTGCTCGACGAACTGAGCGCCGGGCCGTGCCAGGCGCTCGCCGGGGACCGTGCGGGCGTGCTGCTGCGCGAGCTGGCACGGACCGTCCAGCTGCTCGTGCCCGTGGCCGCCGATCCCTCGGCATACCGGCGTCACCGCGCACTGTCCGCTTTGCTGTCCGACCTGCTCGGGTCCGAAGGACCGGAGACCGCGGTGTCCCTGCACCGGTCGGCGGCTCGGTGGTACTCCCGGCGGGGCGAGACGACCGCGGCCGTACGGCACTGGGTGCGGGGCGGCGACGAGTCCGCGGCCGTCGCGTCGATACTCGCCGACTGGGAGCAGGCGATCTCGGCAGGACGCAGCCGAGAGGTCGCGCAATGGCTCGAGCTCTTGCCGCCTCGCACGGTCGCCGCCGACGCAAGACTGTGCGTCGTGGCGGCGATGACGGCCCTCTCGGGGGGTGTTCCGGAAACGGCCGGACGCTGGCTGGACGTGGTCGGGCTCAGGGAGCAGGGGGCGGAAACGGTCGGCGAAGGCAGCACGGTGTCCGATGCGGCGGCCGTCGCCCGGGCCGTGGCCTGCTGGCTGCAGGGGGAGGTCCTGACCGGCGACCGCCTCGCCGAATCCGCCGTCGCCGGTACCCTCCCGTTGACTTCCTGGCGTGCCCTGGCCGGTACGGCCCGCGGTACCGCTCTGCTGTGGACCTCCCGGTACGGCGAGGCCGAGGTGCTGCTCGCCGAGGCGACCCGTGACGGGCATGCCGCCGGGAGCAGCTTGGCGCTGGTCCGGGCGCTGGGTCTGCGGGCGGTGTGCGCGTTGCTGGCCGGGCGCCACGAGCGGGCGCGCATGCTGAGCGACGAGGCGCACGCGGCGGCCGCGGCGGCCGGCCTGGAGCGGCACTTCGTCGCTGCGTCCGCCTACATCGCAAGGGCCGGCCTGCTTCTCGACGAGGGACGTGCCGACGAGGCCGAACGGACCCTGGCCGCAGCGGAAGCGGCGCTGGCGGACTCGTTCAGGACCGGCAGCGAACCCCAGATGCAGGCCTTGTACCACGCCACACGGGCCCGACTTGCCCGTGCGTGGCAGAACGCGGACGCCGCACGGGAGGCCCGTGAGGCGGCCGAGCGGGCAGCCGACCGGTGCGAATCCCCAGGAGCGCTGACGGACCTGATCGGGCGAGTCGGCGAGGACACCGTCGTGCCGCTCGCCGTGCCCGGCCTCCAGGAGCTGTCGCTGGGGGAGCACCGGGTGCTCCGCGCCCTGTCCGGTCCGCTGACACTGCGGGAGATCGCCTCCGAGTTCTATGTGTCCCACAACACCGTCAAGACACAGGTACGGGCGATCTTCCGCAAGCTCGGCGCGCACGACCGGAGCGGAGCGGTCGCCAGGGCCCGGGAGCGCGGCATGCTCTGACCCGGACCCCGGCATCCTGCTACGAGGCGTCCTGACGAGAGGCGTCCTGGCGCCGGGCGTAGTTCGCCTGGGCCAGGTACGCGGTCGCGTCGTCGCTGCTCACGCTCTCGAGGCCGCAGACCTTTCGCGCGAGGTCCGTCATGCCGCCGCTCGGGGACATCTCGGCGCGCTTCATGGTGAGGGTGCGGATGGCCAGCAGGGGCGTGCCGTTGAAGTTCTCGAAGACGCTGATGCGGTCGCCCCAGTCGGAGAGGAACATGTCGCGGATCACGCGGCTGATCTTGAGCCGGTCGTGCGGCCTGCCGACCGGTCCGGTCTGCAGCGCCTCCAGCCACGGCCGCAGTTCGGGCTGCTGCCACTGCCCCTCGGTGGGATAGATGAGCGCGGCACGACCGGACAGGTCGACGAGTTCGTGGGTCATGTCGGTGATGTGCTCGATGTAGTACGCCCGCCCGAAGTCGAACATCAGGACGTTCGGCTTGTAGATGCCGCCCGGAGTGTAGAACCCCTGGTCCTCCGAACCGACCACATGCGCCTTCAGCGTCTGGTGGAAGCCGGCGAACCGCGCGATCCGGGCCTGCACGGGCGGCAGTTGGTAGGTGCCGATGTGCTCGGTGATCAGCAGGGCCAGACCGAGCATCAGCTCGGCCTTCACCATGGCACGCACCAGCGAGTGGTAGTGCAGCCAGTCGAAGACGCGCTGCGGGTACAGCGACGCGTGCTCGGGGTTTCCGATGTGGAAGACCCGGTCCCAGGGGATGAGCACGTCCTCGAACACGATGATGCTGTCCAGCTCGTCACCCTGCGAGGCGAGCGGATGCTCCACCTCCTCGCCGTCGCGGACGTTGCTCTCCCGGCAGATGATGGTGACCCCGGGGGTGTTGGTCGGCACCGCCCCGTAGATGATCTGTTCCGACACGATTCCGGGGCGGTAGAAGACGCCGATGTGGATCCAGTCCCCGAAGGCCGCGCCGGTGCTGATCGCCTTCACACCCCGCACGGTGATGCCCTCGTCCGAGGTGGCCACCACCCGCAGTGCGGGGGAGTGGGCCTGCGCGGAGTCGCGCGAGCGGTCCGCCTGCGGGTCGACGAAGGCCGGCGTCGCGTTGAGGTCGCCGTCCCGCATCTCCTTCCAGAAGCCGAGGATCCCCGGGGTGAGGTCCCTCCCGTCAGTCCCGACGGACTGGCTGCTCCAGGGCTCGGGGTCGTCGACGTAGGTCAGCAGGACGTAGTTGTTGACGTCGGGCGTGCGCGGTATCGCCCCGCCGCCCAGTTCCCGCTGCACCGTCTCCAGGTAGCGCCGCTTGCGCAGCAGGTCCTCCTTGGAGCGGTGCTGGAACCAGGTCATGGACCGCCGGGCGCCGTCCTCGTCCACGAACGTCATGACGTTCTTGAGGTCCGGGCGGTGGTGCAGGTCGTAGAAGTCGGCGATGCTCCGGGCGTAAGCCCTCGTCTTGGGGTGCGTGGCCACGTTGTCGACGAGCTCGTCACCCACCCAGACCGTACGGCCGTCGTTCAGCGCCGCCAGGTATTGCTTGCCTGTACGCACGTGATGCTCCTCTCGGGACAAGAGATCTGGACGCCCCGAAGCATGCGTCGCGACGGGGTGAGCCGACGGCGCGGAACCGACAATCACCCGGGTGAAAGCGCCGAGCGCACAGGAGGCTGCGTTGAGGGCGGTGTGGCCGTGCGGCATGCTGGCCGCATGCGCAGCACAGACCCCGCGGGCGACCGGCCCGGTGGGCGTGGACACCAGGCCGTGACCGGGCTGCGCCTCAGGGGACGGGACCGCGAAATGGCGGCTGCCCGTCAGGCCCTGGAGACGGTGCGTGGCGGACGGGGTGCCTGCGTCGTCGTGGAAGGGCCGCCCGGCGTCGGCAAGAGCCGGCTGCTCGCGGAGCTGGACGACATGGCACGGCGGTCCGGGTTCGACGTGGTGTCCGTACGGGCCGACGAACTCGACCAGTACGCCGCAGGAGCCGCCCTGCAGTCCGCGCTGCAGTCCTCCTCCGACGGTTCCGAACGAGCCGCCGCGGCCACCGACGACCAGCGGCTCTGGCTGCTGGACGGCATCACGGACGCTCTGGAGGAGCGTGCCCAGCGCGCCCCGGTGGCCGTACTGGTGGACGATGCGCAGTGGGCGGATCCGGCCACGCTCCTGGTGCTCCGCACTCTGCCCCGGCGACTGGCGGCCTCTCGGATCCTGTGGGTGCTGGCCGTGAGGTCGGAGGCCGACCGGCCGACCGTTGCCAGGGTGCGGGAGGACCTCGAACGCCTCGGAGCCCGGTGGCTGACCCTCGGCCCCCTGCCGCAGCAGGAGCTGCAGCACATCGCGGCCGACGTCCTCGGGGCGAAACCGTCACCCGCTCTGGCCCGGTTGCTGCGGGACGTCGCGGGCAATCCGTTCCTGGCGATCGAACTGGTGCGTGCCTTCGCCGACACGGACGCCGTCAGAGTGGAGGCGGGCGTGACGAGCCCGCTGCACGACGGCATCCCCGTCGGCTTCAGGCGGACCGTCGCCGCGCGTCTGGACCGGCTCCCGGAGGACGCCGTGCGCCTGCTCCAGATCGGGGCCGTCCTCGGTCGGCAGTTCGACCTCGGCACGGCCGCCCGCATGCTCGGCAGGCAGGTCGGCAGCCTGCTGTCGGGCGTCGAGGCCGCCCTGAACGCGGGTCTGCTCTTGGGCGACGGTCCGCGACTGGCGTTCCGCCACGACCTCATCCGGCAGGCCGTCCACGAGAATCTGGCGCCGGCCGTACGGACCGCTCTGCACCGGGAGGCCGCCGACATCCTGCGCGGCCTCGGGGCGCGATCGGCCGAGGTGGCCTGGCACGTCGTCCTGTCGGGCGGCCCAGTCGGCGACGACGCCGTGAGCACCTTGACCACCGCGGTACATGAACTGTCCTCGTCGGCCCCTGACGCGGCTGCGGACCTGGCTCAGCAGATCGCCGGACCGTTGCCCCTGCACGACCGGCGGCGCACCGCCCTGCTCACCGACGCGGCCGAGTATCTGGGCCGGACCCGCCGGGTGCATCAGGCACTCGATCTGGTCGACGCCACCCTGTCGGACCGGCTGGAGCCGCTGCAGGAGGCGCGTCTGCGCCTGGTGGCCGCCGAGATCCACCAGGCAGCGGGCGACGATGCCGCCGCGATGACGCATCTCCAACGGGCTCTGGCCCTTCCCGGGCTGCCGCCCGACCTGCAGGTGCGGCTGCTGAAGACCAAGGCGACGGGCCACGTGTACCTGGGGGACATCACCGCTGCCGAACAGACCGACACCGGGCTGGTGGAGGCCTCCTACCGCAGCAAGGACCCGGCCGTCGTCGTCAGCGCCATGGTGTTCCAGTCGCAGACGTCGTTCTACCGTGGGCGCCTGACCCGCGCCCTCGACCTCGCCGAGGAGGCCACGGCACGTAGCATCACGGAGTCCGGCGTACTCCACCTGCGGCCTCCGCGGATTCCGGCGCTGTGGCTGGCCACCGTGCTGACCGCCACCGACCGGCTCGCGGACACCGAGCGGGTGCTGCGGGAGGGGCAGCGCGAAGCCGAGGCGCTGGGCCTGGGCTGGTCGCTTCCCCACTGGCATGCGAGCCGTGCCTGGGCGCTGTTCGAACAGGGGGCGCTGGACGACGCGGCCGTGGAGGCCGAGTCCAGTCTGATGGTGGCCGACGAACTCGAGATCAGCCGGCCGAATCCACAGGCCCGCTCCCTGCTGGCGCTGGTGGAGATCAGACGCGGTGACTTCGCCAAGGCCGCGGACCATCTCCGCGCCGTCGAAGCCGGTGCCGGCACAAGCAGGCAGCGGTATGGCCTCGCGGTGTCGCTGGCGTGCGCCTGCCTGGCCGACGCGGAGGGTCAGGACACCGCAGCGGCAGCGGCGCTCCATGGCAGCTTGACGGACGCCGGGCCGGCACGGCTGCTTGCGGTGCCGCCGTCCCACTGGCCCGGGATCGTGCGCATGGCGCTCCGCGGCGAGGACCAGCCGCTCGCGCTGGCCGTGTCCGGCGCATTGCGCACCCTTGCCGCGCAGGACGACAGCCAGCAGATCATCGGGACAGTCCGTGCCCATGTGGACGGCCTGCTCCACGGCGACCGAGGTGCGCTGGCGTCCGCCGTCACCGGTTACCGGACCACCGGCAGGCGGCTGGCCCTGGTGGCGGCCTGCGAGGACCTAGGGGACCTTGTGGCCGCGTCCGGCGACGCGGCGTCGACGATCCCGTACTACGAGGAGGCGGGTGAGCTGGCGTCGGCTTCCGGAGCCCTGCGCGATCACGAACGGATCATGCGGCGCCTCAGGCAGTTCGGCGTGCGCACAGGTGCCCCGCGGCACCACACGACCGGCGCCCCGGGGTGGGAGAGCCTGACCGAATCCGAGCGGAAACTGATCCCGCTGGTCGTGGAGGGCCTCACCAACCGGGCCGTCGCCGACCGGCTCTACGTGTCCGTGCACACCGTCAACACGCACATGAAGCACATCTTCGCCAAGCTCGGTATCAACACACGAGTGGAACTGACCCGGCTCGCGATCGAACGGGGCGGCATCGCCGACGGGGCGGACTGAGCGGCGCCTGATTTTTTTCCAGGTACCTCCGCGAGTACCCGGGCAGAGACGCCCTCGAATGAGCGCCGCTCCCGTTATCCACCCGCCCGCAGGCCCGGAGGGAGGGCCTCCCCGTCGGGGACCGGTTCCGTCCGGCTCCCGGCGGTGTCGCCGGCGGCGAGGTGCGCGGGCGGCCACGGCAGCAGGGCGATCAGGGAGTGTGCCCGATGGATGAGGAAGGCGGCGAGCGGCAGTTCGGTGGCCAGGGCAAGGCCTCCCGCCATCCAGACGTCATCGGTGCCGGCGTCGAGCGAGATGTCGAACCAGGTGTCGCAGATCAGCAGGACCGCGGTGGCGTGCGCGTACAGGATGACCGAGCGGCTGCGGCGCCAGGCCAGCCACGCCGTGGCTGCCAACGCCATGATGAGCAGCACGTCGAAGCCGACCCACGCCAGGCGCCATTCGTGTACGCGGCGGGACGACGGCAGCGTCAGCCCCAGCATCACGGTCCACGGTATGAGACAGGCGGCGCAGGCGGCGAGGAGTTCAGCGGTGCGCTTCCTGCGGCGGTCCGGCGCAAGGCCTCGGCGGCCGGCGTGTTCCTTGGTCATTTGCGATCCGTCCTCGCGCACTTCCTCCGACACCGGCGGGTTCCCCGGATTTCATGTGGTCACAGCCGCAGACGTCGTTCCGGATATTCCCGCCACGTGCGTGTCACAGTCCCGGACGTGTCCGCGGTGTCCGGCGTGGTCCTCACCGGCGAGGGCCGTCTTCGCCACCGCACCCGCCCGGGCAGGGGCGCGCGCGTCGGCCGGAAGCGCAGCCGCTTTCACGGAACCGCCGGCGGTGAGGCCGGCGCCTCCGGTGCGCGTCGAGCAGGGCGCATCACCCTCGTCGGCTCCGGCCATCGCCACGCGAGTGGCCTCAGGACCCGTGTCTGGCCTGCCCGAGCCCAACGCGCTGAGGGTTCACGGGAGTTGACGTGCCGTTGCGCCGGTCGTGCAGGGTGAAGTCGGCCCGGACGGCCACTCCGGACTGCAACAGCTTCTGGTGGACCAGGGGGTGTCGGCCGGGGTATGAGACCACCACGCTGATGTATCCCTCGGGCAGACCGGTCACGGCGTACTCGCCCCGCGCGTTCGTCGCGGCCCGCACCAACTGCCGGCCGCCGGCGTCCATGACGGTCACTGCGGCCCGATGGACGGGCTGCTGTTCGCCGTCGCTGACGGTGCCCTCCAGCATCGGCAACAACTCGCCGAAGTGGTGCGGGTGGACCGGAAGGGCGGTAGGCGCGGGCGCCTCCAGGGAGGGGTCCTCCACCGGCGGTTCCGGAACGTCCTCCTGCTCGTCCTCCGCTCCCCGGTGCACGGCCATGCGGTGGTGCCGCCACGCGTCCAGGCCCAGCAGTGCCATACCGGCGATGATCCACGCGCCCAGCACGAGGACCGGCTTCAGCACCCCCGCATCGTGGAAGTACAGGATTCCCCTCAGGCCGTCGACCGCGTTGCCCAGCGGCATCACGGCGTGCAGGTCCTGGAAGAACCGCGGCAGCAACTGGACGGGGACCAGGCCGCTGGAGGGCACGCTCAGTACGACGTACAGACCCAGACCCACCAGCGGGAAGAAGTGCTTGACGAAAGGCGCCATGCCGAGGGAGAACGTGGCCACCGCCGTGGTGAGCAAGAAGGCGATCACCAGGGCCGCGGGGGAGTTGGGGAAGAAGCCCAGCCCCACGCCGACGAAGAAGCCCACGACGCTGAAGAGGGCAGCCACGCCGGCGATCGTCAGCAGTTTCCTGCGCCGGTTGAAGGTCACCGCCCGCAGCAAGGTCGTCGCGAGTATGTAGCCCGGGACGTTCCAGGCGATTCCGAAGTACACCAGTGTCGTGCCGAGCCCGTCCTTGCCCACCGTGGGCGCCACGTCCGTGACCGTCAGCCGCTGGTGGTTGTGCGCCGCAAGCTGGGTGAAGCCCTTGGTCAGCGCCTGCTCGAGGGACACCCCGTCGGCCTTGGCCACGTACAGCACGGCATGTCTGCCCTTGGCGGCGAAGCCTGCCACGGCGTCCCGGTCCAGCACCGCCCGGCGGGCTGCTCGGGCGTCTGCCACGGCGGTGACGTCGAACCCGCCCGGGTGCTGCCGCTGCAGAGCGCTGTCGACCTTGCGTTCCAGCGCAAGATCAGCGATCACGAGCTTCGCGTGGTGGGGCTGAGGCTGGTGAAAGGCCATGGGGAAGCAGAACAGGAGGCCGAGGAAGAGCACCGCCGGGATCGTGAGGGTCTCCACCAGGACTCTGGCCGGGGACATGCCTCGGGGACGCTCGATGCGGTGTTTCACAGGATCATCCCTTGGAGGCCGCGGCGAGTGACGTCACAGAGCCCGCGGGACACACGGCGGACCGGATGCTCCATGCCCCCAGGGCCGCCTCTCCGGTGCCGGCAGTCCTGCACTGCTCGCGGTCCGACCAGTTTCACGGCGCCCCTCTCGGCTGTGCCGCGCCCGACCCTCGTCATGGCGCCCCTCGATTAATGTACCGATCGGCACATCTACGTCTGTTGGACCATACGCGTACCGGTCGGTACAGTCAAAGCGTGCCTCGCCCCGTGAATGCCGAAAAGCGCGCCGAGCTGCTGAAGCAGGTGGTGCACCACCTCCAGCACCACGGCGTCGCGCAGATGTCGCTGAGTCCGCTCGCCGAGTCGATCGGCACCACCAAGCGCATGCTTCTGTACTACTTCGGCAGCCGCGAGAACCTGTTGGCCCAGGCGCTGGCCGCCTGCCGTCCCGACGCCCACGCGATGTTCGACGATGTCCGTGACGCCGCGGGACTGCGCAAGGCGGCCGATACCCTCTGGGAAGCGATGACCGTCGGGGAGCAGTCCGGGCCGATCCGCATGCTGCTGCAGCTGCTCAGCCTGGCCGCCACCGATCCCGAGCAGTACGGCAGCATCGCGGCCGAGACCGTCGAGGTCATGATCGCCCCCATCGCCGCCGCCTACGTCCGCTTGGGTCACTCGCCACAGCAGGCGCGGGCAGGGGCCACGCTCCTCGTCTCCGGCCTGCGCGGTCTGTGCCAGGACCGCTTGGTGACCCATGACGTCGCCCGTACCGATGCGGCCGCTCGCCGACTCATCAGGGACGCGGTCGCGGCGGCCGACTGAACTGGTGCCCTCGGCCTCCTTGCCGTTACTTGACGTGCCGCCACCGGTGGCCGGATGGGCGTGTCGGCGAGGGCCCAGGCGTGGCGGGCTGTCGTGTCACAGGTCCAGTACGACCTCTCCTGCGGGCTTGGAGCAGCAGATGAGGATGTTGCCCTCGGCGGGAGGTTCGACCGGGTCGGGTGAGTAGTGGACGGCGCCGGACATGAGGGCGAGTTCGCAGGTGTGGCAGACACCGGTGCGGCAGGACCATTGGGTGGGGACGTCGCAGGCTTCGGCGAGCTCGAGCAAGGACCCCTGGTCTTCGTTCCAGGGGACGGTGAGACCGCTGCGAGCGAAGGAGACCTCGGGTCCGGTGCCGGGAGGGCCCGCGGGCTGATGGGGCGCGGTCGTGGTCGAAGAGCCCTTGATCCCAGGGGTCAGCGCGGAGCCCGCTCCGAAGATCTCGGTGTGGACCCGGGAGGTGGCAAGCCCGCAGTCCACCAGCGCGGCGGTGAGACTGTCCATGAACACGGTGGGGCCGCACACGTAGGCGTCGGCGTCGGTCGGTGGGCCGAGCCGGCGGACGAGCTCGGCCGAGAGGCGGCCCGCTTCCGTGTAGTCCGCGCCCAGCTGGTCGCTGGGCGCGGGACGGCTGTAGCAGACGGTCGACCGTGCGTTGGGGAGGGTGGCGATCAGGTCGCGGCTTTCCTGCGCGAAGGGGTGCTCGGTGCCGTCGCGGGCTCCGTGCAGCCACCACACCTGGCGCGTGGAGTGGTCGCGGGCGAGGGAGTGCAGCATGGCCAGGACGGGGGTGACACCGACCCCCGCCGACACCAGCACCACTGGGTTGTCGCCGTCGGTCAGGCGGAAGGTGCCACGGGGCGCCGCGGCGTCCAGATGGTCGCCGACCCGGATGTGGGCGCGCAACGCGTTACTGGCGGCACCGTGCGGTTCGACCTTCACACTGATCCGGTACGCGCCGGTGCCCGGCTCGCCGGACAGGGAGTAGCTGCGGATCAAAGGCGGGTCGCTGCCTCCGGGCCGGACCTTGACGGTGAGGAACTGTCCCGGCAGCGCGGCCGGCAGCGCCGAGCCGTCTGCGGCGGCCAGGTGCAGGGAGAACACACTGCGACTCTCGGACTGGAGGTGCGTGACGGTCAGCGGGCGGAAGCCCGGCCAGGCGGGCGGCGGTGCGGTGGCGGCGGTGTTCAGTCCGGCGCTGCCGGAGGAGGCACCCTCGCTGTCGGCCTGGTCCAGCAGCGTCTGCATGGAACTCTGCCAGCCGGGGCTGAGCGCGGGGATCCGCAGGGCCCGTTCGACCTGTTCACGGGTGTGTCCGGGCAGGTAGAGCACCCGGTCGATCTCTTCGACGGTCATCGCCTCCGGGCCGGTGGAGACCTTGATGATCTCCTGTCCGGCCTCGACCTCGCCCTCCTCGATCACACGGAGGTAGAAGCCGGGGCGGTGGTGGGCCACGAGCAGTGCGGCCATCTGTGGCTCGCCCATGCGCAGACCGACCCGGTAGCAGGTCACGCGGGGTTGGGTGACCTCGAACAAGGCGTCCCCGATGCGGTAGCGGTCGCCGATGCAGACCTCGTCGTCGGGCAACCCGTCCACGGTGAAGTTCTCGCCGAATTGCCCGGGAACGAGGTCGTCGCGGCCCAGCTCGTTCGCCCAGTAGCGGTAGGAGTCCGTCTGGTAGACCAGTACGGCCCGCTGTTCACCGCCGTGCCCGCCCAGGTCTCCCTGGCCGTCCCCGTCGATGTTCAGCCGGCGTACCATCCGTGGCCCTGCAACGGTCTGCTTGTAGACGCCGGTGTGTACGGTCTTTCCGTGCCAGGGGATGTCTTGCGGCATCCCCACATTCACAGCTTTCAACGTGGCCACCACGCCACCTCTCTTGCGCGGGCCTGTCTTCGGCCTCGGGCGAAGGCCCACGAGTCGGCGTCGAAGGCGTCCTTGAACAGAGCGACCACTGACAGGCCGTGCGGGGGACGACTGCGGGTCGGCGGTCGCCTGGTGTGCCGGTTCCCGCACCGAGCCTGCACAGTCGGCGCGCCAAACAGGCCCTTCCACCGTACTGCTTCACTACAGCGCCGCCACTGTCCACAAAGCGAACGTCCGGCACTCCAGGGCCTACGGCCGGCCACGGCACCCAGGGCGTCCTGGTGGTCTGCGGTGGCGCGCTCCCAGAGGGCTTCCTTGGGCAGCGCCTTCGTCGTCTCCCTGTAGCCGAACAACTCCGTGGCCCGGCGCAAGATCAGCTCGCGGCGTGTGCGTGCGTGCAGTGGCCTGTTCGCGCGGCGGAGAGACGCAGGAGCGGGGTTGCGTATGCACGACCGGCGCGTAGTCACGACTGCGTACGCGACCACATCGGCATGCTCGGCCAGCCGCCGAGGCGGCCGCCTTGCTGCAGTACGATCCGGGACCGAGCCGCTTGCCCGCCCGATCCGGCCGACAGGGTCGTAGCAGCGGGGTTCGGGTTCGCGCGAGGGCGTGCCAGACGGTGCGGGTCCCGACCTGGCGGATCCGCCTGGGGCATCCAGCGGATGCGAGCCACCGGTAGGCGCGGGACGGTGGATCCAGGCGGTGGTCGCGTGGGGCTCGGTGTACCAGCCACGAGCCACAACGGGCTGCTCATGATGCTGGGAGTGGTCGATCTTGGACAGGATACGCGGGGCTGGTGTGCTCCCAGCCCTTCACCGTGTGGGATCGAACGCCCCGCCCTCCGGCTTCCCCGGGAGTACCGATGCGCGCTGACATCGCGCCTGGCGGCGCCTTTCCCGACTATGAGCGTGACCGACACACCGGGACCAGGCGGCGGCTGAGCGAACTGGGATTGCTCCTCCCCAGCGTCTGCAACGGCTCCTGGTACTGGGGGCGGCCCTCGATCGAGGAGCTGCGTCGCGACCTGCGTGCGGTGACTCGCGAGATACGGCCCGACTGGGATCCGGACACACCCGGTCTTCGCGCTGCCCGGGACGCGGGCGACCAGGAGCATGCGCCATGAGCACCTCGTCACCATGACCACCCATGTCCCGGAGAAGGACGTCCTCACCTTCGTACCGCTGCGCTCGTGGGAAGCAACGAGGCCACGCCCGTGACGCCGCACCGGAACGATCGAGGACCGACGGCCGCCGCATCGGGCGCCCCGGAGTTCCTGGCATTCGCCCTGACCGGCCTGAGACCGCCCGCTCCCGGGCACTGGCTGACGTCACCGCGGTGGAGGCCGGCGCATCCACAGGAGGGTTCTCATGATCAATAGGCGGGCCTTCGGGAAGACCATCGGGGCAGGAGCCGCGGTGACCACGGCCGCATCGCTGGCGCGCTGGTTCGACTCCTCGCCCGTGTCCGCGTCGGCGGCCACGCCCGCCAGAGGCAGGGCGGCGACAGCCGGCCGAGCGAAGGGACATACGTCGTTCAGCTCGTTGAAGCACGTCAGGGCCGGTGAACTGAGGATCGGCTACGCCGAGACCGGCCCGGCCAACGGCCCGGCGGTCATCCTGCTGCACGGGTGGCCGTACGACATCCACAGCTACGTCGACGTCGCACCGATGCTGGCCGCAGAGGGATACCGGGTCATCGTCCCTTACCTGCGTGGATACGGCACTACGACGTTCCTGTCACCGAAGACCTTCCGTAACGGCCAGCAGGCGGTGGTCGCGCTGGACGTCATCGCCCTGATGGACGCCTTGCGGATCGAGAGGGCGCTGTTCGGCGGCTTCGACTGGGGCGCACGGACGGCAGACATCATCGCGGTGCTGTGGCCGAAGCGCTGCACGGCCCTGGTCTCGGTGACCGGCTATCTCATCACCGACCGGGAGAAGAACCAGCAGCCGCTGCCCCCGGCGGCCGAGTGGGCGTGGTGGTACCAGTACTACTTCGCCACCGAGCGAGGGAAGTTGGGCCTGGCCGAGCACCGCCACGACTTCGCCAAACTGATCTGGCGCAACGTCTCCCCGACCTGGCACTTCGACGACGCGACTTTCGACCGTACCGCTCGGGCCTTCGACAATCCGGACTACGTCAGCATCGTGATCCACAACTACCGTTGGCGGCTGGATCTCGCGCCGGGCGACCCACGTTACGACGGCATCGAGGCCAAGCTGGCCAAGGGTCCGGCCATCGCCGTGCCCACGATCACTATCGACGGCGCGTCGGATCCGTTCACCCCGGCGGGCAATGGTGTCGCGTACCGCGCCAAATTCACCGGTCCGTACGCGCACCGCACCCTCACCAACATAGGTCACAACGTGCCGCAGGAAGCGCCGGAAGCGTTCGCCCAGGCGATCTTGGACGCCGACCGTCTCTGACAGCACAAGCTCCGGAGCGTCGGCACCAGTCTCTCCCTGGGCACCGACTGCCAGGCTGACGCAAGGATGCCTGTCTGAGTATGGACCAATCCCTAGATTGTGCGATGCGCTGCGCACCTTTCCCTTCGACACTGGTCGTGTTGACGATCGGGTAATGCGAGGAAAGAGGAATGGCGATGGGAAAGCTCGTACGGCGCATCGTGATCGCGGCTGCTGCTCTTACAGCCGCCGGAAACGCTGTCCTGGCTGCCGGAGGGTCCGCAAGCGCGGCCCGAGCATCTGACAGCGGCACCCGGTGAGCCTGCTGCCCAATCCAGCGACCAGTCCGGCGTGCGCATGGTGCAGGGCGCCGACTTCATCAATGCGGCACGCGCGATGATGTTCGCCATCGGATGCATCCAGGCGCAGAGCTGCCACCTGCTCGAGCCGCCGTTCAACGAATGACACGCCTCGCAGAGCACATGGCTTACGCGAAGCAATGCGTTCGCCGGACCTGAGGAACGACATGATTGACACTGTCATGTGGTTGATCGGATTCCGCTACAACTCTGGCCCTGACCGCACCATTCGGTGCTTCTACCTTGTCGACAACGCCACAGACCGGCAACACGCTCGGCACATCGCCGCTGACCGGGCCGAGACACCCGCCGAACGTCGGAGGCGCAATCACCGCGTTCTCGACCGGTCATGGACCGAACTGCGCTGCCTGCACTGTGACTTCATCGGCAGATGGAACCTCGAACCCGCAAAGGCTGCCACTCCGTGCTTAGGGCGGACAGATCGTTAACTCGTGGCTTCCTGCTCGATGGTTCGTTGCTCTGACAGAGCAGATTCGAGGGGCAATTAGCCGTTCTGGCAGCCAAATTCGCGCGAATCTGCCTCCACCTGACGATGAACAACCGTCACGCCAGGCGAGTGGCGGCCTCGGACGGCAGCGGCCACGTATGGGAACGAGGAGGTGGTCGGGGTGTCGACGGCGTCCTGGGACAGTCCGATACTGAGCGCGCTGTCGGTGGTGAGGGAGAACATGACCTCGCCGGCGTTGTCGGTCAGCGCGCGGCCGTTGAACTTCGTGAAGCCGAACACCGCGGGAGTGCCGATCACATAAGGCAGGACGTCGGGGAGAAGACGGTCGGCGATGTCCCGGCCGTAGCCGCGCGGGTCCGTCGTCGTACCGCGGGCGGCCACGACCGCGGCAACGCGATCGGTGATCACGTCGCCGAACGTCTGCGGGTCGTCGGCCGGTGCCGTCTGGTTGAGCTTCTCAGCCAGTTCGTCGTCGAACTGCGCGAAGATCGGCGAAACCATGGGAAGGCCGCACCTGTTGATCCGGTGCCGTCCGCCGGCGTCGGTGGCCAGTGCCGTGGTCGCCCACATGCCGATGTGGGTGTCACGGGTGAAGGGCAGCAGGCCGGTGTCGGGTACTTCCAGGACGATGGAGAGGATCTTCTGTCCGGCGAAGAGACTGGAGACCTGTGAGGCGTCCTGTGCGGGGACGTCGACGTCGGTGCCTTGTTGGAAGGCGTGGCCGACGGCCTCGACCACGGCCGGGTTCATCCAGAACGGGTCGCTGGCCCGGCCCGTCCACACGCGCAGCCCGCTTTCGGTGGCCAGTTCCCGGCCGGTGGTACCCGACAGCAGCAGCACGCCCTGCGCGTGGTCGTCGGACGCGTCTTCGCCCACCAGACGCCGCAGCACCAGGCTCTGCGCGCCATCGGCGCCCGCTGCACCGAAGGTGAAGCGGTAGGTCAGGTTCTCGACGGCGTCGCCCGTGCTGTCGATCTTGAACTCGTACCGGGCCTCGGGATGGAAGCCCTTGGGCGTGTCCGGTCCTGCCGCATCGGAGCAGACGTTCATCACCAGCACCGTTCCGCGGTCGCCGCGGAAGACGTACGTGTCGCAGATGTTCAACCGGGCGTCCGCCCGAGCCGCGGGAGAGTCGAGGTGGTGGGACATGGGGATGGCTCCAAGCACTCCGCAGCCATGGGGGAACGGCCGACTCGAGCACGCCGCCCCGCTCCGTCCAGGCCCCCCGGCCTGGACACTGCACTCAGGGAAAACGTCCTTCTCCCCCAGTTCACGGTAACGCCGTGAGCAGGGCCGCACCTGTTCGGAACCCGCCGCCGCTCAGCGGGGCGGCTGCCAGGCCGACCGGTCCAGCTGGGTAGGGAGGCGGCGGTAGTCGCGGTCCAGGGCCGGGCGCGGGTGGACATTGTGCGGCCGCGGACGCAGCCCCGGGCAGCGGGAGGACAAGGCGGCTCAGGCCGTGGTTTTCGTCGCCCTCCCTGTGTGCCGTTCCGGTGCGGAGTGGGTGATCTCTCTACGATTTCGTTCATCGCAGATTATGCGGTGGTTTGTGTCATGGTGGAGGAGGCGTGTCGGCGGTATGACGACGGTTCAGGGTGCGCCGTACCGGTTGACGCCCAATCTGTTCGGGGTCGCTTTCGGGACCGCCGGCCTTGCGCAGTGCTGGACCATCGCCCGGAACGCGGTAGGAATGGCCGAGTGGCCTGCGGACGTCTTCTGGATTTTGTCGGCGGTGCTGTGGCTCGTGACTGCGCCGGCCTACGTGCGCAATGTGGCGGCGCAGGGCCGTCTGCGCAGGGAGCTGCCTGACCCGGCGATGGGTCCCTTCACGTCACTGGCAGCGATCACGCTGATGCCGTTGGGTGTGGCTCTGGCCGGGCATGCGCGAGGTGCCGGTGAGGCTGTGTTCTTCGCCGGGCTCGCCCTCACCATACTCGTGGGGAGTTGGCTCACCGGTGTGTGGATCCGTGAGGACATCCCGCTCGTGAAGTGGCACCCGGCGTACTTCCTGCCCACCGCCGCGGGCGGGCTCATCGCTGCCGCCGGCTGCGCCACTCTCGGCTGGTCGACCGCGGCCCGCGTCATGCTCGGTTACGGCGTGATCTCATGGCTGGTCCTGGCGTCGATCGTCTTGGTGCGGTTGTTCACTCAGCCGATGCTGCCTCCGCCGCTCCTGCCCACGATCGCCGTCGAGGTGGCCCCTCCGGTCGTGGCCGGGAACGCCTGGTTCGCGATCAACGGCGGGCACCTGGACCTGATCGCGGAACTGCTCGGCGGGTACGCCGCCTTGATGGCCTTGGTTCAGGTGTCCATGTTCTCGACCTACCGGAAGGCGCCCTTCGGCCCGGGCCACTGGGCCTTCGCCTTCTCCTACGCTGCGGCGTTCACCGACGGTGTGTCCTGGCTTGCCGTGGAGCGCGTCCGGGACCGGGAGCCGCTCACGTATGTCCTGCTGGCCGTGGCCACCTGCGCCTGGGCGGCGCTGGCGGGTCGTACCGTGGTCGGCCTGGTGCGAGGGACCTTCCTGCCACGCGTGACAGCCCCCGCATCGCCGTCCGCCCCGAACTGACACCGCACCGCCCGACGGGCTCGAGCCGTCCCGTACGGATGAACCCGCCCAGCGTGCTTTCGTGGCTTTCATGTGGCCGAGCATCCGGCCCTACGCGGTTACCCTCCCACGTGGTGCCCGGCCCACCGAAACGATTGGGCTGTGTCCCGATCGCTCACCGGCCGCGATCTGGCTGACCCCAGGGTGCGGGCACCACGTCCTGACGGCCGCGAGACAGCCTGTCCGGACGCGCGCGGAAGTCAGCGGCTTGGCGAGTGCTACACGTACGACGAGCAGGGCAACCCACCGCCTCGGCGCCTCCGGTGATCAGACCCTGGTCTGGAACGCTGAGGTCGATCCGGCCACCCTCACGGAGAACGGCAGGACCACCAGCTATCTCTACAGTGCCAACAGCGAATTGCTCATCGTGGCAGGGATCCTCACAGACGGGGTCCTGTACCTTCCGGGCGGCCGGGGGAGCTCCGACTACGACCCCACAGCCAGGAACCTCATCGCCCGGCTCTACTACGGCACCAGGGGACGAAAGCTATTCCGAGCCGGGTATCACTATGAGGTTTCCGGGGAGGTAGGTGGGGACAGCATTGAAAGTCCTCTTCAAGGGGCTGAGCGGATATCTTGACGCCGTGACGCTCGGAGCAGGCTCTCTCAAGGAGAACCGGGAGTACAGCGTCCTCGAAGTGTTTTCTAGGGTTCATGGAGGGAGAAGTCCGTCACCTGAGGGCTGTGCGAGATTGAGAGGAGAAAGTCCCGCATTATTGAGGCGGGGCTTTCCCTGTGAGTAGAGCTGGTGAACACCGAGCTGCGCGTCCGTGACCTACGGTCATGGGTCAGTGGAGTGCCACGCTGCCCACGCCGGATTCCGAGCAGAACGGGGTGCGGGAGCAGCTCCAGCCCACCAGGCCGGAGCGCAGATGCGTTGTGTCATATGGCCGTGCCGTCTTTTCCACGGCGCTGAGAAACCATCCTTGAGTGCGTCGGCCTACCACTGCGTCGGCCGCCGCTGCCGCCAGGCGCCGTGGGTGATCTTCACCTGTGCAGTGTGACCTCCTGACGTGGAGGGGCCGGCACATGCGCGGCATAGTTGCAGTATGTCCACTGATGGTTCCGCGAGATCGTCAGCCGAAGAGTGGGCTGTGCCTTCGGCTGACGTCCTGGCAGTGCTCAGTGCCGACATGACGGTGGCCGTGTGGACCGGGGCTGCCGGACGCCTATGGGGTTATTCGGCTGACGAAGTACTCAACAGTCGTGTCGAGGGGCTGCTGGTTTCCGGCAGTCCGGATACTCGCCGTATCTTTGCCGGTAGCCCTTGGTCAGGGCGGGTGCGGATCCGGCGCCGTGACGGCCGTGAGGCAACCGCGGATCTACGGCTTACTCCTCTGGACCCGGAAGCCAGCGGGGGCTGGCTCCTCTGGGGGCCGAACACCTTTGGCCGGCCAGGCCTGGAGCCGGCGGCTGTGGAGGCACTTTTCCGCCACTCGCCGATCAGCCTGGTCATCTGGGACCGGGAATTGCGCTGCATCTGGTTCAATGACAGCGTTCACAATCACGATATCTACGGCTCCGAGCTGGAGTTGGGTGGCCATGTCACCGACGTGCTCCGCGTTCGTCACCCGGAGTTTCTCCAATACGCTATGGAGATCGTGTTGTCCACCGATGTGCCGGTCCTCGGGCATGAACTGCGGCCGGCCGCGGCGCGGGCGAACGACGGCTACTACAGTGTCGCCTTGATCCGTCTCGATGGACCGGACGGCCGACCCCTCGGCGTATGTTCTATTGCTCTGAAGGTCGGCACTGGGCAGCAGGGCGGACGACTTGGTTTGCTCAACGAGGCGAAAAGCCGCATAGGGACTGATCTGGACCCGTTGGTCACCAGCCAGAGGCTGGCGGAGACAGCGGTACCGAATCTCGCCGACTACGTCACCATCGATCTCGTCGAAGCCGTGCCACTGGACAAGGAGCCGTTGAGACGCCTCAAGTCCACCGACACGAGCATCCCCGGCTTCTACCGCGCCGGCGCCGCTTCCATCCACGCGGATCTCCGCGAGTCTCTGTGGGCGCGTGGTACGCCGGTCTACGTCCCGCCGGCATCCCCTTTCACGGCCGTACTCACAAGTCGTAGGTCCTACTTCGAACCCGTTCTCGACACCTCCCCTGGTACCTGGCTCGACAGCGATCCGGATCGGGCCCGGGTCATACGTCAGACCGGAATGCATTCCCTCATGATCGTGCCCCTCCAGGCTCGCGGTGCGACGCTCGGCATCTCCGTCTTCGTGCGCAGCCAGAACCCGGTCCCGTTCAACAGGACGGACCTCACTCTTGCCGAAGAGCTCTCGGCCCGGGCCGCGCTGATCATCGACAACGCCCTGCGATACACACGAGAGCGAACGGCCGCGCTGGCGATCCAACGCCACCTGATGCCCCATCACTTGTCGGGCGGCAGCGCAGTCGAGGTGGCCACCCGCTATCTGCCCGCGGACACGCACGGGGGCGTCGGCGGCGACTGGTTCGACGTCATCAAGCTGTCCGATTGCCGCGTCGCCCTGGTCGTCGGAGACGTCGTCGGGCACGGCGTCAACGCAGCCCTGACCATGGGACGCCTGCGCGCCACAATCCGTGCGCTCAGCAAGCTGGAAGTGCGTCCCGACGAACTTCTGCGTCTCATGGATGAACTCGCCATCGACATCGCCCGTGACTGTTCCGACGAAGGCGAAGGCGCCTCCACAGCACCGGGCATCGGGGCCACCTGCCTCTACGGTGTGTACGACCCGGGAACTCGGCGATGCACCTTTGCCAGTGCCGGCCACCCCCCACCCCTCATCGTCTCCCCGGACGGATCGGTCGACTTCGCCGAGGTACCTCCGGGCGCACCCATCGGGGTGGGACTGGGGTCCTTCGAATCGGCCGATGTGGAGGTGGCGGGCAACAGCGTGATAGCGCTGTACAGCGACGGTCTGATCGAGATGGACCACGACGTCGACCGCGGGCTGCAAGAGCTCCGCACCGCTCTCGCCGCCCCCGTTTCCAGTCTGGACGACCTCTGCGCATCGGTCGTCGACACCCTGGCCCCTGACGGACCGGTCGACGACGACATCACCCTCCTCCTGGCCCGCACCCACCCCGCCGCGGCCTACTGACCTTCAAAGCGTGGTGTCGTAGGGGCTGACGCCTCATGATCCCTGCGGTATGCCGACGTTATGAGGTATGCGCAAGGGGGCGGGCTGAC
>NZ_JBEYEY010000033.1:0-35982 GCF_040703635.1 Streptomyces sp. NPDC007189
CGGATGAGTAGGTGACCGGGACGGTGTTTCCAGGCGCCACTGCGTTCGCACCCGATTGTCTGCACTGATGTCCAGGGCCAGAAACGCATGTTTCCCTTGCGGCCGTTACGTACGCGTATGCCCGCGCTGTCGATGTGCAGGTCGGCGGGAACGAGGCTGTCGGACAGGCGCAGTGCTGGGACTGCGGCCGGAAGGGCTGCAACGAGTCCCGAAACCATCAACGTCCAGGAACCTGTCGTGGCGAGGCACACGATCCTTCCGCTCCGCCTCCGACGACGTCAGGGCAATTGCGCTGCCCAGCCCGTGCCGTCCGACCCGCCCGGATCAGCGCGGCAGGCGGCGGGCAGGGCGGGGTCGGTGTCCCAGACGCTGATCTCCACCGCGCCGTCGCTGACCTCCAGCTCCAGCAGCAGCGGGCCGGGCGCGTACTTGACGGCGTTGGTCACCAGCTCGCTGACCACCTGCTCCGCCGTGCCCAGTGACCGGTATGCCGTGCACGGCGTGGACCTCGTTCATAAACCGGTGGTCGGCACGCCGGGCCTCGGCGATCGGCTTCTGGCGTCAAAAGCGACGGCCGATACAGGGCGGCTGGCCAGCGGCTGGTTCGTCCTCGCGCACAACTGATCGCCACCGCCACCCTTCTTCTGAGTAACCCACGGTCAACGCCGCGAATACCCCCGAAACGCCCCCGCAGTCTCACCCGGGACGGTCATGCCCCTAAGGAACGCAGCCGCAGGCCGGTGCCGTACTGGCGAGCGGTCGCCAGCAGTGTGGTCAGCCCGGCGCAATCGCAAACCGCGCTCAGATCGATCCCCGCCGATGATCGGCCGGGGGAGAGCGTTCTGTTCGCCCTGGCACGCGCCAAGGCAGCGACCCCGACGCCCTGGCCTGAGCAGACCCCCGGCCTTGTCCGTCGCCTGCGCGGGGCATCGGCGGGCCGCGCGGTCATTGCCCCTGATTTCATCGGGGCATGCGAGAGCCAGGGCTCCGCCAAGTTCGAGGGTCACCGACGGAGTGACGTCGCGGGTAGCTGGTGGAACGCGTGGAGGCTGCGCTGGGGCGCTGTAAAGGATTCCTTGACGAGCGAGCTGTGTAAAGGCATCCTTGACATGTGACTGATTCGCCGATGTCTCTCGCGGGCCTGGCTTCTCGCCTTGCCGCGCAGGCCGCTGCCCTGGCGGCGTCGGCTGGCAGCCCAGTGGCCCAGCCGGCCTATCTCGACCTCGTCCGACTCGCCGAGGACGTCGACGGCCTGGCGGAGCAGGTACTGAAGCTGTGCGTACAGCAGTGCCGGGATGCCGGCCACACCTGGCAGGAGATCGGGGACCTGCTCGGAGTCACCCGCCAGGCCGCGTTCCAGCGGTTCGGCAAGCCCATCGACCCGAGAACGGGAGAACCCGTGGACAAGACCGTGCGCATGACCGACGCCGCCGCCCGAGCCACCGAGATCGCGGCCGCCGTCCTCGATGGCCGTATGGACGAAGCCCGCCGGTCGTTCAATGCCGAGGTGCTGGCGGCGTTCACCGACGAGGTCCGCCTCGATGGGCTGGCCACGGTCGCCGGTCTGGTCGGCGCGTTCGAGGGCTTCGGCGAGGGCGAGCCGTTCGTTCGCCGCATCGGCGACCACACGGTCGTCGACGTCCCGCTGCGCTACGAGGCCGGCGACATGAAGGCCCGCGTCGCATTCGACGCAGACGAAAAGGTCGCGGGCCTCTTCATCCTCGCGCCCGAAATCCCGTGAACCACCTCTCCGCTCCCTGGTGCAACTGGTGGACCGTCAGGAAAGGCAGATAAGCATGGCCACGCCCACCTACGACGACGGCACGATCCGCTGCGACGACCAGGGGATCGCTATCCTCCGCTACTACCCATGGGGGGCAAAGCGGATCCGTTATGCCTCGATCAGGGGCGTGGAGACGCTTGCCCTGACCGGCGCGAACAAGGTGCGCAGGTGGCGCATCTGGGGCTCGGGGGACTTCGTCCACTGGTGGAACTTCGACCCCAACCGGCCGAAGAAGGGTCTGGCACTCGTGCTCGACGTCGGCCACCGGGTCCGCCCCACGATCACACCGGACGATGCGGCCGCCGTCGTCCGCATCATCGCGGAGAAGAGCCCTGAGTGATGGGGGCGTACGCCACCATGCTGATTCCCGTGGCGCTCCTCCTCGCGACGGTGTTCTGGGTCTACCAAGACGCCGCGCTCCGCGCCAGGCGGGGAACGCCTGTGTACTTCTCGGCGGGCTCCATCGAAGTGAGTAAGCCCGCCACGTGGGCTCTCGGCTGCCTGTGCTTGTGGATCATCTTCATGCCGCTATACCTCACGTGCCGCCGACAAGCCGACTGACGAGCAGCGTGACGGTCAAATCACCCACAGCCGCGGCAATGTTCCGCGCCGCACGGCTCCCGTGTCAAAGGCCGAAATAGCGTTTTACGGGCGGCCCCTGCCTGGGGCGCTGCGTGCGGGGGCCGCCCGAGCCCCGCAGTCCTGTCCGTGCGGGGCAGTTACGACGCTAAGGCCCAGGTTGTGGCATCGCTCGTCTGGCCGGTCGGCCGGGTGAACGCGGATGGGCGGGTATTGAAGAGCTGGCGCTCACGCGCCGACCGCGGTGAGCGGGGCGGCCCCCGGTGGTGGGTGCCGCCCCGCTCACCCTGTCCGGCCCAGCAACTGCCGCCGGTGGGGCGGATGCCGAGCGGGCCGAATTCGTCGAACGCGAAGACGCGGTCCGCGAAGTGCTCAATGACGTGTTCAATCCGGTCGAGCTTGGCGTCACGGGCGGGGTCGGTGGACTCCTTACACGTCTTGGTGCGCTGGAAGGTCACGCCGCGGCGGGGTCACCCGAGCGCGGTCAAGAATCAGGCTCCGGCGATGATCCGGCCCGGCATCGGCTCCGCGAGCGCGGCCCGCCAGGCCGGCGCGCCGAACGGGTCGGCGAAGTACTGCGTCTCGTGCACCACGTGCTGGTCAGCGAATTCCATGATGCTCACCGAGTACGAGGGCACACCGTCGTAGGTGATGACGCATTGGCTCACCCACAGATTCGCCTGGCCGGTGATCCGCTGGACGGTGAAGTGCCGGTCGGCCGGGTGCCCGCCGCGTTGCGCCGCGATCGCTGCTCGGCCGCGGAACCGCTCACCTGACTGTGGGTAGTCAAGGATCGCGTCCGTGGCGTAGATGGCGTGTTCGGCCTCGGTGTTCCCGCGTTCCGAGGCGCGCCAATGCTCCTCGATCGCGGCCCTGGTCCGGGAGTCAGCGTCCATGGCACCGCCCTTCCGTAGCGGTGCCAGCCTAGGCACTCGGGGCCATAGCCGGCCCGGGGCCAGGCGGACCTGGGCTGTCAAGTCCTCCCTTTGGCCGGATCCGAGGGCGGCAGCCATCCACGGTGGCAATGGCGTCGAGTGACCGCTACCCGGCTCACCCCATCGCCGATCCATTCGGCTGTCGCCAGCCCAGACCGCGGCGATCAGACATGTCCTCGACCAGGTGCTGACCAGGGTCCGGTCAGCGTGCACGGAGCGGATCTTGCGGTGCCCCCATCCGGAGGCTGCCAGCTCCTGCCCGGCGCCGATCACCACCGCCAGCTCCGCCCGCCTGACCAGGCAGAATTCCGGAAGCAGGACGTGGGTGGCCCTGCATACCCTGCACCGCGAGCGGCGCGGCCGCACGGGGACCACTCCCGTCGGTCCCGTAGCCGGCGAAGTCGTCCCCACCCCCAGCCAGCCAGCACCCCGCCGCAAGCCGGACAGGCCAACTCGCCTGCCGAAAGCCGCCGTTCGACAAGGGCCGCGTCGGCTTCTACTGTCACCAAGAGCGCCTCCGGGCGTACCGGCACGGCCCTCCCGCGATTGACGGCAACCGAGACGGGCGGGCCGTGAACAGCACAGATTCAGTGGTTATGCGGCTGCCGCCTGGGCGAACCTGCCCAACAGTCCCGGCCAGCCGCCAGGCGAGTCGAAGGCGGAGCGAACCTGCTGGCGTGCGTCGCCGAAGCGGTCCAGGTTGCGGTGCTCAAGGTCGACGCGGGTGCGCTCCGGGCCCTCGGCGGTGAACCGGATCTCCACTTCGGTCAGCAACTGGGGGTCGAAGTGCCATGTGGCGTCGATCTGCCAGGCCAGGACGAGCCGGGCTGGAGGCTCCCACGCCAGCACACGGCCCCACTCGCACTCACTGCCGTCCTCGCCGATCTCGTACCAGCGGCCGCCTTCCTTGCCTTCAAGCACCGCCTCCTTCATCTCGCTCTCGCCGATGTGGTGGCTCTGACGGGGCCACCAGCTGTCCATGCCCTGGGTGAAGACGGTGAACGCCTTGTCGATCGGCGCGTTGACGGTCACGCTCTTGCGGATGGGCTGATCAGTCATGTGCCTGCTTTCCTTCGCATTCCGCAGCCGCTTTGAACGCAGCCAGTGCCTGATCCCAAAAACGGTCCAACCAGGTGCGCAGGGCACCCAGCCCGGCCGGGTTGAGCTGGTAGACCCTCCGCGTGCCGACCGCCCGGTCCACTACCAGCCCGGCCTCCTTGAGCACCCTCAGGTGCTGGGAGACCGCGGGGCGGCTCACCGGCAGGCCCTCCGCCAGCTCGCCCACCGCCTTCGGGCCATCGCCGAGACGTTCAAATATGGCCCGCCGAGTCGGGTCTGCCAGAGCAGACAAGGCATTTGCGTAAGTCACCACTTACGTAAGTTATGACTTACGGACTGAGGAAGTCAAGCCTCAGATCCATGGGCGCGATCTCTGCCCCGCCCAACCCGGTGCGGAATCCGCCCCCCTCCGAGGGCGGGCAGCCAACGGTGCCGGTGCCCGGACCGACCCCCAGCGGTCCGGGGCACCGCCGTGTCTCGTCGCGCGGTGGAGCCGGCGCGCGACGCCTCCATCGCGCGACCTGGTTTGCCGCCGACTATTGCCACCACTTACGCAACCAATCTCCGGTGGCTAGTCTGGCCTCATGACCGTAGACATGACGCTCCGGATCCCTGATGAGCTCGCCCCCTCGATCCGGGCCGGTGCTGAAGCGGCCGGCATGAGCCTGAACGCCTATGTGGTGCGCGCCGCCCGCCGTCAGGCCACTCTCGACGCCGCGCGCCAGCTCGCCGCGCTCGGTCTCGGCGACGACCTGGCCGGCGAAGGCGACACCCTGCGGTGAGGCGCGGCGAGATCTGGACCCTGCCCGACGGCCGCGACGTTCTGATCGTCTCCCTGACCGGCCTGGAAGAGGCCTACGGCGCGGTGCTCGCGATTGTCCTGCACCCTTCGGGCCGCTACCCCGACACCGCCATGTCCGTCGTGGTGGGCGACCCGGTCCCGTGCACGGCCGTCGCAGTGAATCTCCAGCAGCTGCGCAGCACACGTTTCGACGGGGCGGCCTGCCGTGGCACGGTCCCCACCGAGACGATGGCGCGCGTGGACCAGGCGCTGCGCGCCGTGCTGGACCTGTAGCCCCGCCATCAGCTGATGCCGTTTCCCAGGGAAACGCGGTACGCGGAACTACCACGCCCGGTTTCCCGGCCCGGGGAAACCGGCCCCTTGTGCGCTCTCCGCAGGGCCGGCCGGAGCGGTGAGCACGCGGTTCCGCTCCCCGGAAAGACGGCGCGGCCTTGCGGAGGCTTGCGGGGAAGTGCTGCCGCAACACCTGCCCGGCAGGCCGTCGGCGTGCACTGGATCGGCGCGCGTTGCTACGAGGTCTTCACAACAGGGGTGAGGGCCCGGGACCAGGTGCTGGTTCCGGGCCCTCGTGAGGTTCGCGCATCCGCGGGGAGCGGATGTTCATGGCGCGATGCCCTCCTCAACGACTCCCCGCCGCGTGGGTCACGCTGCTCAGACTCCCTGCCCGCCGACCGCGCCCACCGTGCGCCCCTCCGCCCTGGTGCCGAACCGTCCCGCCTTCACGGAGGCCAGGCACGCCGACCACTCGCCCGGTGCGAACGCCAGAGGTGCAAGCCGCCGGTTCTTGGAATCGCGCACGCCGATCGACTTCGGAAAGCCGACCACCTCCACGCAATGGGAGTCCTCGTTCCCGCTGTAGGTGCTTTTCCGCCACAGACCGAGCGGTGTAGACCGTTCCCCCTTGGTCGTATCGCTGCCACGTTGTGCACAGGGTCCTGCTTCTTGAGGGCCTGGCGCGTGCTCATTGTCCGACGCGGTAGAACGGGGTCATGGTGACCGATCAGTCCGTGCCCCAGAGACAGGGAGGGAACCCAGGGCCTCGTCAAAGTTCCACCTTGCCCTCTTTGTTCGCATCTCTCTCTCGTGAGACCGGGCTCCTGCTGTTCATCTCCGGGGCGTCCAATCGTTCGCGAGGAGGCCGAGGATGGTTTCGTCTTCGTATGCGCCGTATACCCACGCGGAGCGCCGCAGCGTGCCCTCGCGTGTGAACCCGACCCTGGTTGCCGCCGCGAGCATCGGGGTGTTGTCCGTAAGGGTCTCGATCTGCAGGCGCTGTAGTCCGCGCACGGCGAATCCGTACTCGCAGAGCGTGTGCAGGACATCGACGCTGAGCCCGCGGCCGCGGAATGCGGGGCGCAGGGCGATCCCGATGTGAGCCGTCCGGTTGTGTGTGTCGATGCCCCAAAGCAGGGCCTCGCCGGCCAGTTCCTGCGACTCCAGCTCGACAACGGAGAAGCACGCGGCCTCGTCCGACGGTCCGGTCGCGGTGAAGGGTGAGTGACCCGAACCTGGTGGGATGGGCCGCCAGGGGCGAGAGTCGGCGCGCGACCGTGTGGCCACATCGTCGTACAGCTCGGAATGGAGAACTGGGACGTCGCTCTCGTGCCGGGCACGCAGCCCGGTCTTTTCGCCACGTATCACAGGGCATTGCTATACGAGGGGCAGTAGCCGATCAACCAGATTTCTCCACCTCATCCATACAGGTGGCAGTCAGGCGAGCCCGAGGAGTGTGAGCGGTCGCAGAGGGTCGGTGGTCCAGGGAGGTCAGGACGAGGGCGGCCGTGTCGGCGATGGACCGTACGAAACGGCTCCGTTGCCGGTGCACCTCGGGTTAGCGGCGCTGCTTCCGAGGTTGGAGAAAAGGGGGCAAACGGGGTAGGGCGAGAGACCGGTGCGAGCGATGGCATCCACGACGAAGGCCGGCCGGGACTGGACTCGGCGCAGGACCGCGAAGAGGGAACGGCTGGAGGCGGTCCGGCCGTACTGCTCGGGGCGGGTGCTGGACGCCGGGCGGGTCGGCGACGCCCTCCAGGCGCTGTTGCGGCCCGGCGATCGGGTAGCGATGGAGGGCGACAATCAGAAACAGGCTGACTTCCTGGCCGAGGCGCTGGCCGGCTGCGATCCGCATATCGTGCACGACTTGCACCTGCTGATCTCCTCGATCAGTCTGCGAGAGCACCTGGACGTGTTCGAGCGCGGCGTGGCCCGCCGTCTCGATTTCGCCTACGCCGGCCCGCAGAGCGTGCGCATGGCGCAGCTGCTCGCCGACGGCAATGTCGAGGTGGGTGCGATTCACACCTACGTCGAGCTGTACGCGCGCATGTGCGTGGACCTCACGCCCAACGTCGGCCTGCTCTGCGCCGAGCAGGCCGACCGGGACGGGAATCTGTTCACCGGGCCCAGTACCGAGGACACGCCGACCATCGCCGAGGCGGTGGCCTTCTCCGGCGGGGTGAACGTGATCCAGGTGAACGAGCTGGTCGACGAGCTCCCCCGGGTGGACATCCCGGGCGACTGGGTAGATCTAATTGTCGAGAGCCCGCGGCCGTTCGCACTGGAGCCGCTGTTCACCCGGGACCCCCGCCACATCGGCCAGGTAGAGATCTTGATGGCCATGATGGCCCTGCGCGGGATCTACGAGCGGCACGGCGTGGTCACGCTCAACCACGGGATCGGCTACGACACCGCGGCGATCGAGCTCCTCCTGCCCACCTACGGCGAGGAGCTGGGGCTGTGCGGGAAGATCTGCCGGCACTGGACGCTCAACCCGCATCCGACGCTCATCCCCGCCATCGAAAGCGGCTGGGTGGAATCGGTGCACTGCTTCGGCGGGGAGCCGGGCATGGAGCGGTACGTCGCCGCCCGGCCGGACGTGTTCTTCACCGGCCACGACGGCTCATTGCGGTCCAACCGGGTGTTGTGCCAGCTCGCGGGGCAGTACGCGGTGGACCTGTTCATCGGCTCGTCGCTGCAGATCGACGCGTACGCGAACTCTCTACGGTCACCGAGGGCCGGCTGACAGGGTTCGGTGGAGCGCCCAACATGGGGCACGATGCGCGGGGACGCAGGCACCCGTCCACCGCCTGGCTGGAGCTGTTGACCGGCGAGACCGCCGCGGTACGCGAGCGCAAGCTGGTCGTGCAGATTACGCAGACCTTCCGTTCGGGCGGCACTCCGGCGTTCGTGGAGTCGCTGGACGCGATCCAGGTGGGCGAGGACGCCGGCATGCCCATCCCGCCGATCATGATCTACGGCGACGACGTCACCCACGTGGTGACTGAGGAGGGCGTAGCCTACCTGTACAAGGCTGCTGGGCTGGCCGAACGGCGTGAGGCGGTGGCCGCGGTGGCGGGCGCCACCCCGGTTGGCCGGCGCGCCGACGCGCCGACCGCGATCAGGGCGTGGACGTTGATGATGCGGCCGCCCTCGCGGACCTTCTGGGGCAGCGCGTCGGCCCAGGCGAATGAGTAGGTGTCCGGCCTCCAGTGGCCGGTTGCGGAAGGCGGCCACCTGTTCGTCCAGGTGTTTGGCCATCGCGGACACCTGGGACTTCGACAGCTGCGTGACGCCGAGGGACTTGGCAAGCTTCTCGACGCGGCGGGTTGAGACACCGAGTAGGTAGGCGGTGGCGACCACCGAGATGAGGGCCTGCTCGGCCCGGCGTCGTCGTTCCAGTAGCCAGTGCGGGAAGTAACTGCCGGACCTGAGCTTGGGGATGGCGAGTTCGATGGTGCCGGCGCGGGTGTCCCACTCGCGTGGGCGATATCCGTTGCGGTGGTTGACTCTCTCGTCGCTGACCTGCCTGTATTCGGCGTTGCAGAGGGCGTCGGCCTCGGCGGACATGAGCGCGTCGGCGAACGTTTTGACCATCGCGCGCAGCAGATCGGGACTCGCCGCGGCGAGGTTGTCTTCCGCGAGAGCGTGCAGGGGCAGACTGTCGGGTGCGGTCATCGTGCTGATCTCCTTCGGGCTTCGACACCTCGAAGATCAGCCGGTGGCCGTTCATGTATGCGGGCTTCATCCCGACGCCGGAGCAAAACCCGGATCAGGTCGAACCCGTACCCCATCTCCATGGACGCAACCGAGGCGTCCGTCAGCGACGCCTGCTGGTCAGCCGACCTTGGCCGGGTTCCTCGGCTCGGGCTCGGGTGCTGGCGCGGCTGCGGCCGGCCTTCTGAGCGGAAAGGCCGGTCGCAGTCGGGACGAGCCGACGGTCGGCGGCAAGGCACCAGCCGGTCTGCGCCAGCTCACACCCCGCCGTCGCTACGCGGAGCCCAAGGCCTGAGCCGCCCAGTCCAGCCCGAGGTCGGCCAGCCGCTGAAGCTGCTCGGTGCTCAGCTTGGCGCGCCTGGTCTCGATGTTGGAAAGCCACACGTCAGACCGGACCTGACTGCCGTACGGCAGAACCTCGGTCCAGAAGCGCCCGCGGTGGGTTGACCCGTCGATGTCGGCGTTCGTTGGCCCCGACCGCTGGGGCCCGTCACCGGCGGCATGGGACCGGACTCTTCACCCGCGCCATCAAGCGCATCTCCCAGCGGCCGGGGTGCCCATCGCCTGGACCGGGAATTTCCTGCGCATCGGCCTGGCCTCCAAAGCTGGCGGCAACGGCATTGCCTTCACCGACCAGGGTGGCTGCGCCAGCCACTCCCGCTCCGTGCAGATCGACGACGGCTGGGAGGACAAGGCCGCCGCCGGCTTCACCTGACGCCACCGCAGTCCGAAGCCGTGTCCATCGCTAGGAGGTCAGGGATGCGGCAAGCCGCAGTCTGTCGCGTAGCTGCTGCCGGGCGAGGTTCAAGGTCTCGGCGTGCTCTTCGACAAGTCGTCGCTGGTAGGCGGACTGGACCGCGTAGTACGTTCCGACGAGGTTGGTCTTCTTCTTGCAGGCCACGTCCACCGTGGCTGCTGTGATCGCCTGGGGTTCTGCGAGCTCCGCGTCGGTGAAGCCGAGTTCTTCGGCCGCCTTCATCGGTTCTTTGGCCTGATAGCCGGACTTGGCCATACACGCGGACCATGTTGCGTTCACGCGCTTGATGCGCGAGTCGGTACGGGCCCTCGTCTCTGCTTCGGACTTCAGCTGGAAGACGTAGAGGACGTCCACACTTTCCGGGTCCGGGGCGTAGAGCTTGAGGAAGGATTCCCTGGTGCACCCGCCTACGGGTACGCCCCCGTGGCCGCTTTGGCGCTCTGCTTCCTGCTGGCTCTTCGGCAGCTCGTCGGGCCGTAGATCGGGGGCCCCGAACAGGGCGGTCTCCTCCGCCTTGCTGACGGGCTCGCGCTTCCCCCTGGTGGCGAGGGACTTTGTTTCCTCAGGACTGCGGTAGCCGTATCGGGCGGCCGTTTCCGGGTCCGTGACCCCGTAGATTCGGCTGTTCGGCGCCGCCTTCGCCGCCCCGGACTGCGGCGGCGGCTGGTAGTCGAAGCCGAGCCGGTCCATGCACCGGGTGGTCAGGACCTGCTGGGCCTTCACCAGCAACTCCCTCTCCTCGGGGGTCGCTTCGTACGCGTCGAGCGGGAGCGCCAGATCGGCGGAGTCCGCCAGGACCGGGATGCCGGAGATTTCGGGCTCCGGCGCCCCGTGCGCGGGGCCGCTGGCTGTGACGGAGCATCCGGTCACCGCCACGGCGGCGGCTGCAAGGGCGACGAGGTGTCGCGGAACACGGCGGACAGACAAGGACATCACAGACCTCAGAGGTGGCCAGGGCGGATCCGGCGCGGACCGGATCCCGCCCGTGGAAGATCAGTGGAAGATCACCAGTCGATGTAGTTCGAGGAGATTTCGTTCTTGAAGTTGGACGACGCGTCACCCGAGTAGCCGGCCGGAATCCAGCCCTTGATGCCGCTGCGGTAGGCGTCGGTGTCCACCTCCCACTGGTAGGCGTCCCGGTTCCAGTAAGAAGCGGTGTTGTCGTTGGTGCTACGCCCCTCGCCCGCGCAGTTGACGCCGTACGGGTCCTTGAAGTTGTCGCCGACGAACGTGTTGTCGTCGTAGTAGCTGTCCCGGACGCACCCGAGCCCGCCGGAGTTGTAATAGAGGCCGAATTCGCCGGACTCGAGACGGCCGTCGAGGTTCGTGGCGGCGTAGGCACTGCCCGCGCCGGTCAGAACGGATCCGGCGAACAAGGCCGCGGCCAAAGCGGCCCCGGCGGCGAAACGCACTGCGTTGGTCCTGCTCATCTCACTCCTGGGAGAGAAGTCAACTCGGGATGCGCAGTGGGGGGTCCGCCGAGTGTGATCACCGTCTGGAGGTATGTCAAGAAGTTGCAAACGGTTGATCGAGTACCAGTCATGCCGTAGGTTGCGGTTCCCGCTGTTGCGGTGTCTGCGCCAATCCCCCTGGTCGAGCAACTGGAGTTGCGATGCCGTCTGCCCGTCGAAGATCTCAGCTCCTGCTTGCCGCCCTGGCCGCGGGCGTCCTGTCGGCCGGTTGCTCGGCCTCGGGCGACGCCCGAGACGCGGCGCCGAGCGCGTCCGCCGCCGACGCGCAGGAAGTGGCCTACTACCGGTGTCTGGAGGACCAGGGGCTGGCCCTGGAGGTGACCGACGGTGGTGAACTCCGGGTCGACAAGGACAAGGCGGCCGAGTTCGGTTATGCGAAGGAGCAGGCGGCCGAGGCCAAGTGCCGCGGCAAGCTCCCCCACGGCACTCCCTCGGCATCCGCTCCGGCCGCGGCACTCGAGGCGGCACGGAAGCAGGCGGAGTGCTTCCGGAAGAACGGCGTACCCGACTATCCGGACCCCGACCCGAAGACCGCCGAGATCAAGCTCAGCGATGAACTGGCCGCAAAGGTGAAGCGGGACTTCGCGGATGTGGCCGCCAAGTGTTCGCCTGCTGACGGGCCGGGGATCGTCGGCGGCTGACCTCACATGGAGCAGACACAGGCACTGGAGGAATCGGACCGCGAGGCACCGGAGGCCGCCCCCGGCGCCGGAGTCTCGCGGCGCGGCCGGTGGGCCGCCACCGTCGCCGGCGCGGCCGCCCTGCTCGCCGTCGGCGGCATGCTGGCCGCCACGGTGATCAAGTCACCGGCCCAGGCCGCCGCCGACGCACGGCCGCCGGAGCGCAGCGTGCTCACCTCGCCGGTGGAGTACCGGGTCCTGACCTCTTCGGTCATCGTCCGGGGGCAGGTGGCGGCCGGGCAGAGCGTGGACGTGGCACCTCAGATATCCGGCGGGGCGGACGCCGCCACCCCGGTCGTCACGAAGCTGCCGGTGAAGCAGGGGGCGACCGTCAAGGCGGGGCAGGTGGTCCTGGAGGTGTCGGGTCGCCCGGTGTTCGTACTGCCGGGCAAGGTTCCGATGTACCGGGACCTGAAGCCTGGCGCAAAGGGTAGCGACGTCAGGCAGCTGCAGAGGGCGCTGCACAGCCTCGGCCACGGTACGGGAAGCGACCCCGACGGGACGTTCGGCGCCGGCACCAAGACCGCCCTCAACTCCTTCTATGCAGCCATCGGTTACGATCCGCTGTCCGCCCTCGACGACGGCGGGGAAGGGGTGAAAGCCGCCCAGAAGGCAGTGACCCAGGCCAAGCGGGCGGTGGCGCAAGCCGAGGCGGCCGACGGCGCGGACGCGGAGCGCAATCTCGGCTACGCCCGGGAGGATCTGGCGGAGGCGCGAGCGGATCTGACCGCGGCGAAGGCCGCGGCGGGACCGCGGCTGCCCGCCGGTGAGGTCGTCTTCCTTCAGGGGTTCCCCGCGCGGGTGGACTCCGTGGCAGGGCGCGTCGGGGCGCCGGTCGACGGCACGGTGATGACGGTGTCGGCCGGCCGCCTGCAGGTGCGGGCCTATCTGCAGGAGCATCAGAAGGGTCTGGTCCACAAGGGGCAGCGGGTGCGCATCTACTCCGAGGTGACCGGAGTCCAGGCCCGCGCGACGGTGGGTTACCTGGCCGAGCCGTTCACCGCGCCGGGCGGCGGCGAGGACGACGGGCAGAGCGGTTCGTCGGGAGAGCAGGGCGCGGCCTCCGCCCAGCAGGGGCAGAGCGGGTACCTGCTCCGGGCCGACCCGGACCGGCCGCTGGACCCGCAGTTGGCCGGACAGGACGTCCGGCTGACCATCGAGGCGGCCCGCACCCACGGCAAGGCGCTGATCGTGCCGATCACCGCGCTCACCACCGGAGCCGACGGCCGTACCACCGTCACCGTCGTCGAGGCGGATGGCCGGCAACGGCAGGCCGAAGTGCGTACCGGAACGGCGGGCGACGGCTTCGTGGCCGTCGAGCCCGTGGGCTCGGCCCGGCTGGCAGAGGGCGAGCAGGTGGTCACCGGGGTCAAGCGGGAGGGGAGTGGTCCGTGACGGATTCCCTCTCGTCGCCCCCGGTCATCGAGCTCCGCCAGGTCGGGCTGACCTATCCGGGACCACCGCCGGTGGCGGCGCTCAAGCCCTGCGACCTGACGGTTCGTCGTGGGGACTTCGTCACCGTCGTCGGCCCCTCCGGCTCCGGCAAGTCCACGTTCCTGAACATCGCCGGACTGCTGGACGCACCCACACACGGGACGTACCTGCTCGACGGGCACGACACCGGAGCACTGCGCGACACCGACCGCACGGCGCTGCGGGGCAGGAGGATCGGTTTCGTCTTCCAGGCCTTCCACCTGCTGGCGCACCGTTCGGCGCTGGAGAACGTCGCCCTGTCCATGATGTACAGCGGCGTCGCCCGGGCAGAGCGGGTGACGCGGGCCAGGCAGGCGTTGACCCGGGTCGGGCTCGGGCACCGTATCGACGCGCTGCCCACCCGGCTGTCCGGAGGCGAGCGTCAGCGGGTCGCCATCGCCCGCGCCCTCGCAGGCGGACCGTCGCTGCTGCTGTGCGACGAGCCCACCGGGAACCTGGACTCGGCCAACGCCCACACCGTGCTCGAACTGCTGGAGGAACTGCATCGAGAACGGCTGACCATCGTACTGATCACCCACGACCCGGAGGTGGCCGCGCGCGGCGGGCGTACCGTGTCCATCCGCGACGGCGTGCTCACGGAGCGCCGGGAGGCAGCCGCATGACATCACCTGCGCGTGGACGCGGAACGACGGGCATCGACCGCTCCTCGTTCAAGGTGCGCGACCTGCTCTCCGAGGCCGGCGCCGGGATGCTGCAGCGTCCCGCCCGGTCGGCGCTGACCGCCCTGGGCACCGTGCTCGGTGTCGGCACCTTCGTCGCGATACTGGGGCTGACCTCCACCACGTCCTCCCAGATCGACTCCCGGTTCAACGCGCTCACCGCCACCGAGGTGACCGTGGAGGACGCCGTCCACGACCCCGACGGGCTGATCGGGCCAGCCTTCCCCGAGGACGCCGATGCCCGCATGCGCCGCGTCCACGGGGTGCGTGCCGCCGGGGTCTTCTGGACGGTTCGTGACGACCGGGCGTCGACCGTGCGGTCGGCCCCCGTCGCCGGGGGCGAGGGGAAGTCGATCGAAGTGGTCGCCGCCTCGCCCGGAGTGCTGCGGGCAGCCGTGCCGACCCTGGCGGAGGGGCGGCTGTACGACGACGCGATGGCCCGCCGGGGCCGGGTCGCCGTCATCGGTGAGGCGACGGCCGCGCAGCTCGGGATCACCACTCTTCAGACGCATCCGGCGGTGTTCATCGGGGATGAGCCGTTCACCGTCGTCGGCATCGTCCAGGACGTGCAGCGCAAGGCCGATCTGCTGCTCAGCGTGGTGGTCCCGCGCACCTCGGCGCAGGAGCTGTGGGGGCGGCCGGGGCCCGGCGAGGCAAGCATGCTCGTCGCCACGGAGTTGGGTGCCGCCCGGCAGGTCGCGCAAGAGGCCCCGACGGCGCTGCGGCCCGACCACCCCGAGTACCTCAAGGCCGTACCGCCGCCGGACCCGCGCGGTCTGCGCTCCGGAGTCGGCTCCGACCTCGGTCAGCTCTTTCTCCTGCTGGCCGGGATCTGCCTGGTCATCGGCGCGGTCGGCATCGCCAACACCACCCTCGTCGCCGTGCTGGAGCGGACGGGTGAGATCGGGCTGAGGCGCACCCTGGGCGCTCGCGCCCGGCACATCACCGCCCAGTTCCTGGCCGAGTCCGGAACCCTGGGGGCGCTCGGCGGACTTGTCGGCACCAGCCTGGGGGTACTCACCGTGGTCGGTGTGGCCCTGGCTCGCCACTGGACTCCCATCCTGCATCCGGGCACAGTTGCGGCCGCACCTCTGGTGGGGCTCGCCACCGGCGTCCTGGCCGGGCTCTATCCGGCGTGGAGGGCATCGCGCATCGAACCGGTGGAGGCGCTGCGGCGCTGATGGGTCCGTACAACATGTGGTGCGGCCTGGACGACGGGCCGCCGCTCGAGGCGCCGTCGGGGCCCGACAAGACAGACCTGCGCGGGCACAACCAGGGCACACGCTATGGAAAACACCACGGACCAGTGAGAACTACAGAACGTAGTTTCCCCGATAGGGGGTGTGCAGGCGGATGACCTTTACAGCCTTCGACCGGTTCAAGGCAGCGGACACCGCAATCAGCGCCCGGTCGTTCACCGTGGCGTGACCGCCACCGAGGCTGCGGCCGCCCTCGAGGAAGCCCGGCCGCAGCAGAACGCGACCGCGAGGACCTACCCGACGACGAACGCGGCCCCGCCGAAGGCTAAGTGGGGGCTCATCGCGCAGCTGCTCGCCACCACCGGCGGCGTCTACGACCCGGAGACCGGCGCCGTCGTCCAAGACCCGCTCACCGCCGACGCCGAAGACGAACCCGTGCAGCAGCTGCAGGACGAACAGCACCGCCAGGAGCAGGAAACCGAAGCCGCCCGCCGCGCCGCCCTCGCCCCGGACGTCCTGCGCCAAGCCCTGCTGGGCACACTGGCCCGCACCGGCCTGCTGGACTCACTCAGCGAGGACGAGCGGGCAGGCCGTGAGCCGACTACACGAGTCCGACCCGGCGGCCGCACTCGCCTTCAACGCGCTGCTCGCCCGCGCGTACGAGGCCGGCACCGCAGCTCGCGCGGTGACCGCGTCATGACGGGCCGCCCGGAGGAACTGGTGGTCGCCACGTGGGTCGAGCCGACGGCCCGTGGCACCCGCCACGAGACGCTCACCGCCAACGGCCAGATCCACGTCGACTACACCCCTCCGCTCGGGGAGTCGTACTTTGAGAGGCTTTTTGAGAGCGACGTCCGTTTCGCCGTTGGGGTTGGTTGAGGGCGGCTGGTCGCTCGCCTGCAGATCGTGCCTTGTGGTCGGCCCGGCTCGAACTCGGGGAGAGGCCGTACAACGCACAGTGCCCACCGCCTCTGGGCGATGGGCACTGAGCCTGGCCGTTCCCTGGAGGTAAGCCTTACTCACCTGCGGATTTAGCCCCAGAGGTCGTAGGCCTCGAAGCCGGTGCCGACCGAGACCCTTGTGGCAAAGATCCCGCTCGTGGCCGTACCGGCGCCCTTGTACAGATACAGGGTGCCGCCGGGGGTGCGGGCCAGGAAGTCCGCCAAGCCGTCGCCGTTGACGTCCCCGACCGCGTCGAAGGCGTTGTAGCCGGTCCAAGCGCTGCGGACCTTGATGCGGGGCGAGAAGGCGCCAGTGCCCGATTTGCCGGTGCCCTTGTACAGGTACAGGTCGCCGGTGCTCTTGTTGCGGGCGAGCAGGTCGGCCCTGCCGTCGTCGGTGAAGTCGCCGTGGCCGCGCACGGAGTTGTACTGGTTCCAGCCGGTGCCGACGCTCACCCGCGAGGCGAAGGTGCCGTTGCCCTTACCGGGATAGATCCACAGTGTCCCACCGGAGTCCACCGACAAGACGTCGGGCAGGTAGTCGCCGGTGACGTCACCCGGCGCAATGATCCGGGTGCAGGTCTTCCAGCCGGTGAAGATCTTCGTGTCTGCCCAGGAGCCGCCCGTGCGGGCGCGCACCGCGTTCTCGCCGCGATGCGTCGGGCCGGTGGCGGCACCCCCGCACGCTCAGGCACGAAGACCTGTGCGGAGTTCACGTTTGAGGATCTTGCCGGTGGCGTTGGTGGGCAGGGCGTCGACGAACTCGATCAGGCGGGGGTACTTGTAGCTCGCCATCTCTTGCTTGCACCAGGAGATGAGGTCCTGCTGGGAGAGCTCGGCTTCCGGGGTGAGGACGACGCATGCCTTGACCTCCTCGCCGTGGCTGTCGTGGGGCACTCCGATGACCGCTGCCATGCTTACGGCGGGATGGGTGAGCAATACTTCTTCGATCTCGCGGGGATACACGTTGAAGCCGCCGCGGATGATCAGGTCCTTGGTGCGGTCGACGACGTACAACCATCCGTCGGCGTCCCGGCGTGCCAGGTCGCCGGTGTGGAACCAGCCGTCGCGCATCACCTCGGCCGTCGCCTCGGGCCGGTTGTAGTAGCCCTTCATCACGTTGTGCCCGCGGACGATGATCTCGCCGATCGCGTCCGGGCCTTCCACCATGGATCCGTCCTCGGCGACCAGGTTCACCTCCACGCCCCAGACGGGGCGGCCGATGGAGCCCGGGCGCACCTTCTCGCCGCGCGGCGAGAACGTTGCCGCCGGGCTGGTCTCCGACAGGCCGTATCCCTCCAGGATGGTGACCCCGAACCGCTCGTGGAACCGGCGGTGGATCTCGACCGGCAACGCGGAGCCTCCTGAACCGGCGATGCGCAGGTTCTCGGCGATCCGTGCCAGGTCCGCGTCCGGGGCGTCCTCGCCGAGCAGTGCCCAGTACATGGTGGGCACGCCCGCGAAGAAGGTGACGGCATGACGCTGCATCAGGGCGAGCGCCGAAGCGGCGTCGAAGCGCGGCATCAGCACCAGCGTCGCACGCGAGGCGAGGCCGGCGTTCATCTGGACGGTCTGGCCGAAGGAGTGGAACAGCGGCAGGGCGATGAGATGCACCTCGTGCTCGACCTCGCCGAACAGCTTGTGGCAGGTGAGCGCGTTGAGCGTCACGTTGGAGTGGCTGAGCTCCGCGCCTTTGGGCAGGCCGGTGGTGCCGGAGGTGTAGAGGATGACCGCGGTGTCGTCTGCCCCGGAGGCGACCGTCTCGAAGTCGGTGCTCTGGCCGGCCAGTGCAGCCGTCAGCGTCTGGGCGCCCGCGATCGGGGAGTCCTCGGCGGGAGTGGCGGTCATCAGGAAGAAGTGCTCGCAGCCGGGGGTCGCGCCGAATCCGGTCCACCCCTCCTGGCCGAGGGGAAGCTCGGCGCTGCCCTCGAAGCAGAAATAGGCTTTGGCGTGCGAGTCGGCCAGGTGGTACGCGATCTCCCGGCCTTTGAGCAGCACATTGAGCGGAACGACCACCGCGCCGGCCTTGAGGATGCCGTAGTAGACCACCGGGAACCACGGCAGGTTCGGGCAGGACAGCGCGACCTTGTCGCCGGGCCCGACACCGCGTGAACGCAGCAGGTTGGCGACCCGGCGGGCGCTGGTGTCCAGTTCCGCGTAGGTCATCCGCTGGTCGCCGAGGACGACCGCGTCGCGGTCCGGCACGGCGCGGGCGCTGCTCTCGAGCATGACGGCGAGGTTCAGCACGGGGTCTCCGTAGGGTGTGTGGGGCGGGGACGGTGGCAGGGCGGGACGCGGTCAGCCACGCAGCGCGGAGGCGAGGATGCCGGGCAGTTTCCGCATGCTCGGCGCGGTGGTGAAGCGGGTGACGCGTTCGACGGTGGTCAGTGCGGTGCGGTTGGTGACGAAGTACGGCGGACGCGGGGACAGCGACGGGTCGCCCGTGACCAGACCGCGCGGCGCGGGCGCGAAGGGGGCGCGCAGTACGGTCTTTTCGACGTCCTCGAGCATGAACGCGTTGTGCACGAAGCCGGTGCCGCTGCCGATGTCCTGGCGGGTGTGGCCGGGAAAGGCGCCCCAGGGGGTGAAGCCGAGCAGGAAGCCCACTGCGGACCAGCAGTTGATGCCCAGGGTGCCGTAGCGCAGGCCGGCCATGGCGGTCTCCACCGCCGGCCTGTCGGTTTTCTCGGTTCTGGGGTGGACGATCAGGGTGGCGCCGAGGGTGCCGGGGAGGGTGTCGTTGGCGAAGTCGACGGCATGGCGCAGGAATTCGGCTGCGGTCGCGCCGGGCAGCCGTACGACGCCCAGGGCGCTGCCGAAGATCTCCTCGGTGATCAGGATGTCGTCGTGGTTGGTGATGTCGGGGACGAGGAGCCGGCAGCCGCCGCCGTGGGTCTCCGCCTGTGGGTGGGCGGCGAGTACGGCGGCCAGGCGGCGGTCGGCGCCGGGGTAGTAGTCGGTGCGTGGGGGCAGCTCGCGCAGCACCCGCCGGATCTCGCCCAGCAGCCGCTCGGTGCCATCCCAGTCACGTGGCAGGACCAGGACCTGGGTGGCGATGCAGTTGTGGCCGGAGTTGTTCATCTTGCTGGTGACGATGTGCTCGGCCTGGAAGCGGAAGTGGGCGTCGCTCCACGGCCCCGGTGCCACGATGCACGGGCTGACGCCGCCGAGTTCACTGCTGAAAGGCTTGGTGATCAGGGGCTGGTCGTCGCGTCGGCGCTGTTCGGCGTTCTCGTCGGTGCCCCAGACGATGGCGTCGTGGGTGCGGTCGCTGCCGGTGACATGGAGGGCGTCGATGCCCTCGTGGCGGGTGAGGTAGGCGCCTTCGGCGGCGCCGCCGTCGACGAACCGGACCCAGCCCTGTGCGATGAAGTCGGCGAAGACCTGCTCGAAGTGGGGGCGCAGATAGGCGTTGACGGGGTTCAGCTTCGCGATGACGACCTGGCCCTCGGCGTAGAGCTTGTGCAGGACGTCGAGCGCGGTGATGGCGGCGACGTTTCCGGCGCCGAGTACCAGGGCGACGGCAGGAGGCCCGGGCCGGCCCCGGTACTCGCCCGCCGCACGGTCGCGTACCTGCTCGGCGGTGACACCGGGGCGCATCCACACCTGGGCCGTGAAGCCGTTGAACAGCAGCCGGTCCCAGCCGGTGGCGGGGAAGACGCCGACCTTGGTACGGCCGTCCTCCTCGCGCACGGCTCCGGGGCCGAGGGGTTCCTCGCCACGGGCGATGCGTCGCAGAACGTGGAGACAAGCCGCGGCGTTCTGCGCCAGGGCCCACGGTCCGCCGCTCCAGTCCTCGGCCGCCGACGGCGAGTCGGGAGCGTATCCCTTGGCGCGGGCGCCGACCGCGGCCAGCTCGGCTGAGGCGGACGCCACGCGGGGCAGCAGCCGTTCGAGCAGGGCGATGCGTCTGGTGAGCGGCGTGGCCGACCAGGACCCGGCGCTCGCGCGCAGTTCCATGACGGCCCGGTCGAGAGAAGCGGTGTCCAGGGTGCTCGAGGTCACGTCATTCCTCGCAGAGGGTGGGGTGAGGGCGGGCGGGGCAGCCGAGTGAGGAGCGGCTGCGGCCTGCCGGGGCAGGATGGATGTCCCGTCGTCACGCGGAGAGCAGGCGCGCGTCCCGAGCCGGGTCGATGAGCGTGACGGCGGCGGTCCCGCAGAGCAGGAGCAGGGCACCGGTGATCAGGACAGCACGCTGGTAGCCCGCTGCCCCCTGGCTGTCCACCAGGCGCCCGATCAGTGTCGGGGCGATCAGGCCGGCGGTGGTCACCACGGCGTTCATGAGGCCCAGGGCCCCGCCGCGGCGATGGGCCGGGGCCAGTTCTGCGACGGTGGTGACGGCGACGCTGCCCATCGCCCCGGTGAGCCCGAATCCGATGACCAGGAGTACGACCGTCGTGGTACCCGCTGGAGCCGACGGCAGGACCAGGCATGCGGCAGCGCCGATGAGCAGAAGGATGCCGCCGACCCCGCCGCGAGCCCACCGGCTTGCGACGCCGCGGCGTAGCAGCCATCCGGCCACGCCCGCCTGTCCGAGCACCACGACGCCGCTCAGACCCCAGACCAGCATCAGCAGCCGTGCGGATCCGGCCGACGAATAGCCCAGGCCGTCGTGGAGGTAGGAAGGAAGCCAGACCAGGCCGAAGGCGATGACCCAGTAGGTGCCGAAATAGGCGGCCGTGGCACCGATCCAGGTACGGGTCGCGAGGATCCGGCGGTACGGCGTCCTGTGCGCGGCCGGACCCGTCACGGTTCCGGCCCCTGTCCCTGTCGCCTTGCCGGAGTCGGCCGAGACCGGGGAGCCATCGTCCGACGCGGCCGCGTACGGCCCCTCCCCGCCGAGGCGGACCCACAGCAGCGCCCACACCACACCGGCCAGTGCCACCACGGTGACGGCCGAGCGCCAGCCGTGGTGGTGGATCACCCAGGTCAGTACGGGAGCTGCGACCAGCACTCCCAGGGTGATCCCCAGCACGATCAGGGCCCCGGGCAGGTTGCGTCGGTGGTTGGGGAACCACGACAGGGTGGTCTGCTGGGCGACGGGGAACGCGGGCCCCTCGGCGGCACCGAGCAGAACACGAGAGGTGACGAGCACCGCGAGCCCTCCGCCCAGGGCCACAGGAGCCTGGGCGACGGACCACAGAGCGGCCATCGCGAGCAGCAGCCACTTGGGCCGTACGCGGTCCGCGAGCAGCCCCACCGCGGCGCCGCAGACCGAGAACAGCAGGAAGAAGGCGCTGCTGGCGAGTCCGAAGGCGGACGACGACAGGCCGAGGTCCTTGCGGATCGGATCGGCGGCGAGGCCGAGCACGGACTTGTCGGCGAAGTTGATCATCATGAAGACGACCAGCAGAGCGGTGACGACCCATGCGCGGTGTCGGCGGACCTTCTCGGTCCTCGGGTGGTGAGCGGGCACAGCGGGTACCACATCGGTGTCGGTCACAAGGGCTCCGCGGGAGACGGGCGAAAGGGGGAGGGGCAGGGAGTGGCCCGGACCGTGGTGTGGTCCGGGCGGTGCTCAGGAGAGCGGGACCCCGGCGATCGCGATGCGTTCCATGACGCGGCGCTGCGGGTAGTAGTCGTTGACCGCGTAGTGCTGGACGGCGATGTTGTCCCAGATCGCGACGGAGTCCGGCTGCCAGCGGAACCGCACCTGGTACTCGGGGATCCGGGCCTGCAGCACGAGTTCGTGCAGCAGCTCGCGGCTCTCTTCGTCGTCGAGTCCGACGATGCGCGTGGTGAAGGGTTCGTTGACGTACAGCAGTCGGCGTCCGGTCACGGGATGCCGGACCACCACGGGGTGCTCGACCGCCGGCAGGGTCTGGCGCAGCGCGGCGATCTGGTCCTCGGTCATCGTCGCGCCCCAGGTGGGCACCCAGTCGTGTTCGGCCGTGAGGCCCTCGATCCGCTGCTTCGTCGCCTCGGGAAGGTTGTCGTAGGCGGCGCCCATGTCCGCCCACAGGGTGTCCCCGCCGGAGGCAGGGATCTCGACGGCGCGCAGTACCGAGCCGAGAGCCGGGGCCGCCATGAACGAGTGGTCGCTGTGCCAGATGTTCTCGTTGCCCACGGCCATGGCGTCCTTGGCCAGCCGGGAGACGCCGGCCCGGTCGCCCGTGGGGAAGAAGGGGTTGGCCTCCGGCTCGCCCCAGAGCCCGGCGAGCGCGGCGTGGTCCTCCGGGCCGAAGTCCCGCTGGTCGCGGAAGAAGATCACCTTCCACTCCAGCAGCGCCCGGCGGAGCTCGTCGGCCAGGTCCGCGCCGATCGGCTGGGAGAGGTCGACGCCCGTGATCTCGGCGCCGATGTGCGGGGTGAGCGGGTTGATACCCAGGATCCGGTACTCGCCCGGAGCTGTGCCGGGTGCGGTGCGCTCCAGGATGCGCTTGCCGAACCGGATCAGGGGCTTGCCGAGAACGGGGTGGGGCGTCGAGACGCCGGTGCCGGCCATTGCGGTCCTCCACGGTGCGAACGGCTGATTTCGTTACCGGCAGTATCGATATTGGGATGTGAGGCCGCAAGGGCTCGGGGCAACGAATTTCATGAATCCGGGCCGGCGGCCCTCGCCGTCAGGGTTGTGCAGGGCGGGTCGGCGTCGCCGTCAGGGCCGCGCCGCCACCGCACGTGCGACCAGGTCAACCACCTCGTCGACGAAACGCCCGTCGAGCGGCTCCTGCTCGCCCAGCAGGCGGAACACCAGCGGCGCCGCCACCAGCGTCGACGCGGCCGTGACGTCGACGTCGGCCCGCACATCCCCCCGCTCGATGCCGCGCTCCAGAATGACGCGCGTCTGCGCCGTCACGCGGGCGCTGTACGTCGCGTACGCGCTCCGGGCGGTACCCGCCTTGGCCGCCGCGCTCATGAGCTCGGCCAGCAGACGGTCCGTCCCGGGCAGGCGGTAGACCTCCAGTCGCGCCGTCAGCAGCGCGCGCAGTTCGGCCCGGAAATCTCCGAGGTCGGCGACGGAAACCGGGCCGACCCGGCTCTCCGCGGCGGCGAGGATCAGATCCTGCTTGGTCGGCCAGCGCCGGTAGATGGCCGGTTTGCTCACTCCAGCGCGGGCCGCCACCGCGTCCATCGTGACCGCGTCCATGCCCTGCTCCGTGACCAGGGACAGCACCGTCTCGAGCACCGCCCGGGTGACCCGCTCCTCGCGTGGCCGCCCCGGCCCGCGCTTCTCCGCCTGGCTCTGCCGTCCTCCCATGACCACGAGACTAGAGGGCGCCCACCGGCTGAGGTGCACGAGGCGGGCGGTGTGACGGCGGAAAGCCGACGGGGAGCTCTGCCGCCGCTGTCGGACCTTCTGAACGGACTACCGGCGCGCCGGGGTGGGCGGGGCGCGCTGCGGTGGCGGAACCGCCCGATGGGGGTTCTGATCGTGTATGTGCGGTTGTTGCGCCGAATCCGTGAGGGCAGGGTCCCGTCGTGACTGGCTCGCATCACCAGGGCGACTCCCAGGGGCATCGGCTGGACGACGCCGTTCTGGCCGCACTGTTCTCGCAGTCGCCGGTCGGGCTGCACGTGCTGGACACGCAGCTGCGGCTGATCCGCGTCAACGCCGCCGCGCGGCTGATGCGGGGCTTCCCCGTCGATCAGATGGTGGGCCGACCGCTGCTGGACGTCCTGAACGCCTTCGACGTCGCCAGGCCCGAATTCATCGAGCGCACGGCGCGCAAGGTGCTGGAGACCGGAGAACCGGTTCGGGACCTCCGTCTTCACCTGCGCAACCGCCGGGATCCGGCGGCCGAGGCCGTGGCGTCGGCAGCCTGCTTCCGCCTTCAGGACCCCGATGGAACGGTGCTGGGCCTGGCCGTGGCGATCACCGACATCACCGCGCGTGCCAAAGCGGAGGGGCGGCTGCGGATGCTCAACCGGGCCGCCACGCATGTCGGCACGACTCTCGACATCTTCCGCACGGCCGAGGAGCTGTGCGACCTTGCCGTGCCGGACCTCGCCGACTCCATGACGGTGGACCTGATCGATTCGGTGCTGCGCGGCGAGGCTCCGGCCCCGGTGGCGGTGACCGAGACGGCATTGCTGCGGCGTGTCGGCTTCCGCTGCGCGGACGATTCCCAGCAGGGCCTGGCGACGGTCGGCGAAATCGGCACCTACCCGTTCAGGACGCCCTACCTGCGGGCCCTGTCGGACCTGGCACCGGTACTAATCCGGAATCTGGACGAGGACGGCGACTGGCTGGACCCGGCCCGCAGGCTCGACGCATGGCTCCTCGCCGCCGGCGTGCACTCCATGATCGTGACGCCGATGCGAGCCCGAGGCGTGGTGCTCGGACTGGCCTGCCTCTACCGCTGGCGCAATCCCACCCCGTTCGACCGCGACGACGTGGCCCTGGTGGAGCTGCTGGCCTCTCGCGCCGCACTGAGCCTGGACAACGCCCGTGTGTACAGCCGCGAGCGGTCGGTGGCGCGGATCCTACGACGCGAGCTGAGGCAACCCGCCGCAGCGGTCCGCTCCGCCGCGGAGACCGCGCACGCCTATGTGCCCGCGGGGGCCGGAGGGGGCTGGTTCGACATCCTTCCCTTGTCCGGGGCCAGGGTCGCTCTGGTCGTGGGTGACAGCAGCGGTCTCCCGATCAGCGCGGCCGCGGCCATGGGACAGCTGCGCGCCGCCATCGCGGCCCTGTCCGACCTCGACCTGTCACCCGATGAGATCCTGGAGCGGCTGCACGACCTGGCGAGCCGGCCCCTGCGCGAACCTGAGGCTGTCTCGCCGGGTGAAACACCCGACCACGTCTGGTCGGCGACCTGCGTGTACGCGGCCTACGACCCGGTGACCGGCAACTGCACGATCTCCAGTGCGGGGCACCCCCCACCGGCCGTCGTCCACGCGAGCGGGGAACCCGAGCTCCTCGACGTCCCCACGGGCCCGCCGCTCGGCCAGGGCATCGCGCACTACACAGTCGTGGAACGCATCCTCCCGGAGGGCAGCATCCTGCTCCTCAGCAACACGGAACTGCTGAGCACCGGCCAGGCCCAAGGGCAACCGCGCCTGCCGCTGGACCGACTGCGCGGACTGACGACCACGGCTCACGTCTCGCTTCAGGACACGTGCGACGCGATCGTCGAGGCCCTGGCCCCGGAGCAACCGTCCCGGGAAGCCGTCCTTGTCCTGGCCCGCCCACACACGTTCGACGCCGGACGGACGGCCTCCTGGAAGCTGCCCAACACCCCCGAAGCCGTCTCCCGTGCGCGAAACGTGGTCGTCACCCAGCTCGCCGACTGGGGCATGAGTGGCCTTGCGGACAGTACGGCACTGATCGTCAGCGAACTTGTCACCAACGCCGTTCGCTACGCGAACGGCCCCATCGAGCTCCGCCTGATCCGCGACCAGGCGCTGATCTGCGAGGTCACCGACGACAGCAGCACCGCCCCCCACCTGCGCCGCGCCGACGACACCGACGAGGGCGGCCGCGGCCTGTACATCACCGCACAACTCACCGACCGCTGGGGCGTCCGCCCCGCACCCCGCGGCAAGACCATCTGGGCTGAACAATCCATTCCCGCAACCAATCCTGGCCCCGTCCAAGATCACCAGCCCTGGCATGACCCTGATTGATGGCCACCTGGGACGCGGAGGCGGGCGGCAGGTCTTCGCAGCGCCGCGTTCCGGGCCCGCTCTGCAGGCCCCCCGGCTGGCCGACTGCGAGGGCCGCGACGCGGGGCCCGGACGGGACGCAGCGCCCGTTGCCGGGCCCGGCACGACGAGGTCAGCTTGCCGCGTCGAGCAGTTGCTGGAACGCCTTGTTGACGCGTAGTGCCTTCTGGATGTCTGTGATCGTGGCTTCGGGTGCGCCGCGGAAGTAGGAGCACGCAGTCGCCTGGTGGGCGACGACGAATTCCTTGATGCTGGGGTCCTTGATGCCCGGGTAGTCCTCGGTGTGTTGCAGGACGCCGTCGAACAGGTCGGGGACTACCGCGCCGAAGTCGTCAATGTACTGGTCCCAGTCACCGTCGAAGTTGCTCGCGAACATCAGGCGGGTGTCGTTGTCGAAGAGGACCCAGCGTGCGTCGTGGAGCGTGCCGATGCGACTTACCGCGTCCCTTCGCCTCTCGTAGTCGGGGCCTTCTGCGAACAGGTCGCGGATCTGCTGTGCGTGGCCGGGCTTGACGTTGAAGAAGAGGGTGAACTCGTTGGTTTTGCCCTGCTTGAGACCCGGGCGGCTGGGTGACTGTGCGTTCGTGGTCATATAGGACATCCCTTCTTGGAACAGCGCGGGTGGGGCCGCGGTAGGGATCGAGTCCGGTCCGGCCCTGTACACGCGGCTCAGGTGTCAGGTTCCGCAATCCACTTCAGAGCGCGGATGCCGGGCAGGAAGAGGTATTCGCCTCCCTTGGTCACGGCGAAGCGGGGCAGCCGCTGGAGCCGGCGGCGGATGGGCCGTTTGGGGATGGTGAAGGTGCCCGTGCCGTCGTTGCTCCCCACGATCGGGTCCTTCTCGCTGCCCAGGCCGACGAAGTCGCCGTCATTGGCCCACTGGGATTTGAGGAACTCGAACTGCCGGACGAGGTCGGTTCCCATGAAGATGAACACGATGCCGCGTTCGGCGCCGTCGTCCTGCGTCTGTCCTTCAGGGAGCATGGGGCCGTACGGGGTACCCCGGCGCAGGGCGCGGTGCAGTTTCACGTCCACCAGGGTGTCGGCCAGAGCGTCACGCGGGTTCATCCGACGGATGTGGGAGCCGAGCGGACACCGCTGGCCTGTCGGATCCTGCCCGTGGTAGGTGAAATCATTGACGCGGTGGGGATCGGTGGCAAGGTCTGGGTCGTCGTGGTCGGGCGCGAGGACCAGGGGTGCGCCGCTGGGCCAGCGGCCGACCATCTTGGCTGCGAGCAGTTCTTCTTCTTCGGGTGAGGAGGCGTTGTCCTTCAGATAGCGGCGGTACTCGGCGACCCGCAAGTGCAGTTTGCGGAAGGCTACGTAGGTACCGTTGCGGCCCAGGATGTCGGGCTGGGGCATGGGCGTGAGCCGGCCCAGCTCGTTGGCATAGCCGAGAAGGAACTCGCCGGCCTTGATGGTGGGGCCGAAGCCCGGCAGGTAGCCGTAGTCACCGCCGCCCATGTGCTGCGCGATGCTGGCCACGCCGGAGCCCTCGATGTCGGGCTCGCCGATGCCGTCCACGAAGCCCAGGTGGGTGCGCTTGGTAGGCAGTGCCGAGGCGTCCAGCCGGTAGATGACCGACACCCCGGGCAGATCCGCGAGGGTCTCGCGGGCCGTGGCCAGCAGGGCCTCCATAGCGGCGGCATCCGGGGCGAAAACGGAGATCGCAACGTGGACGTCCGTGCTGCCCAGCGGGGCATCCCAGTGCTCGGGACTGCTGTCACCGGTGTCTCCCAGCCGTCCGGCGCGCGCCGCCATGCCCTCACGGAAGGCGTCGGGGAAGCTGTCCAGCGATGCCTGCGGCACGCCGAGAGCCTTCAGCCCGCAGTGGCTCAGCGCGACGCTCAGCCACGCCCGGTTGGGGGGGTCCCACCACTGGGTCGCCGAGGCGACGTGGGGTACCAGCCGGGCGAGCAGCCGCCGGCCGTCGGCGGGATCGTCGATGCGTAGCAGGAAGTACGCGCCGGTGAAGGGCGTAGGGCGCTGCCTCAGCACAGTGCCCTGGATGTCGTCCAGTTCCAGCACCTGCTCCTCGGCCTGGCCCGCGCTGTCTGCCATCGTGGTCGTCTCCGTGTCGTGGTGGAAGTGGGTCCCGGGGTGGATGTGTGCAGGGGTCAGAGGTGAGGGACCGTGGTGGTCAGCGGCAGCACCTCGTCCGCGTTGCGCGGCTCGCGCCGTTCTTGCTGGTTGAGCCGGTGGCGTTGGATGGAGGAGTGGCGGTAGACCTCCTTGCGGGCCCGCATGATGTTGCCGAGAGGAGCGTGCTCGGCGGTGACCCGCCAGGGGGTGAAGGACAGTGCGTCCATCTTCTCCAGATTCTTCGGGCTGGAGATGTCCTGCCGCGGCAGCCGTAGCTTTGCCACGGTGACGGGCGGTGAAAGCTGCTCCGGCCATTCCACGGTGGTGTCCTCCACCGGCATACGTTTCAGGTCGGTGCAGAGCTGGACCTGGATGTCGAAGGCGTAGGGGCGCTCCTGCAGTTCCGCTTGCAGGGCGGGCCGGAAGACTTCCGCTGCGGAGGCCGGGTCGATGGTGCGCCGGACCACCGCGGCGGCGAAGTCCGGGTCGGGGGTGATGCGCACCTTGGCGATGTAGTCCCCGTGCCGGACCGCGCCCATCGTCCAGTAACTCGACAACAGCACGTTCGCCGGAGGGGTCTTTGCCAGGCGGAGGAAGGCCAGGAACTCGTCCCACGCCCAGTTGTCCTGGTCGAGGGTTCCCTTTCCGGTCACGAACTCGGTGAAGAAGCGGTGTGCGCCAGGCCGGCCCTGGGAGAAGTAGGCGGCCGCGTTCAGGAACAGCTCCTGAATGAAGAGGTAGTGCTCCACCGTGTTGCAGAAGAAGATCGGTCCGTTGATGTTGGCGTAGTCGAAGGTGCCCGTGTCCGGCTCGTCTTCCAGCAGGGTCGGCCCGGGGATGTCGAACATCTTCAACGCCAGTCCGGTGGCGGCGCCCAGTCGTGCGTCGGCACCGGCGTGAGGTGAGCCGTTGGAAAAGCGGATGAGCGCATCGTGGCTTCCCGGTGTCGCGTAGATGCCCTGGGCGTACTCGGCGGGCAGCCCGTCCAGGATCTCCACCTGCCCCCGGATGAGCCCGTAGCCCTTGGCGTGGGCGTCGCGCAGGGCCTGTCCGGTGCCGCCGGCCTCGACCGAGTCGGCGATGTAACTCTCGGTCTTCGCGATCACCGTCTGCACGTGCTGGTCGAAGTCCGGGTCCTGTACCTCGACGTCAGGTGTGTAGCGGACGAACTGTGCTGCCATGATTTCGACCTCTCCTCGAAGACCGTGATGGCGCCTCAGCGGTGGGAATAGCTGTTCAGTCCTCGAGTTCGGCGAGCCAGCGTAGGGCTCGCAGCCCCGGCACGAAGCAGTACTCGCCGCCGCGGGTGACCACGAAGCTGGGCAGGTTCCGCAGACGGCGCCGGACCGGCTTGTCGGGGATGGTGACGCTGCCGGTTCCGTCGTGATGTCCGGCCACCGGGTCCTTCTCGCCGGGGTAGCTGATGAAGTTGCCGTCCTCGACCCACTCGGCCTTGATGAACTCGAACTGCCGCTCAAGATGGGCGCCGATGAAGACTCCCACCAGGCCGCGGTCGGCGCCGTCGTCCTCCAGCACGCCCTCGGGCAGCGGCGGGCCGTAGGTGGTGCCGCGGCGGATGAGCCGGTGCATCCGCGCGTCGCCGATGATGGTGGCGTCGCGGGGGTTGTTCCGGCGGATGTGCGCCCCGGCGGGGCACCGCAGGCCGCGATCGTCGTTCTCTCGGTACAGGAAGTTGTTGACGCGGTGCGGATCAGCCGCCAGTTTCAGGTCGTCGTGCTCCGGCGCCAGGGCCAGCGGTGCCCCGCTGGGCCAGCGCCCGATCATCTTGGCCGCCAGGAGTGCTTCTTCCTCCGCGGTGGAACTGTTGGCGCGCAGGTACCGGCGCCAGGCCGCGACGTTGGTGTGGATCTTGCGGACGGCCGCGTAGGTCCCGTTGCGCCCCAGCACGTCAGGGCTGGGCATGGACGGCAGATTGCCGGTTTCGTCGGGGTAGCCGAGGATGAACTCCCCGGCCTTGATGGGGGCTTCCTGCGGGTTGGAGCCGGGCAGTCCGACGCCCTCGATGTTCGGATGGCTGATGCCGTCACGGAAGCCGAGGGTGGTGCGCCCGGTCGGAAGCTGGTGGACGTCCTGTTGCCAGATCACCTGGACACCCGGGGTCTCCTGGTAGGCGACTTGGGCGCGTTGCAGTTCCTGGTGCAGCTGCTCCGCGTTGGAGGAGAGGGCGCTCAGCGCGATGTGGACATCGCCCGTTCCGAAGGGTGGCTCCCAGTGGTCCGGGGCGTTCTCGCCCACGTCGCCGATCAGCTCCGCCCGGGCGGCCATGCCCTCACGGAACGCCCGCGGGAAGCTGTCCAGCGACTCCTGGGGCACCCCCAGAGCTTTGAGTCCCTGGTAGGTGAACGCCACCGCCACCCAGGCGTCCTGGCTCGAATCCACGCTGGGCAGACCGCCCGAGGTCACCGGGAGCAGCCGCCGCAGCAGGCCACGCCCGGCGTGGCGGTCGTCCACGCGCAGGAAGATGAACTTCCCCTCGTACGGGACGGGCCGCGGGCGCAGCGCCGCGCTCTGGACGTCCTCGACCTCGACGCGCACACCAGCCGCGCTGGCACTGTCTGCCGTGCTCATGATCGTTCGTGCCTCCGCATCGATCCCTGTGCGGGCAGCCCCGCAGCGAATGGTGCGCGCCCGCCGACGCCGTTCACCGAAGTGGGGTCGGCTCTGAGGAGTAGCTGTGTCAGGGGTCTAGGCCGAGGCTTCTTCCAGCAGCTTCTGGAAGGCAGGCGTGGCCACCAGATCCGCGTTGGCCGGGTTGTCCAGCGCCGCCCGGAACTCAGGGGTGTCCAGTACCTCCTCGAACGCCTCCTCCACGCGGTGGTCCTTGTAGATCTGCTGCACGGTCAGATCGGGATAGGCGCTGACGAAGACCCCCGCAGGCTCCTGGTGGGCGAGGAACCACTCCTTCACCCCCGGATCTTTGACGCCGGGGAACCCTTCGCTGTGCGAGAAGACCTTGTCGAAGCGGTCCCCGACCACCGTCTTGGCGAAGTCGTCGATGTAGGTGTCCCAGGAGCCGTCGAAGACGCTGGCGAACATGAACCGGGTGTCGTTGTCGAAGATCACGTGCCGTGCGTCATGCAGGGTGCCGATCTGGCGCAACGCCGCATGGACCCTCTCGTCACCCGACGGGTCGGCGAGCGCGGCGAGATCCTCACGCAGTGCATCCGCATGGCCCGGCTTGATCTTCGTGAAGACCGTGAACTCGCTGCAGACCCCGTCAGCCCTGCCCGGGCGCTCGGAGTGAGCTGACTGAGCTGCACCTGTCGTTGCAGTCATCGTGAGACTCCCCTGCCACGGATCGGTGCGAGGGTCACCAAACGCCGGGGCACAGGGCGCCATCGCCCTCACAACCCCATCCTCACCACGGAGAAGCACCCCCGCATCTTGGCCCCTGAGAGGCCACACGGGAGCGGCGCTCCGATGCCACCGCCTTCGCGTCCTGAGCCGCTCCCGAGGACAGATCCAGTCGGGGGCAGGAAGATGGGACTGGGGCGTGCGTCCTGATGGGATCGTCATCGTCACCTTCTCGGTCGGCCACTCCCGCGTGGCCGTGAAGCCGCGGCGCGGCCTATCGCACAAGCCCCCCGCCGCGCCGCGCAGGCGGCCCGGGGTGCCTGCCGCCGCCGGAGCACTGCTCGACTGGATCGCCACCCTGACCCCAGCTGGAGGCAACCATGGGCGCAGTTCTCGGTGACGTGCTGGGTTTTGCGGCTGGCGTCGCGATCAGCCCGCTTCCGATCATCGCCGTCATCCTCGTCCTCGCGACGCCCCGGGGGCGTCTCAACGGGATCCTTTTCACCGTCGGCTGGATCCTCGGGCTGGCGGTACTGGGCGCGGTGATGCTGGCGATCGCCTCCCCCGCGGGTGCCTCGGCCCACAAGCACCCGGCCACCTGGGTGGGAGCGCTCAAGCTTGCTCTGGGCGTGTTCCTCGTCTTCTTCGGCGCCCGGCAGTGGCGCCGGCGCCCGAAAGATTCCTCGCAGGCAAAACTGCCGAAGTGGATGGGCGCGATCGACCGCCTCACGCCGGTCAAGGTCTTCGGACTCGGCACGGCCCTGGCCGCGCTCAACGCCAAGAACGCCCCGCTGACCATCGCCGCGGGCGCCGCCATCGGCTCGGCCGGGTTGCCGGTCGGGCAGCAGGTGGGATCGCTGGCGATCTTCGTCGTGATCGCCACCCTCGGCCTGCTGGTCCCGCTGGGAGTCTTCCTTCTCGGGGGAGAGCGGGCCAGGACCACGCTCGGCAACTGGAAAGACTGGGCAGCTCAGAACAATGTCGCCGTGATGGCCGTCCTCTTCTTCGTCCTCGGCCTGAAACTGCTCGGAGACGGCATCTCCATCCTCACCTCCTGACACAACCACCACCCCCGTTCCGGCGGGGTCCGAGCACAGACGTAGGCCTGCGGCCCGCGCCAGGCACATGCCCGGCGACAGCGAGTTGCCGCTCGCACGATGCGCGCCGTGGATGCGCACCACTGCACCCAGTGCGCATCCATCCAGCGCGGTGGTGCGGCTACCGGTGCAGAGCCACCACGGTCTCCACCGCCGCATGAGCCCGCTTCGCGAAGCAGGTGTCGGCTGCGCGGGACCGGATGAAGACTTCCGTGCTGAAGAAATACTTCACGCCAGTGGCGGATGAGCAGGTCTGTGGGCGCCGGGTGACGGTCTACAAGATCATCGGGGGCTCCTAGGTCGCGTATCGAGTCGTGATCAAACTGCCTGCTGCGTGAGCCGGTGGCGGCCGCCTGCGGCAGGTCGCGTGAGATCATCCGTCCATGAGCAGCGACCTGGAAGTAAGTGCTCTGGCGATCAATGTCACGATCCCACAGGCGCTCCGCTGGACGGACACTCGACGCGGTGAAGCGTTCACGTTGACCACACTCAACGTCCGGCTTCTCCCGGATGGCAGCGTCGGAGACCAGGGCCGACAGTTCGGGTTTATCGGGGACAGCCGTGCCGGGGCGTTACTGACCTCGGCTCTTCAAGGTGACGCGAGAATGTCGAGGGTCAGGCCGGTGCCCGCTATGAAGCCGTCGAGAGTGTCGGGCCGGTACTGAAGGCGCTTGAGCCGGTTGCGTACGAGCGCTTCGAGTCGGTCCAGGGCGACCACGGCGAGATTGGCCAGACTGCGCTTGACGTGCGCCCACACCCCCTCGACCGGGTTGAGGTCGGGCGAGTACGCGGGCAACAGGAACACCGTCAGCCATTCACGTTCGGCGATCAGCTCACGCATGGCGTGGGAGACGTGGGTGTTCAGACGGTCCCACACCAGCACGATCGGCGCCTTGACGAGCTGATGGACGCCGTCGAGCAGTGCGATGAAGTCACGCTCGCCCATGCTGCGGCGCTTGCCTTTGCCCGCGGGGTGGGTGCGCAGGCGGTGGCACAGGCGGGTGCGGGAGCCGGGCCGCATGGCGATCAGCCCGGCCACCGACAGGCGCCCCGAGCGGCGGCCGCTGACGGTCACGACCGGGGTGCGGCCGCGTCGGCCCCAGGTGCGTCCCCTGGGCGGCCGGCGGGTGAACCCGGCTTCGTGCTCGAAGCAGATGTAGCCTCCGCAGGCCGCCCGGGCTCTTTTACCTCGGCCCAGGTCGCCTCCTTCCACGCGGTGACGGCCTGCTCGTCGCGTTCTGCGACCCGCCGTGCGGGGACCTGCGGGCTGAAGCCGAGCCGGTGCATCAGCCTCGTCGCACCCGAGACGCTGTAGGAGACGTGGAACTTCCTGCCGATCAGCGTGGCCACCCGAGCGGCGGTCCACACCTGGTCCTCCACCCAGCCGTGCGCGGCCGGCCCCTGCTCCAGGTACGCGGCCAGCTTCTCCAGACATCGCGGGGACAGACGGCACCGCGACCCGCTCGGGCCACGGGAGGCCAGAGCCTGAACACCGCCGGTCCGCCACAACTGGTGCCATTGATAGGCCGACTTCACGCTCACCCGCAGGCGTCTTGCGACCTCCGACGGCTTGATCCTCTCCTCGAACAACTCGGCCGCCTGCATCCGTACCGTCTCCCGGCGCCGCCGCTCCGCGGCGGTCAGCCCGCCCCCATCCGCATACCTCACACACCACGGGATACAGCCATCGCCCAAGGCCCGTCAGGGACTTCGGAAGAGTTCACCCTGACGAGCCGAGGTCAGTATCTCCCCATCCCTCACAACCAACCCAACGATCGGTGATCGGAAAGGCACTCCCTAGGGATGCCGGGGTCTGTCAAACGAACGGCCCTGTCGCACATTCGGTGGTGACGGAGAGTCGTGAGGGTCGTTGACATTCCCGTGAAGGATGTCAACGAGCTTGTGCAGACGGTGTTTTCGGGCCTGTCCCCGCTGGTCATAGAGGACGTCACTGATGAGGGCGAGCGGATCGTGGTGCGAGCCCGGACGCCGACGGAGGCCGCGGTCTGCCCGGTGTGCGGGGCGCCGTCCGGGCGGGTGCACGGATATCACTGGCGGACGGTGGCCGACGTGCCGGTCGACGACCGCCGGGTGGTGGTCCGTGTGCGGGTGCGGCGACTGGTGTGTCCCACCCGCGGCTGCCGCCACACCTTCCGCGAACAGGTGCCCGGAGTCCTGGAGCGATACCAGCGACGCACCGCCCGCCTGACCAGGCAAGTCAAAGCCGTGGTCAAGGAGTTAGCGGGCCGAGCGGGTGCACGCCTGTTGACGGTACTCGCGGTGGGCCTGTCGCGTCACACGACTCTGCGCACCCTACTGCGCATCCCGCTGCCCGCAGGCCGGACACCCCGTGTGATCGGCGTCGACGACTTCGCCCTGTGCCGACGTCACCGCTATGCCACCGTGGTGATCGACGCCGAGACCCATGAGCGGATCGACGTACTGCCCGACCGCACCGCCGACACCCTGGAAGCGTGGCTGCGCGAGCATCCGGGCATCGAGGTCGTGTGTCGTGACGGCTCGGCGACCTATGCCGAGGCCATCCGTCGAGCCCTGCCTGACGCGGTCCAGGTCGGAGATCGCTGGCATTTATGGAAGAACCTGTGCGAAGCCTCCCTGAGCGAGGTGAAGGCACACAGCGCCTGCTGGGCCACCGTACTGGACGCGCCGATCTACGACGGGCCCCGCGCCCAGACCACCCTCGAACGCTGGCACCAGGTCCACGGCCTCCTCGACCAGGGCGCCGGCCTGCTCGAATGCGCCCGCCGCCTGCAACTCGCCCTGAACACCGTCAAACGCTACGCCCGAGCCGACCAGCCTGAACGGATGCTCCGCGTCCCCAAATACCGCGCCAGCCTCGTCGATCCCTACCGCGAGCACCTGCGCAAACGCCGAGCGGAGGACCCCGCCGTCCCCGTCAAGCACCTCTTCGAAGAGATCAAGACCCTCGGCTTCACGGGCTGCCTGAACCTCTTGCACAAGTACATCAACCAAGGCCGCGCGGACGCCGACCGCAGCCACATCTCCCCGCGCCGGCTCGCCCGGATGCTGCTGACCAGGCCCGACAACCTCAAGGTCGAGCAACACGAGCTCCTGGCCAAGCTCACCGCCGCCTGCCCCGAGATGACCCAACTCGCTGCCGGTATCAGAGGCTTCGCCCCGCTCCTTACGCCGCACCCCGACAACGCCGATGCGCTCACGCGCTGGATCGCCCAAGTCCGAGCAGCCGACCTGCCTCATCTGCACGCCTTCACCCGGGGCCTAGACCGGGACATCGACGCCGTGATCGCGGGGCTCACGCTTCCGTACAGCAACGGCCCCACCGAGGGCGTCAACACCAAGACCAAGCGGATCGCGCGCCAGATGCACGCGACGAGCAGGCTTCACCCTGCTTCGGCACCGCATTCTCCTCGGATAGCAGCACGCTCCGTCACCACGGGAGTGTAAATCTAACGGCGGATCCGACGATCATGGGAGAGACGTCAAGTGACTGACACCGCCGTGGAGTTGGAGACCGTGGAGCCTGTCGAGA
>NZ_JBEYEY010000034.1:0-34300 GCF_040703635.1 Streptomyces sp. NPDC007189
ACGCCATCCTCGCAACTACCTCGCCTTTCTTGGCCTCGCTGCAGCACTGTGCTGCTACAAGCGACTGCTCCGCCTCACCACATAGGACACCGTCTAAAGCGGCCGACACCAGCACCGGAGCGAACGCATGACGACCACCGGCCTGTACGACCTCGTGACCAGCGAGAGTGACAACGGCACCATGCACCCCGCCGAATAGCTCTGGACGCCCGGCGACCGGCCCCTCGATGCGGATGACGGCCAGAGACCGGCTGACGTCCAGGGGCACGCGGTGCTCGGCGTGGATGAGGTAGTCCTCGACGGGGTCGTCGCTCTCGTAGAGCCGAAGCGCTGCCCCTTTGGCCTTCTCGACGGCGATGACGAATTCGACAGCGGCGTCTCGCCGTGCGTGTCGGCGGACTTGGTCATCATGGGCCGCGCGGGCGGTGAGTTCGGCGGCTTGGCGGGCCGCGCGTAGCGACCGAGACGCCCAGGACTGCGGCTGCGGAGGCGGCCAGGGCGGCGATGGATTCGATCTGCACTGGCAGCATCCTTCCCGAGGTGCCGCACTTGCGAGACCCGATGCTGAACTTTAAGGAACAGACCGGCCACCGCCACCCGATGCGGAGAGGTGACTGAGCGCCGTACGGACAGTGCGGGACGGCGCGGCGCCGCCCCACCCCACGGCACTTGGCTGAGGTGCCGGTCTCTTCCTTAAAGTTCAGTAGGCCTTAGAACCCGTCGAGGCCGGGCCGATGTCGGCCGTCGACTGTACACGCTGGCGTGGAGGCGGGACCGCGACGCCACGGCTGGAACCGGGACGGGGCGGGCCTCACGGACAGGCGCGCATCTCCTGCGCGTGGTGGAAGACGATCTGCGGCGTGTTCTCCTCGATCCACGCCCGGTAGCAGCGCTGGCACACCTGGCGCGGGTCTCCCGAGCGCTTGCCGTGCCGGCAGTTGTTGCGGATGGCCTCGTGCAGCTCCCTCATCTGCCTTGCGGCCTTCGCCGCTTCCTGCGGCGTGTGCTCGGCGAGGACCAGGCCGAACCGGTTGGCCAGGGCCTCGCCGCTCGGCGACAGGGGCGTCTTCGCGGCCAGGCGCCCGGGGCGGCTGCGGGCGATGTCGGCGACCGCGAGCAGGGCGAGCCCGCGCCCCCGGAAGGCGGGTTCGATGTACACCAGCTCCAGCGCCCAGCGCCGCACGTCCAGCGAGACGAACCCGGCTTTCTCGTCGCCGTAGCGGATCCACGCCGTTGCCAGCCAGGTGGCTACGGGCAGTCCGAGTCCTGCCTGTCCGGTGCGTTCCAGCTCCTCCAGCTGGTAGTTGCGGTACATGACGCCCAGGCCGTGGACCTGGGCGTCATCGCGTGCCTCGTACAGGTCAAGGGTCATGCCCTTGGCGGGCTCGCCGACCACACGGTCCCCCTTCGTCGGTGCTGGACAGACGTGTTGTACCAGCGAGCCGGGCCGGGGGTCATGCCCCTTGGAGGTCCGGTCTACTTCGCCGGGGCCTTCTCGGCGGCCTTGCGGCGCTCGGCCTGGCACGTCGGGCACAGCTCACACGACGACTTGATGCCGCCGTCGCTGGCGTGGGAGCCGCGGTGCCAGCACTTGCTACAAAAGATCATTCGGGTCACCTCCTTCCCTCACCCCTTCTCGGGGCTCGCGCGCAGAAGGACAGGACGACGGGCATCGCGAGCGGCCCCGGGCCGGGCCGCCAAGGCGGTCACCGCAGCAGCCGCTTCACGCCCTCGATATGGGGGTGCCAGGCAGCTTGAGCTGGTTCGGTGCTAGTGCATCGATGAGGGGAAGAAGCCCGCTCTGCCGCTTGCCGTTCCGGTGAAGTGGTAGGTGACGGCTTCGGAGAGCACCTTGGTGGGCGGGTCGCCGTTTTCGACGATGATGGCCTGGCCGGGGAAGGACAGCATGTCCTTGTAGAATCGGTCCACGACGGTGGAGGTCAGCTCCACATCGTCGATGTCGTCGGGTTCCGGGTCGCGGTAGGTGACCACGGGTGAGTCCAGGACGACGAAGCCGAGATGGTGCAGGTCCCGGTCCATGCAGAAGCGGGCCAGCGCCGTGGTGAACGCCGAGTGCAAGACCGCGCGCATCCCTTGGCCGCACTCAATCCGCTTGCGGCCGCCCGCGCGGATCTCGGCGTAGTACTGGTCGTATTCGGCGTGGTCGGCGGCCGGTACCTGCCAGGCATTGAGGGTCTGTTGGAGGATGGAGTCGAAGTCGCCCACCGTGGCGGTCGGGATGTGCTGGGTCGGGGGCGGAGTGGCAACGGCCCCCTCACCGACGAGGCGGGATCTCTTGTCGTCGAGCTCCGCGATGCGGGCCTGCAGCTCCAGTTCCCGCTCGACGACGGACCGCTCCTCGACCAGCTCTTCGACGTCGGAGCGCAGTGCGGCGATGCCGCCTTCCAGTTCGGTGATGATCTGGTCCCACACGCCGATGTCGGACTGCGCCTCCACCCGGCGGCTGATCAGAGCTGTGTGTTCGCCTTCCAGGTCGGCGATGGTGGGCAGCAGGGCGGTCGTCTTGGCGGCCTCTGCCGCGACGGCGGTGTGGAGCTGGGTGGTTTCCTCCGCCCGGTGGCTGGGCTGCTGGTGCTCGCGTTCGGCGCCGCAGAAGGGGCAGGTGCCGACCTTGAAGTAGCCGAGGATGCTGCCCGCTTCGTTGACCATGGCCAGCCGGTCCAGGTCCGAGCGGTACTGGGCCTCCAGCAACTTGAAGCGGCCCAGTAGGTCACTGACCTCGGTCAGCCGCTCATCAAGGGTGGCCAGTTCCCGGGCGGCTTCCATGCGGGAGTCGACCGCTTCGCGGTGGGATTCGTTGACCCGGCGCAGCGGTGCGGACTGCTCGTCCAGCGCGGTGCGGATCCGGATGAGCCGGTCACGGAGCTGGCGCTCGTTCTCCTGGGTCCTGAGTTTGGACGACAGGTCGAGGACGAGCTGGTCCAACAGTTGTATCTGGCCTTTGTGGACGCGGCGTTGCCCGGCATTGAGGCCGGTGTCCACGGCCGGATCGCCTTCCCCGGTGAGCAGGAACCGCATGACGGACAGCTCCGCGGTCCGCGTGGTGGCGGTCCCGGTACGCAGCACCGGCGGCACATCACCGACCATGCGGTTCTCGGTAACCAGTGACAGGTGCAGCAAATCGCTCAGCGCGAGGGGGCGGGTGCCGCCGGCCTCGTTCTTGCGGATCAGGACCTCGTCCAGGCCGAGCGCGCGCAGCAGGTGGATGGAGAGGCTGTTGCGGCTGCGGGCGTTGTGGACGGCGGTGACCGACGCGTCCGGCGTGCCCATCACAAAATCGCGCAGATCCGCGTGGTAGAGGAAAATGCTGTTGCTGTCAGGAGCGCGCAGCAGCGTCAGCGGGCTGCCGTCCGGCATGAGCAGGACCAGAAGGATCTGTGTGTAGCCGGCGCCTTCGGAGACCATCGCCAGGTCGGCGCCGCCCAGCATGTATTCGATCGACTTTACGATGAACGACTTGCCGGTGTTGGAGGCCCCGTAGATGACGGTCAGCTCCGGGCCGAAGATGATCTGCGCCGGGGGGAGGTTGGCTCCGCAGTAGGTGAGATGGGTCAGCTGCAGTTCACTCACGTCGGCCTTCGAATGGCGTGGATGCGGACAGGGAGCCGCTCAGGAGTTCCGCGGTGGCCTGGCGTACGTCGGTGTCGGGGGCCCAGTGGTGCACGGCCCACTCGGCGCGCTCGCGCAGCCGCTCCACGTAGGGGGCCTCGAGGATGTCGACGAAAGCGGGCCCGCGTTCGGTGGCCCGGTAGACCAGTCCTGTCTCATCGGCTTCGACATCGGCGAGCCCGGCACGGATGAGGACCAGCAGCGCTTGTTCCAGCACGGTGCGCTTCATGCCCAGTTCACCGGAGTGCCCGGGCAAGGAAGGGTGCAGGGAGGGCGGGCCGTCAAGGTCGCCGCTGTGGAGGACGGCATGGTCAAGGACGGCCAGCTGTGCCAGGTCGAGCGGTTGGGGGTGGCTCTCGGCTAGCAGCACCAGTGCCCGCACCCCGATCTCCAGCGGGCTGTTGAGCGGGTTCACGCGTCTCCCCCTTCCTCACACCATTCCAGTCGGCCGTCGTTCGCTAGGTGATGGCATACCCCCTTGCGGTCCAGGGGCCTCACATACCGGGTGAGAACTGTCTCCGTCAGCGCCACAGCACCGGCCGCTTCCAGGACCGCCTGCAGCCGGTCCCAGCCAAGTTCGAAGCGCTTGTCGGCCACCTCTACCGTATGGGTGTAGACGTCGTCCATGACCGCATTGAAGTGTCCGTCGGGATAGGCGTCCCGGGCGAAGCGTTTCAACGACTCGGCGCTGTAGAACGCCTCGCGCTGCCGGCGCATGTGAGCGCCGGCCGTGGGGTGCTGCGTGATCAGTTCCAGGGTGTCGGCGTCGGCCTTCCACCGCTCGGCGTAGACCCGCACGAGCTGCTGAACGTAGCGGGCCTCCTCGGGATCATGCTCGTCCGGAGGCAGCCTGACGGCGGGGCGTTCGCGCGGTTCGTCGGGGAACCGGGCGGCCCAATGCGGGGTGGTTTTGTGCTGTTCGAGCATCCGGTCCATGTCGACGGGCACGAACATCGAAAAGTCCGTCTGCTCGGCCAGCTGGGCCACTTCCTGCCGCTGATCGGCCGTCAACCGAGTGATGACCTCATCACTCGTTTCGGCTAGCTCCTCAAGGAATTTCGCACGGGTCTGAGCCGGTTTCGCCAGCGCCGTGCGCAGATTGCGGGCGAACGCCGGGGCGACGAAGACGTACTGGGTGGGCAGGACGAAATGCCCCAGCACCACCCCGACGAACATCTTGCGGATCTCACCTGCGGCGGTACTCCAGTTCAAGGCGCTCTTGTAGCGCTTGCACTGGTAGTTGTCCCACGGCCCTTCCAGACCCTGCGCACTGCGGTACGCGGCCACATCGATGCCGTGGTCTCCGCTGCCGCCTCGCCGCTCCACCCGCACATACTCCGATTGAAGGGCCGGAACCCACTCCTTGACGAACTCCTCGAACTCGTCCGGGTCGTACCCGAAGACGAGCTTCTTGGGGCTCGGCATGTACGGAAACTGCATCGCCGGGCCCTTGAGCACCAGCGGCGGTTCGGCGGGATCGCCTTGTGGCGCACGCGTCTGATCCGACACGTTCCCCCCTCGTGCAGCCCGGTCGGTGGCCGTTGCAACGGCTGTGCCTAGGGATATCACTGATCGATCGCTCACAAAAGAGCCACCGTCGAGACACCGACGGTGACGATGCAGCGTCCCGGCGCACGGGCCATTCCGCGAGGCCGGAAGATCGCCTCTCCGCGACAGTCGCCCAGAACTCGTCGTCCAAAGCCTGAGCGATCTCCACGTACAGTTCTCGCCGCGCTGCATGGTTCTGTAGGTGACGGGACACGCCAGGGTCACCGGATAAGGCAGCCCCCGCCGCCGCCAGCACCGCTCTGCCTGCCGCTCCTGATCCGCCTTCCAGAGCAGCAACTCCTCCAGCGGATACTCGCCACGATCCACCAGCACGTGATGCGTCGGGTACAACAACAGCAGATTCCCTGACAGATCCAACCGCGAGCGGTCAAAGGTCGGGTCGAATCTGGGACCACCCCTCTGCCCGGACCGCATGTGGGCGACCTCTGCAACCACCAACTCACGCCCCCTGTCGCGCACCATCAGCGGTGAGGGACAGTCCGGCGCAGCGCAGTGCACAGCCGACCCGAAAAGGCGCTTGATCGTCTCCTGAGTAACTGCCACCCCGGCACCCTACGAACAGGCTGACACCAACTCGGGGTGCCGATAACGGATCTGCCACCAGCCCCAAACGAAGCGGTTCGCCCTGGTCAGCGCAGACTGTGGTGAGTCAGGATGCTTGGGGGGCGGTCCAGGACCCGGTACACCGTGGCCCGGCTGACGGAGAACAACTCGGCGACGTCGGCGATGGAGTGCTCACCGGTTGCGTGCTGCTCGCCCAGGTGGGCCTGCTGCCGGGCGGTCAGCTTCGGCTGTTTCCCCTTCAGCTTGCCCTTGGCCCTGGCGACCGCCATACCCTCCCGGGTCCGCAGCCGCAGGAGGTCCACCTCAAGCTCGGCGCACGTGGCCAGGATGTTGAAGAACATCTTGCCCATGGGGTCGGCCGGGTCGTAGAGGCTGCCGCCGAGGGAGAGTTTGACGCCGCGGGCGACGAGGGAGTCGCCGATGTCGCGGGCGTCGGAGCGGGCAAGGCGGTCGAGCTTGGGCACCACGAGGGAATCGCCGGCGCGCACGGCAGCCAGGGCCGGGTCCAGGCCCTGCCGGTTGCGGTGAGTGCCGGTCAGTCCGCGGTCGAGGTAGATCCGGTCTTCGGGGATGCCGAGGTTGATGAGGATCTCCCGCTGGGCGGTGAGGCCCTGGGTGTCGGTGGAGCAGCGGGCGTAGCCCGTGAGGAGTCCGGTCACGGCCCAGGAGCGTACGGATAGCCCCCGCTGACCGTACAGATCACCGGACACCCTAAATGAGACAGCGTCAGGGCTGATCGCTGTCGCTCAGTCGTCAAGATCGCGGGTGTCCGTTGGGGGATCCCCTATCGGACAGCGCTGCCTCGCGCATCGGCGCCGCGTTGGATGCGGAGGTCGGCGACAGCCCGCGCGGCCCGCTCACGGTCGATGCGGTCGAGGGTGGTGTCGTTGGCGAGGGTGGTGAGCACGGCGGCGGCGTCCTCCGCATGCCCATCAACCTTGGCCAGAGCCTCGGCGGCCCACACGCGGCCATCGCTGTCGAGGGTGGTGTCGTTGGCGAGGGTGGTGAGCACGGCGGCGGCGTCCTCCGCATGCCCGTCAACCTTGCCCATAGCCTGCGCCGCCTTCACACGGTCGCCGCCCGGCAGGGTGGTGTTATTGGCGAGGCTGGCGAGCAGGCGGGCGGCGTCCTCCACATGCCCGTCAACCTTGCCCATAGCCTGCGCCGCCTTCACACGGTCGCCGCCCGGCAGGGTGGTGTCGTTGGCGAGGGTGGTGAGCAGGCGGGCAGCGTCCTCCGCATGCCCGTCCAACTCCCCCAGTGACCGCGCGGCCCACACTCGGTTGCTGCGATCGAGGGTGGTGTCGTTGGCCAGGCTGGCGAGCACGGCGGCGGCTTCGTCCACATGCCCGTCAACCTTGGCCAGATATTCCGCAGCCCAAAGGCGCTCGTGGCTATCGAGGGTGGTGTCGTTGGCCAGGCTGGCGAGCAGGCGGGCAGCGTCCTCCGCATGTCCGTCCACCCCGCCCAGAGCCGCGGCGGCCCACCGGCGATCCCAGCTGGACAAGGTGGGGTCGTTGGCGAGGCTGGCGAGCAGGCGGGCAGCGTCCTCCGCATGTCCGTCCACCCCACCCAGAGCCTCGGCGGCGGACCGACGGTCGTCGACGGGGGATGTGGTGTCGTTGGCGAGGCTGGCGAGCAGGCGGGCAGCGTCCTCCGCATGTCCGTCCACCCCGCCCAGAGCCGCGGCGGCCTTCACGCGCTCGCTGCGGCCGAGGGTGGTGTCGTTGGCCAGGCTGGCGAGCAGGCGGGCAGCGTCCTCCGCATGTCCGTCCACCCCGCCCAGAGCCTCGGCGGCCCACCGGCGATCCCAGCTGGACAAGGTGGGGTCGTTGGCGAGGTTCGTGAGCAGGCGGGTGGCCGCCTCCATGTGTCCGTCCAGCCCTGCCAAGGCCTCAGCCGCCTCGACGCGGTCGGAGCCGTCGAGGGTGGTGTCCTGGGCAAAACAGGTGAGTCGGTCGGCAGTGGGGATTTGACGCAGGTTGGTTCTCAGACGCACCTGTCCGACGAGGAATCGGCAGGCATTCCCTCCTCCGGGCCTGATACGAGCCTGGATGCGTTGGGCGGCATCGACTGCGATGTGATCTTCAGGTTCGAGGAGTTGGTCGAGGAGGAAGCCGAGGTGTGAGGGGTCCAGGTCCGGAGGCTCCCAGTCGCCGGCGGGAGGCTCTTCGAGGGGGAACAGGGCATCGAGCAGATGCATGCGGGCCTCGTCATCGCGCGTGGCGTGGCGGGCTGCGTGGTACTCCATGAGGGTCTGGTGGAGGAAGTCGAAGTCGTCCGCGCGTTGGGCCAGCAGGCCGGTGGTCCGCAGGAGGTCGCTCAGGAAAGACTCCCAGAGCTCCTCTTTCACCTTCGGCGGGCGGTTGACGTGCAGGTGTGAGGCCAGTATCACGATGGCGGGAGCGGGGTCGCCGTTGATCCTCTTGTAAGCCAGTTCGTCGATCAACTCTGGTAGACGATCGCGCACCAGCTCCGCGGCCTGCTTGGCGGCTTGGGAGTCCCTGGGGATCTGGTGGCGGTCTTTCAGGCGGTGGATTGCCTCGTCATGGGCGCTCGCGAGCGGTTTGTGGGTGTTCTGTTCGTAGATCAAGTCGACGAATGCCTGATAGGCCCCGGTACGGCCCTTCGGCAGAGGGCGGGTGGGGTCGGCGGCATAGAGCTGGCAGAGCATGGAGGCCATCAGCGGGGTACGGGCCAGGACGTCCAGGCGAGAGCGCTGAAGCCCGCTGATGAACACTTTGGCATGGCGGCCGGGGTTCTCCAGGCCACGGAACCATTGCGTGGCGTAGTCGAGCAGGTTGTCGCTGGAGAAGGGCTGCAGTTGGAAACGCGGTACCTGAGAGCCGAGGGTGTCGAGCTCCCTAGCGGGCAGGGGGCGGGTGGCCACGACGAACCGGTACAGCGCGGGCTGCCCGGCGGTGACACCGACCAGCAACCGAAGGACCGTCCTGCGCGTGTCGGTGTCGGGGATCTCGTCGAGGCCGTCGACGAGCACGAGCCAGGGCACCCCGGTGCGCGGCTGACGACGAAAGAACTCCGCCGTCAAATCGTCCAGTAGCCCGAACCGGCTCAGCGCCCTGGTGGTGGCCTTGGCGAGCAAGGCGGGAAGCACGTCGGTGTCGGCCAAGTCACGTGCGCTCACGAGGGCCGGGATCGTCTTGCCCGCGCGGTTGCTCAGCCAGCGGGCGGCCGATTCGGCCAGGTGGGCACGCAGCAGGGTGGACTTGCCTCCCCCGGGGCTGGCCAGGAGCACGCAGATGCTGCTGTCCGTACGGAAGACCTCGGTGGCGGCCACTGTGGTGCCCGCAGCGCCGCCTGGGCCCGGGCGCCCCATGGTGTCCGGATTGTGCGGGTCATCCGGCTCTTGGCCCCGGGCGTGCTGGCGCACGTAGACGTCGGCCAGCGAAGGAAGACCTCCCTCCGCGCCCGGGATGCCGGGGTAGGGGTGCTGCAGTGCCGCCTGTCGAGCAGCCGTCAGGTAGGCGCTGATCCGCGGTTCCAAGCCGGACCGCGCAGGGGCCGCAGGTGCGGCGTTCTTGGCCTGCCGCCACAGCGCCGTCCACTTCGCCTCGGCCGCCCTCAGTTTGCCCGCCACCTCGGCCGGACCCCTCGGACTACGGAGCTGCGATTGTTCCGACCATTCCAGGAGTACCCGGACCAGTGCCCAGAGGGATTCGAAGTCCCGTGCCGGGGTGCCCGCCTCGAACCAGCCGCCGACCGTGGTCGGCGTGAGCTTCGGAAGGCCAGCCGCGGTTTGTCGCTCGTTGGCCACGGCGATCGCCTGGGTCCGCTGCCGCCGCCCCCTCAACGCTCGACGCTCCAGCTCGCGCAGTTCGTCGCGCAGTGCCTGCCGTGCGGCGCTCAGGTCCCCGTTCAACGCCATCCCCTCTCCCAGCCCCGGTGTCCGGCGCGTCCGGCAGGACAGGCGCCCGTCTCCTCTCTCACCTCGTCTTTTGCCCATGTGATCCGGCCCGTCCGGTAAGTGTTCAGCTGCGGCGGGCATCGGCGCTGGACTGTTCCCACGGCGGCCGGGATCCGACGGCCGCTCCACTGGGAGGGACTCCAATGACAGTCATCGCAGTTGCCCTGGTTCCGGTGGCCGGCATGGTGGTCGCGGCCACCGCGGCCCTGTCGATCGTCGTCATCGCCCTGAAGGGCACCGCATCGCGGGACCGTGCCCAGGTTCTGCGCGCCGTCGCCGTCCTGATCAGCGCCGTGCGCGGCCGCAAGTGACGGCCCGGCCCCCGCCGTCACCGCCCGCCCCCGACCGCTGTGACGGCGCCGATAGCCGTCAGCTTTTCCGCGTCCTGCACCGAACACACCAGGAAGCCCAGGTGCTCGCGGATCTGCGCACGGTGATACTCGATCGTGCTGCCAGACCACTGGTACGCGTCGAAGTCGGCGGCCGGCACCTTCATCTGCCGAGCGACGAACTCCACTACCTCGTCTGGGAAGTCCCCGCGCCCACGAGGAAAGCGGCCGTGCCGGGTGTAGTACTTCAGCAGCAGAGCGAAGCCCAGGCGCGTCCCGCCCCGCTTCCCCGCCACGAGCCCCAGCTCGTCATCGAGCACCGTCCAGTGCTCGACTAACTCGTCCATACCAACCGGCTGCCGCCCCACAACCAGACATCATTCCGGACAAGCACCGGTCAGAGCCGCTGAACAGCGAAAGATCCAGGCCCCGTTTGGGGCTGGTGTCACGTCCGTTACCGGCAACCCAACTCCGCATGCGTTCCCCCCGCAGGTCGCCTGAGATCGAGCTGTACCAATAGACGCGGAGGCCGCCATCCCCAGGTTGGGGTGACGGCCTCCATGTCGATGGGCGGCGAGCCATCAGCCGTCGGCGGCTGGGACCGAAAGGGCGGGAAGCGTGACGTTGGGATGGAACTCGGCGCACGTCGCGATGCCCGGCGAGATGGTCCCGAGCGGCCTGATCTCGGTGCGGGCCGCCTCGTACTCCTTCAGGGCAGCCGCCGTCTTGGGGTCGGGGGTGACGATCGGTGCGACGACGCCCTTGGCGGCCATCGGCAGGCCCTTGCGCGTGGCCCCATGCTCGGCGTTCTGCAGCGCCGTCTCGCAGGTGCAGAGGGCGTCGGCGAGGTCGCCGAGTACGTTGCCCGCGTCGTGCACGAGGGTGGCGAAGGCCCCGGCCGTGATCGCGTCAGCGGTCCACTGTTCACGGAAGACCACGTAGATGTCGCCAGCCGGGTTGACCGCCTCGACCCTTTGAAGAAACTGCTGGTAGGAGGCGCTGTTTCGGGAAGAGGCGGTCATGGTGACTGCGTGTCCGTCCCGTACCCGAAGAGCGCCGTAGACCCAGGTCTTCTCCGGTCCGCGGCCGTAGTCGACCTCGGACTTGATGCGGTGACCGTCCGGCGACCAGCCCGGCGCCGGCGGGAAGCTACGGGGGATCACCGGTCCAAGTCGTCCAGGGCATCGGCTCCGGTGCGCACGACGGTGCGCCAGCCGGCCGCCTCGTAGCGCTCCACCTCCTTGCAGATCCGCCGGCGGCGGTGGCTGCCGAGGCCGGCCAGGTAACCGTCCCAGTCGGTGGTGTCAGGGAGGTGCTGGACGCCCTCGGCCCCCAGCAGCACGGACTGGTACCCGTGCTGCCTCGCTGTGTCGTCCACCGCCTGGGCGTACGGCTCCCCCACGTACAGCAGGGCACTGCTGCGGCAGCCGAGTTCGGCCGCCGCCCGGCCGAGCAGCGCGGGCAGGGCGGCCATCACGGCGGCCCGCTGGGCGGGGGTGCGGCGGCCGCCGTCGCGGAAGTACATCTCGCCCATGCCCTCGGCGGTGATGTCGCGCAGCTGCCGCTCGCCGGCGCCGGCCTGCTGGGCGTCGAACAGGCGGGCCGCGTAGGCGGGCGGCAGGGCGATGGTCAGGTGCCGCACGCGGGGCGATGGTCAGGTGCCGCACGCGGGCGTCGTCGGTGGTACCGGGCGCGGCGGTGAATCCGAAGCGGGCGCGGGTTTCGATGACCAGGCCGGTGGCGGTGGCGGCCTGGCGGCGGGCCTGCTCGCGGACGCGGGCTGCCAGCGGGCGCGTACGGCGTCCTCCAGGCGCTGGGCGAGGTCGGGCCGGGGGCGGCGGATCTGTTCCTTGACGTACCGCTCGACGGTGCGCTGGGAGACGCCGAGAAGTTCGGCCACCGGGCGGGTGCCCTTGAGCTGGCGGACCAGGAAGCGCATCTGGGCGCCGGCGGACTTCGGGATCGGACGGGTGAAGGCGCGCTGTATGGCGCGGTCCAGGCTGTCGGAGACCATGCCCATCGAAAAGGGCTTCCCTTCAAGATCGGCCGTGCGGGCTTGTGGGGGCCGATCTACCGGCCCGGCGAGGGGATTTGACGCCGGGCCAGGTGATCGGCCGCGAGAGGGGCGCTCAGGGGCGTGTGCGGGGGTGCTAGTCGGCCCGGGCCATGTCCCGGATCCTCCCGAAGTGCAGCTGATGGGCGACGGTCACGGTGCAGGTCGGTCCGTTGCGGTTCTTGCCGACGATCAGATCGACCTCGCCCGCCCGCTCGCTGGCGGGCTCGTAGGCGTCCTCACGGTGGAGCAGGATGATCGCGCTGGCGTCCTGTTCGATCTGCCCCGAGTCCCGCAGGTCCGACACCATCGGCCGCTTGCCCTCCCGATGCTCGGAGCCGCGGTTGAGCTGGGCGCAGCAGACGATGACCGCGCCGGTCTCCTCCGCGATGATCTTCAACTCGCGGCTGATCTCGGAGACCCGCTCATACGGCGTCTGCCGACCGTTGCGCTGGTCGGTCTCCATCAGCTGGAGGTAGTCGATGATCACCAGCGGTGCACGGCCGGTCTCCCGGGCGAGGGCCTTGATCCGGTGGCGGACCCGGCTGGGTGAGACGCGGGCGGCATAGTCCATCCACAGCGGCAGCCGGGTGAGGTCGGGCAGGATGCGCAGCATGCGCGCCCAGTCGCCGTCCTCGATGGCCGGGCCACCGTCCATCAGGTGATGCAGTCCCACCGTGGCCCGGGAGGCGAGCACGCGGTTGAGGACTTCCGGCTCGCCCATCTCCATGGAGTGCACAAGCGTCGGCCGTCCGCTGCCGGCGTTGGCCAGCGCGGCACCGAGGGTGAATGCGGACTTGCCCATGGCGGGCCGACCGGCACCACGATCACGTTGCCCGGCCGCATCTTCACGACCGCGTCCAGGTCCATCAAGCCGGTCACGGCCGCCGCCTCGACCGGCGCCTCCAGCGCCTTGAGGTGCTCGTGCAGGCGGTCACCGAGGCGGCCGAACAGTACATCCGCCTCACCGTCGCCGACGGCCAGGGCGTCGAGGTCGGCCTGGTGGGCGCGGATCGCGTCGGCCACGTCGGTCGGGGAGATCAGGCCCGCCGTCTGCTGAGCACGGGCGAGGGCTGCCTGATAGCGGCGCACCGCGGCGTGTCCCTGGACCAGGTCCGGGTCCGCGTAGTGCTCGACCTGTCCGGGGCCGCAGGCGGCCGAGGCCAGTTGCGAGAGGCGGACCAGGCCGCCGGCGCGGTCCAGGTCGCCGGTGCGGCGCAGTTCGGCCTCGACCATCGGCACGCCCGTGGGCCGGCTCGCCCCGTGCAGGCGGACGATCGCCTGCCACACCGGCTGGTTGGCCGGGGACAGGGCATCGCCGTCCTTCCAGATCCGGGCGGCATCGGCCACGACGTCGTAGGCCGCAGTCGCCATCAGGCACGCCCCCAGCACGTGGGCCTCGGCCTCTTTGCTGTACCCCTCCAGCTCCTGGCTGCTCATCGCCCGGCCTCCGCTCCCGCCGTCGCGTCCGGATGAGTGCAGCGCCGCATCGGTGCGTTCGGGTCGTAGTCCAGGACCCAGCCGTTGCTGTCGCACGCCGTGCAGGCAGCCACCAGCGCTGCCGGCGGGTCCGGAGACGAGGTCCCCCTGCCGCAACTCCATCAACAACGTTCACCGGAAATGAATGACAAGTGTGCCCGCGCACTGTGGCGGCTCTCCGAGTACAGCAACGGATTCGGTGGCTCAGTATTTACTCGGGAGCTGTCAAGCGAGATCCCGCAGTCTGTGAGCTCGGGGAAATGGAGATGTTCGTTTGGGCGACGGGCTGCCAGACTCATCCGTCCAGCCGGGTAGGGCCAGCGCGCGGCTATTTCGAAGGCAAGGTCAATGAGCTGCAGTCAGCTTGACATGCTGCTGAACCTGCGCAGTCGTCGATCCGGTCCCGGGATCGTCTCCCGTGACGTTAAAGGTCATGAAGTACTCTACCGAGTTGCCGACTCGACCGATGTCCAAATACACGGGCAGGGTCTGCTGCCCGATCTTCGTCGTGAGCCGTAGAGAGACGCTGCCCTGAGCCGTGAGGTACCCGCCGTACTGCGCCACGCCCACATGCTGCTTGCCAGCGCTGCTCGTGCCGGTGAAGCCCTTGCATCCCATAGCGGCATTTGCCAGACCGGCCATGACCTTGTCGGCATCTGCATAGGCATACGAGGTCAGACGAATCCGCACCAGGACGCCGGAACGATCCTTGGCCACCGCGCTGCGCTCCACCGTGGCAACCGCCTTGACGGTTCCGCCCTCACTCAGCGCGTCGGCGACCGGCTGGCACGCCACCTTGTCAGCCAGCATCCGCGGCCCGCCAACCGGTCCTGAAGCCGACTTGGGAACCGTCACCTCCCACCCCGCCACGTCCCCCTCCTTGAGCACAGCGCCCTCGAGCTGCTTCCGTGTCAGCACTGGCGAGACACCCCCGCGTGCCTGGGCTGCTTTCGCTGCCGCAGTCTTACTGCCAGCCCGCCCGGACGAATTGGAACCATGCCCAGAACAGCCAACGGCCAATGCCATGGAAACGCATACACATGCGACTGCGAATATTCCTTGCCTTCTCTTCACTCAACTTCCGCCTCTGTCAGGAAATAAGACTAACCGGCGTAGCGCATTAAAATGCTCTTACAACCTCACATTCCTCCCTCTCTTCGCGGTCGATCCGACTTCGCTAAAACTGCCCAATGATCGCAGGAGCGCACTTGATTTAGGACCTGGACCAACAAGCTCGATAAGTAGGAGGAATGACCTCACCAGCCATCTCGACGATGCCGTGAGGGGCAACTTCCGCGTTACTTTCCATCTCTATACCCCTTGACCTGTTCGGCTATTTCTTCCAGAGCTTCCGCGCCGATAACGCGCTCCAAAGAGTCACCCACGAATTCACGCGCTCGAGCCAGTCGCGCAGGAAGTCCGTACTCCACCACGTATTCAAGGAGAACGCGGGGATCTTCTCCGGCCCCGATGCGCGACAGGATGCGATCCAGAGACACTACGTACTCTTCCAGATCCCGGAACAGATCGGTAAATCCCGCCAATTCCACTGAGATACTCTGCGCCACACTCATCACCTTTTCACGCGAATATTTTCGACCGGAAGATCACCATCGGCAACCCATTCAGTGATGCCCATTGTCGAATTGTATCTCGACCGAACGCGACCGGCGGGAACATCAAATTCCAGAACGTGATTCCCTCGGCCGCGCCCGATCCCCAGCGTGGCCTCGGCATCACGGGGGCTCATCGGCTTGCCTTTGGCCGGGACGAGGAATACCTTGTTTTGATCGCTTGCTCTGATGATCTTACTCTGGACTATTCCGGCCTTGCCCCGGGCATTCGTGTAATGCCGCATCCGGATCATCTCTTCGGGGGCGTCATCGCCGCCTGAAGGGCAGTTATGGACAAGAACCGGCGTGGCACCAGCCGACACATAGTACGTGTGCAGATTGTCGACAGTGAGGTCGTACGTCGTTTTGGACTGATGGAAGTTGCGGAGAGCGGTGACGGTGACGGTGGTGCCGTCCGGGCGGCGGAGCCTGGTGCCGGCGGTGAGGTTGTGGGCGTCGACCCAGTGGTGGTGGCCAGCGTCCCAGAAGGGGTGGTGCCAGGTGGTGGTGAGGGTCTGCTTGGGCGCGGCGTGAGATTGCGCCTTGTGGGGCGGGCCGCGGACCGGGGTCGTGTCGACGGTGATGGTGGTGAAGTCGCGGTCCGTGTGGGTGACGATGACGTTCTGGACCTTTTCCGGGGCCGTTACGCCTGTTTGCGGGTCGGTGGCCAGGACGGTGTCGCCGGATTTGATCTGGCTGATCGGTTTGCTTGATCCGCTTGCCAGGCGGACCGGGGTGGTCGCGACGAAGCTGTGTACGGTGCAGCCGGCGGCTTCTGTGCCGGCGCTTTCTGCTTTCTCTGCTTCGGCGAGTGCGCGTTCGGAGTCCAGGACGCCGTCGGCGATTTTGGCGGCTTCTTCGGCGTCTTTGACGGCGGTGTAGGCGCGGTCGAGGGCTCGCCAGACCTTGAAGGCTTCGATGCCGACCTTGATGGCCTTGAAGACTTTGCCCCAGGGGACTGCGGTCAGGGCGGTGTTGATGCAGCCCATGACGTCGCCCTTGGTGAAGCAGTTGTAGGCGTCGGTGAGGCCGATGACGTCGGCGACGAGGTTGAGGATGCGGTGCTTGAGGCCGGAGGCCTGCTTGCGTGCGGCGGCGGCTGCGGCGTCCGCCGTGGCTTTGGCGCGTGCCGCTGCCCGGGCTTCGGCCTGGGGGTCGTAGGTCTTCTTGCTGATGTTGCCGCCGCCTGCGCCGGTGCCTTCGCCGAGGCGGTGTCCGTCGGTGCAGTTGCCGTGGTGGCAGTAGGCGGTGTTCTGGCCGCCGGGGTCGACGGGGCCGGTGTCGATGTAGCGGGTGGGGTTGTCCTTGCTGGTGCCGGTGCCGCCGATGGGGTAGCCGACGCCGCACTGGTCGGCCCTGCACTGGCCGGAGGGGTCGGAGGTGGTGACGGGGGTGTCGTCGGCGTAGTCGTAGGCGTTCCAGGACTGCGGGTCGCCGGGGTCCAGCAGGGGGTCGGGGGCGAGGAATCGGCCGATGGAGGGGTCGTATTCGCGGGCGCCGAGGTTGGTCAGGCCGGTGTTGTCGTCCTGGGTGCCGCCGACGTAGCCGCGCTGGCCGGCTGTCCAGGTGCCGGTCTGGTCGCGCTGTTCGCCGAAGGGCTTGTACTGGCGGCGGGTGACGGCCTGGTTCTGGGAGTCGATCGCGAGGGTTCCGGTGCCCTGGCGGTCGGGGATCAGGTAGGTGAAGTGGCCGTCGGATGAGTGGGTGGCCACTGTTTCGCCGGCGATGGAGATGTAGCGGATGCCGTCGGCGCTGGTGGCGTCCTTCTTGAGGGTGATCTCCTCGTCGCCGGTGTAGAGGGTGGTGGCGTCGGGGCTGTGGCGGATCAGCAGGTTGCCGTCGGGGTCGTACAGGTATTTGGTGTCGCCGGCGCTGCCGGTGGAGGACAGGTCGGCGAGGTGGCCTTCGTCGTCGTAGGTGAAGGTGTCGGTGCCCGCGCGGGTGGTGCGGGTCTGGACGTTGCCGTCCTCGTCGTAGGTGTAGGTGTTGGTGGTGTTGGCGGTCGGGTCGGCCGGGGTCACCTTGTCCACCTGGGAGACGGCGTGGGCGGGGTGGCCGTTGCCGGTGGTGGAGAAGGGGGTGTAGGTCGCGGTGGTGTCGTGGGAGGTGTCGCCGGACGGGTCGTGGTCGACCTGGGTCTGGCGGGCGCCGGTGCCGTCGTAGGTCCAGCTCTGCCAGTACGGGGCAGGGCCGCCCACGGTGGACGAGGCGCCGGGCGCGGGGGTGGCCGCGCAGTTGTCGGTGGCGGTCCAGGCTGCCTTCAGGCGCTGTGCCCAGTCGTAGGTGAAGCACTGGGTGTCGGTCTGGCCGGTCTCCAGCTTGTCGGCGATCTTGGTGACGTTTCCGGAGGGCTGGTAGGCGTAGCTGGTCTGGTCGGCGATCGCGTGTCCGGACTGGGTGACGGTGGTGGAACCGGTCAGGCGGTGGGTCTGGTCGTCGTAGCTGAGGGTCTGCTGGGCGAAGTTGCCCGAGGTGCCGTAGGTGAACTGCTGGGGCTCGTCGAACTCGGTGTAGGTCAGGCCGCTGACGTAGGCCCAGCCGTTGGTGTCGCCGCCGACGCCGATGGGCCGGTCGTAGGCGTCGTAGGTGTAGGAGACCGTCTCCTGCGGCAGCGTGACCGTGCTGGGTGAGGCGTCGGTGTACGAGGCGAGTGTGCCGGTGAGGTTGTAGTGATTGGAGGTCGTGTAGTTGCCGGCGAGTGCGCCCTCGGCCGAGGGGATCACGAGCTGCGTTGCCTGCGTCCAGCCGTGGCTGTCGTAGCCGAGGACTTTGCTGGTGTAGGCGCTGCCCGACGTGCCGCCCACGTAGCGGGTGGTGGAGGTGAGCTTGCCCTTCTTCAGGGTGTCGTACGTCCAGGACGCCAGTTCGTTGGCGGCGGACGGGTCGACGCCTCCCGTGGTGTCGAACTCCGCTGTCTTACGGCCTATTTCGTCGTATTTGTAGGTGATGATCTTGCCGCGGTTGTCGGTGGTGGTCAGCAGCTGGCCGGCGTTGTCGTAGGTGGAGCTGGAGGTGCCGGTGTCCGGGTCGGTCTGGGAGGTGCGTCGGCCCAGCAGGTCGTAGTGGCTGGTCCAGGTGTGGCCCTGGCCGTCGTCCTGGCCGATCTGGTGGCCGGCGGCGTCGTAGGAGTAGGTGACGGTGTCCGCGGCCCCGGAGGGGGTGCTGCCGTGGTAGCGCAGCAGTTTGACGGTCTGGCCGCGTGCGTCGGTGTAGGTCGTGGTGGGGGTGGCGCCGCTGGGCGGTGTGACGTCGACGCGGTCGGAGCCGGGGTAGGTGGTGGTGGTGCGCCAGGTCTCCGAGGCGAAGTGGTAGGCGATCGAGTCGGTGACGCGGCCGGCTGCGTCGTAGACCGTTGCGGTCTGGGCGGGGGTCTGGTTGTCGGGGGCGTCCACGAGCGTGCTGGAGGGGGCCCCGCTGTTGTAGTAGGGGGCGGAGGAGCTCACCGTCCAGCCGTGGCTGTCGTAGACGGTGTCGGTGATGACCCTGCCGCCGTCCGCCGTCGACGTCTGCGTCTCCCGGGGGCGCAGCATGGCGTCGTACAGGGAGATGGAGGTGCGGTAGGTGTTGTTGTCGAGCAGTGTCTGGGTGGTGACCGTGGACGGTTCGGTGGGGTTGAGGTTGTAGCTGTACTTGGTGTTGGGGTTGTTGCTGGTGGAGAAGCCCGGTTGCCATACGGCGGTGAGCCGGCCCAGCGGGTCGTAGGTGCTGGTGGTGGAGTAGCCGGCTGCGTCGGTGGTTTTCAGGTCCAGGCCGCGGGCGGGGTCGAGGGTCGTGGTGGTGCTGAAGGCGGTGGTCTGGCCGGTGACCTTGGGCTGGGTGATCTTGACGGAGGTCGGTGCGGCGCCGGTGGTGGGCGTGTACGTCGTGGTGGTGGTGTTGTTGTCGGCGTCGGTCTCGGTGAGTTCGCGGCCGTAGTCGTCGTAGGTGGTCTTCAGCGCGGTGATGTAGTGCGGGGTGCCGTCGCTGGCGACCGAGTCGGCCTTTTGCACCATGGTCACGTCGCCCTTGGTGGGCGGCGCGGTGTTGTCGGTGTGCAGGTCGAAGAACGTCAGGTCGTCGCTGATCAGGTCGTCGGGGTACTTCGGTGTGGCGGAGCAGGAGACGGCGACCTGCTGGACGCGGCGCGGTGCGGGCAGGGTGTTGCCCGAGGCGTCCTTGGCGTACCAGGTGCGGGTGCACTTGTCGTCCGTGGTGGTCGAGGTGTCGCCGCGGTCGTCGACGGACGTGGGCAGGCCGGTGGCGTCGTCGATGGTGTAGTCGGTTTCGGTGGTGCGCTGGGTGCCGTCCGCCTTGGTGGTGATGGCCCGGCTGCGGTGGATGTTGATGCGGTGGGCGACCAGATCGTCCAGGCCTGCCTTCGTGCGGGACTGGGTCGCCGTGGCCGGTGAGCTCCAGGGGTCGTTGATCTCGTCCGACAGCAGGGTGCCGCCGTCGCCGTTGAAGCCTTCGGTCTCGAATGCCTGGCCCGCCAGCCAGTCCGAGTCCTTCTGGGGATCGTCGCCGGCGCGGTCGTCGAGGGTGACGCTGCGCGTGCCGGAGGCGGTCTTGTCGCCGTCCATGCCGCGGAAGTACGACTGCCGCAGCAGCGTGATCTTCGCCGGTGAGGTGCCGGTGCGGGTTTCGACCTTGCCGTAGCCGCGCCACTGGTTCCAGGTGCGGTACTTGGCCTGGCTGAGCGGGTCGTCGTTGAAGTGCCAGGCCGGGTCGCCGAGATAGCTGTAGGAGGTCTGGACGGGCAGGCCGCCCGCGGTCGGGTCCTCGGTCGTGACGGAGTTGACGACGAACTTGTTGAACCAGTCCAGCTGCGGGGAGGTCTGGCCCGGCGGGGTCCAGTACGACGGGAAGCAGCGGTAGGTGTTGTTGTCCTCGCTGGAGGGCAGCACCGTGGTGCCTGCGCGATGGCACTGGGGGCCGGAGTAGTTGACGGTGATCACTTCGCCGGACTCGGTGGTCACGGTGGTGAGCCGGTAGCGGGTGATCGGCTGGTAGCCGTCCAGGCCGTCGACCCGGTTGGCGAGGGCCTGTCCGGCGAACTTCACCGGGGGCAGGGCGAGGCTGCCGCCGTCCTTGCCGGTGTGGGTGATGGACGACAGCCACAAGGACGGGGTGGTGGTATCCCCGGTGGAGGGGAAGGTGTGGGTCAGGGACCAGGCATCGACGTCCTGATAGGCGGTGCCGACCAGGATCTGGGTGCGGATGCCGGTCAGCCGCTTGGTGGTGAAGAACGCCGGCCCGTGGTTGTTGCAGGTGCCCGTCGAGGCGCAGGTCTGGTCGACGGGGACGTCGGGCCAGTGGGAGGCGTTGGCCGTCGTCATCTTCGAGGTGGCGCAGTCAAAGCTCGAGTCGGGCAGGCACCGCTCGGAGGTGTCGAAGAAGACCTGGGCTGCGGCGGGTGCGTTGGTGGTGTCGTAGACCTTCCCCGCGAGCTGCCCGTACTGGATCTTCGCCAGGTAGCCGCCGCGGGTGTACGGCGTGGCGGTCGTGGCGTTGTCGCGGCCGTAGTAGCCGGTCTCGGGCGTGTACCAGTAGCTGATGGCGTTGCCGTGGGGGTCGACGACGTAGTCGAGGTTCCACCGGTAGCCCTGCTGGCACCAGGAGGCGGCGAAGGTGGAGGCGTGGCACGGCTCCCCGGTGTCGTTGCCGTACACGGGGGTGGTGAACACCGAGTTGGTGGTCGCGTTGCCCGTGGCCCAGCCGGGCAGGCGGTTGAGGCCGAAGTAGTACTGGGTGCCGTCGGCGGTCGTGACGACGAAGTACTCGTGGTCGTTGTCGTCGTTGACCGTGTCGGTCTTGATCTCGATCTTCTCGCCGTTGTCGTCCTGCGGGTGCCAGGTGCCCGTCTTGTCGTCGTGGACGAGGGTGTTGGAGGAGCCGTTGAGTGAGAGCGTGAGGGTCTGGGCGGTATCCGACCAGCACTCGTCGGACGTCTTCGGTGTGCCGTTCGCCGCGTCGTCGGAGCATGCCGGGTAGCTGCGTTCGACGTAGCCGGGAGAGTAGTCCCAGCCGTCGCCGATCCAGGAGGACTGGGCGTTGGTCGAGGAGGTACGCCCGTCCACGCTCTGCGAGTTGTAGCCCAGGGCGACGCTCGGGGTCAGGCTGCCGGGGACATCTGGCACCGTGATGGGGTACGAGTAGGAGAAGGCGCCGCTGGAGCCGCCGGCGGACCACTGGCCGGACGCGGCCAGCGAGGTCGCCGCGTAGGAGCCGCCGCCCCCTGATGTGCCGGCCACCGCCGCCAGCACCATCGGCTGAGCGGCCGCGGATTGCCCGGCTGCGGTACGGGCGGGCAGTGTGACGTCGGCGGAGACCGTCTGGGCTTTGGCGTTGTTGGCGGAGGCCAGTGGGCTCTGGGTGCGGCATGCGGCCTTGGCCGGGCTCGTCAGGGCGCAGGCCGGGAGCTGTACCAGGTGCAGTCGGCCGGCCCAGTCGCCGCCGTAGGCGTCCTTGAACGCCGAGTAGTCCAGGCTCAGTCGGGCGCTACCCCCGGGGGTTTTCGCATCCGGCTGGACGGTGAAGACCACGCCGCGCATTCCGAGCTTCTGCGCGGCCGTCTGGCCCGGAAGCCGCACGTGCAGCTTCGTGCCGGACGGTGCGCGGTGGCCTCGTTTGGCGGCTGTCAGGGACAGCGGCAGGTGGCCTGCGTGCCGCGCGGCGGCTCCGCGAGCCGGGACCGTCGCATCGGCGCTGGAGGTCGCGGGCCAGGCTGTGTGCGCCTTGCCAGGGTTCCAGCGGGCCATCCGTGGCACGGCAACGGGCTTGCCCTTGACGGGCCTCACGGGGACGGAGCGTTCCTTCTTCGTCTTGACGAGGTAGTTGGGCCCGTGGGCGGCGGCGAGTGCGGCTTGCGGGGCGACCAGGCCGGCCAGCAACCCGAGTGCGGTGATGGTGGCGATCCAGAAGGCGGGGGCTTTCCGCATCCGCATTGCTCTTCCGTAAATCCGCCACAGCGAATTCCGACGCACTCCGGACCCCCCAATTCAGCGTGACTGCCGAAGGGATATTCGACCAGCGTGAAGGCTCTTTTCACAGGCCCTTCACGGTATAGATCTCACATAGAGACAGTCATGAACCACCCTTGCGGCAGCCAAGAAACGACAGATGGGGACTCAATTTCCCCACGCCTTGGGCCGATTGGCCAAGACCACCTCCAACGGTCCGCATGCGCAGCAAAATTGCACATACCACGCACTCGCCTGCTTGATTAGCGGAGCGTCGATTTTCAGCCACCGGTTGTCCCCTTGACGCAATTGCGGGTAGCCTCCTCGCGCCTATCGGCTCTTTTCTCATCGGACGCAACCTGGGGGGCAGATGTCCGGTCCTTTCCGTACGCGCTACGCGAGCAGACCTTTCGCAAAGAGAGCGCGGATACCCGGCCGTCTTCTGATCACAGCAGTCGTCGGTGCGCTGTCGCTGTCCCTGGCGCCCGCCCTACCTGCCGCCGCCGATGCAGGCGGCACCTCTCCGGTGTCCACGCCGGCGCCGCCCCTGCCCCAGTCCCAGCCGGACGGCCCGCTGGGCACCACCCGTCCTGCGGACGACTCAGGATTGAGCAAGGACCAGCAGGCAGCCCTGGCGGCGGCCCAGAGCAAGGCAGCCGGCACCGGCAGCCCCGTCCAGGTGGACGCCTTGACCACCGAGACCGCCACGGTCCAGGCCAACCCCTCGGGTACCGTCACCTGGACCACCAGCCTGCTTCCCGCGCGCGTCCGCAAGGACGACGCGTGGGTGCCCGTCGATGCAACCCTGCAGCAGAACGACGACGGCAGCTACAGCCCCAAGGCAGCGGCAGAACCCCTGACCTTCTCCGGCGGCGGCAGCACACCCCTGGTGTCCATGTCGAGCGGCAAGGCCCAACTGGCCTTCTCCTGGCCCCAGACGCTGCCGAAACCGACCGTGTCCGGTGCCACGATCACCTACCCCGACGTCCTCAAGGACGTGGATCTGAAACTGACCGCCAACACCCTCGGCGGGTTCTCCGAGCTGATCGTCGTCAAGACCGCCGAGGCGGCCGGCGACCCCGCCCTGTCCACGTTGAAACTGGCCGCCCACGCCAGCGGAGTGACGGTCTCCGACGACGGACACGACAACCTTCAGGCCGCCACACCGACGGGCCAGGTGATGTTCAGCGCCCCCCAGCCTGTGATGTGGGACTCCTCCTCCGACGGCACCACCACGCAACTGCTCACCGCGCCCGGCGACACGGCGAGCACTGCGCCCGCCGATGCCACCGGCACGAACGACGGCTCTTCCGGGCCCGGCGTCGGCGCCCAGGTAGCACGTGTTGCGGACGACGTCACCGGCAGCACGCTCTCCCTGACGCCGGACCAGAAGCTGCTGTCCGGATCCACCACCCGCTACCCGGTCTACATCGACCCCAGCTGGAACCCCCACTACGCCTCCGGCAGCAAACAGCACTACGTCGAGACGCAGCAGGGCTGCCCGTCGGCGAAGAACTACGACTCCACCCAGTACGGTGACCCCGGCGTCGGCTACAACAGCTGGTCGGGCTGCATCGGCACCGAGCGTTCCTACTTCCAGCTCGGCATCCCCTCCACAGTGTGGGGCACCCACATCGTGTCAGCGACAGTCGATGTCAAAGAGAACTACTCGGCCAGCTGCAGCCTCTCCTCGGACGTCAAGCTGTATCTCACCGGTGCGATCGGCTCCGGCACCACCTGGAACAACAGGCCCGCGCTGTCGAGCTACCTGGCGAGCAAGAGCTTCGGCCCGGCCTGCAACAGCGAACCCTCCGGCGGCTTCTCCGTCACGTCGACCATCGCCAAGAAGGCCGCCGCGAAGGACTCCAGCTGGACCTTCGCCCTGGTCAACAGCCAGGAAGGCAGCGGCGACGGCAACTACTTCAAGCGGTTCGCCAACAACCCCTCCATGTCGATCGAGTACAACCACGTGCCCAGCAAGCCGAGCAGCCTGGCGGCCAAGTTCGGCACGCACTCGGTCGGCTGCGGCACCTCCAGCCCCTACCCCGTCATCGGCAAGACGCTGATCACCACGCCGCCCACGCTCAACGCCGTCGTCAGCGACGGTGACAAGGACGACCTGGCGGCGACCTACAAGTACTGGGTCAACGGTGGCACCTCCACCACCACGACCAGCGCCACCGTCTCCAGCGGCCAGAACGCCCCCAAGCAGTTGTCCTCCTCGTTCATGAGCGGGCTGAAGACCGGCGACACGGTCGGCTGGAACGTCACCTCCAGCGACGGCAAGGACACCAGCACAGCCTCGTCCAGCTGCCACTTCACCGTCGACCTGACCGCACCGGCCGAGCCGACCGTCAAGGACAAGGACGGCACGTATCCCGAGGACTCCCCGGGCATCACTCCCGCGGGCACCCCAGGTCATTTCACCCTCACTACCAACAGCGCCACCAAGTTCCTCTACAACCTCGACGTCAGCCCGCCCACCTCCAACACACCGAGTTCCGAAATCGCCACGGCCTCCAGCAACACCGCGACGATCTCCGTCACCCCCACCGCCCCTGGCACACACACCCTCTACGTCTACGCCGTCGACTCCGCCGGGAACGTCTCCACCCAGCAGCAGTACCAGTTCACGGCCCTCGGGCACGCCGGCAAGACCTACGCCAGCCTCAAGGATGCGTTCAACAACACCGCTGTCACCGACAACAGCAACCAGGCAGCGGCAGACGCCGACGGTGTGGGTGCCACCATCTCGCTGCAGGACCTCAAGGCGGCCGGCTGGCAGCCCGGCGGCAAGATCACCGTGGACGGCGCCACCTTCACCCTGCCCAGCTTCGCCTCCTCCTCCGGCGACAACGTGATGGCCGCCAACCAGACCATCCAGATGACCGGCAACGGCCGCGCACTGGTCTTCCTCGGCTTCTCCACCTACGGCTTCGTCAGCTCCCAACGCGCCGAGGACGACTACTCCAGCCCCGCCATCCCCGACGGCACCTCGGTCAGCGGCACCGAATGCACCCTCGGCAACGGGCAGTACGAAGACTGCCGAGCCGGCGGCCCCTACGGATCCGTCACCTACGCCGACGGCACCACCTCCGCCTACCACCTGACCGTCCCCGACTGGGTCTACGGCTCCAACGCCCTGTCCGCCGTCACCCTCCCCCACCGCAACCACACCAGCGGCACGCAGGAGACCCGCAGCACCAACATCTACGCCTTCGCCGTCCCCCTCAAGGCCGGCGCCCAGATCAGCTCCGTCACCCTGCCCGACCTGAGCAGCGCCGCCCGACAGTACGTCCCCGGGCTCCACCTGTTCGGCATGGCCCTGCGCGACACCACCACCGCCCCCAGCGGCGCCAAGTGGACCGGCGCATGGAACTCTCCCGACGAAGGCGCGTTCAACTACGAAGGCACCGACTACAAGGACCAGACCTTCCGCATCGCCGCCAACCCCAGCGTCGCCGGCTCCAGCGTCCGCATCCGCCTCTCCAACGCCCTCGGCCGCACGCCGCTGACCATCGACCACACCACGATCGCCACCCAGTCCTCCGGCGCCGCCCCCACCGCCACCCCCGCCGACCTCACCTTCAACGGAGGCAGCAGAACGGTCACCATCCCGGTCGGCGGCGAGGTCTACAGCGACCCGACCGCCTACAGCGCCACACCCGGCAAACGCATCATGGTCAGCTTCCACCTGGTCAACGACGTGCCCTACCTCGTCCAGCACAGCTGGGCCGGCCCAGCCACCCAGTACGTCAGCGCCGTCGGCTCCGGCGACCACACCACCGACACCACCACGACCGCCTTCACCGGCACCGGCGTCTACTGGGGCTGGTTCACCAACGTCCTCACCGGCATCGACGTCGTCACCAACAGCAACCAACCCACCGTAGCCGTCCTCGGCGACAACCTCATCGAACCCTTCGCCACCGGATCCAAGGCCCTCAACGTCCCACGGCTCTCCGACGACCTCGCCACGGCCCTGCAGAACAACACCCAAGGCACCCCCGACTACGGCATCGTCACCTCCGGCGTCGAGAACAACCGCCTCGCCACCGAACCGACTCAGACACAGGGCGGCCCGGCCGCACTCACCCGTCTCGACCGCGACGTCCTCGCCCTGCCCGACATCACCACCGTCATCGTCGACGAAGGCCTGAAGGACATCATCGCCGGTACCGACGACACCACCCTCGAATCCTCGTACGGCCTGCTGAGCAACCAGCTCAGGGGCTGGGGCGTCAAGGTCGTCTTCACCACGCTGACGCCCTGCGACGGCTACAGCGCCTGCACAGCAACCATCGACCAGAACCGGACGGACACCAATACCTGGGTCACCGACCAGTTCGATCCCAACTCACCCACCCTCAGCTACGTGGACGCGGAATCGGCTGTGGCCATACCCGACCCGGCGAGCACAACCGACCCGCAAGCACTGAAACTCAACACCGACACCGCACCGTCCGACTTCGACCCCGGCGATCACGTCAACCTCACGGCCGACGCCTACACAGCCATCGCCTCACTGTTCGACCTGTCGGGACTCGCCAACCCCGCCTCGTAAGGAGCGCGGACCAAGCACGGGGGCGCATGGCTCATCGTCAGCCGTGCGCCCCTCCGCGCATCCAGGCCCGCACATGAACACACCCCGCCATGACGTCAGCCGCAGCAGACAAGTCGGTTCCTTGCCCCCCAACTGCCGGACGCGCTGCAGCACTTCGACATGACGGACCACGACTGGGCGCCCAAGCCCGCCACTTCGCCGCCGAACCCACAGCCCCGACCAGAAGGCAACGGCTGCAGTCCCGCCTCCAGCCGAGCGGCGTTTGGGTGAGCTGGTTCAGGCGTTCGGCGACAGCTGCAGCGTGTCGGTCCAGCCATTGCGAGCCCACGTACTCGAGTGCTGGTCCCACTCTCGTCCCTCATCGTCACCTCCCAAACGCTCACCTCGGCCGCGTCCCGGCAGGTGTCCTGGTGACTTCACACTCGGCCACGGCTGATTGTCCGAAGTGGGACGGCACGTCGTTGAAATCCCTATAAACTCCCGCTGCACTTGTTCCACGTCAAAGGGTGCCCCTATGGTCTTCGTCAAGCTGATGTGACGGCTGGGGCTTGGTAGAAGGTGCCGTCGCGGAGCATGGCGAACAGGACGTCGACCCGTCGTCGGGCGAGCGCGATGACGGCTGCCACGTGGTGTTTTCCTTCCCTGCGCTTCTTGTCGTAGTAAGCGCGGGACTCCGGCTGCTTGAGCGAGGCGAACGCGGCGAGGTAGAAGGCGCGTTTGAGTTGCCTGTTGCCGCGCCGGGCGGGGTGCTCGCTGCGGATGGACGAGCCCGAGGCCCAGGTGACCGGGGCCAGGCCGGAGCATAGGCGGCCAGGTGCCCCGCGGTAGGGAACGCGGTGCCGTCGCCGACGTCGATGAGGATGCGGGCTGCAGTCCTGACCCCGATGCCGGGCATGGAGGTCAGGACCTGGGAAAGAGGGTGGGCCTCCAGCAGTTCCTCGATCCGGGTGGCCAGGACCTTGCGCTGATCGAGGACGGCGGCGAGGGAAGAGGCGAGGCTGGGAACGATCAGTGCCGCGGCCTCGGTCCCGGGAACGACGACGGTCTGCTCGTCGAGGGCGGTGAAGATGTCGTCCACCAAACGCTCCGCCATTCGCGGTGCCTTCGGCCGCAGCAGGGCGACCAGGCGGCGGCGCCCGGCCTTTCGGATCTGCGCGGGTGAGCCGAAGCGCTGCAGCAGGGCGAGGACGGCAGGATGGTCCAGACGTGGGCCCAGGACCCTTTCCAGTGAGGGGTGGATCTGGGTGAGCAGGCCGCGCAGGCGGTTCTTGATGCGAGTGGTCTCGGCAGTGAGGTCGTCGTCGAAGCCGACGACCATCTGCAGCTCGGCCGTGGTTTCATCAGTGGGGTCGATGGCGCGGAGCGTGTGCGGCATCGAGCGGGCCGCGTCGGCGATGACGTAGGCGTCCCTCGCGTCGGTCTTGGCCTCGCCCGGATACAGGTCGGCGATCCGGCGCATCGTCAGACCCGGCAGGTAGGCGACCTGGCAGTCCATTTCGCGGGCGACCGCCAGCGGCAGGGCCCCTATGGAGGCCGGCTGGTCGACGACGACAAGCACGGTGCCGTGTTTGGCCTGCAGCTTGGCGAACAGCTCACGCAACTTCGGCTCGGTGTTGGGCAGCGGCTTGTCGAAGGCCTTCTTCCCGGCCGGGGTCAGCGCGATGGCGTGGTGCTCGCCCTTGCCCACGTCCAGGCCCAGGTAGACGTCGACAGTCTTGTCCTCGTTCACGGATCCTTGCTTCCCGACTCCGAACCGTCCCGGCCTGCCTGCGGCATCAGCGTGCCGGCATCCACGTTACGAAGAGCCTGCCTCGCCCAGCGCGGGTTCGGCGCCCATGCCCCTGATCAGCGGTCTACCGATGCCTCCGTGCCCGGTGACAGCACCCTTTCGATCATGACTGACTGGGAATCTGAGTCATGCCGGGACCGGAGGCCGGGAGCCCCATTGCGGGGCCACGAAGAAGGTAACGGGGATTCCTTTGCGCGCACGTCTTGCCGCCTCCGCTGTCGCCATCGCTGTCGCCGGCGTCTTCTTCAGCGCCCCGGCCGCGTCCGCAGCCACCCTGCCGTCCACCAACACCGCCCACCACTGCATCCACCACACCATCGGGGCCTGCGGGTGGACGCACCACCAAAAGCCCAAGGACAAGTACGAGACCGCGAAGTGCAACGACGCTTCCCTGTCGTACTCGCGGCACTCCCAGGGCACCTGCTCCCACCACCACGGCGTGCGCTACTGGTTCAAGTAGCCCCTCGGTAGCGCGCAGGGTGTCTTCCTCCTGTCCGGAGGGAGACACCCTGCGCGCCTTCGGCTTCGGCTCCGCGAGCAGTGTCAGTAACCGCTCGGCAGGTCAGTGACCGTGTCCGCCGCGGTGGTCCCGGTCGTCGCCCCGGTGGTCACGGTCATATCCCCAGGAGACGGCGTCGGCGAAACGGTCCCGGTCGTTGCGCAGAGTCGCGGTGTCACCGCGGTCGTCCCACACCTCGCGCCGCCGGTCCTGGAAGAGGTCGGTGCCGGTGTCACGGCCGTAACCGGTGTGGACGCGCACCCTGGCCCGGCCCTCCAGCCACGCGTGGTGGAAGGTGTAGGTGCGGCCGTCCTCGTCCGACAGGGTCCAGCCGTCCAGATTCACCGCCGCGAGCTGAGTTTGCGACGTCCACCCACTCCCCGGACAGCAACGGTTGGAGCGGTCCTCCCGGCCCGGGGAGTCGTAACGCACACTGCTGACGCGGCCGGCAGCACCACCGCGCCCACGGCAGCGGCCGGCTACCGCGGCGACGGCGGTCACACGACGAACGGGAAGAAGAAACGAACAGTAGCCCCCTTCTAGGGTGCCCACACCGAGCCGGCCATGGCAGAGAAACCGCAGGCCAGCCGGGTGTATTGCGCTGGTGTGCGACCGGTCGACCGCACACGCACACCCTGCCCCCAGACGTAAGACCCCGAGAAGACGGGGACTCTAACAGCAGCGTTCCCCGCCTGGGTTCAACTCTCGATGCTCCTGACGTGAGCGCGTGTGCCGCAGGTGATATGGGATCACATTGAGATCGCGCATCACTGCGTCATGCAGGCGCCCGATCCACTGCTCAACGGCAGGCGGTACTCGTACCTGCGGGGCCTGAGGTCCTCCTCGGCGGGCTCCCAGGACGTGACGAGGCGGCCCGGGCCCGGGCGTGTCGTCCGTGCGGGCCGCAGGGCTGCCTGCCGTGATGAAGGGCGTGGTGTGGTCTACGAGCGGACGGTCCGGCCGCGGCACAGCGGGCCCGAGACCCCCTCGAACTCCAGGTCGAGGCCGACGCCGTCGCGTTCGGCGTGGATGTGCAGGTGCGGCTCGGTGCTGTTGCCCGAGTTGCCGACCTCGCCGAGCACCTGCCCGGCGCGCACGGTGTCGCCCTTGGCCACGGTCACGGTGCCGGGGCGCAGGTGGGCGAGTTTGACGAGCTCGGCGCCGGTGTCGATCCACACGTGGTTGCCGTAGGCGGGCTGGTAGCGGATGGTGCCGGGTTCCTGGTCGTCGATGTGGTCGGCGGCGGCGACGACCGTGCCGTCGCAGGGGGCGTGCACGGGCTGTCCGTACACGAGGTAGCTCTCGTTCATGCCTCGGCAGCGCCCCCGCGTACCGCCGGGGCCGACTTGAACCACGTCCAGGGCGCCACGCTGCTCGGGGAAGGCGAAATGGTGGTTGAGGCCGCGCCCTCCGCCCTGCGCGATGTACCAACCGCCGCCCCGCAAAGGGAAGACGAGCGGCCGGGAGACGGCTGTTCCCCAGCGGTGGCGTCGTGCCCGCACCAGCAGTACGCCGGCGACGGCGACCAGGCAGGCCCCCACGACCAGCTCGCCGGTGCCGCCCGACGCGGGCAGCCCCGGCAGCCGCCAGGCGGAGGCGAGGGCGACGAGGGCCCCCGCCTCCAGCGGCCGGCGGGCCCACCACGGCATCAGGGCGGGGGCACGCCACCCCTCGATGACCAGGTACCCGACCGCGACGATGAGCAGGCGCCCGCACCAGGCGATCTGGGAGGGGGCCTCCCAGCAGGCGTCGATCCGCACGAGGAACAGCGCCACCAGCACGGTCCACGGCAGAGCCCGACGCAGCCGGGCGAGGAGCGGGAGTGAGGGGCGGTACGTGCCGGGGGCTATGAGGAGATGGTCGAGCGTCCGGCCGTCCGCGGTGGCGGCGAAGGCAAGAGCGCTTCCCCGGGTGCCGCCGATCACCAGTCCCTCGGGGCTGTCGTGCACGCCGGTGACCTCGCCGACGCGCGCGAGGGTGGTGTCCACGATCTCGTCGAGCTGCTCGCGTCCCACGGCGGCGACCACGCGCGGCGCGAGGCGCTCCCGGTCGGCGCGCCCGGCGGTGAGGAACCGGTACAGGGCATCCGCCGCCGCGTCTTGCGAGCCGGTGCCGCCTGCCGGTTCCCTGACTGTGTCACGCATCGGCCACCCCGTCCTGTCCGGCCGCGATCGCCACGGGGCTCATGCCGCGCGCGGGCAGCGGCGTCCAACCACGGGGCAGCAGGCGCTCCTTGAGGGTCCGCAGGCGCCGGGCGAGCGACCGGTAGTCGTCGTCGCGCAGGCAGGTGCAGTCCGCGCCGATCATCAGCAGGCCGAAGCACACCAGGCCCATGCAGACCATGATGCCCACGTGCATGGCCTCCAGGGCCAGGGCGTTGGCCTTCCGGACCCATGGGCGGGCGGACAGGATCGCGAAGGGCAGCGCGAGTTCTACAGCGATCGTGAAGTAGCAGACGGCGGTGCCCACGTAGGCGTTGCTCATCAGGTGCGTGTACGCCGCCGACATCTGGAAGCCGGTGATCCGGCTGATGTAGTACATCGCCACGCCGTCCTGCCACATCTTCCCGGTGATCTTCCAGTAGCCGGCGGCGAAGTACAGCACCGCGGTCTGGAAGACGATCAGGAAGGCGGCCAGGTTGTGCAGCACGGTGGAGACCGCCGGCCGCTCCCGCTCCCTCAGCCGCGCGCGCCGCCGCTTGGCGCCGGGCGCGAAGCGGGCGTCGGAGACGGTGAAGACCATGAACAGGATGAGGATCTGGGCGAGGTTGTCGCCGCCTTCGAGCACGTCCTGGTTGCGGTTGTGCAGCGACCACATCATCACGGCCTGGGCCAGTGCGAGCCATCGGCCGCCGAAGATCATGAAGGCCAGGGCGGCCACGATCACGGCGTGGAAGACGATCTCGAACCAGAGCATCGAGTGGCTCCACAGAAAGAGCGAGAAGCCCCAGCGCGGCAGCGCGTCCTTCGCCGTGGAGAGGTCAGTCCGTCCACCATGACCAGCCACGCGGCGCCCGGGGCCGGCTCCGCCGCGGCCGCAGCCCAGGTCGGTCAGGACCTGTCCTGGGTGCAGGTCGAGCTGATAGGGCAGCCGCTCGCCGAGTTGAGCCTGACGTCGCAGTAACCGCTGCACCCGCGGCCTCCACGACCCCCCAGTCGTCCGCGGGCGTTCGCGGCGCGACCGCCGATACGACAGCTTCGGCGGACTCGATGAGCTTGCGAACCGACGTCGGGTCCGCGACGTCACCGGGCACCAGACCCGACCCGGTGTGGCGGTCCGTGAGACACCCGTCACCTCATGTCCCCGCTGCCGGAGCTCTTGTCCGATGGCCGACCCGATGGCGCCGGATGCTCCGGTTGGACCAGGCGTCTGTTCTCCTGGGGCACGATCGAGTTGCTGCCTGAGCGCGGCAGCATCACCAGCCATGGAGTAGTTCCACAAGCGCGATCACAACCGCGATTGCCGCCAGGACCACGCCGGCAACCGTCCACCAGAACGTCGCGGGTGGCGTGGATGGGGTCGGGGAGGTCGACCGTGGCGGCGGCGCGTTCCCGCATCGGCGGCATCCGCGGCGAGATGAAGCTCAGTGGTCAGGCCGCCGCGCGAGCGGCCGAGTGCGTGGTCGTCGGGCTCGGGCGCCATGCCGTCCGTGCTCGTCCGGCCTGGATTGGCAGCCCCTTATTGCGGGCTCCGGCGGCGTGCGTGAGCCAGTCCTGGCCCGCCACCAGATCCCGTCGAAGACCAGCCGCTGATCACGCAGCGGCCGCCCCACCGTGGAACTGGCCCAGCGGCCGCCGCCATTGGTGCGGCGGCGGCCGATTGCGCGTTCCTGACCAGCGGGCGAAAGGTGCTCCGCGATGCCCCGGGGCGTTCGGTGTGTGACCGGGACTCTTCAGCGGGGCGGTGGATGCGCTGGGGACGGGGTTACGAGTTGCTGCGGCGGCGCGCAATCAGTACGGTGCCGGCGCCTGCCGCGATCAGAGCGGCGGCTGTACCGCCCATGACCGCTTCCTTCGTGTGGTCTGCACCGGTGTGTGCGAGTTCCGGCTTGCCCGGGTGCTTTTCGTCCTCGCAGCCGTGCTCGTCGGCGCCGTGCTCCTTGCAGTCCTGCTCGTCCGACCCGTGCTCGTCCGACCCGTGCTCGTCGGAGCCGTGTTCGTTCGAGCCGTGCTCCTCGCAGCCCTTCTCGTCGGAGCCGTGCTCCTCGCAGTCGCGCTCGTTCGAGCCGTGCTCGCGGTCAGACTTGTGTGTCTGCAGCGGGGTGGTGGGGTGGCTGTCGGCGTAGGCGGTCGCCGCGCCTACCAGCGGTACGACAAAGAAGGCAGCAGCCACGGCTGCTGACGCCACAACAGATCGCCAGCGAGACGTCGTCGTCATCGTTTCCACTCTCCTCGGCTTGGGACGCCCGTCTTCGGTGAGGGCAACTCCACCACTTGGATAATGGAACGAATGGGGATCTAATAGTGCAAATCGCACGATTCCCCGATCCATCGCCCGGACGGGGTAGCCCGGAACTCCGCTCCTCGACGGCCGCGCCGCGGGACAACCGATGCGGGACCGGGGGCGGTGGTGTCAAGTGGTACTGGTGACATCATGCTCCGGAGCAGCGGCGGGGCCAGGGCTAAAGCGGATACGGTCGGAGACATCGATTGGCTGGTCCGGATCGACTCCACCGTCCGAGCCCATCGATACGCCGCGGCCGCAGGCTGGGAATGGGATTTTCCGGCAGGACGAACCGGATGATCAGGCCCTCGTCCGGTCCTGCGGCGGACCGACAACCAAGATCCACCCTGCCTGCGACGGCTAGGAACGGCCGCTGGCCGTCATGCTCACGGCCGACCGGCGTCACGTCGGCGTCTGCACTCGTCCGCTACCGTGCTCTCGAACAAGCGTTGCAGCATGTCGGGGCGGTTCTCCAGCCGAAGTATCGCGCTGGCGGCGCTGGTGCGGCGATGAGTCGTCAACAAGACGGATAGGCCTGACGAATCGGTCCATGTCAACTCGCTCAGACCAGGAGGACCTCGTCCGGTGGAGTCGGAGCGGTGGCCGTGTGCTCGGTGACCACATCCAGCAGGGCGTCGCTGGCGCAGTCCCGCTCTTTGCAGCAGGCCGGAGCTCTGACCGGACTGCGGGCGTGTGGTGTGGTGTGCTCCCGCTTGGCCGACGGCGAGAGGAAGAGCAATTCACCGAGCCGTTGGAACCCGTTGGTAGCGACTGCCAGATCTACTGCTTAACGTGCGCTGATCACTCCTGCAGTTGGAAGGACACGCACATGAGACGCGCCACCAAGGTCTCCGCTGCAGCTGTCGGCCTGGCCGTCCTGGCGGTCACCGGCACCGCCGTCGCCG
>NZ_JBEYEY010000035.1:0-32868 GCF_040703635.1 Streptomyces sp. NPDC007189
CTGAACGCCTTCCAGATCGCCTTCGACGGCCGACTGAACCCAAGCAACCGCTGACCACCTCAACAACCAAGATCAGCCGTTAAGTTGACACTCCCGTCACCACCGAATGTGCGACAGGGCCGAACGATTTACAGTCCCTCGCGTTCAGGAGGGGAGCTCAACTGGCCTGCGTGTCACGGCATGCATGACGTCAGGAGATAGGTGGCGCGAGGTATTCGAGCGCGTAGCCGGCTCCGTTGCGGGTCACGCGCCCCACGCCGGGGGAGTCGAGGTGGGCGCCGGCGACGAAGTGGTGCGGGGATGTGAGTTGGTCAAGAAGAGTGGTTCGCGCCCTGCGTGCCTGCGACTGGTTGCCGTCGAGTTCCCAGGACACGTTCGGCTGGGCGAATTGCAGTGAGGGCACGTGAACCGTGTCGCCCCAGACGAGAAGTAGGCCGGTGCTGCTCGTGACTCGGTAGACGGTGTGGCCGGGTGTGTGACCGGGGGTCGGGACAGCCGTGACCCAGTCGTTGACCTCGACAGTGTCGGTGATAGGGACGACTCGGTCGCGGATCGGTGCGAGCCGGCCGGTGAACACCGACATGTCGCCCGCGCCGATCCACATGCGTCGAAGTTCGGGGAACGCTTCTGAGCCGTCTGGTGCGATGAGGCCGTTGACGTGGTCTTCGTGGTTGTGGGTGATCGCGACATCGATGATGTCACCGCGGTCGATGCCGGCTTCGTCCAGGGCGACGAGGAGTGATCCCATGGTGGGATGCCAGGCGTTGGACGCGCCGGTGTCGATGAGCAGTGATGTGGTCCCGTCGGTGATGAAGAAGGCGTTGACCGACAGGCGCAAATTGCCCTCGGGCAACGGGACCGTGTCCGGCAGCTCCTCAAGGGCGCGTCCGCTCGTGTCGCGCAGCCTTGTCGGCGGCATGTCGACGTAGCCGTCTCGCAGTGAGATCACCCGCAGGTCACCGAAGTCGAAGGTGGCGTGGTGAGGTCCACGTGAGGTGAGGCGCATGAGATCTCCGTGTCACTCAGTGGGGGGGGCATGTCCTGGAAGAGTTCGGTTCCCAGTGATCGCCGTACCGACAGCAGGTCCTGCTGCGTCGGCGATGACCTGGAAGCTGCCGCGTGAGCGGCTATTGGGCTGTTTCCTTCGGCGGGCTGACGGTGTTGCGCAGCGCGCCGAGTCCGGTGATGGCGCACTCGACGACGTCACCCGGCTTGAGGAAGCGGGGCGGGCTGAAGCCGAGGCCGACGCCGGCCGGAGTGCCGGTGGCGATGATGTCGCCGCTTTGCAGGGTGATGCCTGCGGAGATGGTGCTGATGAGGTGCGGGATGTCGAAGATGAGATCGGTGACGGGCGCCTTCTGACGGGGTTCGCCGTTGACGGTGGAGGAGACCATGAGGCGCTCCGGGGGTCCGATTTCGTCGGCGGTGACTGCCCAGGGGCCCATCGGGGCGAAGGTGTCGAGGGACTTGCCGAGCAGCCACTGCTGGTGGTCCCGTTGCAGGTCTCGCGCGGTGACGTCGTTGATGATCGTGTAGCCCCACACGTGGTCCATCGCCTGGTTGCGGTGGATTCCGCGCCCGCCGCGGCCGATGATGACGGCCAGTTCGGCCTCGTAGTCGAGGTCGGACGTGAGGGTGAGGTGGGAATCGATCTCGTCGTACGGTCCGGTCACCGTGGTGGGGAACTTGGAGAAGACGACCGGTACGGTCGGCAGGGCGCCAGGCCGTTCCGGCTGGTCGTAGCCGGAACGGCCGAACTCCTGGACATGGTCGCGGTAGTTCTTGCCGACCGCGAACAGGTTACGGCGCGGCTGCGGGATCGGTGCGAGCAGCCGGGGTGAGGCGACGCTCGGAAGACCGCTCGCGCTCTCGATCACAGGGCCGAGCTGATCCCAGCCGTCGATGACGTCGAGCAGGGTGCGGTCGCCGAGGACACTGCGCAGGTCGCGCACCTGCCCTTCGTCGTCGACACGGCCGAGCGCCGCCCGGCCCGAATCGGTGAACGTCACGAGTTTCATCAGCCGTTTTCCCTTCATGTACGTGGGCGGATGCGCCGGCAGGGTGTGCTCGGTGTGGCTACTTCGCTGCGGGCTGCGGACGCCAGGTTCGGTCGAGCGGGACTCCTGCGGCGGCTGCGACCCGGTCACGGGAGGCGGTCAGGCGCGTCTTGAGCGTGGGCAGGTCTACGCCGACCAGGGCTCCGTCGCGCTTCACCACGCGGCCGGCGACGAGGACGGTGTCGACGAGGCCGGGGTGGCCGTGGCTGACGATGGTGGCAGCCGGGTCGGTGACCGGGAAGACGGTGATGTCATCGGCGCGCAGCAGGATGATGTCGGCGTCCTTGCCGGGCGTGATGCTGCCGGTTCGGGCCTCCAGCCCGCAGGAGGCGGCGGCGTCGATGGTGGTGAACTCCAGCAGGTCCCGGGAGTTGAGGCCGCCGTCCAGGCCGCGCTGGACGGCGAAGGCGGTACGCAGGGTGGAGAACATGTCGCCGCCGACCGAGGGGACGTCGTCGACGGACAGCGTCGGACGCAGACCGGCGGCCAGTGCCCGGCCGGTCATCGGGTTACCGAAGCCCATCTTCAGCTCGACGTCGGGGCTGATCGAGATAGAACTGCCCGCGTCGGCAAGCATGCGCAGTTCTTCGTCGCTGATCCCGTTGGCGTGCACGTACGTGGTGGTGTCCCGCAGCAGACCGTGCTCGTGCAGGTCGGCGACGGGGCGCTGCGCTCCGTCGGAGACGGTGTGCAGGCTGGTGCGCAGCCCGAGTTCGGCGGCCAGTTTCAGCTCCCCGGCAAGGGTGTCCATACTCGTGTCTTCGGGACCGCGCAGCCCCCACGCCATGGTGACCAGGCCGCCGTCAGCGAGCTCGGCGCGGACGCGACGGATGGCGGTGTCGACGGGGTCGGGAGTGGCCCATCCGGCGCCGAGGCAGAAGATCGACCGCCCCGGTACGTCGCGGAGTGCGGCGACGGCGGCGTCCTCGTGCTCGGGGGTCTGCGCGACGTGGTACCAGTCCAGCATCGTGGTCACACCGGAGTGCAGCGCCTCCAGGCGGCCGAGGAGAGTGCCGACGTAGACGTCCTCGGGCTGGTAGTGGGGTTTGACCGTGCCGTGCATGGCCAGCGCCCACTCGGGAAACGTCCAGTCCGCGCCGACGCCCCGGAACGCGGTCTGCCAGCTGTGGCGGTGGTTGTCGACGAAGCCGGGCATGACGATCCGGTCGGTGGCGTCGATGACCTCGGCGTCTGGCGCGGCGATGCGCTCGGCCACGGCGACGATCACGCCGTCTTCGATGAGCACGTCGCCGCGGTCGAGGTCGCCGACCGCCGGGTCCATGCTGACCACGGTGCCGCCAGTGAGCAGGGTTTTCATCGGTTGCACTCCTTCAGAGGTGTTGTGGGACGGTTGAAGATCATGGTGTGGCGGCTGCCGCGGCTCCGCTCCCGGCCGCGCCGGTCAGCCGCGGGCGGTCAGGGTCTTCTGCCGCATGTAGCCGACGAGGGAGAGGGCCAGTGCCAGGCCGCCGGTGAAGTACAGCTGCACGCGGGTGTCACCCTGGCGTGCCATGAGGGCCAGGATCGCCAGCACTCCGGCCAGTGCCACCCAGGTCAGTGCCGGGAAGGCCCACATCTTCACGACCAGCTTCTCGGGGGCCTCGCGCTCCAGGTGCCGGCGCATCCGCAGCTGGGCGGCGGCGATGAAGCCCCACACCACGAGCACGGCCGCGCCGACCGTGTTGAGCAGCCAGGTGAAGACGGTGTCGGGCCACCAGTAGCTGAGCAGGACCGCGGCGAAGCCGAAGCCGGAGGAAGCGATCACCGCTCGCCTCGGTACTCCGCCGGAGACTTTGCCGAGAGCTCTGGGGCCCTGTCCGCGGGCGGTCAGGGAGTACGCCATACGGGAGGAGCCGTAGATGTTGGCGTTCATCGCGGACAGGAGGGCGATCAGCACGATCACGTTCATGAGCTGTCCGGCGGCGGGGATGTCGAGGTGGTCCAGGACCGCCACGTACGGGCCGTGGGTGGTGACGGCCGGGTCGCTCCACGGGATCAGCGTGACGATGACCAGCATCGAGCCGACGTAGAAGACGGCGATCCGCCACATCGCGGTGCGTACGGCGGTGGCGACACTGCGCACCGGGTGTTCGGACTCGGCGGCGGCGATGGTGACCGTCTCCAGGCCGCCGTAGGCGAAGACCGAGGTGAGCAGGCCGATGACCAGGCCGTTGGTGCCATGCGGCAGGAAGCCGCCGTCCCCGGTGAGGTTCGCCGTCCCCGGGGCAGCCGTGCCCGGCAGCACGTCGAAGATCGCGAGGCCGCCCAGCAGCAGGAAGAGGGAGATCGCGGCTACCTTCAGGGCCGCGAACCAGAACTCGAACTCACCGAAGTTGCCGACCGCCGCGAGGTTCGTGCCGCAGAAGACGGCCATGAACAGAAGGACCCACATCCAGGACGAGGTCTGGGGGAACCAGCCGGTCATGATGTTCGCGGCGCCGATCGCCTCGGCGGCGACGCCCACGCACAGCAGCGTCCAGAACATCCAGCCGGCGGTGAAGCCCGCCCACGGCCCGATCGCCCGCTCGGCGTGCACCGAGAACGACCCAGAGGCCGGGTTGGCCGCCGACATCTCGCCGAGCATGCGCATCACCAGCATGACGAGCACGCCGGACAGGGCGTAGGCGACGACGATCGACGGCCCGGCCGCCGCGATGCCGGTGCCGGAGCCGACGAACAGGCCGGCCCCGATGACACCGCCGAGGGCGATCATCGACAGGTGCCGTTGCTTGAGCCCACGGGCGAGCGGGCTGCCGTCGCGGAGCGGGTCACCGGTGGTGTCGAGAGAAGGTGTGGGTCTGGCGAGCGACGGGTTGTGCGGGTGGGGCATGGAGATGCACCTCTTCGTTGAGCTGCTGGACTCTCAGGGGCCGGTTGGGATGAGACCGGCGCCGGTCACGTGCGTGCTCACGGGTGGGGGCGTTGCCGCAGCGACCGGCGCTCTCGCGATGGTTCAGTCGCTCGTGGCCGTGTCGTGTACGGCGTCGGCGGCGGCGAGCGCGTCGGCGACCAGGTCGGCGGTGTCCTCCGTGCCCGCGGCCAGCCGGACCAGGCCCAGCGGCACCGACTCGGCTATCTGGTCCTCGCTGAGCATCCCCCGCCACATGGACGCCGGGTGCACGGCCAGAGACTCGACGCCGCCGAGGCTGGCCGACCTGAGGGAGTAACGGAGCTTGCCCAGGAAGGCGTCGGCCGTCTCGAAGCCGCCAGTGAACTCGATGCCGAGCACCCCGCCGAAGCCGCTCATCTGCTCGGCGGCCAGCTTGTGCTGCGGGTGCGACTCAAGGCCCGGATAGTGCACTTTCGCCACGGCCGGGTGTTCGCTGAGCGCCTCGGCGAGGGCCAGGCCGTTGGCGTTGTGCCGGGGCACCCGCAGCGGCAGGGTGCGGATGCCGCGCAGCAGCAGCCAGGCGTCGATGGGGCCGAGGGTGGCGCCGGTGAGCAGGCCGACGTCCCAGATCCGGTTCAGCAGCTCGGCGGACCCGGCGATCACTCCGGCGGAGACGTCGGAGTGGCCGTTGAGGTACTTGGTCGCGCTGTGCCAGACCAGGTCGATGCCGTAGTCAGCCGGCCGCTGGTTGAGCGGGGTGGCAAAGGTGTTGTCCGCCATGGTCAGCACACCGTGGGCGCGGGCCAGCTCCGCGACAGCGCGCAGGTCGGTGATCTGCAGCAGCGGATTGCTCGGCGTCTCCACCAGGATCAGACGGGTCTTGGGGGTGAGCGCCTTCGCGAACGCCTCCGGGTCGGTCTGGTCCACCACGGTGGTCGACACACCCAGGCGCGGCAACAGGTTCAGCAGCACCGAGCCCGTGCCGCCGTAGGTGGACTTCTGCCCGATGACGTGGTCACCGGCGGACACCAGGGTCAGCACGGCCGTGGTGAGCGCGGCCATCCCGGACGCGGTGACCATCGCCGCCTCGGTGCCCTCCAGCTCCGCGACGACGGCCGCGACCTGGGCGTGGTTGGGGTTGCCGAAGCGGGTGTAGAAGTCCTTGCCCCGCGGTTCGACAGCGCCGCGTGCGAACGTCTCGCCGTCCTCGGCCGAAAACGTCGCCGTCTGGTAGATGGGCGGTGCCACGGCACGGCTGGGGTGGATCTCGCGGTCGGCGTGGACGGTGATGGTGCTGTTGCCCGGCATGGCTGGCCTTCCGTGGACATCGGTATGACGCCATGAAGCCTGGCCGATCAACGCTCAGATCGGGACAGAGTGCGGCAATTTTGGCAGCAAATTGCGCTCATCAGGGGCGTATGAATGTGGTACTCAATGCCTGCGCGCAATAATCTGCCACCATGGACGAGGTGGACCGGTCGATCCTGGCCGAACTCGAGAAGAACGGCCGGATCAGCAACAACGAGCTCGCGGCCCGGGTCGGGCTGTCGCCGTCACCCTGCCTGCGGCGCGTGCGCCAGCTGGAGGAAGCCGGGATCATCCGCGGCTACCGGGCCCTGATCGATCCCGCCGCCATCGGGCGCAGCCTGCGGGTGTTCGCCGGGGTGCGGCTGATGCGGCACACCCGCGCGGACGTGATCGCCTTCGAGCGCGGGATCACCCAGCTGCCCGAAGTGGTCGCCTGCCACCACATCACCGGCAACTTCGACTACCTGCTCCAAGTCGAGGTCGCCGACCTGCCCGCCTACGAAGACTTCCACGCCAACCAGCTGGCCGCCTTGCCCGGCGTGGCCACGGTGACCAGCTACGTCACCATGAAGACGCTCTCCCCCGACACCCCTTGACGGGCGGTCAGACCGTGATGGTGCCGCGGATGCAGATGACGGCGGCGCCGCTGACCCAGACGGTGCCGTCCGGATCGGCGGTGACCTCGATGCTCGCGGCCCGTCCCAGCCTCGTGCCCTGGGAGACTCGGTAGGTGGTGGGCGCGGCGCCGGTGGAGGTGAGCCACTGCCCGACACCGGCGTTCATGCTGCCGCACGCCGGGTCCTCGGGCACACCAGCGCCCGGGGCGAACGTACGCAACTCAAAGGCGTACTGGGAACCTTCGGGGTGGGCGCCGATCGCGCCGACCATCGCGTCCGGGATCAGGGCCAGATCGGGTTCCAGGGCGAGGACCTCCTCGGCCGTGGCCAACTGGACGACGGCCCAGCCGGGACCGTTGTCGACCCACTGATGAGCCACGACCCGCTCCCGCGTGATGCCGAACGCGGCCACGATCCGCTTCAGACAGTCGTCGTCGAGCACCCCGTCCCGCACTCGCGGCGGGGCGGCGAAGGACAGCGTGTCCTCGCTGCGGCGCACGGTGACCAGGCCCGCGGCGCACTCCTGCACGAGGTGGTCGGCGTGCTGCGGCGTGCCGCCGCCGTCCAGCCAGGCGCGCGCGGAGCCGAGGGTGGGGTGCCCGGCGAACGGCAGCTCGCCTCCCGGGGTGAAGATCCGCAGCCGGTAGTCCGCCTCCGGGACGGTGGGCGGCAGCAAGAATGTGGTCTCGGACAGATTCGTCCAGCGTGCCAGCCGCTGCATCTCCTCATCGGTCAGGTCCGTCCCGTCCAGGACGACCGCGACGGGGTTGCCGGAGTAGGGGCTCGTGGAGAACACGTCGACCTGTACGAAGGAACGGCTGCGCGGCATGGTCATCGACACCTCTCGGTAGCGGTCGCGGCGGGAACTGCGTATCCCGCCCGTCGGCGGAAGCAGGTCCATCCCAGCGGGCGCGGGGTGGACGGCGACAGGGCCAGTCGCCACAAAGTGGATTGACTGGCCCTGCTTTGAAGGAAACACATGTTCACCGTGTGCCGGTGGGGGTGGCCAGGCGGCCGCCGACGAAGGTGTGCGTGGGGTTGAGGTCGCGCAGCGCGTCGCCGGTACAGCGAGCAGGGTCCTGGTCCCAGACGGTGAGGTCGGCGAGACGGCCGGGGGTGAGAGTGCCGCGCAGGTGTTCCTCACCGGTGAGACGAGCGGCGCCCGTGGTGTGCAGGACGAGGGCTTCGTCGTAAGTGATGGCGTGCTCGGGGCCCTTGACGCCGATGACGGTCTGCCGGGTGGTCATGCCCCAGATGGAGCGCATGGCGCCGAACTGGCCGACGGGGAAGTCGGATCCGGCGCTGACTTCGGCGCCCAGGTCGATCCAGCCGCGGGCGGGAAACAGTCGGGCCACACGTTCCGGGCCCCAGAAGCCCTCCTCCACCTCGGCAGTGTCGTGCAGCAGCGGCTGCTGGATGGTCACAGGGATGCCCAGCGCGACGGCGCGGGCCTGCTGTTCGGGACCGGCCAGGCCGCCGTGTTCCATCACCAGGGTGCCGGCGGGCAGACCGGGGTTGCGCTCAAGGACGCGCTCGTAGACGTCCAGGAGGGTACGCACCGCGCGGTCCCCGTAGGCGTGGGTACCGACCCGCCAGCCGCGCCGGACCACGGCCTCGACCGCCTCGACCAGCGCGTCCGGTTCCCAGATGAGCATCCCGGAGAAGGCGTGGTCGCAGGCGTACGGCTCCTCGGTGGCCGCGGCCTCCAGACCGCCGTCGAGGCCGAACTTCACCCCCCACACCGACAGCCACGGGTCGGAGGTGTCACGCCACTCCTCCATGACGTCGAGCACATCCTCCACCTGAGCCGCGCTGGTCAGGCCGAGCGCCGAGATCAGCGCCCGCACCCGGGTGCTGAGCGCCCCTGCTTCCCGGGCAGCCAGGAGCACCGCGTAGTCCTCGGGGGTGACCGCACAGTCCCGGACGGTCCCGATGCCGGTGGCGGCGTAGTCGCGGCTGGCCAGGCGCAGCCCGTCGATGCGCTCGGCCCGGTCCGGGGCCGGGACCAGGTGCTCCACCAGGTGCAGGGCGTTGTCGATCAGCCGGCCGTCGAGCTTGCCGTCGGCGCCGAGGCCGATGGTGCCGCCCGGCGGGACGGGCGTGTCCTCGGTGAGCCCCGCCAGGCGCAGCGCGTAGGTGTTGACGACATCGTTGTGGCCGCCACGCTTGACCAGGACCGGGTGCCGGTCGGTGGCCGTGTCGAGTTCGGCGGCGGTGGGCATGCGGCGCTCGGCCAGGTTGAGTTCCTGCCAGTTGGTGGTGGTGCGGATCCACTCACCCTCGGGGGTCACGGCGGCCCGCTGCCGGATCAGGTCGAGGAACTCGGGGATGTTCCGGGCCTGGTGGACAGGGACGTCGTGGGCACCGAGCGCCGCGAAGATCAGGTGGGTGTGGGTGTCGTCGAAGGCGGGCAGCACGGTGGCGTCGGGCAGGTCATGGACCTGCGTGCCCGCGCTGACCAGGTGATCCAGGCCGTGCGGGTCGGCGGACACGGCCGCAATGCGGTCGCCGCGCACGGCCAGCGCCCGCTGCGGCGCCTGGCCGGGCGCCAAGGTGTGCACCGCGCCGGCCCGGATCAGCAGGTCAGCTCCATGATCAGTCATCGTCTTCTCCCTCATCCCTCAGGTAACGGATCGAACCTGTCGTTCGGTGACGAGACTGTTGTAGGAGGGATGCGGGGATTCAACGCCAAGCAGAAGGCTTTTGCGCCGAAAGTGCGCCAGAAGCGCGGCCTATGATGCGGATCATGCGACAAGTGCTCGATGAAACAGACCGGCGGATCGCGGCCGCCCTGGTCGCCTCACCGCGCGCCTCGTGGCGCAAGGTGGCCCGCTGCCTGGGACTGTCCGAGCGCACCGTCGTCCGCCGTGTCGCCTTGCTCTACGCCGACGGCACCTTGCGCGCGACCGTCGTGCGCAACCCGGCGCGCTTCTCGCACCTGATCCCCACTGCTCTGCGCATCCGCTGCCGCCCCAACAAGATCCGTCAAGTCGCCCAGGCACTCGCCCGCCGCCCCGACACCGTCTGGGTCGACATCCTCGGCGGCGGCGACGAGATCTCCACGATCTTCTTCCTCGAAGGCACTGAGGCCCGCAACAACCTCCTGCTGCGCGACCTGCCCGCCACCGACGCCGTCGGCACCTGGACCGCCCACACCGTGCTGCGCGTCTTCCCCACCGCATTCCGCTGGACCGCCGGCCTCCTTACCCCCGCGGAACTGGCCGAACTCGTCCCTGAGTCCGTTCGACCGACCACGCCAGCACCCTCGTACACGCAACTCGACATCGACACCGCGCTGATCGCCGGACTGACTGAGGACGGCCGGGCCACCTACACAGACCTGGCCCGCCGCGCCGGCACTACCGCGCTCACCGCCCGCCGGCGCCTCGAAGCACTCACAGGAGCCCAGGTGCTGCGCCTGGCCACCGAACTCGACCTCGCAATGCTCGGCGCACACGCCGAAGCACTGCTGTGGATCTCCGTACGGCCAGGCGCACTGCAGGAGGCCGGGCACGCCCTGAGTACCCACCCACACGTCCGGTTCTGCGCCGCCACCACAGGTCCCGCCAACCTGCTCGTCGCCGTCGCCGCCGCAAACCTCGACGCCCTGTACACCTTCCTCACCGACACCCTCGGCCCCCTCGACGGGGTCACCGCCATCGACACCACCCCGCTGCTGGCGACCGTCAAACGCACGGGTCTGATCCGACACTGACGAGGCAAACGACGTCCACACATACGACGCGAACTCACCGTCCGATTGGCCAAGTCCGGTTGGGGATCCATGACAGAGACCTCGCAGCCGGCACTGGACAACGGACAACGGACAAACCCTGTCCATAACTTCGGCTCCCCTGCCCACCCTGGCCGCAGATCAAGGCTGGGCACGGGAGTGCTCAGCATTGGCTCCGGCAGCGTCCACGTCACCGCCTATGCCTTCCACGCAGACCACGGACCAAGGGGGTGACCCGACCCGGGCGCGCGAACGCGGCGGCCGCCACAGCCGCCGTCCTCGCCGCCCTCAAGGCAGCCGGCCCGACCCCGCAGACGCACGCGGCGGCCACGGCCAGGCCGAAGGCCTGCAACACCGACGGGTCGCCCGCGTAACTCCACACCACCGATGCCGTACACCTGAGAACCAGGGCGCCCCCGACCATGGGCCCGACCATGCTCTGACCAGGCGTGGTCGGGCCCATGGTCGGGGACGGGACTCCCTTGTGAGCCTGTGAGCCTGTGGGCCTGTGGGTCTGCCTGAGCGGTGCCGTGGTCACGGCAGCAGGCCCGGTGTCGCCGTGCAGCTGCACGGCGCCCGCGCCCTGCGCCGCACCGGCGCGGCCTCTGGCCGTGGTCGTGTTATCGCTGATCCATGGCCGCGGCCAAGAGCTGTGCCTTGTCCGCCCGCAGGCACGGGATCTGTTGCGGCATCTGTTGCGTCAAGGGGTTGCGCTAGGAGTTGCGTTAGAGGTTGCGACTACTGTTGCGCGGGCCTTTCGGAGCGCCGCGCGTTCGCGCAGGTCACCACGTCCGTAGCAGCGTGGTCGGGGCTCTGACATCCCCTCAGCGCACCCTGCGCCGTTCCTGCCTGGGGAAGAAGGTGGGAGGGGCGGGCGGGCGAGCGGGAGCACCTCCGGGATCGGTGCGCCGGCGGTCCCCTCTCGCGCGTCGGCGGAGCCGCGCGCGTCCCCGGCCGCACGCCCCTGGCCGACGCCGACCTGGGTCGCCGAACGCGCCGCCGGCCACCCCGGCAACGAGGATGCGCTGCTGCTCGCCGCGCAGCTGGTCGCCCACCCCGCCGGGCCATGGCCGGACGCGGCCGTACGGCGGCAGGCCCGGCTGCTGCTGGACGCCGCGGCGGCCCTGCCCGAGACCGAACGCGCCGCCGGCACGCGGGAGCTGAGGACGGCGCTGGTCAACGCCGGCGACATCGACGCCGCCCGGACATGAACCGCCCACGCCCGCGGACCGCGCACCCTGTCCACTGGCTTTCCAGCCGGTGACACCGGGCCCGCGCCCCGGCGCCGGACGGGACCAGGTGCAACCCTTCGCCGCGCGCAAGCGAAAATCGCCTGCCCGGCCACCCGGCATCCCGTACGCTGGTGAGATCGACGCGGGGTGGAGCAGCTCGGTAGCTCGCTGGGCTCATAACCCAGAGGTCGCAGGTTCAAATCCTGTCCCCGCTACGAACAGAGAAGGGCCCGGCATCACTGACGCCGGGCCCCTTCTCCCATTGCTGCGTCGCAAGAGCTGCCTGCCCGCTGCGAACGCCGCCGCCCGTGGCCGGTTACTCGTCGGGGTGGACGGCTTGGACGCCGGTGCCCGCGTACGCCTTCGGCGTCAGAGTGAGCAGGAACCGTCCGCTGGGATGGGCGGCCGACGGGCGGGCGGCGTGGATGGCGTGGACGGCGGCCCAGGAGTGCCCGAAGCGCAGCAGCTCGGTGGCGGTGACCGCGGCATCGGTGTCGAACGCCTCGATCCGGATGAACCGCAGCCCCTTGATGTAGCCGAGCAGGCCCGGCCGTTCGGCGTCGCCGGCCGTCAGCGACAGCACCGGCGCATACAGATCGCCGAGTCCGCCGGAGGCCTGGACGTAGAACGCGGCGACCGCCTCGTTGAAGGGGTCTTTCGGGCCGTACAGCGCACCGGCGGTCGTGTGGTCCAGGACGACCGCGATCGCCGCCACTACGCGGCCGCCCGCGGACCGTGCGAGGCGGCGCCCAGGCGCTCCAGCAGGGCCCGGGCCTTGGCCTCGGCCTCAGGACTCGGCGCGGTGCCGAGGGCGGAGGCGAGCTCGGCGCGGGCCAGCTCGGCCCGCTCGGCGTACTCGGCCTGGGTCGGCGTACTGTGCGCGAGGTCCTCCACCAGGCTACGGATGGTGGTGCCGTGCTCGGCGGCCAGCTGGGCGAGCCGGTCCCGCGCGGCCGTGCTCACCTTGATGCTCGTCTCGTCTGCTGCCATACCCTCCACTCTACCCCGCTTCTCTACCGCTGGTAGAGGAGCGTATGCACGGGCGGCATGAGAGTAGGGCCAAATACGGGTCCAGAGCTAAATGCGTAAATCCGATAGGGCGCCCCCGGTGGGGCGTTGACGACACTAGTACAAGATATGCCTAGATGATATAAAAATAGGGAGGCATTGCCACGCAAAAGACGCCAATGGTGATCAAGGTGCTTCGCGCGGATCCGAATCGAGGTTCAGCCGACCTCCTGGGCAAGCAGATCACGAAAACCCCGAACATTAAACAGGAGGGTCATTCCAAAGCTCATGATGATACCCGCAAGGAGGGCCGAAACAACTAAACTCATCGGAATCCCTAAATGTCACTGCTGCATTAATTTGACATTTTGAAATCAGCCTCGGCGGCGATGATTTTGGAGGACATCAAGAACTTGCGACCCGGTCCTGCCGTCACGGGGTCGCGGCGTGCGCGGCCCCGTGTGGCGCGTGGCAGTGGTCAGGGCTTGGTCATCGTGCGGTTGTGGTGGTGCCGGTGGCCCACAGGGCGCCGCCCTTGCCGGGGCCTCCGGTGGGTTTGTAGACGACGAGGTTGCCGTCGTTCTGCATGTACGCGTAGGCGCCGGAGTGGCCGCTGGTGCTGGTGGCCCACAGGGCGCCGCCCTTGCCTGGGCCTCCGGCGGGTTTGTAGACGACGAGGTTGCCGTAGGTCTGCATCTCGGCGTACGCACCCGGGTGGCCGGAGGTACGGCTGGACCAGATGGCGGCGCCGTCACGTCGGCGGTACATCACCAGGTTGCCGTCCGTCTGCATGACCAGGCGGGTGTAGGTGCCCTGGGTCCACCAGCCGGGCTTGAGGGTGGTGTTGGAGGCGATGGTCTGTCGGCGGGCGTTGGTGCCGCTCGCCCACAGCGCTGAGGTGCTGGCATTGCCGTAGACGACGATGTTGCCGTCCGTCTGGACGGTGGCGTACGCGCCCGGGTTGCCGTACGTCTTGCTCGACCAGAGTGCGCCGCCCAGTCCGGGGCCGCCGCCGTTCTTGTAGACAACCAGGTTGCCGTCTGTCTGCATGACTGCGTATGCACCCGGGTTGCCGCTCGTGCCGGTCGACCAGACCACCTGGCCGCTGCCGCTGCCGGTGTTCAGGCGGGCGACGAGGTTGCCGTCGGTCTGCATGGTCAGCGTCATGGTGGAGCTGCTGAGCTTGTGCCCGGACTCCAGTCGTTGTCCGGGGTAGATGAAGGCGCCGGCGGAGGGTGCCGGGGTCGATGCGGGAATGTGCGGGTCGATCAGGTGGATGTTCTTGCCGCTGTCCAGGTAGGTGATGCCGCCCTGGTATTTGTCGACGGCCCAGGTCACGCGGCGGTCGTCGGCGACCGGTCCGGCGGGAAGGTCGGCCAGGTCGGTGGTGGTGGCGGTGTCGGTGTGCACGTCGGTCAGCGTCAGCTTGCCCGCCGCCGTGTCGTGCTCGACGACGAATCCGTCGCCGAGCTGGGCGGGATGGGCGGGCACGGGTACGTCCCTGCCGGTGGCCAGGTCGTGCACGCCGGCCGGGCCCGACGGTCCGCAGGACCAGTACACCCAGTGCTGGGCGGCCGCCTGCAACTCGCTGGGCGTGCACGGCGCGCCGGTCGCCACGGTCTGGACGGTGCGCTGGGTGGTGAGGTCGATCTGGCTCAGTGTTCCGGCGACGGGACCGGGGACCCACATCGTGGAGCCGGACAGCGCGGCGGCGGATATCGGGCGGCTGAAGAGCACGTGGCTGGTGCTGCCCGCGTCGGCGTCGCCGATGTACTGCCTCTTCGCGGAGCCGCCGTCGTAGACCACGTAGGGGCCCTCGGCATCGACGAGGGTTCCTCCGGTGACGCTGGGGCTGATCAGAGCCGCGGTGCCGTTGGGCGTCTGCACGGTGACGGCATCTCCCTGGCTGTTGGCATCGGCCCACAGCTGCGAGATGTTGCCGTCGCCGGTGGCGATGGGCGGGTTGCAGGTGGTCGTGGTGTCGCAGTGGGTGGGGGCGAAGGGCGAGCCGAAGTTCTGCTCGGGACCGTAGGAGGGCGGGGAGCCTGGCTGGACGGTCCGGTCGTAGACGGCGTCCCCACCGGCCGCCAGGCGCCGGACCATGAACAGCTGCCTGCTGGCGAGGGCCAGCCCGTCGAGGGGAGCGGGCACGCCGGGGTCGGAGTCGACGGCCGTCCCCACCGGTGTGCCGTCCGGTCCGGCGGTGAACAGGCGCGCCGCCCAATCCCGCTCGGACGAGCCGCCCACGACGACGACCCCGTTCGGCTCCTGGCGGAGGATGTCCATCCTGGCGTGGTCAAGGACCGGGGTCACGGTAGTGGAGCCGGACAGCGGCATCGTGTAGAGCGGGTAGCCGAGCGTGTCGTTGTCGGTGAGCGGCCCGTTGTGCGACACGGCATAGGTGATCAGCAGGGAGTCGCCCGTGATGCCCAGGGAGCGCAGGACACTGCCGTTTCCGCTGCCCAGCGGGGCTGGCGGGACCTGCACGGTGCTCAGCGTGCCGCCGGGTGCGGAGCGGGCCATGAAGGAGACGGTGCCGGCTGTGCCGCTCGCGGGACGTGCCGTCATCGAATACCAGGCGATGTACTTGCCGGACAGTACGACGTGAGTGCCGGAGTCGAGCGGTGCCGAGTTGATGGGGGTCACCGCACCGGTCGCAAGGTCTGCCAGTGCCATTCGGCTCTGCGGGGTGCCGTTGTTGTTGTCGGTGTAGCGGATCACGACCGAGTCGGCGTCTCCCGCGAGGACCTGGGGCTGCGGTGCGGCCCCGGTGGGCCAGCCGGTGAGTGGTGTGTCGGTCTGCTGCCCGTCCGTCGTACCGAGCACGTCAAAGCCCGTTACGGTCCCGTCTGCGGCCTTGGTGACGGTCAGCACGCGCGAGCCGAACGTTCCCAGGTAACTCTGTCCGGCACCGGGGTTGATGCTGGTCGTCGTTCCGGAGTCCATGTCGTGCAGCTGGTATCCGTCGGCGGACGGGATGGCCACGATGTCAGAGCCCGCGCCCGCGATTCCGGGCTGAGTGCTGCTGTGGACGCCGGGCACCGGGATGTCCGCTCCGCCTGCGTACTTCGTCCAGACGAACGTGGACTGGGTCTCGCTCTGGTGCAGGAAACCGCTGGTGCCCGCGAAGACGACGACGTCCCTGGGAGGGTTGTTCAGCAGTGTGGCTGGTATGACGGTCTCGGTGGGGGTGCCGGCCGTGGCCGTGGCCGTCGCGGTGGTCAAGGGCAGGGCCCCCGTGGCGAGGGCGCACGCCGCGGCGACCGCGATGCATCCGCTTCTCAGGGTGTGCTGGGCCACCCGTTCCTCCTTGGGAGTGAGCCGGGCCGGGCCCCGAGGGGCCCGGCCCGATGGTGGTTGGCGTGTGGTTACTGGTCGGTGTAGCGGCGGACGGGTGCGGCGAAGCCGCCGTCGCCGTTGCTGTCGGCGGTGAGGGTGAACACGGCCGGAGTCTGGGCGGCGTAGTTGTAGTAGAGGGCGAGGTCGGTCCTGCCGTCGCCGTTGAAGTCGCCGGCGGTCATGTACTGGGTGCTGGGCCCCCAGTTCGTCTGCGACCACACAGCGCTGGGGGAGGAGACGGGGCTGCTGCCGTTCATGGTGAAGATGGCGACGTCCCAGTTGTTGTTGGCCGTGTAGTTGTAGAACAGCGCGATGTCGGCCTTGCCGTCGCCGTTGAAGTCTCCGGCGGTCATGTATTTGGTGTTCGGGCCGAAGCTGGTGTCGTTCCAGATACTGGCCGGTGCGGCCAGGGCGCCGCCGGTGCCGGCGGTCATGGTGAAGATCGCGTCGTGCTGGTTGTTGTTGTCGGTGTAGTTGTAGTACAGGGCGAGGTCGTCCTTGTGGTCGCCGTTGAAGTCACCGGCTGTGATCATCTTGGTGTTGGAACCGAAGCTGGGGTCGTCCCATTGCTTGACCGGTGCGGCCAGAGCGCCACTGCCGGAGGACGCGGCGGTGAGGGTGAAGACCGCGTCGTGCTGGCTGTTGTTGTCGCTGTAGTTGTAGTACAGGGCCAGGTCGCTCTTGTGGTCGCCGTTGAAGTCACCGGCCGCCATGAACTTCGTGTTGGAACCGAACGCGCTGTCGTCCCACTGCTTGGCCGGCGCTGCGAATCCGCCGCTTCCCGTCGCGGTGAGGGTGAAGACCGCGTCGTGCTGGCTGTTGTTGTCGCTGTAGTTGTAGTACAGGGCCAGATCCGCTCTGCCGTCACCGTTGAAGTCGCCCGCAGCCATGTACTTGGTGTTGGGCCCGAAGTTCGGGTCGTCCCAGATGAGACGGACGGGCTGGAAGCCGCTGTCGCCGTTTGAGTCGGCGAGGGCGACGGTGATGGCGTCGTGCCCGCCGCCGGCGTCGATGAGGTGGGCGACATCGGCCTTGCCGTCGCCGTTGAAGTCCCCGGTCGCCTGGGCGATCACGGTGCCGGCGGGGACGTAGGGGACGCCGGCCAGTGCGGCGATCTGCGGGGCGGCGAGGGCCTGCTGGTAGGTGGCCACGTCGGCGATGCTGCCGGTGAAGGCGGTGCTGCCGTTGCCGATGGTGAAGGCGCCGGTGGCGTTCCACTTGCTGGTGTGGGTGGCGGTGGCGGCCTGTTTGCCGTTGACGTAGAGGGTCATGGTGCCGGCCGTTGCGTCGTAGGCGGCGGTGAGCTGGGTCCAGGCGCCGATCTGCGCGGTCAGTCCGCTGGCCGTTGCCGTGTCCATGCTCGCGGAGGTCGAGTCGCTCTGCGGCATCTGGAACCGCCAGGTCTTCGACGTCGCGTCGGTGTAGAGGGAGAAGCCGGAAGTGCTGGTGCCCTTCTGGCTGAGAACGGTGCCGCCGAGCCTTTCCGGCTTGACCCAGGCGGAGACCGTGAAACTGCTATTCGTCGTGACGGCGGACCCGCTGGTCAGCGAGCCGGTGCCATCGAGGTGGGCGGCGGGGGAGAACAGGTCTCCGGTGGCCCAGGTGGCGCCGCCGCTCCCGGTTGCCTTCAGGCTGCCGACCCTGTCCTGGGCGGTGGTGAGGGCGCCGGTCTGGGCGTCGTTGAGCGGCCAGGCGTGTTGGGCGGCGGTGAGGGTGTCGAGATTGTGGGTGAGGGTGGCCGATGCGGTGGTGGACAGGTTGGTGAACAGGTTTGCGGTGGCGGCGGCGCCGGACCCGGTGGTCCACAGGTCGGGAGTGCCGTCGCCGTTGATGTCGGCGGCCTGCAAAGTGAGGTTCTCACCGGTGTGGAAGCCGGTGGCGACCGGGTAGTCGGTGAAGGTCAGCGTGTTGTTGCCGTTGCTGGTGCCGACGGCCAGGTTCTCCCACAGATTGAGCTGACCGGTGGACTTGTTCCACAGGAACATCGCCGTGCTGCTGCCACCGCCGCTGGAGGGCAGCTGCATGGTGGCCAGCGTCCAGTTCTGCCAGTCGGACGTGCCGTCCGGTGTGTTGACGGTGACCTGCATGGGTGTCCAGTAGCCGATCGTGCCGGACGCCTGGTAGATGTTCAGGGCGTAGCCGTTCGACGTGTCACCGGAGATGCCGATCAGGTCGGGGTACGGGCTGCTGCCGCCCGAGACCGTTCCGCCGTCGGCGAGTTGTACGGGGCTGTCGCCGAACAGGTCCAGAAGATAGTCCGAGGTGACGTTCTTGACGTTTTCGTTGTATCGGCTGGCCAGTGGTGACCCGTCGCCGTTGCCGCTGATGATCACTGCGCCGCCGGCATTGCTGCCCGTGGGGTAGTAGGCGAACACGTCCTGGAATCCGCTGTCTGTGAAGCGCCCCGTGAAGGCGATGGCGCCGTTGAAGTCGGCGGGGGAGCCGTTGGCATTCAGTCCGTTGCCGTTGACACCGATATCGCGCGGGGACGGCAGGACATGTCCGTCACCGATGGTTTTGCCCGGGTCGGTCTTGCCCCCGGCCAGCCACAGCCCGGACGGCAGGCTGTTGTTTTGCCCACCGACGGTCAGCAGGTCGGGGACGCCGTCGCCCGTCAGGTCCCCGTCGGCCTGCGGGGTCGCGGGGTTGGCGGAGTTGAAGGTGACGGATGCGGCGTCACCGTAGTTCGCCCCGGCGGACAGGCTGGAGACCGAGAGGACGTTGGTGTGCCGGGTGGGGATGACGGAGATCGTGGCGTTGCCTGAGGAGTCGGCGGTGACGTTCACCGGGTCGCCGCCGTTGAGCTGGTACTCGTAGCTCGATGGCGTGGTGCCGGTGGCCGGAGGCGCGATGGTGACGGTGAACGGCTGCCCGATGGTGGTGTTTCCGGGCTGGGCGATGGTCGGGGTGCCGGGCCGCGTGGGGTCGAAGGAGAAGTGGCAGGTGGTCGAGGAGTTGCCCCAGTACTTGAAGTCGCTGATCGCGACGTTCCAGTCGAACTCGGTGACCTTGCCTCCCGCTGCCTGCTCCAGGGTGGCCTTCGGGATCACATAGACGGCGACCGATCCGGACTGTCCCGTCAGGGAGTTGGAGTCGGACTGGGCGACGGCGCTGCTGCTGCCGTGTGGAAAGAGCTGGAAGTGCGCGCCGAGCGTGCCGCCGTCGGGGTCGGACATGCCCGCGTACAGGGTCACATTGCCGTCACCGACGATGGTGTCGTCCTGGCAGGATGTGGACGGCGACGTGGTCAGGTGGGTGGGGGTGTCCGGCTTGTGGTCGTAGGTGGTGGACACGCTGATGGTGTTGGCGAACTCCTTCCACCCGTACTTGTCCGTCTCGTCCCCGGCCCGCAGCCCGAAGGTGAGATTGCTGGTCTTGGCGTCTGCTGCGCCCTGCATGGCGCTGCCGATGTCGAAGCCGACGCCGGCGGCGGGGCAAGAGGAGTCCCAGCCGTACGCGACGGTCTGCGAGTCGACCTCGCTGATCATGGTGGGCGGGTTGTCCCAGGTCGTGCTAGAGGAGATGGTGCCGGTCTTCCACAGCTGCACCGGTGTGCCGGTGCAGGAGGGGGACCACTCCTCGGTGAAGTTGAGCTGCGAGGACAGCACGGTGGAGCCGTAGATCCGGGAGGGCACACCGATCTGCACGAAGGAGCGTGCGGTGAAGGTGGGCGAGTCCCAGTACTGGTCGCCCACGCGCAGCAGGTCGCTGGACTTCCAGTAACTGGAGTCGTGGTAGTAGGAGTTGGTCTGTGTCCAGGCCTGCCGAGGGCTGGAGGCGGACGGGGCGTTGAAGTCGGGGTCGATGTAGACCGGGTACACCGTCCCGTGGCCGGTCAGCAGTGACCCTGGCGGCGTCAGAGCGATGTCCCTGCCCATGACTTTGGCGGCGATGCGGGCGTGATGCGCGCCCTTGCCCGGGCCTTGGGCGGATGAGGTGACCGGCTGGCCGCTGGCCCGGTCGACGTCACGATCGGTGATCGGGTCGTGGACCACTGATGCGGCGGCTATACGGGTGGAGGCGGAGTCCCACATCTGGGGAGCGGACGCGGTGAAGACCGGGTGTCTGCCGCGGTCGGCGGCGGTGATGTTGCCGGCGTGGTCCGCGGAGACGGTCACCCCGTGGGTGCGGGTGGCCAGGGTGAGTTGCTGCAGTGCGGGGTTGGCTGCCGCTTTGGCGTTCTTGACGACCAGGACTTCGGAGAAGCCGCCCTGTGCGTCGGCGGTGACGGTCAGGTCGACCCCGCTGAGGACATTGCGGTAGGTGGCTGTGGCGCCGGAGAGGGTGGGTGCCGGCAGGCGCATGGGCAAGGTGACGGCGAGGCTGCGGCCGCGGCTGTTCATGACGGCCAGCGGCCCGGAGCCGCCGCCCGACAGGGTCAGGTCACTGCTGGTGACGGCGGTGGCGATGCTGCCGTCGGCCCTCTTGTGCAGCGTCGCATCGAGGGTCTTCCAGGTGTGCCCGTACCGCTTGCGGACCGGAGCGAGTGACTGCGTGAGGGTGAAGGTGCCGTTGGGGTGCGCGGTCAGGGTACTCGTGTCGGTGGTCGCGGCGGTCGCGGTGGCGTCCTTGTGCGTCTTCCGCGCCCTGGCCGACGCCTCCTCGGCTGTCAGGCCGAAGCTCGAAGCCCTTTTATGAGCTGCCGTCGAAGCGGCGGGGTGCGCCGCAGCGGACGCCGGAAGCGTCGTGAGGGCACTGACACCCGCAGCCAGTGTGATGACCAGGGCCGAGGAGGTGATGGAGCGCCATATGCCTGGTCTGTGAGGAGGAGGTGAGGACACGTCGGACCCTTCTGCTGTGGCCGGGCGCCTCCCGGGCCAGCGTCAAGGTAGATGACCCGTACCGGCCCACCTCGGGGTGTGTAGTCAGCCACGGGACAATTGGCCGAGTCTTTTCTTGATCGGGTCACCTCTTTGCGATCTTGTGGACGGCTCTTTCTTCATGTTCGTGGCCGTGCCATGGAAATCTCTGACCTCACGTGTGCAGAAAGGGTTCACCTCTGCACCGGTTGTGTGCGACGTGCAACGCTGTTCTGACGAGGGGTCAACCGATGTCCGTGTGGGGTGGGAAGCGGCGCCGCAGCCGCGTGCGCAGATCCAGTTGGGTCGTCTTCCTCGCCGTGGGATCCCTCTTCGCCTCCGCCGCCTCGGCCGACGCGGACGCGGTGCACGCTTCCGCGCATCGGCATGCCTCGGCACCGCATGTGCACGCCGCACCGGCGGTGAAGGGCGTCAAGCCGGTGGCGACGCACTTCGCCAAGCCGCATGACCAGGCCACCCGGCGCTACCGTCCCACCGCGACGACCCTGCCGGCGCCGCAGACCGCGACCCTCCCCGTCGCCGCGGCGCACAAGGCGCTCGCCGCAGGGCACGCTTCGAGCCACGTACCGTTGTCGATCGAGCAGGTCGCGCCCAAGCGCGGCCGTTATGCCGGGCCTTCCAGGGTCGACGTGGCGGTCAAGCCCCGCGCACAGGCCGAGAGGGCCGGCGTTGACGGCGTCCTGTTCACCCTCGCCCCCTCCGGAAAGCGCCGGGGCAAGGCCCTGCTCAGCGTGGACTACTCGGGCTTCGCCCAGGCCTACGGCGGCGACTTCGGCTCTCGGCTGCACCTGGTGACGCTCCCCGCCTGCGCGTTGACGTCACCGCAGCGCGCGGCCTGCCGTGCTCAGACGCCCCTGCGCTCGAAGAACGACACGCGGACCAAGTCGGTCTCCGCCTCACTGCCCCTGGGCACCGCGTCCACCGGCTCATCGATGATCGTGATGGCCGCGGTGTCCGGATCGGGCGGCGGGGATGGCGGGGGCCCGTCGGGTTCCTACGCGGCAACCACACTGAAGCCCTCGGGCTCGTGGTCCGGTGGCGGCACGTCGGGTTCGTTCACCTACTCCTACCCGATGTCCGTTCCTTCGTCGGCGTCATCGCTCACCCCCAAGCTGTCCCTCGATTACGACTCGGGCTCGGTGGACGGGCAGACCGCGGCGACCCAGGCGCAGTCCTCCTGGGTGGGAGACGGCTGGAGTACCCCGCAGTCATTCATCGAGCAGTCCTTCGTCTCCTGCAGCGACAGCCCGGAGGGCACCGCATCGCCGGTCTCGACCTCGGACGAGTGCTACGACGGCCCGATCCTCACGCTCTCCCTCAACGGATCGACGACCTCCCTTGTGTGGGACTCCTCGAAGAACGTGTGGAAGCCACAGAACGACAACGGCGCCGTCGTCGAGCACGTCACCAACTCGAACAACGGCACCGGCACGTACAACACCGACTACTGGACGGTGACCGAGCGCGACGGCAAGGTCTACTCCTTCGGCCGCAACCACCTGCCGGGCTGGGCCTCGGGGAAGGCGACGACGAACTCCGTCGACACCGAGCCGGTCTACTCGGCACACTCCGGCGACCCCTGCTACAGCTCGTCCGGGTTCACCTCCTCGGTGTGCACGATGGCCTACCGCTGGAACCTGGACTACGTCACCGACGTCCAGGGCGACGCGATGTCCTACTACTACAAGCAGGACACGAACTACTACGGCGAGGACAACGGCGCCCACAACGTCTCCTACGTCCGCGACTCGCACCTGGACCACATCGACTACGGCTTCACCGACGGAAACGCCTACGGCACCGTCCCCGACAAGGTCCTCTTCACCACCGGCGACCGATGCGTGTCAGGCACCTGCGACCCGCTGAACTCCACGACCAAGGCGAACTGGCCGGACGTGCCCTACGACCTGGTCTGCGCCTCCGGCACGACCTGCACCGCGCACAGCCCGTCGTTCTTCTCCACCGTACGGCTGACCTCCGTCACCACCGAGCAGTACGCGGCCGGCTCCTCCTCGTACGCGAAGGTGGACACCTGGTCGCTGACCCAGACCATGCCCACCTCCGGTGACGGCAACGCCACCCTGTGGCTGTCCGGCATTGCCCACACCGGCCAGGACACCGCCGGCGGCGGCAGCACCACGCCCATCACGCTGCCCAGCGTGTCGTTCACCGCGGTGGATCTGCAGAACCGGGTGGACACCGTCACCGACGGCCTGCCGCCGCTGGACCGCTTCCGCGTCTCCTCGATCACTACCGAGACCGGATCCGTGATCGGAGTGCAGTACACGCGCACCGCGGCCTGCTCGGCCCCAGTAACCGTCACCCCGTCGTCGAACACGTCCTCCTGCTACCCGGTGTACTGGACCCCTCAGGGCTACAGCGCACCGATCCTGGACTGGTTCAACAAATACGCCGTCAACAAGGTCACCCAGACCGACCCCACCGGCGGTGCGCCCACGACGGCCACCTCCTACCAGTACGCCAAGCCGGCCTGGCACTTCGACGACAACGAGGTCGTGAAGAAGAAGTACCGCACCTACGGGCAGTGGCGCGGCTACCAGGACGTCAAGACCCTCACCGGTGACGGCGTCAACGACAAGCAGACCCTGGACGAGACCACCTATTACCAGGGCATGTCGGACGACAACAACACCACCCAGGTGAATCTGACCGACTCCCAGGGCGGCACCCACGAGGACCTGAACCAACTGGCCGGGCAACCGCTGGAGGCCACCTCCTACCTCGGCAACGGCGGCCCGGTCGATCACTCCACCATCACCTCCTACTGGGTCTCTCCCGCCACCGCCACCCGCACCCGCTCCGGCCTGCCTGACCTGACCGCCAACGCGGTGCAGCCGGTCGAGACCTGGAGCCGGCAGGCCTTGACCGACAACGGCACCACCACCTGGCGCATCAACGAAACCGACACCGCCTACGACGCCACGACCACGGACGCGGACTTCGGTCTACCCACCGTCCAGTACAGCCACACGGTCCCCGAGTCCGGGGCGTACGAGCGCTGCACCACCACCACCTACGCAGCCCCCAACACCAGCGAGAACCTCGTCGGCCTAGTCGCGAGCACGGAAACCGACTCGGTTGCCTGCGGCGGTTTCACCGAGGGCAGCACCAGCAGCGTTCCAGGCTCGGTCAACACCCTGACCACCCCCCTCAGCGTCAACCGCCCGGACCAGGTCGTCTCCGCCACCCGCACCTTCTACGACGACCAGACGATGGCCACCACCTGGCCTCAGCCGGCCTCCCCCACCTTCCCGCAGACCAGTGCCCCCACCAAGGGCGACGCCTCGGTCACCCAGCGCGCCTCCGACTACAGCGGCAGCTCCTTCACCTGGCAGACCACCAAGACCCAGGTCTACGACTCCCGCGGCCGGATAACCGCCGCGTACGACGCCAACGGCAAAAAGACCGCAACCGCCTTCACCGACGACGCCTACGGCTCGACGACCGGCACCACCACAACCAACCCCCTAAGCCAGAGCATCACCACCACCCTGGACCCAGCCCGCGGCCTGCCCCTCACCACCACCGACCCCAACGGCGTCGTCACTACCGTGCAGTACGACACCCTGGGCCGCACGACCAGCGCATGGCTGGACTCCCGCGCCACCACTAGCCCGGCCAACTACACCTACGCATACACCGTCTCCAACAACGGCATCACCGCGGTCACCACGAACAAGCTGAACGACTCCTCGGGCTACCAGACCTCCACGACGCTCTACGACGCGTTGATGCGGGTCAGGCAGACCCAGACCGGCACCCCACAGGGCGGCCGTCTGGTCACCGACACCTTCTACGACACCCGCGGCTGGAAGTCCGCGACGTACAACGGCTGGTGGGACTCGGCAACGACGCCCAACACCACCGTCGTCTCCGCCGCGAACCTCAAGGACGAGGTACCGAACCAGGACTACTTCACCTACGACGGCCTCGGCCGCACGGTGATCGACCTGTCGGAGAAGGACAACGTGGAGGTCTCCCGGACCACCACCGTCTACAACGGCGACCGCACCACCGTCATCCCGCCGTCCGGAGGCGTGACCAAGGCGACCGTCACCGACCCCCTCGGCCGCACCACCGAACTCGACGAATACACCAGCACCCCGACATTGAACACCCCGACGGACACTTTCACCGGCACCTGGTCCGTCACCGGCGGCACCACCCAGGCCACCACCTACGGCTACGACAGCCACGGCAATCAGAACAGCGTCACCGCCGGTGGCAGCACCTGGAGCAGCACCTATGACCTGCTGGGCCACGTCATCGCCAAGCACGACCCCGACGCCGGCAGCAGCACCCTGAAGTACGACAACGCCGGCAACCTGCTGCAGACCACCGACTCCCGCAACAAGACGATCAGCTTCACCTACGACGCTCTGGGCCGAAAGACGGGCGAGTACGACGCTCCCGTCACCGGCCAGGCAGCGTCGAACGAGCTGGCCTCCTGGGTGTACGACAACTCCGACAACGCCGTCACCGGCATGAAGTACGCCATAGGCCACGTGACCACGGAGACCGCATACTCGGGCGGTGCCGCCTACGTCACCCAGGCCAAGGGCTTCAACGTCTTCGGCGAGTCACTCGGCGAGACCGTGACCATCCCTTCGTCCACCGAGGGCAGCACGCTCGGCACCAGCTACACCTTCCAGCACACCTACACCAGCACGACCGGACTGCCGTTCCGCGACATCTACCCCGCAGCCGGCGGCCTGCCCTCCGAGACCGTCGGCCACACCTACTCCGGCTTCCTCGACCTGCCCTCCGGACTGGGCAGCACCTCCGGTTACGCCCAGACCACGGCCTACGACGCCTTCGGCCGGGTCCAGCAGGAGACCATCGGCATGGGCTCCAACGAGGCGTGGATCACCAACACCTACGACCCCCACACCAGCAAGCTCACCGACCAGCTGGTGACGCGCTCCACGGCCACACCCACGAACGTCGACGAGCAGGCATACACCTACGACCCGGCCGGCAACATCACCAAGCAGACGTCCACCCGGCTCGGCTCCACGTCGTCCACCGAGACCCAGTGCTTCCAGTACGACAAGGTGGACCGGCTGACCCAGGCCTGGACCGCCACCGACTCCTGCGCCGCCACCCCCTCCAGCACCGACTCCTCCACGGTCGGCGACGCGCTGGACACCAAGGCCGCCTACTGGACCTCCTGGAGCCTGGACGCGCTCGGCAACCGGACCAGCGAGGTGCAGCACTCCACCACCGGTGGCACCGACACCACCACCACCTACACCTACAACGGCAACCTGGCCAGCCAGCCCCACACGCTGACCTCGACCGACACCACCGGCGGGTCGACCTCCAGCACCAGCGCCACCTACGACAGCGCCGGCAACACCCAAACCCGTACCACCCCCGCCAACGGCACCCAGACCTTCACCTGGGACGACGCCGCCCGTCTCACCGGCATCACCGGTGGGACCCACGGGGACAGCCACTACCTCTACGACGCCGACGGCAACCTCCTGCTGCAGAAGGGCCCGTCCAACACGATCCTCTACCTGCCCGGCGAGCAGCTCACCCTCGACACCAGCAGCGGCACGGTCAACGGCGTCCGCTACTACACCCTGCCCGGCGGCGGCCGGGCCGTGCGCACCGGATCCACCGCCAGCGGCAGCACCAGCACCTACACCTTCGAGATCCCCGACCAGCACGGCACGGCGGGCCTGTCCCTGGACTCCACCGCCCAGACCCCCACCTGGCGCGAGTTCACCCCCTACGGCGCACCCCGCGGCACCACCGTCACCTGGACCGACAACCGCGGCTTCCTCAACGGCCCCACGGAGGCGAGCACCGGCCTGAGCATCCTCGGCGCACGCCAGTACGACCCCACCACAGGCCGCTTCCTCAGCCTCGACCCCCTCTTCGAGGCGACCGACCCCCAGCAGATGGCGGGCTACGCCTACGCCGCTGACAACCCGGTCAACCAGGCTGATCCGACGGGGCTGTGCCCGGCCGATCTGTGCGGCGTCGGCTACCCCATCGGCGGCACGGGGACCAGCCCCAGCAACCCCACTCGCTACGTCGACACCGGGCCCGTCGACCCGGGCGATCCCAGCGCCGGCTACTGCCACTACGGCTCATGCGGCCACACGCACTACATCAGCTATGGCAGCGGCAGCGACGGTGGCGGCGGTTCGACCAGCAGTGAGACGCCCCAGGCGCCGCACAGCAAGGGCACGGCATGGTGGAAGGGCACCGTGTCCTTCCTCGGCGACGCCGGCAAGTTCCTCTACCACGCCTCCGGAGCCGCCGACGTCGTCGGCTGCGTGGAGAACCCCAGCTGGGGAGGCTGCACCAAGGCCGCCTTCATGGTGGTGCTCACCGTCGGCACGGGCGGCGAGGACGAAGTCGTCATGATGGGCGCCGACGCCCTCGAAGACGGCGCAACCGACCTGGCCACCTCAGGCGACGAGCTCACGGCCATCGGCTGCAAGCTCAGCTTCAGCCCGTCGACCCGCGTGCTGATGGCTCACGGCAAGACCGAGGCCATCGCCAAGATCAAACCCGGCGACAAGGTCGAAGCCGGCAACCCCACCACCGGCAAACACCAGGGCCCACGCACGGTCCAGCACGTGTGGATCAACCACGACCACGACCTGCTCGACGTCACGATCCGCACGGGGGACGGCCACACCGCCACCGTCCACACCACCGCCAAGCACCCCTTCTGGGACAACACCAGGCACGGTTGGGTCCTTGCCGGAAAGCTCCACCAAGGTGACGCTCTCAGCACGGTCACCAACGGCCACGTGTACGTGATCACCACCCACACCATGCCGGGCGCGGCAAATCGGTGGAACCTGACGGTCCAGCAACTCCACACCTACTATGTACTCGCAGGCTCGACGCCGGTGCTCGTGCACAATTGCACAAAGAACCAGGGGATTTATCTCTTCCGTGATCAGGCCAATGACGGCAAGCTGTACGTTGGGAAGACCAATAACTTCACGAGGCGCATTGGCGAACATATGCGAAAGGGTCGTGTATCGTCGCCCAACTGCGTTCTGACAATCCATGTGTGTGGTGGTGACGATGAGATGTTTGCCGCTGAGGACGAATTGAAGACGAGACTGGAGGACAATGGTTGGGATTTGTCTAACAAGATCGAATCTCCGGGGGCTAGAATCCGTCAGAGGGACGGTGATCAGCTAACGCTGTTTGATTACCCGTAGCATTTGTACATCGATCTAAAGAGGTTGGGTTTGACTGAGCATGCAGTCATCGTGAAATATCAACTGAGCGGTGATGGATTCGGCTCCGAGCAGGAACGTCAAGAGGTGCGACGCATGGAGACGCAGTTGCGTACCGCAATTGACCAGGCAGGGGTCGGGGAGTTCGACGGTGACGAGTTCGGTGGGGGAGCGGTGACCATTTACACTTACGGCCCAGATGCCGACGCGCTTTTCGCCGCCGCCAAGGATGCGCTCAGGGGCCTCCCGCTTCGTCCTGCAGTCGCAGTTCTCCGGTATGGCGAAGGCGTCGATGCCCAGGAGGTTCATGTAAACCTGTAGTCAAATAGTACTTGACTTGCCTGGTGGTATCGGAGCACGTCGAGGAGTGGGCGGAGGAACTGGCCTCGCTCACTTCGAGGTGGGACAGGGCAGGTCTCCCACCTCGCCGCGGTCACCGATCCGCACCCGCCGGCCGACACCCTGCGGGGAGTCGTCGTCGGCGACGTCCAACGTCACGGTCAGCCGGTGGGTCGTCGCAGCGGAGCGCTCACCACGCGCCTCACCGGAGACCACGAACGCCTTCACCCCGCCGCTCGCCGCAGCCGTCTTGCGGATCTCAATGCCCAGATCCAGCACGATCTCCTTGACCGTGAACCGGATCGCCGCGTCCGCCCCGTCCTGCTGCGCCGCCGTCAGCCCGGCGCGCACCGCCTTGATCGCTTCGGACAGCTCCGTCTCGTCCAAATCCCCTATTCGCCTGACGCAGCGCCAGTCTCCTCCTGGACAGGACTCGACGAAAGATCGCCTCCGGCCAGGCCACGCGCCAGAGTTGGGAAAAGGGGGTGCCGGTGTCAGTGCCCGCGATCACCATGGGGGTCGTGGACCCACTGCTCGCCGCACCCGCGGCTACCCCACGGCCGCTCCCAACTCAGCTGCCGCGCCGCCAGCCGGCGCTGAACCCGCTGGCCGCACCGTTTCCGGCGCTGGTCACCGTCGCCGACAGCTGCGCCTTGGTGGTGGAGGCCTGCTACACGCTCAAGCACGGCAAGCCGCAGGACCTGATCTCCGCCCTGGCCGGCACCGGCCGCGCGAACACCTTCATTGCCACGCATGTCCCCGGCGAATTGCTCGAGCATCTGCCTCGCGTCGCCGCCCATTACCAGGTCCCGCCGGACGCGGCGCTGCGGCTGCTCGCCGGCGGCATCCTCCCCGCCACCCGCGCGGTCGACCTGGAGATCCGCGACCACCTTGCCCCGCGCACCCGTCATCTGCTGCGCGACGACCCCGAGCTGCCCAGACGCCACCGCGGCGACCCTGATGACGCGCCCACCATGGCGCTGGCCGAACTGCTCGCCCCCACGGTGATCGTCACCCAGGACAGCGTCTTCGCCCGCTTCGGCCTGGCAGTCAACCCCGCCCAGTGGATCGAGACCGCCCAGGGACTGCTGCGCGCGGTCGGCCTCGAAGCCTCCTACGCCGACGCCCTGGTCGTCACCGAACTCGTGCTGCGCCTGGCCTGGGAAGGCGCAGCCGGCCTGGTGACGGCCGCACAGCGGCACCCGGTGCTGACATTGGCAGGCGTGGCGGCGGCCGCGTGGCTGGCCCACCGTGCCGGATACCTGGACCGCGGCCGCTGGCGCTCCGGCGCGGCGAAGGCCTATGAGATCGCGCAGCCACTGCTGGCACGCTTCGGCGAGGCCGCCCTGGACCACGTCCGTGTCCGCGACGCGCTGATCGTGGTCGACCCGCCGACCTACCCCACCCCCGAGCAGCTGGCCGCGCGGCACCTCGCCCGATGCGGCCGCGCCTTGACTCCAGCGCAGCTGCGCGATGCTCTCGCCGCGGGCGGCCACCGCATCCCCGCGACCCGGCTCAAGCGCGCCATGACCGCCCACCGCGGCTTCACCCGCCTGCCCGGCGACCACTACACCATCGGCCGCCCCTCGCAGCTCCCGCGCACCGCACCGGCGTAGAGGGGACTTGTGCGAAGACCAGCCGACCGGGGCCGGCATACGGCACGGGCCCGGCCCCGACAGAGTCGGAGGGCCGGGCCCGGCTCGCACACGTAGCCGAAGACCGCCACGGTTCTTCGCGGCTCCTGCGCGCGGGCGGCTAGCTGGCCGCGCGCACACGGGCACCGGGGCTCACCACCTGCTTGTCTTTGTCTCGGCCGTCTGCTGAAACGACCGGGTGAGCGTGACGCACTACGGGACTTCGGGACACGCTGCCACTTCTCCCGGGTCACAACTCCCGGGATTCGGCCGCCTCCAGGCTCCTCACGCTGCGGCTGTGCAACCGCCGTCCCTCATTCCCAGACGACCGCCAGTGTGGCCCGGCCTCGTCCAGACGGGAGCCAACCACAGCGCCTTCACCGAGCCAGGCAACACCCCACGGCGAGACCGGACCAACCACCCTGTCGAGCGACGCCGCACCACCCGTCAGGCGGCGTCATGGATGGAGGTCCGCGAACGGCGAGCCGGCCGGGGACCACCGTGGTGGGGGCGACCACAGGCCCGACCATGAGGCCGACCTCGCCCGGTGCGACCCGCGACCGCGGCGCCGGACCGGGCGTGCCCGAAGCGACACGTGCTTCGAACAAGCGATCTAATACCGGTATGGACGTGACCGACTTCCCCGACGACCTGGTCTAGACGCAAGCCGCCTGGAACGCGACCTACCAAGCGCTCGCCGCACCCCGGCCCCGCGACACCGCCGCCCTGCGCCGCCGCCTGATGCTCCTGTCCGTCCGGCTGTGGTGGCACCCCTACTGGGAGACCGTCCCGTCGGTGCCGGCGGCACGGTCCGAGCTGCGCCACCTCGCCCGCGCCCACGGAGCCGTCCGGGCCGCGTGACTGGTCGTCCCCATCGACCAGGAGCACGAGGTTGCGGGAAGGGTTGCGCCTATCTGTTGCGCTGGGGGGTTGCGCTAGGTGTTGCGCGGCCCGCAGGACCGTCCCCGTGTCCGCGCAGGTCACCACGCTGGTCCGGCCGTGGTCGGGAGGCCGACATCCCCTCTACGCCCCCGAGTCCACGCCCCACAGCAGGAAGACAAAGAGAAAGTGGGTGGGTGGGACAGGTCCCGGGCGGCGGGCGAGGGGATCGGGCGCCGCTGGTGCCCTTCGCGCGCGACGGCGGGGCCGCGCGCGAAGCCGGGCAGACAAGTTGCCGGGCTGGCCTGCTACTGCCCGGCCTGTAGCCGTTTGCCCTTCGCCTGCAGCTTGGCCGCGCTCACTCGGTCTCCATCGATGAACGGATTGACGGTGACATCCAGGCCGAAGAGCGCATAGATGTAGCGCAGTGCTTCGTAGGCGTCGCGTTCCGGGTCTCCCAGGGCCCTCCAGCTGTGATTCCAGTCATCGCTCGTGGCCATCTCGGTGGAGCCCCAGAGCGGGAAGGCCGGGTCCTCACCGGAGGCGAGCACGCGCCCAGGCGGTCGGGCGAAGTCCAAGGCGACGATCCGGTGCGTCCAGGCACCGTCGACGAGGGGCAGGACGTGCCGGTCGACCAGCCGGAAATACTCCAGGGCGATCTCGGTCAGCACGAACACGTTGATCCTGCGCACGCCGCTGCCGTCGTTGTACCGCTCCATCGCCCAGCCGAGCATCTCCGCGGTCGCTGACACGGCCCCGGTGACCGCGCCGTCCGACTCGACCAGTAGTCCGCGGCGGGGAGCGTCGGCGAGCAGGAGACCGCCCTCACGAGGTGCCGGACGTGTGTAATCCGAGGACCAGTTGAAGGCATGGGTACCCCGGAGTGTGTCCTGGTTGCTCAGGACGTCGCGCAGGCCGCCGTCGGCGTACATGCCGGGGACAAGCCCGCGCGGGTGATCGGGCACGCTCTGGAAGAAGAGGACGGGCGCCTCCTCCAGCTTCAGACCAGCGCGCAGGACTTCCCGGACTTTCACGCGGTCTGCGGCAGGTGCGGGCGCCGGCGCCGTGGCAGCGGCCGTGGACCGTGCACGCAGGCCGTCGTTCAGGAGGCGGTATACCTCGTCCTGCGGGAGGAAGGCCGTGGTGTCGCCGTTGCGGATCGGGATGGTCCAGCTGTTCTTGATGAACTGGCCGTTGTCGGTGATGCCCCGGGTGACCATCGCCCACCGGTCGGCCTCGGGCAGCGGCGGTACCTCGATCACGAAGTAGTGCCCGGTTGCCTCCGGGTCGCCCTCGGGGTGGTCGTACCAGAAGAATTTGACCTTGATCAGCGGGCGCACGTACTCGGTGAGGACGTCCTTGTAGGAGTCGGTGTTCACCAGCTTCTTGTCGAAGGGCGTCGCTTTCTCCGCCACCTCGTAGAGCTCGTTCGGGCGCTTCTTCGCCTTGAACCCGCACACGAGCAGGCCACCGCCGGCGTTCGCGAAGGCGGCGACGTCCTTCGCCAGCTCGAACTTGCCCTTATCGGTGCTCAGGTCGTACGGCCCATTCGGCGAGATGCTCTTGAAGTCGACCCACTCGCTCTCCGGCGTGCCCTTGATCTCGTCCGGCTGCTGCGCGGCGAGATAGGAGACGAGTTGGACCATGCTGTCAGCGGCCATGTCGATGGACCCTACGCGCTCGTGGGGTGCAGGCGGAGGCAGATATCCACGGCAGAACCATCCAGGGAGGGTCTACCGTTGCCTATTGACCTTGAATGCGTGATGTCGTCATGGTGGCTGGCGTCGGAGACCGGTGCCGGTGAGGCAGCCGTCGAGGACGTCGTGGCGGTACTGAA
>NZ_JBEYEY010000036.1:0-29822 GCF_040703635.1 Streptomyces sp. NPDC007189
CCCGCGGTCCACACCCACCGCCGTACCCGGCATCGCGTGCCGGTCGGGGGTGACCGCGCCGTCGTCCACGAGGAACGACACGAACCAGTGGCCGCCTTTGCGGGACACGGTGGCAGAGCGGATCTCCCCGCCCAGCGGGCGCGACCACCGGAACGTGACCCAGCCCAGCTTCGGTAGTTTCGCCCGACCCCACTTCCGGCCCAGCCGCTCCACGGTGATCTGCTTGGCGTCCGGGAAGCGGAACGAAGGGGCCCATCGGGCCTTTGACCGCCAGCGGACCTTGAACGTGCCGTGATCCCGGCACGCCCGGTCCAGGTCCTTGAGGGTCTGCTGGAGGATGTGCGACGGCGCGGCCTTCAACCACTCGTGCTCACGCTTGGCCTGAGCCAGCTCCTTGCACTGCGGCGCGTAGTTCATCCAACCGCCGCGCCGCCGATACTGGCGTCGCTGCTCCAGGCCGGTGTTCCACACCGCCCGGCACACGTTCGCGAACACCTCGCACTGCTCGCCCTGTACGGCCGTCAGCTCAAGCCGGTACCTGCGGCCCGACAGCATGGAACACCCCCCTTCAGCTGATGCGATCAACATAGTGCAGGCCACTGACAACGCAGTGAACTCCGCCGCTTCGCGGCTCCGGCACGAGGATGAGCTGACGCCGCCCCAAAGGACGGGGCTTGCGCTCAAGAGATCCGGTCAGCCCATTGCCGTGGACTGTTTCATTACATACAGTCTCTGTAATTTAACCATCCCGCTCGATGTCCCAGGAGACGCCTTGGCGGAGACCTATGTCCTCATTTCCGGCGCCTGCCACAGCGGCTGGACCTGGCGCCTGGTTGCCGAACGGCTGCGCGCCGCCGGCCACCGGGTACTGGCGCCGGACCTGCCCGGTCTCGCCGACGGCGACGCCCCCCGGAAGCACAGCCTGGCCGAAGTCGGCGACTTCATCGTCGACCTCGTCGAGCAGCGCGATCTCCGGGACGTCACCCTGGTCGGGCACAGCTGGGGCGGTTATCCGCTCACCGCGGCGGCCCCGCGCCTGGCGCCGCGGCTGCGCAAGCTCGTCTACTGGAGTGCCTTCGTCCCGGCGGAGGGGCGGTCCATGATGGACGAGATCCCGCCGCACTACGCGGAGATGTTCCGGCAGATCGCCACGGCGTCCGGCAACGACAGCATCGTCTTCCCCTACGAGGTCTTCGCGGCCGGCTTCATGCAGGACGCCGACGAGAGCGCCCAGCGCCTCGTACACGGGCTTCTGGTGCCGCATCCCCTGCGCTACTTCACCGAGACGGTCACGCCCCTGGACCCCGCCGCGCTCGGCATCCCCGCCTCGTACGTCATCGGCAGCGAGGACCTGGCCCTGCCGCCGGAGGAGTACGGGTGGACGCCCCGCTACCCTCAGCGGCTCGGCCCCGGTACACCCGTCATCGGGTTCTCCGGCAGTCATGAAGCCCAGTTCACGCGGCCCGACGAGCTGGCCGCCGCGCTCCTCGATGCATAGGGTCCCGGCCACTCACCGCTCGCTCCCGGCGCGGCCGCCGGACGGGGGCAGGTCGTGCGGCCCCGCGTGCCCCTGCCCGTCTGTCCTGTGCCGTGCGATAACGGGCCGGCGCAGAAGAATCCCTCTCGAGCGCCACCTCACCGCAAGGAGATACCGTGCCCGCAGCCGACCTCCCCGCCGCCATCGGCGCCTTTGTCGACGCCACCAACCGCGCCGACAGCGAGGCCTTCGCCGCCGCCTTCACCGAGGACGCCCATCTGTACGACTACGGGCGCGAGTTCCACGGCCGCGACGGCGTGCTCGACTGGGACCGCACCGACAACATCGGGGTCCAGGCCCACTTCGACGTGATCGACGCGACGGCCGGACTGGAGGAGGACAGCTACGCCGTCACGCTCAAGGTGACCAGCAACCGGTACAACGGCACGGGTCCGATGACCTTCCGCCTGCGCGACGGACTCATCGCCGACCTGCGCATCGGCTGACGGTCAGGCGGCCGCCCGGTCCTGCGCCGCGGCGGACTCCGTCCGGTCCCGCGCCGCGGCGCTCCCCGAACGAGGCTGCCGTGCCGTCCTTCCGTCCCGGTCGTCCCCTACTGCTGCACCGTCGCCCCTGCCCCGCTTCGGTGCCTCCTCCTCGGCGTTCAGACAGCCCGCGAGGCAGCGCGTCCGGGAGAGAGCGACAACGCCGGAAGTGAGCAGAGCGAAACCGAGCAGCGCCGACAGGAGCCATGGTCCCGTACGGGGCTGCTCGTCGTAGAGCGTCATGCCCAGCACCACTCCGGCCACCGCGTCGGTGAGGACCAGCGCGGGCTGCGAGGCGATGAGCGGACCCGCCTGCATGGCCGTGCCCAGCACGAACAGGGACGTGCCGCCGATCACGGCGAAGCCGTACGTCTGCCACGACAGCAGGAACGCCCGCACCCCCTGGTCTTCGAGGACGCCCATGGACGACTTCATCAGCGCCGCGGCGAGCGCGTTGCCGAGGGCCGCGCCGACGGCGAGACCGGCCGCTCGTGCCGGGCCGAAGGAGCGGCGCAGGGCGGCAAGCACCAGGGCGGCGCCCAGGGCACCCGTGACGGCGAGGGCCGGCGCCCACCACAGGCCCGGCACCCGGTCCCGTCCCCCGGAAGGGGCGAGGGAGAGAAGGAAGACGGCGAGCCCCACGGCGATCAACGCGACCGACGCCCATGAGGCGCGGGAGGGACGCACATGGAAGACCATGCCCCCGATCACGAGGGCCAGCGGAAGTTCCAGGACGAAGACCGGCTGCACCACGGCGAGCGAGCCGGAGCCCAGGGCGGCGGCCTGCAGGATCGCCGACAGCGTCACGCCGACGATGCCGGCGAGCCAGACGGGGGTGCGCAGCAGGTCGGCCAGCAGTCCGAGGCGCAAGGAGGTCGACGCGGGCACGGTCAGGGCGGCCCGCCGTTGCAGCACCGTCCCGAGCGCGTTGCTGGTTGCCGCGAGGACGGCCAGGGCGACGGAGAGGGACATGACCGTACCGCTCCTTCCTCCTCGGACCGGGTCACGTGCCGTGCACTGACAACAGAGGCCGCCGGCGTCGCATTCCGCGACGCGGCCGGAGCCGTCTGCGGACCACGACGCCGGAAGTGCCGTGACCGTCCCCGAGTGGGCACCACCACGGCACCCTTCCGTCCGCCTACGCCCTGTCGTCCCGCTCGGTCGGCGTCTCGCGCGCCAGGACGTGGCGGAGCGCGCCGAGCAGTTCCCCGTACGCCGCCTCGTCGGACCCTGCTGCGGTGGCGCGGCGCCAGGCGATGTGTCCGTCCGGGCGCACCAGCAGCACGCCGTCCTCGGCGATCTCGCAGACGCGGCTCCACTCGCCGTAGGCGTCGCGGTGGTCCTCGTCACCGACGCGCACCACGCGCAGGGGTACGCCGAGGGTGTCCGCGCAGGCGCGTGCGGCGCTGTCCCACACGCCGCCGGACAGGCCGGTCAGCACGGTCAGGACGCCGTGGCCCACGACGTCGAGCGTGGAGAGGCGGTCGCCCCGCGCGTCCACGAGCCACGCGTGCGGCAGTTTGGCGCCCGGGCGGGTCGTCGGCACGTGCACCAATTCGTGGTCGACGTCCCATACTTCGGCGGGGCTGTCGTCGGGGAGCACCGCGGAGGAGACGTAGCGCTGGTTCATCTCCACGCCGTGCGCGTTGAATTCGTAGTTCTTCAGCTGGATGGCCTCTTCCAGCAGCCGCCTCTTCTTGGCGCCCTCGGGTGTGCGGGCGCGTATCGCCGCGATGCCGTCGGCGATGGCCTGCGCGTCGCTGCCGCCGCCGACGCCGAGCACCTCGAAGATCGGCCCGAACTGGTCGCGGCTGAGGTTGGCCCGCTCGACGATCTGCCGCCCGACGGGGGCGCGTTCGGCCGTGTAGGTCTCGAGCAGCGCGGGTCCGGCCTCGCCGCGGATCACCATGGCCAGTTTCCAGGCGAGGTTGTACGCGTCCTGGATGGAGGTGTTGGAGCCGAGTCCGTTGGACGGCGGATGACGGTGCACGGCGTCGCCGGCGCAGAAGACGCGGCCGGAGGAGTACTCCTCGGCGTAGGCGTGGTTGACGGTCCACAGCGAGGTGGAGGTGATCTCCACCGGCAGGCCGGGGTCGCCGACCAGGTCGCGCACGATCTTGCGCGCGCTGTCCTCGTCGACCTGCGGCGGCGGCTGCTCTATGTCGTAGCCCCACACCAGTAGCCACTCGTTCCAGGGGCGGACCATGCGGACCAGTCCCATGCCGATGCCGCCGGTGTCCGCGCCGGGCTGGAGCACCCAGTACAGGACGCTCGGGCGGTGGGCGCAGTACCGGGTGAGGTCGGCCTTGAAGACGATGTTCATGCTGCCGGCCTTGGCCATGCGGCCGGCGAAGGGCAGGCCCAGTTGCTCGGCGACGGCACTGCGTCCCCCGTCGGCGCCGATCAGGTAGCGGGCTCGTACGGTGAACTCGTCGCCGCGGACGCGGTCGCGCAGCAGCGCGGTGACGCCGTCGTCGTCCTGGTCGAAGCGGAGGAACTCGGTGTCGAAGCGCACCTTGGCCCCGCGGGCCGCCGCGTTGCCGACGAGGACGGGTTCCAGGTAGGTCTGCGGCAGGTCGATCATCTCGCAGGGGCTCTTGGCGGCGTACTCGGTGGCCGTCGCGGGACCGGTGCCCCAGCTGCGGATGCGGCCGATCTCGTCGCCGGTGAGGGCCGTGCACAGCACCGTGTCGCCCATCAGGTGCGAGGGACTCCCGGAGGCCAGTGCCTCGGCCTCGACGCCGAGGTCGCGCAGCACCTCCATGGTGCGCTGGTTGGTGATGTGGGCCCGGGGGGTGTCGGCGAGCCAGCCGTACTTCGTCACCAGCAGGGTGCGGATGCCGTAGGTGGCCAGCAGCAGGGCGGCCGAGCCGCCTGCGGGGCCGCTGCCGACGACGAGGACGTCGGTGTCGTGGTCGTGCGGGTCGGGGGTCGTCACGGGTGGGCGCTCCTCGGTCATCCGGCCAGGGGGGCGAGGCGGAAGGTGTAGTCGAGCCGGCGCCACTCGCCGTCGACGGGGCGGCCGTCGGGAGCGGGTCCGGACTGCGGGGTGAAGTCGACGACGAGTGCGTCCTTGACGCCGAAGACGGTGTCGCTGTCGAGGTACGCCCCGCCGGCCACGAACAGCTGGGTGACGAGCCGGCGATGGCCGGGCGCGTCGAACATGAAGTGCAGGTGGGGCGCCCGGTAGGGGTGGCGTCCGACCGCCTCGAGCATCTGCCCGACCGGGCCGTCGGCGGGGATCGGGTAGTGCGAGGGCAGGATGGACCAGAAGGTGATCCGGCCGTCGCCGTCGCTGCGGAGCCGGGCGCGCAGCACCGGCCCGTCCAGGTCGGGGAGCTGCACGTCGTAGAAGCCGTCCTCGTTGGACTGCCACACGTCCACCACCGCGTCCTGCAGCGGACGGCCGGCCGTGTCGGTGACCCGCACGTCCACCCACAGCGGGGTGCCGTGCAGCCCGCCGGAGATGTCGCTGCCGAGGGGCGTCTCGGGCGGGCCCGCCACGTAGAAGGGTCCGAGCACCGCGGAGGGCGTGGTGTCGGGCGTGCGGGAGTTGGTGAGCAGGTCGACGGCGCTGGAGATGCCGAGCGTGTCCGACAGCAGCACGAACTCCTGCCGGGTCGGGGTGCAGATCTGTCCGGTGCGGGTGAGGAAGTCGACGGCGTACTGCCACTCGGCGTCGGTGACGTCGTTGGCGGCGACGAAGGCGTGCAGGCGGCGGACGAGGTCGGTCATCAGCGTGCGGACCCGGGGGTCGGGGGTCCGCGCGAAGCTGGCCACCACGTCCTCGCTGAGCCGGGCGAGCGCGGCCTCGGTGGAGGGCGGCCCCTCGGGACGGCTGCCGCGCCAGGCGCCGGCCAGCAGTGCGGCGATGCCGTCGAAGGTCAGCTCGCGCGGGTTCGGGTACGGCGTCGCGACGGCCAGGTCGGCCGCGCGGGCAAGGTCGGACTCCGCCATGCCGAGACCGCGCAGCGAGGTGGGGCCGCCGAGGGACGCGACCAGGTCGTACACGCCGCTCGGGGCGTCGGGTACGCCCAGGGCGTCGGCGATGCGGCGCATGGCCTCGGGAGCGGCGGGCGCGTTGTAGGCCATGGCGTGCGGCAGGACGACGGTGTGCGTCTCGGCGTGCGGCAGGCCGAAGCTGCCGCCGAGGGTGTGGCACAGCTTGTGGTGCAGGCCCATGCCGACGGTGGCCAGGCAGGTTCCGGCGAGCCAGGCCGCGTGCAGCAGGTCGGCCCGGGCCTCCGGGTCGGCCGGGTCGGCGGCCAGCCGGGGCAGCGCCCGCCCGATGCGGGAGACGGCGTCGAGTGCCTGCTGGTCGGTGACCGGGTTGGCGTCGGCCGCGTACAGGGCCTCGACGGCGTGGGCGAGGGCGTTGATCCCACTCGTGACCGTCATGGGCAGCGGCAGGGTGAGGGTGAGGTCGACGTCGTAGACGACGGTCTCGGGCAGGATCGCCGGGGACGACCGGGTGACCTTGCGCCCGTCGCGGGTTTCGCCCAGCACGGGGGTCACCTCGGAGCCGGCGTAGGTGGTCGGCAGGATCACCTGGGGCAGGTCGGTGCGTACGGCCAGTGCCTTGGCCAGGCCGGTGGTCGAGCCGCCGCCGACGGCCACGATCACGTCGGCCGCAGCCTCCTTGAGCACGTCGAGGGCGCGCCCGGTGACCTCGACGGGGGTGTGCATGGCGGCGCCGTCGAACTCCGCGACGACCAGGTCCCCGAGCACCTCGCGGACCCGCGCGGCGATGCCGGCCAGGGCCGGGCCGGCCAGCAGCAGGACGCGGGAGCAGCCGAGCCGCTCGACCTCCTCGGCGAGCCGGCCGACCGTGCCGGCTCCGAAGACGACCCGCGAGGGGCTGGATGAATAGACGAACGTCCGCATTGCGCTCTGCCTCCGCGTGTCATCGGGATCGGGGGTACGTCGGGCGCCGGGGTCACCGAGTATGCGGAGGGTGCGGGATGACGTCCTGCACGATTCGCGCGTGCGCTGCACGAAACGCGCATGGCGTCGCGGTGGTCGTGGGAGGGTCTCGGCGGGGTGCGGTGTCGACGGCGTCGCGTGCTCCTGCCCGTCGGGCACAGAGCGGCAACCCGGCCGACGCGGGCCGCCAGGTCACGGGTGGCGTGGGTCCTGGCACAGACGCCCCCGCCCGGCATCAGCGCCGGGCAGGCTCGCCTCCCGCCAACACCTCGGCGGGCCCGGCGACGTCCAGCGGCTCGACCCCATCCTGCACGAGGATCGCCACCCGATGCGCGCCGGCACTCACAAGCCCATCCCGAGGTGACCGGATTCGAGTGGTTCACGGCCGGACCGAGGCGGCGCCGGGGGCCGCGTGGTCGGCACCGTGGAGAGCGGACGCACGGGTCCGCTGGCAGCACATCGCATCGGAAAGCGCGGACATCATGACCGACACCATCGCAGGGGTGGAAATACCCGATACCACGGCCATCGCGGAGGCCACGGACTTTCTCAGGGAGAGGACGAATCCCCTGATCTTCCACCACTCGCGAAGGGTGCTTCTCTTGGGCTCCCTCAACGCGCGCAAGTTCCTCCTGGACCGCGGATTCTCCGAGGGCGCCGCCGAGTTGGTCTGGAGGGCGATCGCACTGCACACGACGCCGGGAATTCCCGGCCGGATGGAACCCGAGGTCGCCGTCACGAACTACGGCGGGCTGACCGACGCGATCGGCTGCAGGCTGGACCGGCTGGAAGGCGACCGGCTGGACGAGATCGTCACCGATCATCCTCGCGACGATTTCGAGAAGGAACTCCTGCAGGCATTCGTCGACGGCCTCAAGGACCGCCCGGACACCACCTACGGGACCGTCAACGCGGACGTCCTCGAACACTTCGTCACCGGCTTCGGCCGCGGGTCCCTGGTGGAGCGCGTCCTCGGCGCTCCCTGGCCGCGGTGACCGGCGGAAGCCAGGACCGGCCGATGCCCTCGTCACGTTCTCGCCGTACGCCTCCTCGGCTGAGCCGGCGCGCCGCCTTCGGCGTGCTCGCGGTCACCACCGTCGTGCTGATGGCGACCGCGAGCGCGCCCTCCCCGATCTACCCCCTGTACCGGCAACGCTGGGGATTCTCGGTGACCCTGCTGACGGTCGTCTTCGCCGTGTACGTCGTGGGGCTCCTCGGAGCCCTTCTGGTCATGGGACCGGCGAGCGACCGCCTCGGTCGCCGTCCCGTGCTGCTCGCCGCGCTGCTGCTGGCCGCGGCCAGCACCGCCATCTTCTGGACGGCCGACGGTGTCGCGTCGCTGGTCGTCGCACGGACCGTGCAGGGCGTCGCCACCGGAACCGCGGTCGGAGCGCTGGCCGCGGGGCTGGTGGACCTCTCGCCGCGGCGCCCGCACGCGGGGACCACGGTGACCGCGGTCGGGACGAGTGTGGGCCTGGCGGCCGGCGCCGCGGTGGTGGGACTGCTGGTCGAGTCGGTGGCCCGCCCGGACACGTACGTCTTCTCAGTCCTCACCTGCGTCTTCCTGCTCCTGACGGTGGCAGTGTGGTACATCCCCGAGACCGCGGCACCGGCGCCGGGCGGGCCGCCCCGGTTCCGCCCGAGCGTGCGGATCCCGCCCGGCTCCCGGCACCGGTTCCTGGCCGCCGTACCCGCTCTGGTGGCGGGCTGGTCCGTCACGGGTCTGTTCCTCGCCCTCACCCCCTCCGTGGTCACCGGTGTGCTCCACGTCGGCTGGCGCGCCGCGGGCGGCATGGACATCGCCGCGCTGTTCCTGGCGGGCGGCCTGGGCGGTATGTGGTCCGCCCGGTACACGGTGCGGCGGGCCACGCTGCTGGGCGGGGTCCTCCTCACCCTCGGATCGGCCGGGCTCGCCGTGGCCATCACGCTGCCGTCCCCGTACGTCTACGCTTGCGGGACGGTCGTGGCGGGCCTCGGCGTCGGTTTGACGTACAACGGCAACCTCAGCGCCATCGGCCAGGTCACCACCGCGCAGTCACGCTCCGGGGTCTTCTCGGCCGTGTACGTCGTGAGCTATGCGGCGCTGAGTCTTCCCGCCCTCGCGGCCGGCCTCCTCGCACCGGTCTGGGGCTTGAGGACCACGAGCCTCCTCTACGTCGGGTTCGTCGGGTCACTGTCGCTGATCACGCTGGTCCGCGCGGCCGGGTCACCTGCCGATCGCCCCGTCCATCGCGGCGCCGCATCTCCGGGAGGTGCCGGCACCCCCACCGTCCCGACCGGTCGTACCGCCACGACGAGAACGGCCAAGGCAGCCGACGTGTGTCGCTCGCCCTCGGGCAAAGACGGCCCCACGTCCACGTCGCACGGCCACTGACGTGGTGATGCACCGCCGTCTGCCCCGACTCGCCGCGCTGTACCTGACGCCAGGCACTGCGGAGAACTCGTAAAACGATCTTGGAGCGAGAATGGCGAGGTACACCGATGGAGCAGCAGCTTCACGAGCCCGGCTACGTTCAGAGTCAGCTGACCGGTGTGTTCCGCCACGGTCCCGTCGCGCACGAGCCTGCCGACTGGCTGGCATGGCAGAAGTGGACCGCGACGGAAGTCACGACCGTGACGGAAGAAGGCCGCAAGGAAGCCCGCACATTCGCGCGCCCCGGCGCCAACGACGTCTGGCTTTTCGCGGGTGCTCGACAGGGAGACTGATCTGCGACAGCCGGCCGGGGAGCGCCGCGCGGAACCAGTGCCCTCGGCGCTTGCCGCGGTCGCCGCCGCCCGGGCGGCCTCAGCGGCTCGGCGGTGTCGCGCTCGACGGGGTGATCCCGTCGATCAGGTTGGAGACCAGCGCGGTGATGAACGCGTCGGTCACCGGCTCGTCCGGGATGAGCAACCGGTGGTACACGGCACCCCACAGTTGGTCGACGACGACCTGGACGTCGACGTCCTCCCGGATCTGGCCCTGCTCCTGGGCGCGCATCAGACGCTCGCCGGCGAGGCGGCGCCGTTCGCTCGAGTACAGGGAACGGAAGGCCACGGCCAGGTCCTCGTCGGTCTGGGACTGGCCGATCAGTTCGGTCACCACCCGCCCGGCCGGAGTCGCGGTCATGACGCGTGCGAAGGCGCGCAGCTGACTCAGCAGATCGGCGCGGATGTCCCCGGTGTCCTCGAACGCCAGAGTCTGCTCGACGGCGTGGAAGTAGCCGTCCAGGGCCAGGGCACCCTTGGACGGCCACCACTTGTACAGCGTCGTCTTGCTGACACCGGACAGGCGGGCCACCCGCTCGAAGGTGAGATCGGTGATCCCCTCCCCCAGGAGGATCTCCCCGACCACGCGGAAGACGTCCGCGCGGACCTCGTCGGCGGGCCGGCGGCCGCGCCCGCGGGCCGGGCGCCCGGCCACGCCCTCGGCCTGCTTCGTCACGATGTCTCTCCTTCGCTCCTTCGAACCGGATCAGTGTAGGAAGCCACGCGGACATCACGCCTTCCCCGCAGCCGGTCAACCGTTCCTCGGGTCGGCGGGCCGGGACGCCGGTGCGGCCGGGCCGGGCTCAGGACCGGGTCTCCTTGACCCCGAGGAGTTCGCCGAAGCCGAGACGGGTGACGAACTCTTCCTGGGCGCGGCGCAGCACCTCGTTGACTTCCTCGACGCCGGCCTGACTGAAGTCGACGACGGTGCGGAAGGGCCGGGTGCCGTGCGGGAGGGCCAGTACACGGGTGATCTCCTCGGCCACGGCCCGGGGGTGGGCGTCGACGCCGGGCGGGAACAGTCCTTCCGTGGCCTGCTCGTTGCGCGCCACCATCGGATCCAGCTCGGCGTACGCGCGCGTGCGCTCGCTGTCGCCCGCGTGGCCGGCGTTGGGGAAGTGTTCGGTGCCCTGGGTGAAGGGGCCCGGCATCACGATGGTGGTCTCGATGCCGAACTGGCCGACCTCGTAGGCGGTGACCTGGGCCAGCGCGTCGGCGGCGAACTTCGACGCCACATAGGGGCCCAGGAAGGGCGGCACCACGACCGAGGTGGTGCTGCCGACGTAGACCAGGGTGCCCGAGCGACGCGACCGCATGTGCGGGAGGGCGGCCCGGTTGACGCGCTGGATGCCGACCGCGTTGATGTCGAGGAGGCGGTGGATGTCCTCGGGGGTGAACGCCTCGACGTAACCGACGTAGAGGTGTCCGGCGTTGTGGACGACCGTGTCGAGCCGTCCGGCGTCGTCGAGGACGGTGGCGACGGCCGCGTCGGCCGAGGAGTCGGACTGCACGTCGAGTTCGACGACGCGGATGTCCTGTCCCTGGCTGCGCCCGAGTTCGAGGAGTTCCTCGGCGCGGCCGGAGTTACGGCCGTGGATGTCGCGCATGCTGGCGTAGACGGTGTGGCCGGCGGCGGCGAGCGCTCGGGCGGTGAGGTTGCCGATGCCGGTGGCGGCGCCGGTGATGAGAACGACCGATGTCATGGCTTTTCCTGTCCGGATGTCGGTTTCGGGACAGCGCTCGGCGCTGTCGGTGCTTCGGCGGCGGTGTTGCTTCGCCGGCCTGCGTCAGGCGAGGCCGCCGTTGGAGTAGAGGACCTGCCCGTTGAACCAGCGGGCGGGGCCGGCGAGGAAGGCGACGGACTCGGCGATGTCCCGCGGCTCGCCCAGGCGCTCCAGCGGGGCGGCCTTGGCGAAGCGGGCGATCGCCTCCTCGTCCTTGCCCTCAAGGAACAGCGGGGTGGCGACCGGGCCGGGGGCGACCGTGTTGACGGTGATGTCCCGGCCGCGCAGTTCCCGGGCAAGAATCAGGGTGATGCTCTCGACGGCCGCCTTGCTCGCCACGTAGGCGCCGTACGTCGGGAGCTGGGTGCGGGTGACGGACGTGGACACGTTGATGATCGCGCCGCCCCGGCGGACCCGGCGGGCGGCCTGCTGGGAGACGACGAAGGTGCCGCGGATGTTGGTGCGGTGCATGCGGTCGAGGTCGTCCAGGTTCAGCTCGGCGATCGGCGCGAGCACCATGATCCCGGCGGTGTTGACCACCACGTCGATGCCGCCGAACGCCGTCTCGACGGCGTCGAACGCGGCCTGCATCTGCTGCTCGTCGGCGACGTCACCGCCCACCGCGAGGGCCTGACCGCCGGATGAGGCGATCTTCTCGACGAGAGCTTCGGCCTTGGCCTTGTTCCCGGCGTAGTGCACGGCGACGGCGAAGCCGTCCGCGGCGAGCCGCTCGACGACGGCCTGGCCGATGCCGCCGGTAGCGCCGGTGACGAGTGCGACGCGCGGGGTGGTGAGAGAGGTGCTCATGGTCTTCCTCCACTGAATGTGAACGCTGAGTCCATATAAGCACAATATGAACGCACCGTCCACATGTCCGAAGTGGTTTCGCGGTCGCAGCGATCAGGCCTCGCTCGCCGGGCTCGGTGGCCAGGTGCACGGCGACGCTGCCGTCCCAGCCGGAGAAGCGGTCGGTTCCAGAGGCGAAGGACGCGCCGAAGCCGGAGGCCGGCACCAGGACCGACCGGCCCGCCCACCTCAGGGCGTCGAGCTCGGCTGTCACAGACCTGGCTGCTGCCCTGTCTTGTTGATGTGCGCGTTGACGCACCGGGCCGGCGAGGTGTCGCCGGAATCCGTCAGGAAGCTGAATCAACGAACGGAGACAGTGATGAAGATCGTGGTCGTCGGCGGTACGGGGCTCATCGGCTCACAGGTGGTCGCGCTGCTGCGCGACAGCGGTCACGAGGCCGTGGCTGCCGCTCCCTCCACGGGCGTCGACACCCTCACCGGTGAGGGCCTGGCACAGGCTCTCACGGGCGCGGACGTGGTCGTGGACGTGCCCAACTCCCCCTCCTTCGATCCGGAGCCGGCGCTGGACTTCTTCACCCGCTCGGAGCGGAACCTGACCGGGGCCGAAAAGGAGGCAGGTATCCGCCACCACGTCGTGCTCTCCATCGTCGGCGTCGACCAGGTGCCCGACTACGGCTACTACCGGGCCAAAGTCGCCCAGGAGGAAGCCGTGCGGAACAGCGGCGTTCCCTACAGCATCGTGCGCGCCACCCAGTTCTTCGAGTTCATCGCCCCGGTGATGGACATGACCACCGAGGGCACGGAGGTGCACCTGCCCTCCCTGCGGCTGCGCCCGATGGCCTCCGCCGACGTCGCCGCCGCCCTCGCCGACGCGGCGCTGGGCGAGCCGTCGTACGGCGTCCGCGACATCGCGGGCCCCGAGATCGAGCGGCTCGACCGGCTCGGTGAGATCACCCTGGCGGCGAAGCCGGACGGCCGCTCCATCGTCACCGACGAGGCCGCGAGCCCGTTCGCGGGCATGCCCGACGGGGTTCTCCTCGGGGACGACACGGCCCACCTCGCGTCCACCCGCTACGAGGACTGGCTGAAGAAGAGCTGACCGGTCCCCCGTCGTCAGAGCGACTACGTGTGTCCCGTGGGCCTGCGAGCCGACCGCTCGTAGGCCCTCAGCTTGTCGGGCGCCAGGACCCAGTACAGCCCGTCTATACCGTCCGGTCCCACGGTGACGCTCACCAGAGCGACCGTGACCCCCTCCTGGACGATCAGCAGGCTGGGCCGGCCGTTCGCCTCGGCCACGCCGTACTCGGCCCCGGGGAAGAACTTCTTCGCGAAGGCGCTGACCCTGGCCACGCGCTCGGCTCCCACGATCTCCACCCGTGCCACGCCGCGCATGCCGTTCCCGTCCGCGTAGGCGACGGCGTCCGCCGACAGCACGCTCTCGAGCGCGGCCACGTCACCGTGCTGCGCGGCGGCGACGAAGGCCTCGACCAGCCGTCGGTGCTGCGCCGCCTCGACGGGTTCCCGGCGCTCGGCGGACAGCCGCTTACGGGCCCGGCTGAGGATCTGCCGCGTATTGGCCTGGCTCAACTGGAGCATGCCCGCGATCTCGTCGTACGCGTAGCCGAACGCCTCCCGCAGCACGTAGGCCGCCCGTTCCACGGGGTTCAGCTTCTGAAGAACGAGCAGCACGGCCAGCTCCAGGGCCTCGCCGCGCTCCGCGCCGATCTGCGGATCCACACTGGTGTCCACGGGCTCCGGCAGCCACGGCCCCACGTACGCCTCACGGCGAACCCGCGCCGACTGAGCCACGTTGATCGCCAGACGCGTAGTGATCTTCGCCAGGAACGCACCGGGATCCCGCACCGCGCTCCGGTCGGCGCCCTGCCAGCGCGGCCACACGTCCTGCACCACGTCCTCAGCCTCGGACACGCTGCCCAGGATGCGGTAGGCGATACCGAACAGCTGTGGACGCACTCGCTCGAACACGTTCGTCGCTTCGTCGAGGGAGTCGTCGGTGAGCTGCTGTTGCTCATCCATGGTGCCGATGCCTCCGCAGGTCAACCGTCGTGCCCCCAGGCGGGCGTACCTCCGGCGCGAGGACGGCCCGCCTGCTGCGATCCTACGGCCGCTGCATCTCCGCCTTCACCGCGCCGGGCTGTCACAAACGGGGAGGCCGTCTTGTCCTTCCTGTGGACAGTCCCTGTTTGGAGGAGAACATGAGCGCTGAGCACGCACACCTGCCCCCGGGCGTCGAGGTGATCGCGGCCCTGCCGGAAGCGGCGGCTCGGATCCCGGCCGGCGCCGAGGCCAGGACCATCCGGGTCACCCTGCCATCCGGTGACCCCGGTGCGCCGCCGCACCGGCACCCCGGGCCGGTCTTCGGCTACGTGACCCAGGGCGAGATCCTCTTCGAGTTGGAGGGGCAGCCGCCCCGGGTGCTCAAAGCCGGTGACGCCCTGTTCGAGCCAGGGGGCGACGTGATCCACTACCAGGGCGCCAACAACCTCCCGGACGCGCAGTCACAGCTGGTGGTGACCATGTTCGCGCCGCCGGGTACCCCGGTTCTGACCGTGGTCGGCGCAGAGGAGCTGGCCGAACGACGACACCTACGGGTTACCCGGCCCTGATCACGGCCAGAATTGGAAGTTCGCGTTCTCGAAGCCGACATACAGACAGACGACGGTGGCGGCCCAGGGCGCCTAGGAGGGCCGCCGCCGGCCACCCAGACGCCGGCGCTCTTCGCGGATCAGGCCGTCGGACTCCACGCAGCCCGCAGCGACACCGCAATGATGCCCGACCCCGCCACCGCCGTGCCCTGTGCTGACAGCAGCACCCTCTGGGCCCGCCGCTGACATGGCGCTGCGGTCTCGATGCCGCTGGCTCCCGGATTGTGGCGGCCGCCGACGGGAGGCAGGGTGGCGTCGAGACCGTTCGGGCGAGGCCGAAGGCACATGGCCTGTCACGGATGTGGGCTGTGTCTTGTCCTCATCGCTAAGCGAGTTGTGTGAGCCGGGAACCGGCGAACATGGTCACCGCCGAACGGGTGGGTCGGACACCAGTCCGGAAATGCGGTGCCCGACGCAAGATCGAGCAGCGGCGTGCCGAGGGGCCTGCCCGTTCCTTCGTCGGCCGGGGCGCTGTCGGAAGAGCGGCGTGAGCAGCTGGAGGAGATCGACCCGTCGTGGTGCCCCAGCTGGGCGGTGGAGTGGCAGCGCGGCCTCCACCTGGTCCGGCTCCACCTGGAGGCCGGCGACACGCTGCCGACCGAGCCCGGTGACGCCTTGCACCAGGGCGAGGACCTGGGGCGGTGGGTGCGGAAGCCCCAGCCGCGCCGCACACAAGCAGACACGTGGGCCCTCAACTACGCCGCCGCCCGCCAGTACTACGAACGCGAGGGGCACCTTCGGGTACCGAGGAAGCACGTCGAACGGATCGCCGGCGGTGACGGGGACGTCTGGGACCAGGAGGAGCGGCGGCTCCGGCTCGGGGCATGGATCAGCAACCAACGCAGCAGGGCCGCAACGCTGTCACCGGAACGAGTGGACAAGCTCTCCGCCATCGGCATGGGGAGTGCAAATCCAACGGCGGATCCGACGACCACGGAGAGACGTCAAGTGACCGATGCAGCCGAGGAGTTGGAGAGCGTGGAGCCTGTCGCGAGTGCCCAGTCCGGGCAGCCTGCGCCCGTGTCCGCCGAGCAACTGGTCGCGATGCTGGTGGAGCGGGCCCGGTCGGAGGGGCTGCAGTTGACCCGGCGATCGTGAAGCTGTGGTCGGACGCCTGGGCCGAGTTCCTCCCCTTCGAAGTACGCCTACGGCAACCGCATCGAGCACGGCGACCGGTACTGGCAGCGCACCACTCCACCACCGGCGCAGGCGTACACCGCGCGTCCAGCACTGGCCGCCAAGGAGATCGGGGTACGGCCGGCGTGGCGGAAGACCGGTACCGCGCGGCGCATCCATGACGCCCTGCTCGCCGCGCGCGACGAGCCGTACGTGACGCTCATGGTCAACCCGGCCGCCGGCGACGGCAAGGTCCACGCGCTGTACCGGTCGTGGGGGTACGAGGACATCGGCCACAGCCAGCCCTCAGCAGCCTCGCCAGTCCCCACGGTGATGATTCGCCCCACCCGCTTGGCCAGCCCGAAGAGCACCGCGTTCCAAAGCTGAGCAAGCGCCAAGTGCACCGCCATCGGCGGCGGCCACCAGCCTCCAGGCGGAGGATCGTCAGCTGCACGTCCCATCCGGCCGTATCTACGGCAGCACAGCGGTGCTTCGCATGGATCGGCACAGGGGCAGGGGCGGCCCTGTGGGCCACCGTCCCGCTGCGCGGGACGAAAGCCGGCGTCGGCAGGCTGCTGATCCCGGCAGGCGTGGATGCTTTGCGTAGCGCAGCCTGTGCTGCGGCGGTACAGGGCACTGTGGTCCTGGGCTTCGGACGGTGGGCAGTTACCAGGGCGGATGCGCTGCCAACTGCGCTCCGGCCTGATCTGCGAGGCCGGTTCCCGCGGTCAACGTCTGGTTCGTGTCCTGAAGCAGGCCCGGGAACTTCACTGGCAGCACGGGGAGTTGCGCCTTGCAGACCATCCGCACAGTGGGGAACAGTCGTGAGCATGCCTGAGAAGGCACCGCAGTACACCAAGGTGCAGCTGAGTGGCCCGCCCGAGGCGATCGCACGTCTCATGGCTGCCGCTCGGTGAGGCGGGTCAGATCATCTTCGACCACCAGTCCGAGCCCGACGCCCGGGGCGATGTCGCGTGCACGGCCCGTGTGGCCACCTTGGCCGCGCCACCGCCGCCGGGTCAGGGTCGGGGGCGGCGGAGGTCGTCGTGCAAAGCAGGCTGAGCGTCGATTCCGCCCGCTGGCCCGGCCTGGGTGGGGCGGCGGGTGCCCAGCACCTGGAGGCCTCCGCCGCTGCGGCTTTGATGGCGCTGGACGGCGTGGAAGCGGCCGGGAGCCGACTCGTGGCCGTGAGCTGGCCTCCCGCTACGGCGCGCTGACCGTGTCCTCGGGCAAGGACGGTCTGCCTGAGGAGAGACTGTCGCTGTGGCTGACCGACTGGAAGATCTCCGTCGGGATGCCCTGGGCCGGACGCCGGCACGGGACGCTGAGCGGCGTGGGGCCCGGCATCACGGATGCCGGGCCCCTCTTTTCGTAGCGGGGACAGGATTTGAACCTGCGACCTCTGGGTTATGAGCCCAGCGAGCTACCGAGCTGCTCCACCCCGCGTCGGTGGTGCCACTCTACACAAGACTCCAGAGGCCGGCGGGGGCCGTCAGCCGCGGACGATGTTCTCGGCCTGGGGGCCCTTCTGGCCCTGGGTGACGTCGAACGTGACCTTCTCGCCCTCGACCAGCTCACGGTAGCCGTTGCCGGTGATGTTCGAGTAGTGGGCGAAGACGTCCGGCCCGCCGCCGTCCTGGGCGATGAAACCGAAGCCCTTCTCGGAGTTGAACCACTTCACGGTGCCGCTGGCCATACTGCGTCCTTCGAATCTTGCCGGGGGTGCCGGCCGGGGTGAGTAGCGGCGACTTCCACGGTGGGAAGACGCCCGGCGTCCGTTCTACCCCGACCAACGCTTTGTCATTCGATCATCCGTCCAGGAGTCTCGATGGTCTCGTCCAGCAGACGACGTCAGCCCGGGCAGCAGCCAGCCCGAACGCACCCGGTGGCCCGAGCAGCAGCCGAGCCAAATCGACCACCCGGACGGCATACCCGGCCTAGGCAGCACTGCTCCCCTGCGTGGGGCTGGCTCTGTTCACGAATTTGGGGTCTGGCTCAACTTCTGCGGACCTGGACCGACGTCGCAGTGCTTGCGCTGCACAAAGTTTCAGGTCGGCTGCGGTGCCGACGGGATTTGAACCCGCGGACAGATAGGGGCAAGCCCGCCCCGTCTCCGTCAGTCGCCGTGAGCGGGACCTCGCCCACGGCGATCGCAATGGCCGCTCTGCCACGGCACCGCAGCCTGCGAGAATGCGCGCCATCCCGCTCCGCCTCAAGGTAGAGGATCGCCATGTGCGCGGCGAGCCGTTATCCAGCACCGGCAACCGCTGCAGCAGGACCACAGAAGTTGAGCCAGAGCCCGAATTTCGACAGCACTTGTTCAGCGCCTCGAAAGGCGCCCGAACTGCGCCGCGTTCGATGTGCATGAGAAGGGGCAGCACCGGTTGTCAGCCATCGCCGTGACGCTCGGTGGCAACCCGACGTCGCCTCGGGTCTCTACTGCACGTGCTGGTACCAGCGTCGGTGCACCACAGGTTCGACGCACAGCACGGCGGCGCCCGCGGTCGCGCCGATCAGCAGGGCGGACCCACCGCCGCCGTTGAGGACCGCGCCGAGGCAGGCGGCGGCAATGGCGAGCGGGCGCAGCAGGGTCAGCGGGCCGAGGCCGATGACCACCGCGAGGGTGCTGGCGCGGAACGGCAGGATGAAGTAGGCGGCGAGTGAAAGCAGTACGGCGGTGGCGTAGACGGTGAGCGGGAGCAGGTAGCCGAGGCCGCCGGCGGTCAGAGTGTTGTAGGTCCGTGCCTGGTCGCGTGCGGTCAGTAGCAGGAGGGCGGCGGTCAGCGTAGGGGCGAGCAGCAGGACCGCCCCGACGGCCAGCCCGCGCAGGGCGGCTCGGGCGGTGGCCCGGTGTTTGCGGATGCGGGCGTCGCTGCCGGCATAGGCACGGAAGCCGCTGAACGCCGCGTCGACCAGACCGAGGAGTACAAGCGGTATGGCGGGCGTCATCGGGTGGTTCCGGCGAGGTGCTCTAGGCCGACCATGCGGTGTGCGTCCCGCCCGAGGGCTCGGCGAAGCGGTGCCTCCAGGTGCGGGCGCACTCCGATGATCGGGCGCAGCGTGGTGCAGAACGGGTTCACCGCGCCGCGAGGCTCGTACAGCAGTGCGCGGATGCCGGGTACTGCGGCGGCGCGCAGCAGTGTCTCGTCGCTGTGCGCCCGCCGTGCGGAGACGACGCCGTCGTGGCGGCCGAGCGGGTTGCGCATCCGGGCCCGGTGGAAGATCCAGGCGCCAATGGGTGCGAGAGAGGTTGCGGCGATGTCGAAGTGGCAGAAGGCATGTGCCCGTGAGGCGGCCTGGGCCTGGAAGAACTCGGCCAGGGCGGGACCACGGAAATGGTGCAGCACGCCGGTGGAGACGTAGACGGTCGCGGCCTCCGGCAGGTGGAAGGCGTTTCCTCGGACGAAACGGCAGTTGAGCCCCTCTGCCTGGGCAAGGTGGTCCGCCTCGCCGACCAGCGTGGCATCGAGGTCGACCCCGACCAGCTCGACGTCCGCGCCGAGGGCGTGGGTGGTCGCCAGCCGGCGGACCAGGTAGCCCAGGCCGCAACCGACGTCGACCAGTCGGTACGGCCCGGGCTGCCCGGTAGTCTCCCGGATCGCGGTGAAGAGCGGGCCGAGCAGGTGGACCAGGCGTTCGCCGATCCGCAGCTCCTCGCTCAGGCGCTGGAGCTCGGTGTGCACGCCGATGAGCAGGCGGTCCACGGCGTGCGGGTCGAGTACGCCGTCCCGGTCCGCGGGCAGCCCGGCGACGATCCGGGCCGCGCGCTCGTCTCCGCTCTCACGGAGCTGCTGGATCACCTCGGCGCGCCGGACCGGGAGCCGGTGACCGCTGCGTGGATCCACCGCCGTGATCAGGTCGGAAATCTCAACAAGCTGGTGCATGAGGCAGAACCCTACGGCCTCCCCTGGCAAGCCCGGCGGACCAGTTGCCCGTGCCGTGGAGCGCCCACAACCTCCCGCATTCTGTCGGCACCGGTGCTGTCGAGACCCGTGCATATTCCGATTTGCTCGCGAGCTCCGGCCGCCTCCCAAACTGCTGCGCGGTGCTGTCCGTTCGCGTGGACAAGGCCTGTGGGGCCGTACCGGATCGACCTGGTCGACGGCATGCACCACATCCGCGACCACCGCATCCGGACCGTTCCCGCGATCCCGACTCCTCCCAGCGCAGCCGCCGAGGCAGAGGTGCCTGATGTCTGCGGAGGTCAGGTCGTCGCCCCGTACGTCATGGCATGCCGATGAGCATCCGGGGGCCGCGCGGGGCGGTGGCGCTGGCCAGAAGCGTGGGGGCCGGTGAGCACTGCCTGCGTTCGCTGCGCCCGAGACGGGCTGTGGTATCGCTGATACCGTAGATACCATGACGGATCCCAAAGCGATGAGCCTGCGCTTTCCCGACCCGGCGCAGCGGGCCGCGATCGCGGCAGCGGCCAAGCAGGCGGGGGTCAGCATGCAGGAGTACATCCTGTCGGCCGCCTATGACCGCGCGACCGCCGTGGAGCAGCGCTTCCTGGAGGGCTTCAAGGCATCCATGGCCCGCAGCGGTGCCGCTTTCGCGGCCGAGCCCAGCAGCCTGGATCCCGGCGCCGGGCAGCGGGCGGCCGAGCAGGACGCGCTGCGAGAGATCGAGGGCCAGGAGCGAGGGCACGCTGCGTGACCCAGCCACCGCACCCGCTCGATGTCACGTTCCTGCTGCACGCCGCGGAACTCCTCGACGGCGACCCGCAGGTCGACGACTTCGGACCACTTTACGCCGCTGTCGCCCGGGTCAACGCCCGGGCGATGGACCGTGACATCTACGGATCCTTGTATCTCAAGGCCGCGGCCCTGCTGCAGACCCTGGCGAAACTGCCGTGCCTGGAGCACTCCAACGAGGCCTTCGCCTGGCACGCGACCGAGGCCTACCTGCTGCTCAACGCGCGGCAACTCGACTACTCCCCCAAGGCGGCCGTCGCGCTCGTGCGCGACGCAGCCTCCGGAGCGCTCGGCGTCGCCCGGATCGCCCGTCAGCTGCGCGACTGGACCACCACCTGACCCCCACCCGCCAGGCACACCGCACAGCCTGTGGCCCCGGCGCAAGCCGACGCACCTGCACCGAGGGACGGGAAGGATCCGGCGGCCGGGAGCGGCCCCGGGGTGCCGTGCAGTGCGTCGTCCGTACCCGTCTTCGCTGCCCGTGCCGGCCGTCTGCTCACGCAGGAAGCCGCCTGTCGCTGTGTCAGCTCTGCGGCTGAGGAAGCACACCGGGCTCGACCGGAACAAGCCGGACGTCGGTGTTACCGCCGGCATCGAGGGCTGCCTTGCGCCGCTCGCCGCTGACCTTGTCGTAGGCGACTGCCGAAGCATCCGCCCTTCCATCGGTGTCTGTCCAGGTCAGTCCGAAGTTCTGCATCGTCGTCATGCGCTCATCATCGTCGCTGGCACTGACAATGCCTGCACGGGTCGTGACAGGCCGACCGCCACCGAGCCGCAGACGATCTGGTGGGCAGCAGGACCGCGCGAAGCTGCGAGCTGACGAAGTGGTGTGAGGCCCGGGCTTCGCCCAGGTCCCACAGGGCCAGGCGTGACGCCTGGCGCATCGGCGTGTTCAGCCTACGGCCCCGCGCTGTGGCCGTTGATGGCGGTCCCGCGCGGCGTGCGATCGGAGCGCGGGACCGCCGAGTCCCGGTCGTCCTGTCAGAGCCGGGAACTGAAACCGTACGAAACCGGATCATTATTCGCACGTGCCTCGGTGCGTGAACGCGGCTTGTCGCACCTCATGGTCAACGGCGCGCAGCCCTGCCTTCGGCAGTGCTCTCGCTCCGCAGGAAGGGCCACCACGGTGTCGTCAGGGCGACAGAGCGCACACCGGCATCTGCCGGTCTCCGTATGTTCGGCCAGCGCCCGACACAGGCGGCAGGCGCAGACGACCGGCGGGGCGTGGCGTGCGGTGGCTGGGGCGGGCCAGGCGCCGGGACGGTGTCCCCGTGCGCGGCGGTTCTCCCAGGGCCGGGCGGCGGGGCGCGGTCGGGGGCGTGCGATCCGAGAGCGCAGCAACGCGGGCAGGACTCCTGCGCGCCGCGTGGCCGCGATATCGGCTGCGGCGACGTCGTCCGCCGCGTCGACTGCCGTCATAGGCGTGGCCGGTGTGCGGGCGCCGGGCGCGCGCACGGTCCTGCGGCGGCGGGGCACCGTCTCCCGGTGACGCTGCGAGGGCTCAGGGGGGCACCATCTGCTGCCCGCATCCGCCAGGTCTGCGGCGGACTGCATAGCGTGCGGGCGGCCTGAGGCGTGGACGGCGTGCGTGCGAGTGGCGGTCCACAGCGCCCCGTAGGCGGCCTTGTAGGAGCGCTGGCCGTCCTGCGCGGTCGTACGGCCGAGGTCCAGTGCCGTATACCCCTCGCGCGTCAGGTCCTCGCACAGGAAGTGCCGCAGTGCATGTCCCGCTGACAGGTCGCGGTGGGCGGGGTCCATCGCGGGGATCAGGGAGTAGACGCGGTCCCGGCGGCGCAGGCACAGCTGAGCGGCCACGGGATGGCCATCCAGGGTCAGCGTGGCGATGAACGCGACGCCGGCGCACTCCTTGAGCACCTGGCGCCAGGGCAGGTCGAGGTCCGGCGCTTCGGCGGTCGCGGGCCGCGGGGCGTTGCGCCGGTGGTGCAAGTCTTCCAGGGCGTCGAAGGCGGCGAGGAGTTCCGTGCCGGTGCGGGTGCGGTGGCATCCCACCCGCTCGCCCAGGGCCTGCACGGTGCGGCGGCGGCGCGTGTGCTCCCGTCGCGTCGACCGTGACAGGGCCGCCAGATCCGCGGGCAGACCGACGGTGGCGTACAGGGTCTGGGCGTCGGCTTCGCCCCACCGGCTGTGCGCCTGCCGGGCCAGGAGGGAACTGTCCGGCAGGTCGGCAAGGAGCACCTCGTCTCCGAGACCGGACAGGTGATCAAGGAGCACACTCACCGCCTCGACGCTCTCACCCACGGGCCGGATCTGCTCCGAGGCCGGGCAAGACAGCGGGCTGATGCGGGCGCGGCCGTCGCGGGCAAGCTCGCGGACCAGGGCCAGAGCGGCGACGGGCCGGTCGTCGTCCACGACCGCGAGGACCAACGGCTCGCAGTAGCCGGGCAGTTGCCGGGCCCACGCCAGCAACCAGACGGGATCTGGTAGACGGTGGCGGCAGCGTCCTCCTCGGCCAGGGCAGGCCACATGCGCGCTAAGGAAGTCCATCACCGGCTGCCCGCTGTACTCCCGCGCGTGAACGCGTCTGGCGGCCATCCGGCTGCCCGAGTGTTGTGGCCTCATGCAGGGCAGGACAGCCGGTGCGCGCAGCAGTTGGGCGCTTGTGGTCCCTGCCGTCCCTCGCGGAGGAGCGCGGGGCCGCACCAGCGTCCGCGGCGTCCCGCACCGCGGACGCGACCACCCAAGCCACGGTCTGGTGGCGGATGCCGACGGTGCTGGTGCCGTCCTCACAGCGGTCCGGATCCCAGCCTGTTGAGTCCTTGGACGACAGCCCCGCCCCGTGCACGACGGGCGGAAGGGACACCCCGTCGTTGATCCTGATCACGCCAGATCCGTCAGATCCTCCGCGAACACCTGCGACAGAGGCTGCGGTCCCACGTACTGCTGGCAGTTGCACTGACCAGCCTCGTAACGCAGCGGCTTCTTGCTCTCATCCCAGGCCACCGGCACCTCGACGCGCTCATGGCACTGGCCCTGCTTGTCGTGTTTGGCGAGATGGTGCGTGCATCCGCACACCGGCTCCGGAGGCTTGTTCGCTACTTCTACGGCCAAGCGTTCCTGTTTCGCCGCCTCCAGCAACTGCAACTTGCGCTCATGCCGATTGCGCAGTGCGGTACGAACGTTGTCAGCCGCCCATGCGAAGCCGCCCGTCCAAAAGACGATGAGAACCCACCAGAGCCAGTCCATCGGCTATCCCCTCCCCCTGCGCTGCTGCGGACCAGCATAGTTGGGCTCATCAAAAACGCGTTCGCATTGCCATGCGGGCCTCCAACACGGCTTCTCAGCCGGCGCGGGGCACTCCCCCGCCTGCCGCTTGGAGTACCTGCCGCCAGGAGGTGACGTGGGGTCTGCAGCGCAGCAGGGCTCTGCGCTCGCGCTCGGTCATGCCACCCCAAACGCCCCATTCCTCGCGATTGTCGAGGGCGTCCACCAGGCACTCGGTGCGCACCGGGCATCCCGAGCAGACCGCCTTGGCCCGCTTCTGCCGGGCGCTGTCGGCGAACATCTCCTCCGGGTCGGCCACCCGGCAGGCCGCATCCACACTCCAGTGAGCCTCCGCACTCGGCATGTCTTTCCTCCCCGTCGCGGCTCGGCCACGACACCGAGCCTATTGCGCAGGTCATGACCGCTGCGGTGCAGGTCGTGGCGCGGTCATCTCCTGCACCGCCAGTTACCGCAACCACGGTGCTTCATGCGTGACCCCGTAACAGGCTCGGCCGGAGGTCCTTCCGCCTGGTGGGGCGTATGAAAGCCTTGGGAACCTTGCCCGGCCCACAGGGTGGGACCCGGAGCAGGACACATGACCGAAAAGCCGGGCAGCCGGGCGGACCCCTACTGCTCGACTGCTTGATCTGGCGGGCCCGCTGGCAGGACACGGCGCGGCAAGACCTACCGGGCCTACCCGGACTTTTCCCGGTGACATGGGTGCCTGATCCGCCGGTAATCTGCAAGGGCACAGTGCCCGAGAGAGTGGGGATCGTGCCGGAAGGCAACATTCGCCCCGTTGGTGTGAGTAGCATCCAGCAGACACATCCAGGTACAAGGAGCGTGCTGCCGTGGCCGACGAGCCCGAGAAGACCCCCATCCACAACGTGTACGCCCAGCAATTCGCCAGCGACCTCGAGGCCAACCGCAAAGAGCAGGGCGACATCGCCGCGCAGATCACCGGGCTCCAGGAGCGCCTTGCACAACTCAAGGTGGAGGAAGGCCTGTTGCTGAAGCTGCAGGGCACCTTGACCGGGTCGAACGGCGCCGAGGCCGGCGACGCCGCCGACGAGGCGTCGTCGGCGACAGCCGAGCCGCGGGAGGCGCCAGGCGCGGCCCCGGCACCGGCCGAGGTGGTCACGGTCGCGCCCGGGACCGTTCCTCAGCCGCGGCAGGACAACCGGGCCAAGACAGCCACCAAGAAGACGGCCGCAAAGGGCAAGACGCCCACGAAGAAGGCCGCGGCGAAGACGACCACGGCGAAGAAGGCGGCGGCAACCAAGACCACCGCGAAGAGGGTGCCGGCGCAAGCAGCCACGGCCGAGGAGGCTCCGGCGAAGAAGACCGCGGGCAGGAAGGCGGACGGGCCGACGCTGCAGGAGCTCATCCTGCCCCTTCTGGTCAAGTCGCAGGGTCACCTGCAGACGGCGCGCGAGGTGTTCGACGCGTTCAAGGCCAAGCACCCCGAGCGGGCGACGTCCGTGCAGGTAGTGCGCAATAACCTGGAGCTCCTCGTCAAGAACAACCGCGCCGAGAAGTCGCAACAGCAGGGCTCGGTGATGTACACCGCGCTCGCCGAGGCGGAGAATGCTGCGGCGGCGGGCGGCGAGGCCGAACAGGCCCCGGTGTCGGCACAGGCCGAGAAGGCTGCGGCGCAGGTCTAGGGTCCGGCGCGGCACGCCCGGGCGCCGCGCCTGCGGTCCACTGGCCAGCGCCGCAGGCCCCGAGAGCCGTACCGGTGCGGCGCGGGCGCTGTCTTGTGGGCGGGGGGCGTTGTTCTCCATGTGGCGCTGGTCAGGCCAGCCCAGTGCCGCGCTGTGGTACCTGTTCGTGGGGTAGGCGGTGCCGTTCGGCGGTGCGGTCGTCGTGGCGTGGGCGGCCGACCGCGGAGGTGTGCAGGCGGGTCCGTGGGCGGGATTCGGCGGCGATCGGGGGGACGTGCGCCGCAATACCGGTGGCCGGGTTCGGGGTCAGATCGACCCCACTGTCCAGGGCGTCGAGAGCGCGCAGGGTGTCGATGCGGTGGAGGGCAGCTCTGCGAGTTCCCGCTCGGCCTGCTTCAGCCGTCCCCGTGCTTGATGGACCTCGTTCTCGGTCACGGGCGGCCGGCCGGGCTGTGGTGTGCCGTTCGTGAACCGGGCTTTGAGGTTCTCGAACCCGGCGTTGGCGGTGAACAGGGCTCGGATGGCTCTCAGCTCGGCGTTGCGGCCGAGGCCGGAGTTGTCGACCAGCTGGGTGCGCAGCCGGGCCATGGCCCGGCGTCCCACGGTCCGGGGCAGAAGCCGGTGCAGCGCATCACGGGTCGACTGGGGCTGCTCGGCCAGGACGTGGTCGATGCGCTCCCTCACGGCCTGAAGCTGCGTGTCGAAGGCGTCGAACGCGACTGCGGTCAACCGGCCTTGGCGGGTTCCTCGACTCGTCCTCGGGTGCTGGCGAGGCGGTAGGAGTCAGACCGACGCGGCCGTAGCGAGCCATGGTCTTGTTCAGCTGCTTCTCGTCGGCGGCCTCGACCAGCTCGTTGACCACCTTCGTCGCGAGCGTGTACCGGAAACGGTAACCGGCCCTAGTCCAGTGGTGACCGCGGTTCCGGGCGCGCCTTCCGCGCGGTTGAGGTGGGGGCTACTGGAAACCTGCCGCGCTTCGCGCATCAAGATCTGAGAAGAAGCGGTCCACGATCTCGCTGTGGGCGGCGCTTTCGAGCGCTTCGCCGACTACCCGACCAGCCAGCTCGGTGGCCAGCGACACGATATCTCCCCGCAGCTCCGTCTCCGCGATGACGCGATCGGCCGCCAGCCCTGCCTGGGCTTCCGCAATCATCGCCTCGCGTTCCCGCAGGCCCTCGGTGCGAATTTCGGCGATCAGTTGCGTGCCCTCCTCGAGGGCCTCCTGGCGCAGACGAGCTGCATCGTGTCGGGCCTCGGCGAGCTCCTCGCGGTACTTGGCGAGGACTTCACCGGCTTCCGTCCTCAACTGTTCAGCATGTTCCATCTGCCCCTCGATGGCATCCTTCCGCTCGTCGAGGGCCTTGTTGATGCGCGGCAAGAGAACCTTGGTCATGCAGATGAAGACCGCAGCGAAGGTCACCACGCCGACCACCGTCGGCGCGAGCCCAGGTATCAGAATGCCCATGCCAAGACCATAAGGGAGTAATGACTGCGCTACGGGAGGCATCAGGTAAGAGTTCACTCCTATTTGAAGCAGCAGCTCGCGGCGTCTGCCGCCCACGCCTGCGGTCAGGGCAGGCGGGCCCCGGGGGCGGGCGGCGTCTGGGGGCTTTGGGTCTGCTGGTGCCGCTCGGCGGCCGGAGTGTTCCTGGGCACCGCTGGTGCGGGCTGCTGTGCGCGCCGGCGGGACTGTTCGGTGACACGGGCGGCACGTTGGGCGATCGACTCGGCCGGCCACGGTTCCAAGCCGGCCACGCCGTCCAGGGCCTTGACGGTGCGCAGCGTCAGCGGACGGCTGCGCTTGAGTGCGGGATCTTGCGATCCGGGCACCTGCTCCGCCGCGAGCGCTCGCATCGCCTTGTGGCGCAGGTGCGGTGGATGGGGTGGGCGATGCGGCCGTGCCGGTCGATGCTAGAGGTCCCGGATCAGCAGCGCGGGCTGGGCGGGGTCGGCTTGCTCAGCGCTGCTCACTCTCCGGCGGGTTGCCGCGAGCCTGCATGTCCCGCAGTGCCTCATCGGCGGCGGTGATCTCCGGGTAGTACTGCCGGTGCACCTTGTACGTGCGGTCAAGCTCGATCCTGTGGTACATCCCGGTCGGATCGCCAAAACGGAAGTCGCGAGGGAGGCGTTGCACGCCGTTGCGACCCACGATCAGGATGGCACGGTCAGTAACCACGAACGTCCACACGCGCGCGCTGAAGATCCACGAACCGGTCTGCGCGAGGAATCCGGTCTGAATCTGCTCACCCGTCTCCAGGTGCGGTGCGGCCCGCCTGGCAATCAGTTCGACCCGACGTTCCTGATACCCCATGATTTCCCCCGAAGCAAGACGTGCCCACATCGTAGGGCAGGCTGCCCGCGGCGGGCATCCCACGGCAGCTTCACGGCATTTCGTCGCCAGCGACCAGGGCCGCGAGGTCCAGATCTCGACAGATGTGCTGCTCGAGTCCTGTTGAGGGTGCCGTCCGCTTGCCATCGGCGTCCGATCTGGTTGCGCCCGCTCAAGGTGGGCAGGACTGCGCCGGCCAATCAGCAACCGGGGTAGCACCTGTCGTCTACCGGAGATACTTACTCCGAGGGCGCCCCGTCCGGTGAACGTGCGGCGCTAGTATTGCTGCTGCGGCGACTGGCAGATCGTCAGGACCGGGGGGACGACGAGACTTCGAGCCTCAGCGGCTCTTGCGGCCGGAGTGCTGCTCGGCGTGACCAGTTGTACCCAGGGCGCAGGCGCGCCGCGCCACGCGGCCCGTACGACAACGCCCGTGGCACATCCGACCGCTTCCCGACCGCCTTCGCCCAGCATCCTCCCGGACGTTTCGTGGTGCGCTGACCCGGCGGGTTCCGCCGTCCGTATTCCCAACCCCTCCGGTCCGGCCCCTGCGGGGCCGGGGCCTCCATCCAGTGGTGGTCGGTGAGTTCGACAAGCCGGCGACCGACGACGCGGACGACTTGGATTACAGGGGCGGGAAAGAATACTCCCTTCTGGTTCTGTCGGTAGTTGGTGACGTCAGTTGTTCGTGAAAGCGCCCGGTTCGACATGCCATCGCGGGAGTCGCGCCGCAGCGCGGCGTACAACTCGACCTTCGACGGCCAGGCGGCATCGGGGGTGCTCCTTTACTGGGCACATCCAGCTTGACACCGCAACCCCGATGGTGACGTCAGAATTCGCGAACATCTTTCTGGGCCATCACCTGGTGCCGTCAGTGCAAGTACGGCATCACCTGGAGCACGGTCAACAAGGCCCTGACCTCGGCTTGGCCGCAGCCACGCACGACAACCGCTTCGGCGCGGCCGTCGAAGCTGGATCCGTTCACGCTGCTGATCGACGAGATCCTGCTCATTGATCTGGACGCGACCAGGAAACAGCGCCACACCGTCACCCCGGATCTACCGCCGTCTGATCGACGAGCACTCCTCGTCCGAGGCGTTGCGTTGACCACTTGAACCCGCACCGATGAGAGGGCGCAAGCGTCCTGCGAGCAACCGCGCGGTCCGGCCAGGGACTGAGAGTCCGGTGTTTATACCTTGCTCGCGACCACCATGTAGTTCTCGGCCTCAAGATCGAACGTGCTCAGTTCCGTTTGGAGTCCGACCCGGTGCAGCTCGACTTCGAGTTCCTCGTACCGATAGGGCCAGCAGGACAGCAGTTCCGAGCGGACAAGAACCAACCCGGTCGAATCAACTTGCGCGATCGCAATCTCGATGTGGTGCTCCTCCTCCCAATGCGGCGCAATCTCCCAGCGGTAGACCACGACGGCATCACGACCGTTCCGGCGGACGAGTCGGTCACTGATCTCCAGCCGGGAACCTCTGGCCCTCACGAGTTCCCAAGTGCGGGATGTGAGTACCAAGCGCCCGCCGGGGCGCAGAAGCCGTGACATCGACTCCAGAGCAGCACCCCTGCCTGCCGCGCCTGCGGCATGGTGAAGCGAGTTGCCAACGCAGAACACCATGTCGAACGTGCTGTCCTGGAAATGGTCGGGCAACTCTTCCCAGTTCGCCCGTACGGCCCGGACGGATGCCCCGAACTCCTCAGACAACTCTGCAGTCCGACGAACCATCGCCTCGCTGGCGTCAGTTGCGACAACCTGCATGCCACGACCGGCGAGGCCAACCGCCAACTGTCCGGTTCCGCACGAACAGTCGAGGGAGTGTCAACTTAACGGCTGATCTTGGTTGTTGAGGTGGTCAGCGGTTGCTTGGGTTCAGTCGGCCGTCGAAGGCGATCTGGAAGGCGTTCAG
>NZ_JBEYEY010000037.1:0-27518 GCF_040703635.1 Streptomyces sp. NPDC007189
TGCGCTACGCCGACGCGGTGCGGGCCCTTGCCGGGCAGGGAGTCGGCCGGTACCTGGAGCTGGGCCCGGACGGCACCCTCACGGCTCTCGCGCAGACCTGCTTGGACGACACCGAGGCGTCGGTCCTCGTACCGGTGCTACGCAAGGACCGGCCCGAAGCCGAGTCCCTGCTTGGGGCGTTGGCGCGGCTGCATGTCGACGGGGCCGGTGTGGACTGGGCGGCGCGGCTTCCCGTCACCGCGCCGGTGCCGCTGCCGACGTACGCCTTCCAGCGCCGCCGCTACTGGCCGAACCTCACCGGCGTCACCCTCGGCGACCTCGGTTCGGCGGGTCTCGGCTCGGCCGAACACCCGCTGCTGGGGGCCGCCGTACGGGTGGCCGGCAGCGAGGAGGCGCTGTTCACCGGGCGGCTGTCGCTGCGTACGCACCCCTGGCTGCGCGACCACGCCGTCACCGGCACCGTCCTGTTCCCGGGCACTGGATTCCTCGAACTCGCCCTGTGCGCCGCCGGACAGCTCGGTTACGACCGGGTGGAGGAGCTGACGATCGCCGCCCCGCTGGTCGTGCCCGAGCGCACCGGACGGCTGGTGCAGGTCCGGGTCGGCGCACCGGACGACGCCGACACGCGCACCCTGGAGGTCTACTCGCGGGCCGAGGACGCCCTGGACACCGACCCGTGGACGCTGAACGCCAGTGGTTCCCTCGTCGCCGGCCCGGCGCCCGCGGCCCCCGGGGCGGCCGACCTCACCGCCTGGCCGCCGCCGAACGCCGAACCCGTCTCCGTGGACGACTTCTACGACCGCTTCGCCGAGGCCGGATTCGCCTACGGGCCGGTCTTCCGCGGCCTGCGCGCCGTCTGGCGGCGCGGCGAGGAGGTCTTCGCCGAGGTCGGCCTGCCCGACGACCACGAGCGGCTCGCCGGTGACTTCGGCATCCACCCGGCGCTGCTGGACTCCGCCCTGCACGCGATGATGTTCGTGTCGCTGGCGGAGGCCGGACAGGGACGGCTGCCGTTCTCCTGGAGCGGCGTGTCGCTGCGGGCGTCCGGCGCCCGGGCCCTGCGCGTCCGCATGGTGCAGGCCGGACCGGAGGCCGTCGCCCTGGAGCTGGCCGACCCGGCGGGCGGCACCGTCGCCTCCGTCGAGTCGCTGCTGTTGCGCCAGGTCTCCGGCGACCTCGCCACCCGCGCCGGGTCCGACGGTCACCGCGAGAGCCTGTTCCAGGTCGACTGGACCAAGGCCACCGCGCCCGAGCGCGACGGTGCCGCGGCCGTCACGCCGGTGTTGGTGGTCGGCGAGGCGGGCCTGCTGCCCGGCACGTCCGTCCACCCGAGCCTGGACGAGCTGCCTGAGCCGGTTCCGGCGACGGTGCTGTTCCCCGTCACGGCCACGCGAGCCGCAACAGCCGATGCGCCGGAAGCGGCCCGGGCCGCCACCGGTCAGGTCCTGGACGCCGTACGCGCATGGCTCGACGACGACCGCTTCGAGGGCTCCCGCCTGGTCGTGGTCACCGAAGGCGCCGTCGCGCTCGACGCCGGCGCGCCCGACCCCGCGCTCGCCGCGGTGTGGGGTCTGGTCCGTGCCGCCCGCGCCGAGGCGCCGGACCGGTTCGCACTGGTCGACACCGACGGCACCGACGCCTCCCGCAGCGCCCTGGAAGCGGCGCTCGCCTGCGGGGAGCCGGAAGTCGCCCTGCGCGACGGCGACCTGTACGCCCCGCGTCTGGGCCGGGTCCCGGCGGGCGGCGGCCTTCCGCTCCCGGAGGGGGAGCCGGCCTGGCACCTGGACAGCGTCGAGAAGGGCACCCTGGACAACCTCGCCCTGACCCCCTTCCCCGAGGCGTCCGCCGAGCTGGTGGAGGGCCAGGTGCGGATCGCGGTGCGGGCGGCGGGCGTCAACTTCCGCGACGTACTCAACGCCCTCGGCATGTACCCCGGAGAGGCGGGACTGCTCGGCGGTGAGGGCGCCGGTGTGGTGACCGAGGTAGGTCCGGGCGTCACCGGGCTGGCCGTCGGCGACCGCGTGATGGGCATGTTCCCCGGCTCCTTCGGCCCGGTCGCCGTCGCGGACGCCCGGACCGTGATCCGGATTCCGGCGCGCTGGTCCTTCGCGCAGGCGGCGTCCGTGCCGATCGTGTTCCTGACCGCGTACTACGCGCTGACCGACCTCGCAGCCGTCCGGCCCGGCGAGCGGGTGCTCGTGCACGCGGCGGCCGGTGGTGTCGGCATGGCGGCGACGCAGCTGGCCCGGCACTTCGGGGCCGAGGTGTTCGGCACGGCCAGTGCCGGCAAGTGGGGCACGCTGCGCGAACTGGGCCTGGACGACCGGCACATCGCGTCCTCCCGTGACACCGGGTTCGAGGCGGCGTTCCTCGCGGCGACCGGGGGTGACGGCGTGGACGTCGTACTGGACTCGCTGGCCGGTGAGTTCGTGGACGCCTCGCTGCGGCTGCTGCCGCGTGGCGGACGTTTCCTGGAGATGGGCAAGACCGACGTCCGCGACCCCCAGGCGGTGGCAGCGGAGCATCCGGGCGTGATGTACCGGGCGTTCGACCTGTGGGAGGCGGGCCCGGAGCGGATCGGGCAGATGCTCGCCGACCTGGTGGAGCTGTTCGAGGCGGGTGCGCTGAAGCCGCTCCCGGTCACCTGCTGGGACGTGCGCCAGGCCCCGGACGCCTTCCGTCACCTCTCCCAGGCCCGCCATGTCGGCAAGGTCGTGCTCACCGTGCCCGCCCCGCTCGACCCGCAGGGCACCGTCCTGGTCACCGGCGGCACCGGTGGTCTGGGCGCCCTGGTGGCCCGGCACCTGGTCACCGAGCACGGCGTACGGCACCTGCTGCTGGCCAGCCGCCGTGGCGCCGACGCTCCCGGCGCCACCGAACTCCTCACGGAACTGAGGGAGTTGGGTGCCGAGGTCCAGGTGGCCGCCGTAGACGTAGCCGACCGCGACCAGCTGGCCGCCGTGCTGCGGACGGTCCCCGTCGAGCACCCGCTGACGGCGGTCGTCCACACGGCGGGCGTCGTCGACGACGGCGTGGTCTCCGCGCTCACCCCCGACCGGCTGGCCCGCGTCCTGCGGCCGAAGGCCGACGCGATGGCCCACCTCCACGAACTGACCCGCGACGCGGACCTGGCCGCGTTCGTCGTCTTCTCCTCCGTCGCCGGCACCTTCGGCAGCGCCGGTCAGGCCAACTACGCGGCGGCGAACGCCTTCCTCGACGCCTTCGCCGCCGGCCGCCGCGCCGCCGGACTGCCCGCCGCCTCCCTCGCGTGGGGCGCCTGGGCGCCCGGCACCGGCATGACGGCCGAGCTGTCCGAGGCCGACCTGCGGCGCATGGCCCGCGGCGGCATGCGGCCGCTCAGCGCCGAACAGGGCCTGCGGCTGCTGGACGAGGCGGGCCTGATGACCATGACGGCCCCCGCACACCGGGCGCTGCTGCTGCCGGTCGACCTCGACCTGACGGCGCTGCGCGCCCACGCCGACGCCGTACCGCCACTGCTGCGCGGCCTGGTGCGCGCGCCCGCCCGGAAGGCGGCCGACACGGCGGCCGGCGCGCACACCGAGCAGCAGGACCTCGGCGCCCGGCTGGCCGCGCTCGCCCCGGCCGACCGGGAGCAGTACCTGGTCGACCTGGTGTGCGCGCAGGCGGCGGCCACGCTCGGCCACGGCTCGGCCGACGAGATCGAACCGGACCAGGCCTTCAAGGAACTCGGCTTCGACTCGCTCACCGCGGTGGAACTGCGCAACCGGCTGGGCGCGGCCACCCGGCTGCGGCTCCCGGCCACGCTGGTGTTCGACCACCCGACACCGACGGTGCTGGCCGGACATCTGCTGGAGCGGATCACCCTGCCGGAGCAGACGTCCGGCACGCAGCAGGCCGACGGCCCGGCCGCCGCCGCGACCACCGCGGCGCCGCTGCTGGCCGAACTCGACCGGCTGGAGGCGGCGTTCGCCGCCGCCACGATCGGCGGCGACGACCACGCGACGATCACTTCCCGGCTGCAGCGGCTGACGGCGAAGTGGCAGGAACTGGCAACGAAGGGCAGCGGTGCCGGACACGACAACGGCACCGGCTCCGGGCGGTCCGGAGCGGCACTCGCCGACGTCGACGACGGAGAACTCGACTCCGTGGAGACGGCGGACGAGCTGTTCGACCTCATCGACAAAGAACTCGGGATGTCGTGATCAGCCGCGGGAAACCGTTGGCATCGGCTCAGGGATGTGGCGTTGGTGGCTGAAGACGACAAGATGGACGAAAAGTACGTCGAATACCTCAAGCGGCTGACCGCGGAGCTGCGGCAGACCCGCCGGCAACTGCGCGAGGCGGAGACACGGGACCGGGAACCGATCGCGATCGTCGCGATGAGCTGCCGCTACCCCGGCGGCGTGGACAGCCCGGAAGAGCTGTGGCGGCTCGTCGCGGAGGGCGGGGACGCCATCTCCGGCTTCCCCGCCGACCGCGGCTGGGACGTGGAGACGGGCTACGACCCCGACCCCGACAACCCGGGCACCTTCTACGCGCTCGGCGGCGGCTTCCTGCACGAGGCACCGCAGTTCGACGCCGGCTTCTTCGGGATCTCCCCCCGCGAGGCCCTCGCGATGGACCCGCAGCAGCGGCTGCTGCTGGAGATCTCCTGGGAGGCGTTCGAACGGGCCGGGATCGACCCCGGCTCGGTGCGCGGCAGCAGCACCGGCGTCTTCGTCGGCGCCGCGACCTCCGGGTACGGCGCCGGGGTCAGCGAGTTCCCCGACGGAGTGCAGGGCCTGCTGCTGGCCGGCAACGCCACCTCGGTCGCTTCCGGCCGCATCGCCTACACCCTCGGCCTTGAGGGCCCCACCGTCACCGTCGACACCGCGTGCTCGTCCTCGCTGGTCGCACTGCACTGGGCGTGCCAGGCGCTGCGCCGCGGCGAGTGCGACATGGCCCTCGCGGGCGGTGTCGCGGTGATGGCGACCCCCGCGATGTTCTACGAGTTCAGCCGGCAGCGCGGCCTCGCCCCCGACGGCCGCTGCAAGGCGTTCTCCGACGACGCCGACGGCACCGGCTGGGCCGAGGGCGCCGGCATGCTCCTGGTGGAGCGGCTGTCCGACGCCCGCCGGCTGGGCCACCCCGTGCTGGCCGTCGTGCGCGGCACCGCCATCAACTCCGACGGCGCCTCCAACGGCCTCACCGCGCCCAACGGCCCCGCCCAGCAGCGGGTGATCCGAGCCGCGCTGTCCGCCGCCGGCCTCGCCCCCGCCGACGTCGACGCCGTCGACGCGCACGGCACCGGCACCTCCCTCGGCGACCCCATCGAGGCGCAGGCCCTGCTCGCCACCTACGGCCAGGACCGTGAACAGCCGCTGTGGCTGGGCTCGTTGAAGTCGAACATCGGGCACACCCAGTCCGCGGCCGGCGTCGGCAGCATCATCAAGATGGTCCAGGCGATGCGGCACGGCATGCTGCCGCGCACCCTGCACGTCTCCGAGCCGTCCCGGCACGTCGACTGGTCGGCGGGAGCGGTGCGCCTGCTCACCGAACCGGTCGGCTGGCCGCGCTCGGACCGGCCGCGCCGCGCCGGTGTGTCCTCGTTCGGCATCAGCGGCACCAACGCCCACGCCGTCATCGAGGAGGCCCCGGCCCCCGCCGACGACACCACCCCGGCCGCCGACGGCGCCGGACCGGAACAGGCGCCGCGCGAGCTGCCCGTCGTGCCCTGGCCGGTGTCCGCGCGCAGCGAGGACGCCCTGCGCGCCCAGGCCGCCCGGCTCCTCGAACGGCTGCGCCAGGACCCCGAACCGCCGCGCCCGCTGGACGTCGGCCACGCCCTCGCCACCACCCGCGCCGCCCTGGAACACCGGGCGGTCGTCCTCGCCACCGGCCACGACGACGCCGTACGGGAACTGACCGCGCTCGCCGCGGGGGAGCCCGGCACCACGACCGTCCACGGCCGGACCGCGCGCGGCGCCACCGCGTTCCTCTTCGCCGGGCAGGGCTCGCAGCGTCCGGGCATGGGCCGCGAACTGTACGACACGCACCCCGCGTTCGCCGCCGCGTTCGACGCGGTCGACGCCGAACTCCCCTTCGACCTCAAGGCGATCGTCTTCGGCGACGCGGAGCTGCTGAACCGCACCGAGTACGCCCAGCCGGCCCTGTTCGCCCTCGAAGTCGCCCTGTTCCGCCAACTGGAGGCGTGGGGCCTCACCCCGAAGTTCCTGCTCGGCCACTCCGTAGGCGAGCTGGCCGCCGCCCATGTCGCGGGCGTGTGGTCCCTCGCCGACGCCTGCCGGCTGGTCGCCGCCCGCGGCCGGCTCATGCAGGCCCTCCCCGAGGGCGGCGCGATGGCCGCGCTGCAGGCCACCGAGGAGGAGGTGCTGCCGCTCCTCGACGCCGAGCGGGTGGGCATCGCCGCCGTCAACGGCCCGCGCGCCGTGGTGGTCTCCGGCGCCGCCGACGCCGTCGAGGAGATCGCCGCGCACTTCCGCGCCCAGCACCGCAAGGTCACCCCGCTGCGGGTCAGCCACGCCTTCCACTCGCCGCTCACGGAGCCGATGCTCGCCGCGTTCCGCGAGGTCGCCGAGAGCGTCACCTACCACCCGCCGCGGCTGACGATCGTCTCCGACACGACCGGCGAGACCGCTCGCCCGGCCGACCTGTGCACCCCCGAGTACTGGGTGCGCCACGTCCGCGAGGCGGTCCGGTTCGCCGACGGCGTACGGCTGCTGGAGAAGCGCCGCGTCACCCGGTTCGTCGAGCTGGGCCCCGACGGCACGCTCACCGCGCTGACCCGCGCCTGCCTGGACGGCGAGGACCTGACGGCCGTACCCGTCCTGCGCAAGGAACGGCCCGAGCCGGTCGCGCTCATGGCCGCCGTCGCCGACGCCTTCGCGCACGGCGCGCCGGTCGACTGGCAGGCCGTCTTCGCGGACACCGGCGCGCGGGCCGTGGACCTGCCGACGTACGCGTTCCGCCGCGCCCGCTACTGGCTGGAACCCACCGCGCACACCACCTCCCAGGAGGATGCCTCCGGCCAGGACACCGGCTTCTGGTCGGCCGTCGAACAGGAGGACATCACCTCCCTCGCCGACACCCTGGAGGTCGACGAGGGGCTCCTGCGCCCGCTCCTGCCCGCCCTGTCGACGTGGTGGCGCGGACGCCGCGAACGCGGACGCGTCGACCGGCTCCGCTACCGGATCGCCTGGCAGCCCCTCGACCCCGCCCCCGGCACCCCGCTCACCGGCCGCTGGCTGCTCGTCGTGCCCGACGACGCGGCCGACGACGACCTGACCCGCACCGTCCGCGACGCCCTCACCGCCCGCGGCGCCGAACCGGTGCCCTTCACCGTCGCGGCGGGGGAGGAGCGCGCGGCGCTCGCCACCCGCCTCGCGGACACCGGCACTCTGGAGGGAGTCCTCGCCCTGCCCGCCGGCGGTGACGATCCGGCCGCCCTGGCCCTGCGCGCCGTACGGCTCGTGCAGGCGCTGGGCGATGCCCGGGTGGGCGCTCCCCTGTGGCTGGCCACCCGCGGCGCCGTCGCCACCGCCCGCTCCGACGCCGCGCCCGACCCGGCGCAGGCCGCGCTGTGGGGCCTGGGCCGGGTCGCCGCGCTGGAACTCGGCGACCGCTTCGGCGGCCTCGTCGACCTGCCGCCGAGCGCCGACCGGCGCGCCGCCGCACGGCTCGTGTCCGTCCTGGCCGGCACGGACGAGGACCAGGTCGCCGTGCGCGCCTCCGGAGTCCTCGCCCGCCGCCTGCGCCACGCCGACGACGCCGGCACGCCCGGCACCGGCAAACCCGGCACTGGCAAGCCCGGCAGCGGCACGGCCCGCACCGACGCCGGTACGCCCGGAACCGACGCCGGTACGCCCGGCACCGACGCTGGTACGTCCGGAACCGGCGCTGGTATGTCCGGCACCGGCGCCAGCACGCCCGGCACCGACGCGAGCCCGCCCCGCACCGGCGCCGGCTGGCAGCCGCGCGGCACCGTTCTGATCACCGGCGGCACCGGAGCGCTCGGCGCCCGGATCGCCCAGTGGGCCGCCGAACAGGGCGCCGACCACCTCGTCCTGACCGGACGCCGGGGCCCCGACGCGCCCGGCGCCGCCGACCTGACCGCCCGGCTCACCGCGCTCGGCGCCCGCGTCACCGTCGAGGCGTGCGACGTCTCCGACCGCGCCGCCGTCGAACAGCTGCTGGACCGCCACACCGTCGACGCCGTCGTCCACGCCGCCGGCGTCACCGACAGCGTGCCGCTCACCGACGTCGACGACGACCGCTTCCGCGGCGTGCTCGCCGCCAAGGCCCACGGCGCCGCCCACCTCGACGCCGTGCTGCGCGAGCAGGGCGACCGGCCGCTCGACGCGTTCGTGCTGTTCTCCTCCATCGCCGGGGTGTGGGGCAGCGGCGGACAGAGCGCCTACGCCGCCGCCAACGCCTTCCTCGACGCGCTCGCCGAGCAGCGGCGCGCCCGCGGCGCCACCGCGCTCTCCGTGGCCTGGGGACCCTGGGGCGGAGGCGGCATGGCCGCCGAGGACGGCGCCGAGGAGTACCTGCGCCGGCGCGGCCTCACCGTCCTCGACCCCGACACCGCGCTGGCCGCGCTGCGCCGCGTCCTGGAACAGGACGCCACCGGGCAGGTCGTCGCCGACGTCGACTGGGCCCGGTTCGCCCCCGGCTTCACCAGCACCCGCCCCAGCCCCCTGCTCACCGGCGTCCCCGAGGCTGTCGACGCCGTGCGCGCCGCACCGGCCGCCGTCGGCCACGGCGAGGCGGGCAGCGCCCTGCGCGAACGCCTGGCGGGCCGCACGCCCGCCGAACGCACCCGCGCCCTCCTGGAGTTGGTCCGCACCCACGCCGCCGCCGTCCTCGGCCACGCCGACGCCGCACTGCTGGAGACCCGGCGCGCCTTCCGCGACGCGGGCTTCGACTCGTTGACCGCCGTCGAACTGCGCAACCGCCTCACCACCGAGACGGGCCTCGCGCTGCCCGCCACGCTCGTCTTCGACCACCCCACGCCCGTCGACCTCGCCGCATTCCTGCACGGCGAACTGTTCGGCGACGGCGCCGACCCCGCGCGCGACCGCCTGCCCGCCGCCGCATCGGACCGCACCGACGACGACCCGATCGTCATCGTCGGCATGGGCTGCCGCCTCCCCGGCGGCATCAGCGGCCCCGCCGAGCTGTGGGACCTGGTGGCCGGCGCCGGGGACGCCATCACCGAGTTCCCCACCGACCGCGGCTGGGACCTCGACGCCCTCTACCACCCTGAACCCGGACACCCCGGCACCAGCTACTGCCGGCACGGCGGATTCCTCACCGGCGTCGGCGACTTCGACCCCGCCTTCTTCGGCATCTCCCCGCGCGAGGCCCTGGCGATGGACCCGCAGCAGCGGCTGCTGCTGGAGATCTCCTGGGAGGCGCTGGAGCGCGCGGCCATCGCCCCCGGCGCCCTGCGCGGCTCCCGCACCGGCGTGTTCATGGGCTCCAACGGCCAGGACTATCCCGCGCTGCTGCTGAGCACCCCCGACGCCGGCGACGGCTTCCTCGGCACCGGCAACGCCGCCGCCGTGGTCTCCGGCCGCATCGCCTACGTCCTCGGCCTCGAAGGGCCCACCCTCACCGTCGACACCGCCTGCTCGTCCTCCCTCGTCGCGCTCCACCTCGCCGTGCGGTCCCTGCGCGCCGGCGAGTGCGACCTGGCCCTCGCGGGCGGCGTCACCGTGATGTCCACCCCGGGCGCCTTCATCGAGTTCAGCCGCCAGCGCGGCCTCGCCGCCGACGGCCGCTGCAAGGCGTTCTCCGACGACGCCGACGGCACCGGCTGGGCCGAGGGCGCCGGCGTCCTCGTCGTCGAGCGCCTCTCCGACGCCCGCCGCAACGGACACCCGGTGCTCGCCGTCGTCGCCGGCTCCGCCGTCAACCAGGACGGCGCCTCCAACGGCCTCACCGCGCCCAACGGACCCGCCCAGCAGCGCGTCATCCGCGCCGCGCTGGCGGACGCCGGACTCACCCCGGCCGACGTGGACGCCGTCGAGGCCCACGGCACCGGCACCACCCTCGGCGACCCGATCGAGGCTCAGGCACTCCTCGCGACGTACGGCCAGGACCGCGAACAGCCGCTCTATCTAGGCTCGTTGAAGTCGAACATCGGGCACACCCAGGCCGCCGCAGGTGTCGCCGGCATCATCAAGACGGTCCAGGCGATGCGCCACGGCGTCCTGCCGCCCACCCTGCACGCCGAGCAGCCGTCCTCCCACGTCGACTGGTCCGCCGGCGCCGTGGAACTGCTCACCGAGAGCCGCCCGTGGACCGCCGGCGACCGGCCGCGCCGCGCCGGCATCTCCGCCTTCGGCGTCTCCGGCACCAACGCCCACGTCATCGTGGAGGAGCCGCCCACGGCCGAACAGCCGCAGCAGTCCGTACAGCCAGAGGGCACCGAGTCCGCCGCTGCCGGTACCGGCCCACTGCCCTGGGTGATCTCCGGCGCCTCCGCCGACGCCCTGCGTGACCAGGCCGTACGCCTGCTCGCGCACACCGAGGCACGCCCCGACCTCGCCGCCGCCGACCTCGCCCTGTCCCTCGCCACCACCCGCACCGCGCACGAACACCGCGCCGTCGTCCTCGGCACCGACCGCGACACGCTCCGGGCGGCCCTCGCCTCCCTGATCGCCGGCGAGCCCACCACGGACGCCGTCACCGGCCGCGTGCACCCCGAGGGCCGCACCGCCTTCCTCTTCGCGGGCCAGGGCTCGCAACGCCTGGGCATGGGCCGGGAGTTGTACGAGGCGTACCCGGTCTTCGCGGACGCCTTCGACGCGGCATGCGCTCACCTCGACACCGAACTGCCGCGTCCGCTGCGGGAGGTCGTGTTCGGTGAGGACCAGGAGATCCTGAACCGCACGGAATACGCCCAGCCCGCGCTGTTCGCCCTGGAAGTGGCTCTGTTCCGGCTGCTGGAGTCGTGGGGAGTACGGCCGGACGTGCTCGCCGGTCACTCCATCGGTGAGATCGCCGCCGCGCATGTGGCTGGGGTGTGGTCCCTGGCCGATGCCTGCCGTCTGGTGGCGGCGCGCGGCCGGCTGATGCAGGCCCTCCCGGCGGGCGGGGCGATGCTCGCCGTCCAGGCCTCCGAGGAGGAGGTGCTGCCGCTGCTCGGCGAGGACGAGCGGGTGGGCATCGCCGCCGTGAACGGCCCCCGCGCGGTCGTCGTCGCGGGCGCCGCCGAGGCCGTGGAGCAGATCGCCGCGCACTTCCGGGCCCAGGACCGCAAGGTCACCACCCTGCGGGTCAGCCACGCGTTCCACTCGCCGCTGATGGAGCCGATGCTCGCCGACTTCCGGGCCGTCGCGCAGGAACTGTCGTACGAGCGGCCTCAGCTGGAGATCGTCTCCACGCTGACCGGCGAGAGCGCCGACCCCGAGGACCTGATGTCCCCGGACCACTGGGTGCGGCACGTCCGGCAGGCGGTCCGCTTCGCCGACGCCGTGCGCACCCTGCACGCCGACGGCGTCACCCGGTTCCTCGAACTGGGCCCCGACGGCACCCTCACCGCCCTCGTCCACGCCTCGCTCACCGACGGTGAGCCGGTGGCGGTCCCCGCCCTGCGCGCCGACCGCCCGGAGGCCCACGCGCTGCTCACCGCGACCGCCAGCCTCCACACCCACGGCGCCGACGTCGGCTGGGCCGCGCTGCTGCCCGCGGCACGCACCGTCGAACTGCCCACCTACGCCTTCCAGCACAGCCGCTACTGGCCGCGCCCGGGCGGCACCCACCTGGGCGACCTGCGCTCCGCCGGCCTGTCGGCCGCCGGACACCCGCTGCTCGGCGCCGCCGTCACCCTCGCGGACAGCGGCACGGCCGTCCTCACCGGGCGGCTCTCCACCAGGCTCCAGCCGTGGCTGGCCGAACACGTGGTCTCCGGGTCGGTCCTGCTGCCCGGCACCGCCTTCCTGGAGCTCGCCCTCCACGCCGCCGACCGCGTCGGCTGCGCCACGGTCGAGGAACTCACCCTGCACACCCCGCTGGTGCTGCCCGAGCAGGGGGCCGCCCAGCTCCAGGTCACCGTGGGCGCCCCCGACGCCACCGGGCGACGCGACATCGGCGTCTACGCACGCCCCGCCGACGATGCCGACGACGAGCCGTGGACGCAGCACGCCACCGGCGCCCTGCGGCCCGAGCCCGCCGACCCGGGCCCCACCGTCGACACCCGCCCGCCCACCGACGCCATCGGCATCCCCACCGACGGCCTCTACGACCAACTGGCCGCCATGGGGCTGGCGTACGGCCCGCTGTTCCGCGGACTCACCGCCGTACGGCAGCACGGCGACGACCTGTTCGCCGAGGCGGTGCTGCCCGCCGAGGCGGCCGGGGACGCACGCCGCTATGGCATCCACCCCGCCCTGCTGGACTCGCTCCTGCACGCCCTCGGCACCGCACCTACGACCGCCGACGGCGCGGGGGAGGCGTCCGGGCCGGGTCTGCCGTTCTCCTGGGAGGGCGTCACCCTGCACGCCACCGGGGCGGCCGGCCTGCACGCCCGGCTGCGCCGCACCGGCTCGGGAGCGGTCGCCCTCGACCTCACCGACCCGACCGGCGCACCCGTCGCCACCGTCACCTCCCTCACCCTGCGCCCGCTCACGGCAGCCCCCGGCGCCCCGGCCGGCACCGGCCACGCGGACCTGCTGCACCGCGTCGACTGGACCCCGCTGCGCGCCGAGCAGGCTGCCGCACATGACGAAACCGGCTTCCCGGCGACGCCGGCGGACGTGCCCACCCGCCTTCCCGAGCACACCGTCGCGGCCGGTGAAGACGTCCTGGTCCGTGTCGTACGACCGGAAGGGGACCCGGCGTCGGCAGCCCATGCGGCCACGGCGACCACCCTGGAGCTGATCCGCACCTGGCTGGCGGAGGAGCGCTACGAGGGTGCCCGGCTGGTGGTCGTGACCGAGGGCGCCGTCGCACTCGACGCCAGCGCGCCGGACCCCGCGCTCGCCGCGGTGTGGGGCCTGGTGCGGGCCGCCCGCGCCGAGAACCCGGGACGGTTCGCACTGGCCGACGCGGACACCGCCCCTGAGTCGTGGACCGCGCTCGCGGCAGCCCTCGCCTCGGACGAGGCGGAGATCGTCCTGCGCGCGGGAATCGCCTACACCCCGCGCCTCGCCCGCGCCACCAGCAACCAGGAACTCCCCGTGCCGGCCGGCGAGTCGGCCTGGCGGCTCGACATCGCCGACAAGGGCACGCTGGAGGGGCTGGCCCTCACGCCCGTCGACGCGCAGTCGGAGTTGGGGGAGGGGCAGGTCCGGATCGCCGTGCGCGCGGCGGGCGTCAACTTCCGCGACGTCCTCAACGCGCTCGGCATGTACCCGGGGGACGCGAAGGACTTCGGTCTCGAAGGCGCCGGTGTGGTGACGGAGGTCGGTCCGGGCGTCACCGGGCTGGCCGTCGGCGACCGCGTGATGGGTCTCTTCCCCGGTTCCTTCGGGCCGGTCGCCGTCGCGGACGCACGGACCATCGCCCGTATCCCGGCGGGCTGGAGCTTCGCGCACGCGGCGTCCGTGCCGATCGTGTTCCTGACCGCCTACTACGCGCTGACCGACCTGGGCTCGCTGCGGGCCGGCGAGCGGGTGCTCGTGCATGCCGCGGCCGGTGGTGTCGGCATGGCCGCCACCCAGCTCGCCCGGCACTTCGGCGCGGAGGTGTTCGGCACGGCGAGCACCGGCAAGTGGCACACCCTGCGCGAACTCGGCTTGGACGGCGAGCACATCGCGTCCTCCCGCGACACCGGGTACGAGACGGCGTTCCTCGCGGCAACCGGCGGCGCGGGCATGGACGTCGTACTCGACTCGCTGGCCGGTGAGTTCGTGGACGCCTCGCTGCGGCTGCTGCCGCGCGGCGGACGGTTCCTGGAGATGGGCAAGACCGACGTCCGCGACCCGGAAACGGTCGGGAACGACCATCCGGGCGTGACCTACCGGGCGTTCGACCTCTGGGACGCGGGCCCCGACCGGATCGGGCAGATGCTGACCGACCTGGTGGAGCTGTTCGAGTCCGGTGCCCTGAAGCCGCTGCCCGTCACCTGCTGGGACGTACGCCGCGCCCCGGACGCCTTCCGCTACCTGTCCCAGGCCCGCCACATCGGCAAGGTGGTCCTGACGGTTCCCGCGCCGCTCGACCCCGAGGGCACGGTCCTCGTCACGGGTGGCACGGGTGGTCTGGGCGCGCTGGTCGCCCGGCACCTGGTCACCGAGCACGGCGTACGACACCTGCTGCTCGCGAGCCGTCGCGGCGCCGACGCGCCCGGCGCGACTCAACTTGCCACGGAAGTAAGCGAGTTGGGCGCTCAGGTCCAGGTGGTCGCCGTGGACGTGGCCGACCGCGACCAGCTGTCCGCCGCCCTCGACATGATCCCGGCCGAGCACCCCCTGACCGCGGTCGTCCACACCGCCGGTGTCCTGGACGACGGCGTGGTCTCCGCGCTCACCCCCGACCGGCTGGCGCACGTGCTGCGGCCGAAGGCCGACGCCGTGGCCCACCTGCACGAGCTGACCCGCGACGCGGACCTGGCGGCGTTCGTGATGTTCTCGTCCGTCTCCGGGACCTTCGGCGGTGCCGGTCAGGCCAACTACGCGGCGGCGAACGCCTTCCTCGACGCCTTCGCCGGTATGCGCCGCACGGCCGGACTGCCCGCCACGTCCCTGGCCTGGGGCCCCTGGGCGCCCGGCACGGGCATGACGGCCGAACTCTCCGAGGCCGACCTGCGCCGCATGGCCCGCGGCGGCATGCGGCCGCTCAGCAGCGAGCAGGGCCTCGGCGCCCTCGACGCGGCCTGGCGGCGCACCGAGGCGGCGCTGGTGCCGATCGCGCTGGACCGGCGCGTGCTGCGGGACCGGCAGGCCGTCGCGGCGCTGCCCGCCATGCTGCGGGGGCTCGCCGTCGCCCCGGCCCGCCGCACGGCGTCCGCCGCGGGCGACGGCGACGCGGCCCAGAGCTTCCGGGCGCGGCTCGCCGGGCTCGCGGAGGCGGAGCGCGCGTCGGCCGTGCTGGACCTCGTCCGGACGCAGACCGCGCTGGTGCTCGGGCACGCGAGCGCGGACACGGTGGAGCCCGGCCGGGACTTCCGCGGCCTCGGCATCGATTCGCTGACCGCCGTCGAACTGCGCAACCGGCTCAACGCGGCGACCGGGCTGCGCCTGCCGGCCACCCTGGTGTTCGACTACCCGTCGCCGCAGGCCCTCGCCCGCCACATCGGCGGCGAACTCCTCGGCGACACCGCGCCCGCCACCGGGACCGCGCAGGGCGCCGTGTCCCGGACCGTTCGCGCCGCGGCCGAGGACGACGCCCGGATCGCCGTCGTCGGCATCGGCTGCCGTTTCCCCGGCGGGGTGCGCAGCCCCGAGGAGTTCTGGCAGCTCCTCGCCGACGGGGTCGACGCGATCGGCGCGCCCCCGGCGGACCGCGGCTGGCAGGCCGACGGCATCGAGGGCGGATTCCTGTACGACGCCGCCGAGTTCGACCCGGACTTCTTCGGCATCTCCCCGCGCGAGGCCCTCGCGATGGACCCGCAGCAGCGGCTGCTGCTGGAGATCTCCTGGGAGGCGCTGGAGCGGGCCGCGATCGACCCGCGGTCGCTGCACGGATCGCGCACCGGTGTGTTCGTCGGCACCAACTACCAGGGCTACGGGTCGGCCGCGCACGCCGTCCCGGAGGACGCCCAGGGCCAGTTGCTCACCGGGCACGCCGCGAGCGTGGCTTCCGGCCGGGTCGCCTATGTGCTCGGCCTGGAGGGGCCCGCGGTGACCGTGGACACCGCCTGCTCGTCCTCCCTGGTCGCGCTGCACTGGGCCGCGCAGTCCCTGCGGTCCGGTGAGTGCGACCTGGCGCTGGCCGGCGGTGTGACGGTGATGGCGACGCCGGGCGCGTTCGCCGACTTCGACCGGCAGGGCGGCCTCGCAGGCGACCACCGCTGCAAGGCGTTCTCCGACGACGCCGACGGCACCGGCTGGGGCGAGGGCGCCGGCATCCTGCTGCTGGAGCGGCTGTCCGACGCCCGCCGCAATGGGCACCCCGTGCTCGCCGTGGTCCGAGGCAGCGCCGTCAACTCCGACGGCGCGTCCAACGGGCTCACCGCCCCCAACGGGCCGTCGCAGCAGCGGGTCATCCGGGCCGCGCTCGAGGCGGGCGGACTCACCCCGGCCGACGTGGACGCGGTGGAGGCCCACGGCACCGGCACGAAGCTCGGCGACCCCATCGAGGCGCAGGCGCTGCTCGCGACGTACGGCCAGGACCGTGAACGGCCGCTGTGGCTGGGCTCGGTGAAGTCCAACATCGGGCACACGCAGGCCGCCGCCGGTGTCGCGGGCGTCATCAAGACGGTCCTGGCGATGCGGCACGGGATGCTCCCGCGCACCCTGCACCTGTCCCGCCCGACCAGCCACGTCGACTGGACGGCCGGCCGCGTCGAACCGCTCGCCGAGGCACAGCCCTGGCCGCGCGCCGGCCGCCCGCGCCGGGCCGCCGTGTCGTCGTTCGGCATCAGCGGCACCAACGCCCACGTCGTCCTCGAAGAGGGCGTCCCCGAAGGCACCGACGCGCCCGACTCACCCCGGACGCCCGGTGTCCTCGCCTGGCCGATCAGCGGCCGCACCCCCGCCGCCCTGCGCGGTCAGGCAGAACGGCTGCGCGCCCACCTCGCCGCCCGCCTTGGCCTGGACCCGGCGGACGTCGCCCACTCGCTGGCCACCGGCCGCGCGGTGTTCGAGCACCGGGCCGTCGTGGTCGGCGCCGACCGGGAGGAACTGCTGGCCGGGCTCGCCGCCGTCGGCCGCGGCGAAGACCCCGCAAGCGCCGTCCGCGGCCGTACGGGGGCATCGGGCCGTACCGCGTTCCTGTTCAGCGGGCAGGGGTCGCAGCGCCCCGGCATGGGCCGCGAACTCCTCGACCGCTTCCCGGTGTACGCCGACGCCTTCCACCGCGTCTGCGAGGCGTTCGCACCGCACCTGACGGTGCCGCTGGCCGACGTGGTCCTCGCCGAGGAGGGCACCAGGCTCGCCCGGCTGCTCGACCGCACCGCCTACACGCAGCCCGCCCTGTTCGCCGTCCACGTCGCCCTGTACGAGCTGGTCCGATCCTGGGGCGTCACCCCGGACGCGCTGATGGGCCACTCCATCGGCGAACTGTCCGCCGCGCACGTCTCCGGTGTGCTGTCCCTGCCGGACGCCTGCGCGCTCGTCGCCGCCCGTGGACGGCTCATGGACGCGCTGCCCGAGGGCGGCGCCATGGCCGCCGTCGAGGCCACCGAGGACGAGGTGCGGGAACTGCTCGGCGAGAGCGCCGACGTCGCCGCCGTCAACGGGCCCCGCGCGGTCGTCGTGTCCGGCGACGAGGGCGCCGTGTCGGACATCGCCGGTCATTTCGCCGGACTGGGCCGAAAGACTAGGCGTTTGCGGGTCAGCCATGCGTTTCACTCAGCGCATATGGACGCGATGCTTGCGGAGTTCGAGGAGGTCGCGCGGGGCGTGCGCTACGCCGCGCCCGCGATCCCGATCGTCTCCAACGTGACGGGCGAACGGGCCGGCGAGGCCGAACTCGCCTCGCCGGACCACTGGGTGCGGCACGTCCGGGAAACCGTGCGGTTCGCCGACGGGGTGCGCACCCTGCGGCAGGACGGCGTCGGCGCCTTCGTCGAACTCGGCCCCGACGGCTCGCTGACCGCGCTCACCCTCGACACGCTCCAGGACACCGGCGAGGACGACCCGGAGCGCCGGGCCCTCGCCGTGCCCGTGCTGCGCCGCGGCCGGCCCGAACCGGTGGCCGCGCTGCTGGCCGCCGGCGCCCTGCACGTACGCGGCCTCGCCGCCGCGCCGACCGGCCTGACCGGCCCGGCCCGTACGGTGGAGCTGCCGACGTACGCCTTCCAGCGCAGCCGCTTCTGGCCGGACGCCGCCACCCCGGCTCCCGCCCCGGCGAGCGGCGGCGCGGACCGGGCGGACGAGGAGTTCTGGGCCGCCGTCGAACGCGGCGACCTCGGCGAACTCACCGACCGGCCCGGCCTCGGCGCCGACACCCCGATCGGCGAGCTGCTGCCCGCGCTCACGTCCTGGCGGCGCCGCCGCCGCGAACGCTCCGCCCTCGACGCCGGCACCTACACGGTGGCCTGGCGTCCCGTACCGGACGGCGCCCCGCCGGTCCTGTCCGGCACCTGGCTGCTCGCGGTGCCCGCGTCCCGCGCCGGCGACCCCTGGACCGACGCGCTCGCCGAGGCCCTGACCGCGCACGGCGCGCACCCCGTGCCGCTCGTCGTGGACTGCGCCCTCACCGACCGCGCCGCGCTCACCGAACAGCTGCGCAAGCTCCCCGAACGGGACACCCTCCAGGGCGTGCTGTCGCTGCTGGCCCTCGACGAGACCCAGCCGGCGACCGACGAGGACACCGCCACCCCGGCCGGGCTCGCCGCGCTGCTCGCCCTCACCCAGGCACTCGGCGACCTGGAGATCGGCGCGCCCCTGTGGTGCGCCACCTCCGGCGCCGTCGCCGCCACCGACCGCGAACGCCCGGCCTCGCCGGCGCAGGCCGCCGCCTGGGGACTGGGCCGGGTCGCCGCCCTGGAGACCCCGCAGAGCTGGGGCGGACTCGTCGACCTGCCCGCCGAACCCGACGGCCGCACCTCCGAACGGCTCGTCGCCGTGCTGTCCGGCGCCACCGGCGAGGACCAGGTCGCCGTACGCGCCACCGGGATCCTCGCCCGGCGCCTCGTCCACGCCCGCCCCATCGCCACCGGCGAGGGAACGTGGGACTGCGCCGGACAGAGCGTGCTCGTCACCGGCGGCACCGGCGCCCTCGGCGCCCGCGTCGCCCGCCGGCTCGCCGAGCGCGGCGCACGGCACCTGCTGCTCGTCGGCCGCCGCGGACCCGACGCCGAGGGCGCGCGGGAGCTGCGCGACGAACTCGCCGCCACCGGCGCCGAGGTGACCCTCGCCGCCTGCGACACCGCCGACGCCGAAGCGCTCGCCGCCCTGCTGGCCGCGCACCCGGTCGACGCCGTGGTGCACGCCGCCGGAGTCCTCGACGACGGGCTGCTCCAGTCGCTCACCCCCGAGCGCCTGGAGGCGGTGCTGCGGCCCAAGCTCGCCGCGGCCCGCAACCTCGACCGGCTGACCCGCGACCGCGACCTGTCCGCGTTCGTACTGTTCTCGTCGTTCGCCGGCACCGTCGGCTCGGCCGGCCAGGCCAACTACGCCGCCGCCAACGCCTGCCTCGACGCGCTCGCCGCCCGGCGCCGCGCCGAGGGACTGCCGGCCACCTCCGTCGCCTGGGGCCCGTGGGCCGGCGGCGGCATGGCGGCCGGCGGCCCGGACGCCGAGGCCCGGCTGCGCGCCGGGGGAGTCGTCCCGCTCGACCCGGACCTCGCGCTCGCCGCGCTCGACCGGGCCGTGACCGGCGCCGAGGCCACCCTGACCGTCGCCGACCTCGACTGGGAGCGCTTCGTCCCCGGCTTCACCGCCGTACGGCCCGCCCCGCTGCTCGCCGAACTGCCCGAGGCGCAGGCGCTGTTGCGCAAGTCGTCGCAAGCGGGCGGCGCGGACGACACGACGGGCGGTCAGCTGCGCACCCGGCTCGCCGGACTGTCCGAGGCCGAACAGGAGCGCCTGCTGCTCCAGTTGGTCCGCGGACACGTCGCCACCGTCCTCGGACACGGCTCGGCCGACGCCGTCGACCCCGACCGCGCCTTCACCGAGCTGGGCTTCGACTCGCTGATGGCGGTCGAACTGCGCAATCGGCTCGGCGTCGCCGCCGGGCTGCAGCTGCCCGCCACGCTCCTGTTCGACCAGCCCACCTCGCGCGTCCTCGCACGCCACCTGCGGTCCCTGACCGGCTCCGAGGACAGCGGCGCGCCGGTCCTGGACGCCCTCGACCAGCTGGAGGCCGCCCTCGGCCGGCTCGCCGAGGACGACGCGCAGCACGGCCGGATCGCCTCCCGCCTGCTGGCCCTCGCCGCCCGCTGGAACGGCGACGGCGACACCGGGACCGCCGAGCGGACCGAGGACGGCGCGGGCGACATGCAGGAGCGGATCGACTCCGCGGGCGCGGAGGAGATCTTCGCCCTCATCGACAACGACCTCGGCATCTCATGAGCGCAACCACGAGGAGGCCAGGCGCCGTGACCGCTGGCGGCAGCGCACCCGGCACCGCGCCGGGCGGCACCGACGCACACCGGACAGCGGCCCCCGGCGGTCGTACGTCGGGCGCGACGGGTTGTGCGGCGAGTGGCGTCGTCCACCCGGTGGCGACGGCCGCCGTCCCGCCGGTGTCCGCCCGCGGCCGTACGGCGACAGCCGCCGGCGCCCCGGCCACTGCCGCCCGCACCGCGCCGGCCACCCCGCGGCCGACGCCCGTGACCGGCCGGAAGGCGACGCCCGCCCCCGAGCGGATGCCCGCCCCGACGCGGAGCGCTCCCCGGAGAGCGGCCGCCCCCGTCCCCGCCACCGCCCCGACCGACACGACCTTCCAGGTGGGTGAGTACGCGTGAACGAGCAGGAAAAGCTCCTCAGCTACCTCAAGAAGGTCACCGGTGACCTGCACGAGACGCGCAGGCGGCTGCGGGAGGCGGAGTCCGCGTCGCGGGAGCCCGTCGCCATCGTCGCGATGAGCTGCCGCTTCCCCGGTGGCGCCGACTCGCCCGAGGAACTGTGGCGGCTGCTGGAAGCCGGTACGGACGCGGTCGCCGAGTGGCCCGCCGACCGCGGCTGGAACCTTGCCGACCACTACGACCCCGAGCCCGGCCGCCCCGGCAGGACGTACAGCACCCGCGGCGGCGCGCTCGCCGGGGCGGGCGCCTTCGACGCGTCCTTCTTCGGGATCTCGCCGCGCGAGGCGATGGCGATGGACCCGCAGCAACGGCTGCTGCTGGAGATCTCCTGGGAGGCGTTCGAGCGGGCCGGGATCGACCCGACGAGCCTGCGCGGCTCCCGCACCGGCGTCTTCGCCGGCACCAACGGCCAGGACTACCCGGCGCTGCTGCTCGCCTCGCAGGAGAGCCTGGAAGGACACGTCGGCACTGGCAACGCCGCGAGCGTCGTCTCCGGCCGCATCTCCTACACCCTCGGCCTGGAGGGCCCCGCCGTCACCGTCGACACGGCCTGCTCCTCCTCCCTGGTCGCCCTGCACCTGGCCGTGCGGGCGCTGCGCGCGCGGGAGTGCGACCTGGCGCTGGCCGGCGGCGTCACCGTGATGTCGACGCCCGGCCTGTTCCTGGAGTTCAGCAGGCAGCGGGGCCTCGCCCCGGACGGCCGCTGCAAGGCGTTCGCCGACGCGGCCGACGGCACCGGCTGGGCCGAGGGCGCGGGCATGCTGCTCGTGGAGCGGCTCGCCGACGCCCGCCGGCTCGGCCACCCCGTGCTCGCCGTGGTCCGCGGCAGCGCCGTCAACCAGGACGGCGCGTCCAACGGCCTGACCGCCCCCAACGGCCCCTCCCAGCAGCGCGTCATCTGGCAGGCCCTCGCCGACGCGCGGCTGTCCGCCGCCGACGTCGACGCCGTCGAGGCGCACGGCACCGGTACGACCCTCGGCGACCCCATCGAGGCGCAGGCGCTGCTCGCCACCTACGGCCAGGACCGCGAACAGCCGCTGTGGCTCGGCTCCGTGAAATCGAACATCGGTCACACCCAGGCCGCCGCCGGTGTCGCCGGCGTCATGAAGATGGTGCTGGCGATGCAGCACGGCACGCTGCCCCGCACCCTCCACGTCGACCGGCCCACCAGCCACGTCGACTGGAGCGCGGGCCGGGTCGAACTGCTCACCGAGCCCCGCCCCTGGCCCACCGCCGACCGCCCCCGCACCGCGGGCGTCTCCTCCTTCGGCGTCAGCGGCACCAACGCCCACGTCATCCTCGAACAGCCCGCCCCCCAACCGGCCCAGCCCACCTCGCCGGCCGCCGACGGGACCACCGACGGCCCCCTCCCGCGGCCCACCCTCCCGTACGTCGTCTCCGCCCGCAGCGCCGCCGCGCTACGCGCCCAGGCCGCCGCCCTGCACGCCCGGCTGCGCGCCGACGCCGATGCCCCCGCGCACGACGTGGCCTGGTCGCTGGCCGCCACCCGCGCCGCCTTCGAACACCGCGCGGTGGTCCTCGCCGACGACCGTACGGAACTGCTGCGCGGCCTGGAGTCCCTGGCCTCCGGCGCCCCGGCGGCCGGGCTGGTGCGCGGCGTCGCCGACGTCGACGGCCGCACCGTCTTCGTCTTCCCCGGCCAGGGCCCCCAGTGGCCCGGCATGGCCACCGAACTCCTCGACGCCGACCCCGAGTTCCGCACGCACTTCACCGCCTGCGCGAGCGCCGTCGAGCAGTACGTCGACTGGTCCGCGGAAGCCGTCCTGCGCGGCGCCGACGGCGCCCCCACCCTGGACCGCGTCGACGTCGTCCAGCCGCTGCTGTTCGTGACGATGGTGTCGCTGGCCCGGCTCTGGCAGTCCCGCGGAGTACGCCCCGACGCCGTCGTCGGGCACAGCCAGGGCGAGATCGCCGCCGCCTGCGTCGCCGGGGCCCTCACCCTGGACGACGCGGCACGCGTCGTCGTCCTGCGCAGCCGGGCCATCACCGCGCTCGCCGGACGCGGCGGCATGGCCTCCGTGCTGCTGCCCGTCACCGACGTCGAGGCCCACCTGGCCCGCTGGGACGGCCGGGTCTCGGTCGCCGCCGTCAACGGCCCCGCCTCCGTCGTCGTCTCCGGCGACGCCGACGCCGTACGCGACCTGGTCGCCCACCTCACCGCCGCCGGCGCGCAGGCCCGGCAGATCCCCGTCGACTACGCCTCCCACTCCGCCCAGGTCGAGGAGATCCGCGAGCGGCTGCTGGCCGACCTCGCCCCCGTGCGCCCGCAGGCCGCGCAGGTGCCGTTCTTCTCCACCGTCACCTGCGACTGGCTCGACACCGAACGCCTCGACGCCGCCTACTGGTACGAGAACCTGCGCCGCACCGTCCGCTTCGCCGACGCCGTGCGCGCCCTCGCCGCCCAGGACGTGCGGGCGTTCGTCGAGTCCAGCCCGCACCCCGTGCTCACCGCCGCCGTCCGCGACACCCTCGACGAGGACGGCCGCACCGGCACCGTCGTCACCGGCACCCTGCGCCGCGGCGAGGGCGGCCCGCGCCGCTTCCTCACCTCCCTCGCCGAGCTGACCGTACGCGGCGGCGCACGCGTCGACTGGGCCACCCTCATCGGCGCCGGCACCCGCGTCGACCTGCCCACCTACGCCTTCCAGCACCGCACCTACTGGCCGACCCCGGCCGCGCCCACCGCCACCGCCGCCCCGGGCACCGACCTCGACGCCCGCTTCTGGCAGACCGTCGAGAACGGCGAGACCGCGCCGCTGGCCGCCGCCCTCCACCTCGACGAGGACACCCTCGCCACCGTCCTGCCCGCCCTGAGCGACTACCGCCGGCGCAGCCGCGAGACCGCCACCGTCGACGGCTGGCGCTACCGCGTCACCTGGAAGCCCCTGCCCGCGCCCCCGGCCCCCGTCCTCACCGGCACCTGGCTCGTCGCCATCCCCGCCGCCCACCAGGACCCCGGTCACCCCGGCCACGCCCGTACGACCGCCGTCACCGACGCGCTCGCCCGCGCCGGCGCCACCCCCGTCACCGTTCCCGTCGCCGCCGACGACGACCGCGCCCGCATCGCCGGCCGCCTGCGCGCCACCGGCGAGGAACGGCCGCACGCCGTGCTGTCGCTGCTCGCCCTCGACGACACCGAGCACGACGGCCTGCCCGGCCTGCCCCGCGGCTTCTCCGCCACCGTCGCCCTGGTCCAGGCCCTCGACGACCTCGGCCAGGAGGCACCCGTCTGGTTCGCCACCCGCGGAGCCGTCGCCACCGCCGCAGCGGAGACCGTGGACGCTCCGGAGCAGGCCCTGGTGTGGGGCTTCGGCCGGGTCGTCGCCCTCGAACAGCCCCAGCGCTGGGGCGGGTTGATCGACCTGCCCGCCGACCTCGACACCGTCGCCGCCGACCGATTCACCGCCGCCCTCGCCGGCGTGGGCCACGAGGACCAGCTCGCCGTCCGCGCCACCGGCCTGCTCGCCCGCCGCCTCAGCCGCGCCGCCACCGGCGGCCTCGGCGCCCGCCGCGCGTGGACGCCCACCGGAACCGTCCTCGTCACCGGAGGCACCGGCGCCCTCGGCCGCCAGGTCGCCCGCCGCCTCGCCCGCCAGGGCGCCCCCGGACTGCTGCTGCTCAGCCGCACCGGCCCCGACGCCCCCGGCGCGGCCGAGCTGCGCGCCGAACTCACCGCACTCGGCGCCGGACACGTCGACATCGTCGCCTGCGACATCGCGGACCGCGACCAGCTCGCCGCCGCCCTCGCCACCGTCCCCGCCGAACGGCCCCTCACCGCCGTCTTCCACACCGCCGCCGTCCTGCGCGACGGCGTCGTCACCACGCTCACCCCCGACCGGCTCGCCGACGTCCTGCGGGTCAAGGTGAGCGGCGCCCGCAACCTCGACGCCCTCACCGCCCACCTCGACCTGACCGCGTTCGTCCTGTTCTCCTCCACCGCCGGCACCATCGGCGCCCCCGGCCACGCCAACTACGCCCCCGGCAACGCCCTCCTCGACGCCCTCGCCCAGCAGCGCCGCGCCCGAGGCCTGCCCGCCACCGCCATCGCCTGGGGCCCCTGGGCCGACGGCGGCATGGCCGAGGGCTCCGTGGGCGAACGCCTGCAACGGCACGGCGTACGCCCCATGGACCCCGAACACGCCCTCGGCGCACTCCAGTTGGCCCTGGACCACGACGACACCACGGTCGCCGTCACCGACATCGACTGGGACCTTTTCGCCCACGCCTACACCACGTCCCGACCCCGCCCCTTCATCGACGACCTCCCCGACGCCCAGCGCGCCCTCACCAGCCGCCCCGCCGCCCACGAGCCGCACGCCGCAGCCGACACCGACACCTCCGGCGCCGACGACCTCGCCCGCCAGCTCGCCGCGCTCCCCGAAGGGGAACAGCGCGCCGCCTTCGAGGAACTCGTCCGCGCCCACGTCGCCGTCGTCCTCAACCACACCGGCCCCCAGGACGTCGAACCCACCCGCTCCTTCCGGGAACTCGGCTTCGACTCGCTCACCGCCGTCGAACTGCGCAACGCGCTCAGCGGCTCCCTGGGACGCCCCCTGCCCGCCACCCTCGTCTTCGACTACCCGACCCCCGCCACCCTCGCCGACCACCTCCGCGCCACCGTCGCCCCGGCCGCCGCCACCGGCACCGACACGGCCCTCCCCACACCCCGTGCCACCGACGACGACCCCGTCGTCATCACCGCGATGAGCTGCCGCTTCCCCGGCGGCGTCAGCACCCCCGAGGACTTCTGGCGGCTGCTCGCCGAGGGCGCCGACGCCATCACCGCATGGCCCGACGACCGCGGCTGGGACCTCGACCACCTCCACGACCACGAGCCCGGCGTCCCCGGCACCGCCCGCGAAGGCGGCTTCCTGCGGGACATGGCCGACTTCGACCCCGGCTTCTTCGGCATCTCACCGCGCGAGGCGCTGGCGATGGACCCGCAGCAGCGCCTGCTGCTGGAACTGGCCTGGGAGGCCTTCGAACGCGGCGGCATCGACCCGACGACCCTGCGCGGCTCCCGCACCGGCGTCTTCGCCGGCACCAACTACCAGGACTACGCGTCCCGCCCGCTCGACCCGGCCGACGCCGAAGAGGTCGCCGGCCACCTCGGCACCGGCAACTCCGCCAGCGTCATGTCGGGCCGCCTCTCCTACACCCTGGGCCTGGAGGGCCCCGCGGTCACCGTCGACACCGCCTGCTCCTCGGCGCTCGTGGCCCTGCACCTCGCCGTGCAGGCGCTGCGGGCGGGGGAGTGCGACCTGGCGCTGGCCGGTGGTGTGACGGTGATGTCGACTCCGGGTCTGTTCATCGACTTCTCCCGTCAGGGCGGCCTCGCCTCGGACGGGCGGTGCAAGGCGTTCTCGGACGCGGCGGATGGTGCCGGGTTCTCCGAGGGTGCTGGTCTGGTGCTGGTGGAGCGGTTGTCGGATGCGCGGGCGGCGGGGCGCCGGGTGCTGGCGGTGGTGGCCGGCAGTGCGGTGAACCAGGACGGTGCGTCCAATGGTCTGACGGCGCCGAACGGTCCGTCGCAGCAGCGGGTGATCCGGGCGGCGCTGGCGTCGGCGGGGCTGAAGCCGTCGGATGTGGATGCGGTGGAGGCGCACGGCACGGGTACGTCGTTGGGTGACCCGATCGAGGCGCAGGCTCTGATCGCGACGTACGGTCAGGGTCGTGAGCGGCCGGTGTGGCTGGGTTCGGTGAAGTCGAACATCGGTCACACGCAGGCTGCCGCGGGTGTGGCGGGTGTGATCAAGATGGTGCTGGCGTTGCAGCACGGTGTGCTGCCGCGCACCCTGCACGCCGAGCAGCCGTCCTCGCACGTCGACTGGTCCGCCGGTGCGGTGGAACTGCTGAACACGAACACCGCATGGCCGCGGCTCGACGGTCACGTACGGCGCGCCGGTGTCTCGTCGTTCGGCATCAGCGGCACCAACGCGCACGTGGTGCTGGCGGAGCCGCCGGTCGAGGAGGTGCCCGAGGAGGTCACGGGTGACGCCGGTGGCTTGATCCCGTGGGTCGTTTCGGGTCGTACGGCTGCTGCGCTGCGGGATCAGGCGGGGCGGCTGGCGGAGTTCGTCACCGGCGACGAGAGCCTGGCGGTCGCTGGAGTGGCGTCGTCGCTGGTGCGGTCGCGGTCGTTGTTCGAGCACCGGGCCGTGGTGTGGGGTGCGGGCCGGGAGGATCTGGTGCGGGCGCTGCGGGCGGTCGCTGCGGGTGAGGAGGCGGTGAACGCGGCGTCGGGCTCGGCCCGGCGTGATGTGCGCACCGCGTTCCTCTTCGCGGGCCAGGGGTCCCAGCGCCTGGGCATGGGACGGGAGTTGTACGAGGCGTATCCGGTCTTCGCCGAGGCCTTCGACGCGGTGGACGCGGAACTCCCCTTCGACCTCAAGGGAATCGTCTTCGGGGACGACGCGGACGCCCTGAACCGGACAGAGTTCACCCAGCCCGCCCTGTTTGCTCTCGAAGTCGCCCTGTTCCGGCTGCTGGAGTCCTGGGGCGTACGGCCGGACGTGCTCGCCGGTCACTCCATCGGGGAGATCGCCGCCGCGCACCTCGCCGGTGTGTGGTCGCTGACCGACGCCTGCCGACTCGTTGCGGCACGTGGCCGGCTCATGCAGGAGCTGCCCGAGGGCGGGGCGATGGTCGCGCTCCAGGCTTCTGAGGAGGAGGTGCTGCCGCTACTCGGCGAGGACGAGCGGGTGGGCATCGCCGCCGTCAACGGCCCGCGGGCGGTCGTTGTCGCGGGTGACGCCGAGGCCGTGGAAGAGGTAGCGGGGCATTTCCGGGCGCAAGACCGCAAGGTGACGGCCCTGCGCGTGAGCCACGCATTCCACTCGCCGCTGATGGAGCCGATGCTCGCCGACTTCCGCAAGGTCGCCGAGAGCCTGACCTACGAGCAGCCGAAGCTGTCGTTCGTGTCCACCGTGACGGG
>NZ_JBEYEY010000038.1:0-27416 GCF_040703635.1 Streptomyces sp. NPDC007189
CGAGTACGAACGCGGCTGGTGGCAACAACAGGAAGCCACCCAGCAGCCCGCCTGAAACAAGACCACCGCACTCTACGAAACCCAGGACAGCTCAGTGTCCTTCGCGGCGTGGACGCTGACCGCGACCTGGCAGTTGGCGCGTTTGCCCAGGGCCCGCAGTACTGCGGGGCCACCGCGACCGACATTCTTCCGTCCTTGGGCACCGACACGTCGTCGATCACCAGGCCGTCGGGACGATGAGCGGCAGCATGCGTTCGCAGATCCGACGCTGCACCGGCACAGGATCCCAGGTGGACTGGTTCACGAACTGCTGGAGGTTCTGCTCGTTGCCGTCCGGCAGCCGAGCGGCCATGGCCTGGATCGACTTGCGGCGGCCGTCCAGCATCAGTCCCCGCAAGTAGCAGTCGGTGCATCCACCCATCCAACATGCCCAGGAGCAGCCCGAACCAGAAGACCTAACGGAGTCCTATTAGTCGGCGGCGTTCCGCTGACCTGCGTGGACTGTATTCGGTGAGACGTGTCGACTCAGTTCGCAGCACGTCTCGGGGTTGAGACGGGTTGACGGCGCGCCTTATCCCGATGTGCTGATGACGTAGTTGATCGCGGAGGCGACATCGTCAGCGACATGGGTCGGCTGGTAGGAGTCCTGAGTCCAGGCACGTCCGTCGGTTACCCACACGCTTCGAAGCCCGAGCGTGCTGGCGCCCGCGATGTCGGCGTGGGGTGAATCGCCGATGACCCATGCGCCCGGCAGGGGGAGCCTGACGGTAGCGGCTGCCGCCTGGAAGATCTCCGGTTCCGGTTTCTTGTGGCCGACGTCCTCGGAGATGACCCAGCCCTGGACGAGTTGGTCGAGTCCGGTGATACGGATCTTCGCTTCCTGCTGAGGGGTGCGGCCGTTGGTGACGACGACGCAAGTCCAGCCGTCCGCTTGCGCTTTGCCCAGCGCTTCGCGGGTGGATTCCGCCAGGACGACGCGATCGGCGGCGCCCTTGTCGAGAAGAGCACGGATGCAGGTGGTTGGCACCACGTCGCCGTAACGGTCGGTGAGCGCTGCGGCGACTTCCCGACGCGCGGTGTAGCCGCTGGCGTCGATGGCCATCACCCATGTGAGGTCGGAGGCGGGCAGACCGTGCTCGGCAAGGAAGTCGACGACGGCGGCACGGAAGGCCGCATCGCGGTCGACAAGGGTGTTGTCGAGGTCCAGCAACAACAACGGCATGACCGGAAGCAGATCACGCGAACCGGTTGCGAGGCAGGTCAGTTTCCGTCTGGCACCGACACCAGGCAGACACCGAGGACTCCCCTGTACCGCGTCCACGCACGACAACTCGATGCACGGCCTTGCCTGATCCACCCTGTGCGGTAAGCCATCCAGCGCCCCAGCGTCCTCAGTCGCGCGAGTAGGTTCGCTGAGAAGGCGACTCGATTGAGTGAGTTTTCAGCGGTGCCGCTCCAGGGTGACGATGGCGGCGGCGATTGACGACCTGCGGTTCGGGCGGCACCGGGCCTCGCGGAAGATGCGCCAGGATTTCAATCGCGCGATGCCGCGCTCGACCGGTGCCCGGGCCGCCGACAGCGCACGGATGACGGTCTGCTCGGTGGGCGTGAGGTCACGGCCCGGCGGGCGTCTGAGGGGTGTGGTCACCCAACGGGCCGGGCCGGCCCGAGCGGGCGGCGCGGTTGGCACGGCGATAAGGGGGTTTCTCATGCGAATCCTGGACTGTTCTCAGACAAGGTTGCGAGCATCAGGCCCGTCAACTGCTCGCATCGGTCCACCAACGACCCGGGAGCCCTCATTTCCATTCGCCTTCACCGCTATCGCCGCTCCCTCCTGCTGAGCGCGGTCACGCTCGCCGGACTGGCCGTCGGCACACAAACCATGGGCACCGCTTTCGGTGCCACCGCGCCGCTGAGCGATGCGCGCGAGGTCGTCCATTTCGACATCGCGGCCCTGCAGCAGCCGGAGAACATCACGCTGGAGCCGGGCGGGGCCGCCGATGTGACGTTCCAGAAGTCCCGGCAGGTGGCCCAGGTGGCCACGAGCGGGACGATCACCGTACTGGCGACCCTTCCCGCGCCGACCACCGGCAGCGCGACGGCGTCCGGCATCGTACGCACCGCCGACGGCACGCTCTACGTCAACTACAACGCGGGCGCCAATTCCGGCATCTATCGGATCCCGGCGGGCGGTGGCACTCCCGTGCTGGTGGTGGCGATGCCCGATGTGAAGGTGCTGAACGGCCTGGCGATCGACGCGAGCCGTGACACCTTGTACGCAACCGACTCTTCGTCCGGCACCGTGTGGAAGGTGTCGCTGAGGACGAGGGTCGCCTCCCTATGGACACAGGGAGGCGACTTCCAGCCCGGTTCGGCCTCGACGTCCTCGTTGGGGGCCAACGGTGTCAAGGTGCACAACGGCGCCGTGTGGGTGACCAACACCGGCAACGGCACGTTGCTTCGGGTACCGATCAACAAGGACGGCACGGCAGGTACGGACACCGTCAAGGCGACCGGCCTGTCCGGGATCGACGACTTCGCCTTCACCGGCCGCGGCGACCAGGTGCTGGCCGCCCAGAACGGCACCAACCAGGCCAGCATCGTCAGCTCGGACGGCACGGTTCAGACGGTGCTGACGGCGGCGGACGGAATCGAGAACCCGACCTCGGTGGCGGTCAAAGGCTCGACCGTGTACGTGGCGAGCGGGGCGTACCTCACGCGCACGGATCCCAATCTACTGCTCGCGCGGCTGCGCTGAATGCGGGCGGGCCGGGAGCAGTGAGACAGGACACCTCCGGCCACCAGCGGACCGTACAGCCTCAGATCCACCGACCGACGACAGGACGGGACCGACTGGCATCTGTTGGTGGAGCGGCTTCTCCACCATGCCTGAGGGGCCGACCGGCGACCCAGGAGATCCGCCGACTGCGCGCTCAGGGCCATTGACGACGGGGAATCTGGAGGGCAAGACTGAACTAGTAGTTCAGTTCAGTTTGAGGAGCCGAGGACATGACTTCATTGACCGCCGCTGCATCGGGATCTTTTACGATCGGCGCCGACCTGACGGTGAACCGCCTGGGATTCGGCTCCATGCGCCTCACCGGCAAGGGTGTGTGGGGCCCGCCGAGGGACCCGGACGAGGCGGTGCGTGTGCTGCGCCGCGCCGTCGAGTTGGGCGTGAACTTCATCGATACGGCCGACAGCTACGGACCGTTCGTGGCCGAGCAGCTCATCAAGAAGGCGCTGCACCCGTACAAGGACGACCTCGTCATCGCTACGAAGGCGGGACTGACCCGACAGGGCCCGGACCTGTGGACCCCGGTCGGCCGCCCCGAGTACCTGCGTCAACAGGCCGAGTTGAGCCTGCGGCATCTGGGTGTCGAGCGCATCGACCTGTTCCAGTTGCACCGCATCGACCGTGCGGTGCCGCTCGAGGACCAGGTGGGCGAGCTGAAGAGGCTGCAGGACGAGGGCAAGGTTCGCCACATCGGCCTGTCCGAGGTCAGCGTCGCCGACGTCGAAGCCGCGCAGAAGGTGGCCCCGATCGCGACGGTGCAGAACCTGTACAACGTGGCCAACCGCTCGGCGGAGGAACTGCTCGACTACTCGACAGCCAACGGCATCGGGTTCATCCCGTGGTACCCGCTTGCGACCGGTGCCCTGGCAGCGCACGGCGGCCCCCTCGCAGAAATCGCCCAGCGCACCGGGCACACCCCCGGCCGGCTCGCCCTCGCCTGGCTGTTGAAGCGTTCGCCCGTCATGCTGCCGATCCCCGGTACCTCGACGGTCGCGCACTTGGAGGACAACACCGCGGCCGCGACCGTCGAGTTGTCCGACCAGGACTTCGAGGCGCTCGCCGCCGCGGTCTGAGACTGTCGAACCACTGTCTTCCTCACTGTGGAAGGGACCTTCAGCGTGTCGTCCATCACCGGCGCTGAGAAGGCACTGGGCGCCGGACGCCAAGTGGTCGCTGCCGCCGACCACCCGCGTTCCGTCACGGGCCGCTCTCCTGCGGCGGGTGACGTCCTGCCTGTCGCCAGGCGCGTGCAAATGGCCTCGCCGCGCGAGGAGTTCAGCGCCTCGCGAACGGTGTCGCCTGCTACGGACCACTGCGATGTCGCGGCTTGAGAGCAATGAGCCCATGGTGGGAGAGGACGGCATCCTCTCCCACCCCACCGGGCCTCGCAGCGACCGCATCCATGCTCAAGTACTCGCCGCCACCCAGGAACTGCTCGACGAGGGGGGACTGCCGGCGGCGACCGTCGACGCCATCGCGCAGCGCTCCGGGGTGAGCAAGGCCACCATCTACAAACACTGGCCGTCCCGCACCGCGGTGGCCGCCAAGGCGTTCGGTCTGATGATGGCCGGAGAACTGCCCCCGCCGGACACCGGCAACAGCCGGGAGGACCTCATCGAGCAGGTCCGACACGTCTCCGGCTTCTACGCCAGTCGGCGCGGGGAGGTCTTCGCGCAGCTTCTCGCCGCCTGCGTCGACGACCCCGCCGCGGCGCCCTACTTCCGCGAGTACTTCCTCGCCGGGCGGCGGGAGGCCATCGCGACGCTGTGGCAACGCGCGGTGGACCGCGGTGACGCCTCACCCGGCACCGACATCGACGACGTCATCGACATCCTCTTCGGGCCGCTCGTCTTCCGCAGGCTCACCGGCCACTACGACCTCACAGCCGAGCGGGCCGAGAAGCTCGCGCGTACTGCGCTCGACGGGCTGATGCGTCCCCTCGCCTGAGACCCCACGACTCCAAGGGAGAGACGCACTGGTGTGAGCAGCGGCCTGGCCGCGCCTTCGCCACCGCCGCCCTCGATGCCGGACACACCGTCGTCGGTACCGTCCGCAAACCGGATCAGATGACCGCCTTCGAGCAGCTCGCCCCGGACCGCGCCCACGCCCGCATGCTCGACGTCACCGACACCGATCCCGTCGCGCCGACTGTGGCGGCCATCGAAAACGAGATGGGCGCCATCGACGTGCTCGCCAACAACGCCGGTTACGGTGTCCCGGGCATCGTCGTGCACCAGGACGTCCTTCCCCTTCCGCTGGCAGAACCGCATGTACTTGTCGACTTCCCGGCGAGTTCCTGCGCGGACTCGTAGCAGTTGTCGATCTCCACGAACAAGAGCGGCACGCCGTCCTCAGGTGCGGTGAGAACGATGTCCGCCTGGGTGCCGCCCTTGCCGGGCTTGGATCAGGTGCCCGTCGCGGGCAGCGCTACCTCGGTCGCGTAGGAGGCGAGGGCGCCCAGCCCGGCCGGGGGCGTCGACTGTGGCTGCGTGGCCCCGAGGACGTCGGCCGGCTCGCCCTCGAGCTGGGTCAGGTCCGGCTTCGGTCGCAGCAGTGCCGACAGGGCGTCGTTGACCGCCATCGGGTGGGAGGCTCCGCTGGGCCCTCCAGCCTGTCCACGGTCATGGTGTCCATCAGCGCGAGGGAGCTGTCGCGGTCGGGTCAACCATGCGAGGGATGCCGCAGGCGGCCCCCAACACGGGCTCGGTATCCGAGGACACGGGTGCCGGGCCCAAGTCCTGCGGTGCCGGGGTTGGCCGTGTCTCGCGAGCCGGATCTTCTATGCCTGGCGGGGTGAGACCTCGCCCATCAGGCCCCAGCCGTCCATGCCGGGGATCTCTGTGGAGACGATCTGAGGCTGGGTGGCGACGGCGTACGACATGGCTTCCATGGCCGCCTTGAAGTGCGCGGACTGCACATGTTCGGTGCCCGCGGCGCTGTTGCGGAAGGCCTCGACGAGGATGAACTGGTGTGGGTCGTCGACGCTGCGGGACCACTCGAAGAAGAGGTTGCCCGGCTCGCGGCGGGTGGCCCGGGTGAAGTCGCCGACGAGGTCGAGCCAGCCGTCCGCGTGCTCGGGCCGGACAGTGAACTTGACGGTAATGAAGATCATGAGAAGTCCTCTGTTGCCCGACCGCGGGTGAGGTGCGGCCTGGGCAGGTGGGTGAGTGTCACAGTGCGGGAGGGACGGTGCGGGCCAGGGCTTCCAGGTCTCCGTAGAGGGCAGCGTGGAGTGCGGCGGCGAGTTCGCGCGCGCGTTCTTCAGTCCGCACGCCGTGCATCATGAAGTAGACCGGTCCGGTGTAGGCGCCGAAATCGGCCTCGCGGTTGTCGACCAGGCGGAGGATCGCGGCCCGGATGGCATCGTTGACGGCGTCCGCGACCGTGTGGCCGGAGCCGGCGGTGAGGGTGTCCGCCTTCACGGTCCACCGCTGCCCTGGCTCGGATTCGATGGCGACGAACACAGCGTGGTGCGCCATGGCATTGCGGTAGGCCTCGTGGAAGGCATGGGTGCCGGTGGCATCCGGGACGAGGTGAGCAGGACAGGGAACCGGCAACGGCTGCACCAGTGCATTCTGCCAAGAGGTCACGTCAATTCGCCTCCGCGACCCGGTGGCGGGTCACGTTGAGTCCCGGTCTTTGCATCGAACCAGCGGCTTCCGCCTCCTCACCGAGCCATCGGGCTCCACGGGTCACTGACGAAGCAGCCATGCGTCGCCGGACGGCTACGGCGCGCTGGCGATGCTCTGCCGTGCCCAGACCGTCTTGCCCTGCGCGTGGTACCGGATTCCCCAACCGTCGGCGACGCTCGCGACGATGAAGAGGCCACGGCCGCCCTCATCGATGGCCCGTGCGTGTTTCAGGTGCGGGGCGCTGTCACCCGCGTCGCGGACCTCGCAGGTCAGACGGTCGTCGAGGATGAGGCGCAGGCGGTACGGCGGGGCGCCGTAGCGAATGGCGTTGGCGACCAGCTCGCACGTGATGAGTTCCGTGGTGAATGCCTCGTCCGGGCCGATGTCCCATTCGGCGAGCTGGCCGCGCACCGCGGCCCGCACCTCGGGGACGGTCGAGAGGTCCCCGGACAGCGCTACCGTCAGCACCTGGTCGGCGGGCAGCCCTTTGGCACGCACCAGGAGCAGCAGCTTCTCGGTCTCGTGGCGGTCCCGCAGCGCGTAGGCGAGCATGTCGCTCACCTCGTCCAGCGGGAGCTGCACTCCCTGGCGTAGCACGGCGCGCAACCGTGGTTCGCTCTCCAGCAGGTTCTCGTTGCCGATCGCGAGGATGCTGCCAGGCGACAGCGGGAAGTCGGTCGCGGGAAACGGAGCGTGGTCGGTGCCGGCCAGGACCGGGCCTCCGGGCGCGGACACGACCTGCGCGTCGCCCCCAGGGCGTACCAGGTACGGCTCGGACAGGCCGGCGCGCACGAGGGTGCAGGTGTGGTCGACCGAGTCGTAGACCGCGATGAGGCAGCCGGCGGTCAATGGCTCGCGGTTCAGCGGATCCCCGGCCGGCAGTGCCGCCCGCTCGCGGGCCAGCTCGGCGGCGGTGTCACTGAGCCGTGCCATCAATTCGTTCGGCTCCAGGTCCAGCGCGGCCAGCGCGTGAATGACCGTCCTGAGCTGTCCCATCGTGGTCGCGGTGGCGAGACTGTGGCCGGCGACGTCGCCGAGCACCAGCGCGGTGCGGCCGCCGGCCAATTCGATCACGTCGAACCAGGCACCCCCGCCGCCCGGCCCTGGGATGTGCAGGTACGCCACGTCCACCATGGGCGGAATCGACGTCCGCTGCGGCAGGAGCCTGCGCTTCACGGTCGCGGCGATGGTCCGCTCGCGGGTGAAGCGGCGGGCATTGTCGATGCACACTGCCGCGTGGGCACACAGATCCGACGCCAGCGCGATGTCGTCTTGGTCGAAGGGTTCCTCGTCCCGGTGCCGATAGAAGCTGACCACTCCCAGAGCCTGGCCGCGCACGGTGAGCGGCGCGACGATCAGGGAGTGCACAGCCGACTGGGTGATGGCGTTCGCCCGCGCCGGGTCCGCCGACAGCCAGGGGCTGTCCTGCGTCACGGTGACGAGCCGGGGCCGTAGGTCGTTCAGGACGCGGGAGAAGGGCGTCCCGTCCGGCAGCCGCCTTACGTCCCCCACCGGGTGAGCCGACACCAGCCCCTTGAAAGCGGCTCGCCGCAGCGGCATGTCGCGATCCACCGGAGCCAGCGGGGGCTCCTCGCCCCGGATGACGTCCTCGATGACCTCGACCACGGCGATGCCGGTGAACGCCGGAACCACCGCCTCCACCAACTCCTCGCACACAGACGTGACTTCGAGCCGCTCACCGACAGCGGCGCGCACTTTCCCCAGGACTCTCAGCCGATGCAGTGCCCGTTCGTGCTCGGTGACGTCGATCGCCAATGCGACAAGGCCCAGAACCTCGCCGTCCGCGCCTTCCAGACGCACATAGGACAGGGAGTAATACACGGGGCGGCCCGTGCCGCGCCTCGGCCTGGCCGGCACGACGCGCCGCAGTGCCGGCTCCCCGGTCACGAGGACTCGGCGCGCCACCGCGCTCTCCCTCTCCAGGTCCGCAAGACCGAGGGATTCGGGAAAGCTCCGGCCGACCGGCCCGCCATCCACCCCTGGAAGAGCTTCGCGCGTGCCGCTCCGGGACCGGACGATGCGCAGATCCCCGTCCAGGACGTTCAGATCGATCAGCGAGTGAACGAACAATGCCCGCAGGATCGCCGGGTCCCGAACCGCGGCGCCGTCGCCCTGTCTGTCACGTACCTCCCAGGTGAGCGAGGCCCCCGAGAGCACCGGCCGTACGGACACCGCGCCCAGGGCCTCCAGAAAGGCCCTGCCTCCTGTGGTGCCGTCGCCCCCGCCCGTCAGCTCGGCCACGGTGCGGCCCTCGGCCTCCTGCCGGGACCGGCCGAGCAGCTCTGCGGCCCGCGCGGACCACTCGACGATCCGCCCGTCGTCGGCGATTCGCACCAGCACAGCGCCGTCCGACATCGCCCGACACCTCCGCTCCGGCCCGCTTACCCGCGTCCCCTTCCATAGTGGGACACACCACCGAGCCGCTCACACCAGTGAGCCACCCAGAGCAGCTCGAAACTCGTCCGGCAGCCGCACCGCCACGGCCGCCCGAACCATGGCTACGGCTGCCTCCACACCGCCGTTGACGACCTCCTGCGGTCTGCGGCCCCCGCGACGGTTACCGGGCTGGGGGCGGTGATCCGGGGCCGATGGGGGTGGTGGGAGGCGGTGCGTTCGATGGCCAGGACGGCTGCGTCGTCGGTGTTTTGTCCCCCGGTATGGGCCAGCAGGTCGCTGTGCAGGTGGCGCAGCAGGTTGGCGGGGCTGGTGGCGGGGAAGGCGGCGACGCGTTCGGCGAGCGGATAGAAGGCTCCACCCGGGGAGCGGGCTTCGATCACGCCATCGGTGTAGAGCAGGAGGATGTCGCCGGCTTCGAAGGTGAACGGGTCGGTGCGGTGGCCGGCGGCGGACAGACCACACATCCCCAGCGGGGGTGCGGGGCTGCGGGGGGTCAGGACCGTCACCTGGTGGTCGTGCAGCAGCAAGGGCGGCGGATGACCGCAGTGGATCATCTGGGCGTGTGTGCCGTGGTCGGGGATGTCCAGGACGAGGGCGGTGATGAAGTGCTCGCCGACGTCGTACCTGGTGTCGGCGACCTCCTCCGTCTCCCGGCAGACGCTCTCCTCCACGGCGGTGACCAGTTCCGACAGAGTGGCGTAGCGGTGGGCGCCCTCGCGGAAGGCGCCCAGCACGATGGATGCCTCGCCGATGGCCGCCAGACCCTTGCCCCGGACGTCGCCGATCACCACACGAGTGCTGTCGTGGGCGGCGCGGGCGAGTGCGAACAAGTCGCCGCCGATCCTGGTCTCGTCCTCGGCGGCCAGATACAGCCATGCCACCCGAAGCGGTCCGATCCGGTGCGGCGGCGGCCGCAGCAGAACCAGCTGTGCTGTCTCGGCCACCGAGCGGGCCCGGCTCAGCTGCCGGTCACGCCGCTCGCGTACATAGCAGACGAAAACCACCAAGGCGGAAAGTATGGTCAGGGCGATGATCTGCGCGACATGGTTGGTCGTGGTCAGGCCGCCATGGAACACCGCGATGAGAACCTGAGCGGCCACCGCCGCGACACCGACCGCGGCGGTCAGCCGCGGACCGGCGAACGAGGCGGTCAGAGCGGGCGCGATGACCAGCAGCGGACCCAGATGGACATCGGGCCCGGAACGAAGGTCCGTCACGGTGATCACCACGATCAACGCGAGCGGAATCGCCACCACCCCGCGGCCCGACCACTGCTCCAGGAAGCGGTCCACCGACACACGACGGACAGCCATGCCCCCATATTGCCCCCATTTGACGACGCATGCGCCCGAGCTGTGGCGGCAACCTGTCCGGCCGGCGGCTCGGCGACGCAGTCAGCCGGCGATTGCGTAGTCGAACGCGTCGCCCAGGGTGTAGGCAGGCTTCCTCGCCGCGGCGATCACCACCCTCCTGGTTGGCGATCGAGCGCGGCGGCATCACTCGTCCGTGTACTCCAGTTGCGGCGCCCACGGCTGTTCTGTGCAAAGCCCTCGCCCCGGCCATCCTGCTCACCGGCTTCGGCACTGTCGCCGGCGCCCGCGCGAAGCCGGCGCCCACGGCGGCGAGCGCGAGCGATGAGGACCCGCGGCAGGCCCACACCCGTTGGGCCCATGAGACGCACCACGCACGCTTCAGCGCTGAGTGGAAGGTGGGCCGGGCATCGGGGTGAGTTGAGCGACCGCTGCGGTCAGCTGATGTTGGATCTGCGCGGACAGCGATGGGCCGTTGACCGTGTCGACGATGTCCTGGGCGAGGCGGTGCAGCTTGATGTTCGTGTGCTGGGAGACCGTGACCAGGACGGTCCAGGCTTCGTCGGGGGTCAGGTTGAAGGAGGCCATCAGCACCCCGCGGGCGAGGTCGATGACCGGCCGGGTCTCCATCGCCCGGCGCAGTTGGATGACCTCGGTGCGAGCGTCCGGTCCGGCGTCGTTGGCCAAGGTGTCTTCGGTGTCATGCGTCATGGCGATGGCAGGGGAGAGTCGGAGGTGAACAGGGGCAGTGCGCCGGTGAGCGTCAGCAGTCTCGTCACAGCCGGACTGGACTCCCGGACGGTGACGGTCTTGCCGTCGTACAGCGCCTGTTGCCGCAGGCGCAGCAACATATTGAGGCCGGAGCAGTCACAGAACTGCACGCCCCCCAGGTCAAGGTCCACGCCGGTCGGTGACAGGGCAAGGACGTCGTGCAGGACACGGCCAAGCCATGCGCTGCTGTCAAGGTCCATCTCCCCGGCCACCCGGGTGAGCAGCCGCTCACCCTCGGGGTACGTCTCGGCTTGAAGGAACGGTTGCGAGTGGTGGCCGGTCAGCGCCGCCACCGCTCCGGCGGGGCCAGCTGAGCCCGCATCGAGCCGCCCTCCTGCGGGTTCAGGCATGACCGCCGCTCTCCTCACCTGTGTGCGCTCCCGGTCCAGCTTCGACATCGCCTTCATACCCGTCAAGGGTTACATGAAAAATCTTTCGCCCTTTTGTTTTCGTGAATACTCTCTCCTATCCTGGGGCGCATGGGTGGAGTGCCGGAGTCACACACAGGCTGGACCTTCTTGACCAATCACGCGCGCGTGCTGGCGGCGATCGCCGACGATCCCCACACGCGCATCCGCGACCTCGCCGCGCATTGCCGGCTCACCGAGCGCGCGGTCCAGAAGATCATCGCCGACCTGGAGGAAGCGGGCTATCTCTCGCGCATCCGGCACGGGCGCTCCAACACCTACCGCATCGCCTCCGACGTCCCGTTGCGGCATCCGGTCGAAGCCGAAGCCGGACTGACTGTCGCCACCCTGCTGTCCGTGCTCGCCAGCCACGACGCACAGCGGGGCAGCCGCCTTGAGTCACTGCAGATCGGACGCTCAGCCACCGGAGGGCCCAGGTCCGAGGGCGAGAGGTAACCCGAGGAACACGCGCCCGTGGCGGGCGGAGGACGGGCCTGCGCCGCGGGTGACGACGTGACCGGCCGGGGAGCTGCCCGCGCTGCGGGTCTTCTCGCACGGGCCGTGCGCACGGCGCTGTACGACCCGAAAGACCCCTCCAACGAGGCGGTCGCCGCCTTCTACGTCCAAGCCTCCGGCGGACTCGGTGACCTGTATGCACCGCTGCTGCCCCTGACGGCCGGCGACGCGCCGAACGATCCGGGCTGCTCGGCTACATCAAAGGACTGCGGTTCACCCCGATCGAGGCGTTCGACTCCGACACCGCCACCACCACCGAACTGCTGCGCTTCGGGCACTCCTGGGCCGCCGTCCACGCCGCCCGCCCCTCCCCCACCCACCCCACCGGCCGATACCTGCTCACCCTGACCCCCAAGGCCTACGCCGACACCGACCTCCAAGCCGTCCATCCCGACCGGTAACCGTGTGTTCGCGGCCGCGCGCCGGAGGGACGCGCCAGTGCAGGCCGGGGCCCTCGACGCGGTGCAGCGGCGGGGACGCCACATGGCAACCCAATGCCGCCGAAACCGTCCTTGATCACCGCTCCCGTCACGCTGCCGAGATCCTGGCGCTCGGCGGCCCCGACGCCGACCGATACCCGCACCGCGTCCCACCACTGACCGGCGGGCAGGGGTCCGTACCTCGGCGTGCGGACGCGCAGCCTGCGCCGCCCGGTCTCGTCAGGCACCGTACGTCGGAGTAGGTTCACCGTTCGTATCTGCGTTCGTGCACCGGAGAGGCAGCTATGGGACACCCCGGACAGACCAGCCCCTTAGTGATCGATCCGACCGGTCGTGACATCCACGGCGAGGCCACCCGAATCCGCGAGCGCGGACCGGTGACGCCCGTCGAACTCCCCGACGGCGTACCGGCGTGGGCCGTCAGCGACCCCAACCTGCTCAAGCGCCTGCTCACCGACCCGCGCGTCTCCAAGGACCCGCGCCAGCACTGGACCCGGTGGATCGACGGCAAGGTCTCGCCGGAGTGGCCGCTGTTCACCTGGGTCGCGGTGCAGAACATGTTCACCGCGTACGGCGGCGAGCACAAACGTCTGCGGTCCCTCGTCTCCAAGGCGTTCACCGCGCGGCGCACCGCGGCGCTGCAGCCCCGTATCGAGGAGATCACCAAAACTCTGCTCGACCGGCTCGAAGAAGCCGGGCGGCGGAGCCAGGTCGTCGATCTGCGCGAGGAGTTCTGCTACCCGCTGCCCATCCAGGTGATCAGCGAGCTGTTCGGGCTGCCGGAGGAAGAGGGCGCGGAACTGCGCGCCGTCGTGGACGGCATCTTCCACACCTCCGCCACCCCGGAGGAGGTCACCGACATCTACGCCCGGTTCTACGCGACGCTGCGGGAACTCGTCGCCCTCAAGCGGCGGTCCCCCGGCGACGACCTGACCACCGCGCTGATCGCCGCACGCGACGACGAGAGCGACACCCGGCTCACCGAGCAGGAACTGCTCGACACCCTGGTGCTCATGGTCAGCGCCGGGCACGAGACCACGGTCAACCTCATCGACAACGCCATCCACCTGCTGCTCACCCACCCGGACCAACTCGCCCATGTCCGGGCCGGCCGCGCCTCCTGGGAGGACGTGGTGGAAGAGGCGCTGCGCGTGGAGGCGCCAGTGGCCAGCCTGCCGCTGCGGTACGCCGTCGAGGACCTGGTGATGAGCGAGTTCGGCGGTCCGGACGGGGTGGTGATCGCCAAGGGCGAGGCGATCCTCGCCGCGTACGCCGCCGCCGGACGGCACCCGGACAAGTACGGCCCGGACGCCGCCGCGTTCGACGTCGCCCGTGTCGACAAGGAGCACCTGGCCTTCGGGTACGGCGTGCACTTCTGCCTGGGCGCCCCCTTGGGTCGGCTCGAGGCGCGCGTCGCCCTCCCGGCGCTCTTCGACCGCTTCCCCGGGCTGCGACTGGCCGCGGGGAGCGGGGAGTTGGAGCCGGTCGACTCCTTCATCTCCAACGGCCACGGCTCCTTGCCGGTCCATCTGTCCTGATCACTCCGCCCGCCACCAGGACCGCAGCCGGGCGGTCCAGCCGTGCCGCGCCGGTTCGATGATCACAACGGCGCCCGCATGCATGAACGCCAGACGAAGCATCTGGCGTCGCGGAACGCACGCGTTGTGATAGTCGCCATCGCGTGACCACCGTAATCCTCGCGGTGGTGTCCGTAGTGATGCCTGTGCCCAGAGGTGGGCATCCATGAGCTGTTCGCTGGAACCGGTGGTGCGCAGCCGGCGCGCCGCGGCCGGCCGCCCGACCAGCGTACGCATCCGGGACGGGCCGCCCGCCCTGCGGTCCTACGGGCCTCGACCCGGACGACCGCGTCGGACGCCTCGACCGACTCCACCAACACACCCCTCGACCGACAACAGCAGCTCGTCCAGCACCCTCGGCTTCGGGGCAAGCGTGTTGATGAGTCTCCAACGGCGCTCGGCCTCGCGGAAGTTCAGGGCGGCCTGAACGCCGCTTCGGAGCATGTGGGCCATGCCAGGATGACCCACATGTCTTCCGGCGATCCTCAAACTTCCGCCGCGCACGATGGTCGGGCTGTGGCCAACGACTACGACAGCTTCGCCCAGGCATACGCGGCCGAGAGTGAGTCCAACCTCCACAACGGCTACTACGCGCGGCCCGCGATCCTTGACCTGGCCGGGGACGTGGCCGGGCGCAGGCTCCTCGACGTCGGATGCGGCGCCGGCACCGTGCTCGAGGCGCTGCGCGATCGCGGCGCCATCGTGACCGGCGTCGACCCCAGCATCAAGTTACTGGAGCTGGCCCGGCAGCGGCTCGGTGAGGACGCGGCCCTGCATCAGGCCGGCCTGGGCGGCGCTCCCCTGCCGTTCCCCGACGGCGCGTTCGACGATGCCCTCGCATGCCTGGTCCTGCACTACCTGGAAGACTGGACGGCGCCGCTCGCCGAACTGCGGCGTGTGCTGGCGCCCGGCGGCCGACTCATCGTCGCCGTCAACCACCCCTTCGTCTACAGGCTGCAGCATCCCCATGCCGATTACTTCGCGACCAGCAAGTGGTCCGAGGAGTACACCTTCAGCGGCCGGAACGCGACGCTTACCTACTGGCATCGGCCACTGCACGCGATGACCAGCGCCTTCACCGACGCCGGCTTCCGGATAGCCGTCATCAGCGAACCGCCCCCCGCACCAGGCGCCCGCGAGCGTTTCCCCGAAGTCTTCCAAGAGGTCTTCCGGAATCTGCCCTCGGCGACCGCATTCCTCCGCTTCCTGTTCTTCGTCCTGGAGGCCGCCTGAGGTCAGGGACCATCCGGCCGACGTGACGGGCTTGAGCCACATGATCGATCCCCGGGCACCAGCGTGCGCAGCCTCAAGGAGCCATACGCGCCGGCGGCACCGCTCAGACGGTGCTCCGTGTGTTGAGCGCTGAGGGGCTGGTCGCTCCTGGATGGCAGGGGCACCTTCGTCGCCGGCCCCTCGCGGTCAGCGCGGAGTGAGACAGGCTTCGAGGGCGGCCCGCTGTTGTGGGGGCAGGTGGTCGCCGAGGGGGACTTTGCGGGGGCTGTGATCGCCTTCGCACAACCAGCTCTGTTCGTCATCGTCGAACCACCAGTCCTCGGCGCCCCACATAGGGTGCCCCTGAAGCAGTTGCCTGGCCAACGCCTCGCTCGCCTCGGGCGCGCCCTGAGCGACCAGAGCCTCGACCACCCTCGTCACGGCCTCCTGCGGAACCGCCGCATCGCCGAGAACCGGCAGAAGGAGCAGGAGACGGGCGTGGGGGTCGGTAACGCCCTCGGCACCCGGTGGTGCCTCCAGCAGGGCGGCGAGCTCAGGCCAGCACAGTCCGGGGCCGATGCGGTCCTGATCGTCGCTGGCCAGGGCGAGATCCTGACTCCAGTCGGGATGCGTGAGGAAGTAGTCCGTGGTTGTGAACTCCTCGCCGCTGTTGTAGTGCACGACGATCGTGAAGCCGCCGCTCAGCGGAACCGTGAACCTCGGCCATGCCGACGGATCGTGGAGTCGGTCCAGCACGGCCGCGGCGTCGCCCGCATCACAGCCGAAGGCCTCCGGCGGATGTCCCCCGGACAGGTCCGCCAAGTGCGCGGGCCAGAAACCCGGCTCATCCACAAGCGTATGCCCGTCCACGACGGGCGACGACGAGTACCAGTTCCGTGCCATCACCATGCCGGAATTCTCTCCGAGCCCGGTTGGCCTTGTTCACCACGATCATCTATTGGGCACGGGGAGCGGACGGGCTACGTCCGCAACGCCTGCCGCCTGAGTCGTCGACGCGGCTGTGCCGCGGGTGATGGGACGGACTTGTTCATGGTGCGGTGGATCTGGGCTGAAAGCGAGCCGTCGCGTCTCCTCTGTCAGCAGGCTCAGCCCCCGCCCTCGGCCTGCGTCACCTGTGTGCACGAGAGAGTGATGTCCACGAATCTTGCTGGCCTCGGCTCGCCGAGTCGAGGACGCGGCTACGTCTACCTCGACACCGCAACCGCAGCATCCCTCCTCATCTGGCTCCGCACATGATCGTCGAACGGGCATCTCCTAGCTGATCCGCCCCGTGAGGTTGGGGCACGGCCGTCGGGCGGCTTCCATTGCCGGGATGCCGGGTAGCCCAGTCCCGGGGGTTGCACCGCACCCACGCCCCGACCCATGGGACGGATCCAGCGTGGCGGACTGGGGCTGCGGCGGGACGAGGTGGCGCTGCTGGCCGGGGTGAGCACGGACTACCACATCCGCCTGGAGCAGGGTCGTGAGCGGAACCCGTCCGAGCAGGTGCTCGGGGCGTCGCTGCGGTACTGCGGCTGGACGGTGCCGCAGCCGGCCACCTGTTCCGGCTCGGCCCTGCCCGTCTTGGCCACGGCGGCCGCAGCGTCGACCGTCGCCCCGGAGCTGGTGCGGCTGATGGACGGCATGCGCGACGTGCCGGCCTTCGTGATCGGGCGTCCGGGTCAGGTCGCAGTGTCCGCGGCAGCGATAGGGCCGGAACCAGGAGGTTGGCGGCGCTCGGCGGCCAACCGTGCCGGCGGGGCCGTGCCCGGTGGGTTCTGCCGGATGGGAATGCCGGGCGGGGGCTCCCGCCCTACGCTCGCCATATGTCCGATTTCATAGCCGCCGGCGCCACAGCCGACGACCTTCCCGCACCGGCCGAGGGCCTGCTGCTCACGCACTTCCTCACGGTCGGCGACGTTCCTCGCTCGCGGACGTTCTATGCCGATGTGCTGGGCGGGCAGGTGGTGCTGGAGGAGAACCCCTGCATCATCAAGGTCGCCAACAGCTGGATCATCATGAACCCCGGGGGCGGGCCCACCGATGACAAACCTGACGTCGTCCTGCGCCCGCCGGAGGACCGCCACACCGTCTCCAGCTTCCTGAACGTACGGGTGGCGGACATCCACGGCTTCTACGCGGCAGCCCGCGCCAAGGGAGCCGAGTTCCTCACCCCGCCCATCGACCGGCGGGCCGAACTGCGCTGCTACATGCGCGACCCGGATGGCTACCTCATCGAGGTCGGCGAGTCCACGGGACTGCTCAAGGGCATCCTGGCGCGCACAAATACCGAAGCGTGACCACTGCACTGCGCTGCGTTGCTGACCGCATTCGTCAGAGGCGACAGACCGGGTCGGTGATTCCGCCGGGGCACGCGAGTGCCGCGATGTCCCATCCGGCGCGTCCGGCTCCGGCCTGGTAGGCGCTTTCGTAGAAGGCGAGCACGGCGGCACGTGGATCGGTCTCGGCGCGGGCCGCGTCGTAGCGCAGCACGGCCAGGTGGCTGTCGCCGCGCGCCACCCACTGCGCGGACGCCGGGCTCAGCGGTGCTTCGGCCAGGCCGGCGGGCTCGGGCGCGGTGTACGAGTAGAACGCGGGCGCGGGGAAGGTGTCGTCGCCGAACCAGAAGCCGAAGCTGATGACTTCCGAGGAGTACGCCTCCCGAGTGACCGGGTCGACCTGCCCGGGCTGGTCGACCCGGCGCCCGGAGAACCGGCTGTGGGCGATGTCGAAGGTGTGCCAGAAGTGGTGCACCGGACTGACCTTCCCCGAGAAGCCCGCCGCGAACTGCTCCAGCACACACGCAACCTGGCTCAGCACCCGCCAGTAGCGGTTCGCGGACACCGGGTCGTACGTCGCATGCTCGATGTCCTCGGCAAACGGCCGATCGGCGTCGGGCAGATCGAAGGGCCTGGGGATGGCGATGTCCACCCGGACGCCGAGCGCGGAAAGAGCGGCCAGGGTCTGGTCGTAGAAGGATGCGACGGACTGGCCCGGAAGCGGAAAGGACCGCTCTTCGCCGTCCAGCGTCATGACGACGAGCCGGTGGTCGACGAAGTCGAAGTCGATCGTGAAGATCGGATTCCCGTCGACCTGCCCCATCGGACGAGTGGTGATGCCGCGCCCAGTGACATGGAACGGGACGTTCCACCAGTGATTGCGCCGGGCGCTCGCGGCCAGGCGGATCTTGCCGACGATCTGCGCGAAACGGTGCAGCGTCTCCTTGGTGTCCCGCCACTCCGCCAGCACCACCGGCGGGAACAGCTCCATCGCCTGCCCCTTCCCACCCGGCGCTCCCGCGGCGGCCGGGCAGTCTCATCATGGCCCCGCAGGGGACATCCGGCACACCGCCGAGGGAGCGGTTCAGCCCGGGGCCGCCGCACGGGCCGCCGCCCAGGTCAATGCCATCGTCCCGCCACGGACGAGGTGACGTGGGTGGGGGCGGTCGGTCCTCGGTCACCAGAGCGGGAGCATGGGATATGACAGAGCCTTCGGCCCTCAGCCGAGACCTGGCTCACCCGTCCAACAACCTTCCTGGACAGAACACCTAGCGTTTTACCGAGTCGGCGAGAACGACACCATGATCAGGTGTCACCCCGGCACCGTGACTGGAACCGTACTCGGTGAGCAGGAGTGCGATGTCGTCGGCTCGATGCGAGGAGCCGCGGGCGTTGCGCAGAAGCCGGTTGGCGAGTCCGTCCAGTGAGTCCGCGGGGGTGTGGGCCAGGGATGCTCGCAGGCGGTCTATCCCCACTTCGATATCGGCGCCGGGTTCCTCGACCAGTCCGTCGGTGTAGAGGGCGAGGACGGACCCTGGCGGGAGGTCGATCCGGGTTGCTGGATAGGCGCTTGTGTGATCGACGCCGAGGAGTGGGCCGACGTCGAGTTCAAGGGCGTTGGTCGTCGCATCGGGACGGCGGAGCAGGGGTGGGGGGGTGGCCGGCGGTGACGGCGTAGGCGTGGTGGCTGTCGGGTTGGAAGTGGATGTAGCAGGAGCTGGCCAGCAGCCCGGGGTCGAGGTCGATGAGGGTTCGGTTGGCGCCCGCCATCACGTCGCCAGGCGTATGGCCTACGGCGGCGAAGGCCCGTACGGCGCTGCGGAGCTGGGCCATGGTGGCCGCGGCGGCGATACTGTGCCCCTCCACGTCTCCGATGACAAGAGCGACCCCACTGCCGGTGGGGATGACGTCGTACCAGTCGCCACCGATGTCCATTCCGCTGGTGCCGGGAAGGTAGCGCGCGACGGTGCGGATACCCGGGACCACTGGCAGCCGGTGCGGCAGGAGCGCCTGCTGCAGGCCGCGCGCGAGGGCGAACTCCGAGTCGTAGAGCCGCGCTCGTTCCAGGGCCTGGGCGATCAGACCGGCGAGTGCGGTGAGGACGCCGCGGTCCTTCTGCGTGAACCGGTGGATCTCGTCGAAGCCGAGGACGCAGGTGCCGACAGGGTGGCTGGAGGCGATCAGTGGCAAATACGCCCAGGAGCTCACCTCGCCCGTGGGGATGCCCGGGTAGCCCTGGGCGAGGTCCTGCTGCGACTCGATGAAGAACGGAGCGCCGGAGGTCAGGGTCTCCGTACCGGGCAGGTGTGCATGCAGCGGTACGCCCTCCAGCCAGTCGAGGAAATCTTCGTGGTGGCCGGTGTGGAAGAGCAGATGCATCGTCCCGTCGCGGACCACGTAGATCGCCAGCTGCTGGCCTCCGAAGGCTGGTAGGAGCTGGTCGGAGACGACTTCGCAGACTTCGCGGGCGGTGACCGCCTCGGTCAGCGCGCTGCCCAGCTGCAGGACGTGGTACATGACGCCCAGGCGCGCCGGAGTGCCAGCGGTTGCTGTCTCGGCCGTGGAGGCGGATGGCGTCGAGGTCGAGGATGGATGAGCCAGGGGCACCACCCGGCCGGTCACTCCGTCCGCTTGCGGATGGAGTGAGAAGGCGAGCCACCGGTCGGGCGGCCGGCAGGCCAGGAAGGAGACCGGCGCCTGCGAGATCATCGCGGACCGGTGCCGGTACTCGACGTCGGGATCGGACAGCCACGGCAGCACGTCCGAGAGAAATCGACCCAGCAACTCGTCGCCGCGCACGCCCAGCAGCCGCAGGGCGCTGTGGTTGGCGTAGGTGACCCGCCCGTCGTGGGCGAGGGACAACACGCCGTCCCGCAGCCGTTCGACCGCGGCGACGGCTGCGTTGCCGACGTGGGCGTCGATGACCAGGCCGACCAGGTGGGTGCGTGCCCGCGCGCCGGCGGTCTCCGGTGCGCGGCCCCACAACTCGACCGTGCGGTACCCCTCGCCGCCGTCCCTGCGGTCCCGGATGCGCAGACGCCGCGCGCTGACCCGGCCCTCGGCCGCTGCCACGCGGGCGGCGGCTCGAAGGACGTTGCGGTCGCCGGGGTGCAGGCAGGAAGTAAGCGTTTGGGTTCGTCCGTCGAAAGCACGAGGGTCGAGACCGAAGATCGCGCAGAACTCGTCGTCGACGGTGAAGGTGCCGGTGACCAGGTCCCAGTCGAACAGGCCGGCCCGCACGGCCGGTGGCGAGGGAGCCGGGGTCTCGGCGGGAATCGTCTGCGGGCCGCACTCGACGGGATCGCCGGTACGAGCGCGGAGCGCGGCGAGGGAAGCACCGAGGCGGTTGGCGACGGTCCGCACGTGGCGGCGCTGAGCATTCGACAGCCCTTCGCTGCCGGGTGACGCCGCCCAGACGATCGCCAGCGCCCCGAAGGTCTCCTCCCCTGCGCCCACCGGCACGGAGCAGGAGCCGAAGGCGTACGGCAGAGCTACCGCGAGCTGGGGATACCGGCGCATCGTCTCCTCCGCGCCGCTCAGGTAGACCGTGCGGCCGGAGCTATAGGCTGCGGCGACCGGGATGGGAGTGCTCACCGGTATGAGGTGCCAGCCACCGAGCAGAGAGGGTGGCACCCCGCACGCCGCGGCGAGCACGATCGACCGACGGTCGCGGGAGCGGAGAAATACGCTTCCGGCATACGCGCCAGCCCCTTCGACGGCTTCGACGACGGCTGCAGCGAGCAGATCCTCACGTTCCGCCGTCTCGCCGCCGATCATTTCGCGCATGGTTCCAGTGTGCGCGGTCGGCCCACCGCCCAAGGCGGCAACCAGAGAGACCCTTCGACCACAGCTCGCAGGGCCCCTCGCCGCGATCCGGCTATGGCTCCACCTGGAGGTCCTCGGGACACTCCGGGCCAGATCGCAAAGATGGACCGGCATCACCGTGAGCGAGAGGGCAGCCGGCACGATCCCGAGCACGGAGCGCGTGCCCTCACCTGTGCCGGTCAGGGCCCGGACGGCATCGACGGTGACGTGGGCGGCGAGCGCGAGCCACCACAGCGCGATGACGAGTCGATCAGGGCCGGCAACCGTCGCGGTCCAGACCGGGTGAGGTGAAGGTGAGGTACTGGCAGCGGTCGCCGTGTTCGGGATGCCCGTCCAGCGAGGCGGCGCTCAGCGGGCACCAGCTCCCAGGCGGCGTCGGGCAGGGCGGCCAGCCAAGGCCCGGCCGAGTCCACGCACAGGGCGCTGCCCGCGGCGTCACGGGACAACAGCGTGTCGGAACGGTCCGCCGGCCAGAACCCCCCAGGCTGCGGGCGGCGGCGCAGGCCAGGTCCTCCAGCGCCGCAGAGAGGCGCTGCGGGTGGAAGGGCCGCGCGCAACCAGGCGAAGGTGCTCACGCCGTGCTCGTCGCACTGCTGCGGCAGCGGCGCACACACAGGATGCCCCCGGGCTGTTGCCGCTGCCACGCTGAAGCCCGCCGACAGAGCTGCCCCCAGGCGACGCTCTCCGTGCGTACCTTTCGCGCACCCGATGTGAGCTGGGCGGGCGGCGCGTGGTTGGTGTCGTCGGCGACCTTGCCACCCTTCTTGCGGGGGCTGCCCTCCACGCGGGCGATGACCTTGGCAATGCCTGGGGTTCGACGGAGTCCCAAGTTCCACGACGGCCAGCCGGTACCTGCCCTCGTGGCGAGTCGCAGCATTTCGGGGCACCAGGTCGTCGCGCAGCGCGCAGCGAGCTCAGTCGTTCACCAGCGGTGCGTCGCCACAGCCCAGCAGATCACCGTCCGGTGCGCCGCGCTGTCTTCTGGAAGATCGTCGCCCGGGACGCCGCCGGCTCCGCCAATGCCCGGCACGTGGGCAGCGGACGTGTGCGCCTGCGCCCCCGATGCCTCCCAGGGCAGGACACACTCTTCAGCCGTCTCCGCACCATCACTCATCATGCTCAACCGGCCCCGAACAGCGACCAGTCCCCAGTCAGATGGACGGCGTCGACCCCGGCGACACCCATACGCGCCCCAGTAACGGCAACGGTGGAAACGGAGAGTGAAAGGGATGCCGCATGCGGTGATCCAGCACGAGACGCTCCCCTAGGCAAACGATATCGCCTAGATTGTCTGCATCGGGAGCGGTTAGATAGATGCAGATCGCTCCGGGTCCACATCTGATCGCGTGAGACCGAGCGTGCACGCAGCGGTGAGCGGAGGCGACAGTTGGCCGTGATGAACGCCGGAGGCGGCGATGCGCACAACACTGCCTGCAGGAGAGGGCGTTCATTGATCGCGGCATGCGCGGGTGGATGCGGTCGGGCGACGCTCTTCTTGCGGATCATGAGCCGTCGCCTTGGAAAACTTCACCGCTGCCGCGCACGGCATATGCGGTTGACATCGGGAAACTCGGGAGCTGGCATCCCTTGGAAACACGCGGAGGGAGTTCGATATGAACCAGGTCAAGACGACTTCATCGGATCTTCCTCAACCCTTGCGGGCCGTCGGCTCGGGGCTTCGTCGCTTGCCCGGAGCCGAGCAGGTGGGCAAGGCCGCCGGCGGTGCACTGGACTGGGTCGGAGCCATCTCTCCCCGCGGCCGCCGGTTGGCGGTCTACACCGGAGCCGGGGTGCTCGGCATCACCGGGGTGGTGGAGTGGCCCCTGGCTCTCACCGGTGCGGCCGTCGCCTGGCTGACCCAGCCACGCCCTGGACAAATCCCGTACGAAGAGCCAGCCGAGACGACGGGGCCCGGGATCGGCACGGCGCCCGCTACGGCCGGCCCTAGCCCCGCCCCTGCGGAAACCACGGACACGGAGCGCTACGGTCCCGGTGACAAGCTGGCGCCCTCTCATTTCCAACATGACCGCCCCGGGGAACATACGCACGAGCAGCCCGCCAAGGTCGGTGACCCCGCCACGACATCGGCGCTCAAGCAGGTGGCGAAAGCCTCCGCGCACCACACCGAACCAGACAGGTCCAGCGAGCGTCCCCCAGGCAGCCAGACTCTCTGAAGGACTGCGTCTGCACCGCGCCGGAACAGCACACGCCGAGGTCGGGCAGGGACGTGCCGACGATCGCAGACCAGGCAGCCGTCGCCTGACAGCCGCCGACTCACTGTGCTGCCCGCTCAGGGGCCGACGTCGGAGCGCTGGGCCCAGGTCAGCAGCAGGGCAGGATCATCGATGGGGAGACCGACACCGACCTAAAGATTATTTGTGGTCGGTGGCCGCGGCTGGCAGCCCCTGACGGGCAGCCAGCCGCTCTAGCAGGCCCGTGAGTACGGCGTTCTCCGTCGCGGTCAAGTCCGAGGCGAACTCGGCGTCGGCGGACTGTGCCAGCTTTCCGCAGACTTCGAGCAGTTCCCGGCCCTGCTCGGTGAGTGTCAGCACCTGGCGCCGGCGGTCGGCCGGGTCCCTGACCCGCTGAATCGCACCAAGCTTCTGAAGGTGGTCGGCGAGCGCCACGACGAGGCTGGGCGCGACGCCCATCACCCCAGCGACCTCAAGCTGCGACGAGGCCCTGCCGCTGTCCAGCACAACCATCAATCCGACGTGTTTGGGCTTGAGTTCATGGGCGGCGATGCGGGCCGCGAAGAGATCGGTCGCCATCGCCCCGAGCACGCCAAGACGGAAGACGACGCTGGAGTCCACCTTGCCAAGAGCCACGGACAGCATGCTACATTAAGAGAATCATTCAGATTGTGAATGATTCTCGCTGTGACTGAAAGGTCCGGTCATGCTCAGTCCTGCCATCGTCCAGCTACACCTCGCCGACCTCCAGGAAGGCATCGTCGAGCTCAGCGGAACCACTCCACCGGCCACGATCAGGCGATCCGTCGGCTTCCTGGCTCAGCTCGCCCAACTGCTCGACATCCCGGTCACCCTCTCGGCGGCACCACGTCCCGGCGGCCCCGCGGTCATCAAGGAGGCATCCATCTCCGCAGCACCCGTCTGCGTCCGCAGCGGACCGTCCGCCTGGGACCATGCGGCCACCCGCCAGGCCATCACCGCCCAGCCCCGGAAGAACCTCGCTCTGTGCGGTGTGGCCAGCGAGATCGTCGTACTGCACACGGCACTTGACGCCATCGCGGCCGGCTTTGAGGTCACCGTGCTCCTGGACGCCTGCGGTGGACTCTCCCCGCGCACCGAGCAGGCCGCCTTCCGCCAGATCGAGGCAGCCGGAGGCCGGATCACCGGCGTCGCCAGCTTCGCCTCCGACCTCGTACGTGACTTCACCACCCCGACCGGCCGCCAGGTCATCGCGGCACTGCACGCTCTGATCCAGCAGCCCGCTGCCGAACCGGCACAGCAGCGATCAGGGCAGACGACGGCCTGACGAAGCTTCTGTCGGACATGGTGATCTCGTGTCCCGCTGTGCGGTGGATGCCCGTCCCCGCTGCTCAGCGCCCACCGGTGCCCGACCACCACAGCCAGAGCGGCTTGTTTTCCGCGGCTGGGCAGCTTCTCCACGGACAGGCGGATGACGGTGTCCACGAGGATGGGCAGTTCTGCGCCACGGTCGGCTCCGCCCGCGTCTCGACGCTCCGGCCTCGACAGAGGAACCGTGAAACCGACGGCGGTCCACCACTTGCCATCGGTATCCCACTACCGGTGCTCGGGGTTCTCGTAGTCGCGTCGGCAGCCGGCGTCCCAGGCGGTGCGCTGGTTGCCGTAGGCGGGGATGCCGCCGAGGTCCTTCAGGGCCCGGGCCAGGTGCAGCAGGTTCCAGGTCATGAAAGTGGTGTTGCGGTTGGTGAAGTCGTTCTCCGGGCCGCCCGAGCCGGGGTCGAGGTAGGAGGGGCCCGGGCCCGCCTCGCCGATCCATCCGGCGTCGGCCTGGGGCGGGATGGTGTAGCCCAGGTGCTGGAGGCTGTAGAGGACGTTCATGGCGCAGTGCTTGACGCCGTCCTCGTTGCCGGTGATCAGGCAGCCTCCCACACGGCCGTAATAGGCGTACTGGCCGTACTCGTTGAGCAGGCTGGAGCATGCGTAGAGGCGCTCGATCACCTGCTTCATCACGGAGCTGTTGTCGCCCAGCCAGATGGGGCCGGCCAGCACGAGGATGTCGGCCGCCATGACCTGCTGGTACAGGTCCGGCCAGGCGTCCGTCTCCCAGCCGTGCTCTCGCATGTCGGGCCACACGCCGGTGGCGATGTCGTGGTCCACCGCCCGTACGACGTCGACGTGCACGCCCTGCGCGTGCATGAGGTTGGTGCTGCGGTGGATCAGCCCCTGGGTGTTGCTTGTCTCCGGGGAGCGCTTGAGGGTGCAGTTGATCACCAGGGCCCGCAGGTCGTCGTACCTCGCGGGCGGTGTGTCGTTGCCGGGCGGCGAAGCGGCCACGCGATCCTCCCAGAGCCTTGTTTGCCACGGTCAGCGGCGAAGCGTTCACATCCGGCTCCAGCCTGAGGGACGTCCATGGAAGCCGCTATGGAAAAGCCTCCGAATGGCCCCGGCGGCGATTCGACCCAGGCGCGGTCAGTCGGCTTGGCTCGCTTACCGGTTCCTGGTGGTGCATGACGGGAGGAGGTTCCGAAACGGCACTGTGCGTGGTGGCGCATGGGCCTGCCGTTGGAGGGCAATGAGGCAGGGTTCCGGGAAGCAGGCAGGCTCTTCCCTTCGTACGGTTGAACGCCGGCAGCCGTGTCCGTTGGGCCCCGGCCCTCCCTCTCCGCACGCCGCACCTCTCATTTCGTCGGCCGGTCAGCCCGATAACTCAACCAGGCGTGCTGTGCATGCGTGCAATCCGCGACGACCGGACCACCAGAGCCGTCATCCGCGACGAGGCCCTGCGCCTGTTCGCCGCCCACGGACCGGAGGCGGTCACCGTACGGCAGATCGTCTCGGCCGCGAGTGTGTCGCCGGGCCTGGTCGTGCACTATTTCGAATGGAAGGAGGGGCTTCGCCAGGAAGTCGACCAGTACGTCCTGGACGTCTTCGAGGCGATGCTCGGCGAGCTGACCGGTGAGAACGGAGCGGAACTACTCGATCCCGGTGCCGGGGCGAGTTCGCTGAGCGAAGCCTTCGCCCGTCATCTGCCGGACGACTCCCCCCCTGCCCGGCTAGCTGCGCCGACTCCTGCTGTCGGACACCGATGCGGACGGCTGCTGTTCCCACGGCTGTACGACCTGAGCAGGGTGGCGCTGGACGGTCTGGCCGCAGCCGGACTGGCCGCCCCCGGGCGGGACCCGGCGGTGCGCGCCGCCCTGCTCCTCGTCAACGACCTGGCCCTCTTCCTGCTGCACGACGGCCTCGCCGACGTCCTCGACACGGACCCGCTGTCGGCCGACGGCATGACCCGCCGGGCCCCGGAGATTCTCGGCATCCACGGGCGGACTGAACGCGGCACCACCCCCACCGCAAGGAGACAGCCCGTAGGCAGGCCGCGCATGGCGCCCGGCTCAACACCCGCACCGGCACCCCTCCTGCAGGCCATCGACATCCACAAGTCCTACGGCAAGCAGTCCGTTCTGCTCGGGACCGCGTTGACGGTCGCCTCTGTTGACATCCTCCCGGCCCTGATGGGCCGGGATTCCCTTTTTCAGGTGGCTTGGCCGGTCGCCCAGCTGCCGGGTTCCTGCTTCACGGACCGGCCAATGCCGAGGTCTCCGCAGGCTGACACGGGCTGTCCGCCCGCGTTTCGGATGTTCTTCGCCGCGTTCACGTCCGCGTTTTCCGCGTGAGCGCACCCGTCGGCCTTGCATCGGAAGACCGCTTGGCTCTCGCGGTTGCTTTCCGTGACAAAGCCGCAGGCGGAGCATCGCTGCGACGTGTATGCGGGGTTGACCTTCGCCAGTGCCGTGCCCGTGTACCGGGCGGCACTCGTGAGGGCGAGTTCGAGGCGGTGCCAACCCTTGTCGAGGATGGCCCGGTTCAGGCCGCGCTTGGGCGCGACGTTCCGGCCCGGCTCGGCCACGGTGCCGGACGCCGAGGCGGACATGTTCTTCGTCTTGAGGTCTTCGAGGACGACCAGGACGTTCTTCTGCACCAGGTATGCGGCCGTCTTCGCGCAGAAGTCGCCGCGCCGGTCCGATACCCGGGACATGATCCGGCCCATGGCGTGGATCGTC
>NZ_JBEYEY010000039.1:0-26532 GCF_040703635.1 Streptomyces sp. NPDC007189
CTCGACAGGCTCCACGGTCTCCAACTCCACGGCGGTGTCAGTCACTTGACGTCTCTCCCATGATCGTCGGATCCGCCGTTAGATTTACACTCCCGCGGGACCGGGCGCGGCGTGGGCCGTGCTATCGCCTGGGACGTTGGTGGCTCGGTCCGGTTGGCCGGTGTGGGCGCGTCCCGCGACGGGTGGGGCCGGGCGGCCGGGAGGTGGCTGTGGTGGCGGGAAGCCGGAGCAAGAGTAGGGGCAAGAGCAGCGAGGTGCTGGCGCGGCGGAAGGCGGCGTTGGAGCGTGCCGCGTCGCGGATGGCCGAGCAGCGGCGGGCGGCGGCGGAGGCGGAGGCGGTGCGGCTGCGCAGGGAGGCGGAGTTCGACGAGCTGGTGGCCGACTTCGAGCTGGCGGTGGAGGACGAGCAGACGGTGGCCGCCGCGGTGGAGGAGGAAGTGCGTCAGGTGCGTGAGCGCGGGCGGGTGCGCATCGATGAGGCGCGGGCGGTGGCGGCTCGGGTGGTGCTGGCGATGGGTGAGACCGGGGAGACGGTGGCCGGGTGCGCGCACCGGCTCGGTGTCGGGGTGGAGCGGGTCAAGGAACTGCGGCGGCTGGGCCGGGAGGTGGCGGCCGAGGTCGGCTCGGGTGAGGTGGCGCAGAAGGTGCCGGGGAAGGTGAAGGGCCCGGGCCGGGCGCGGCAGGCGGGCCGGGCGCGGAGCGGCGGGAGAGCGCGCGCGTAGGCGGGCTGGCGGCCGGGAAGCTGGCGGAGGGCGCTGGAGGCCTGGCGCCGGTGACAGCCCCGGCCGCTCCCCCGGCCGCTGCCCCGGTAGCGCCTGGGGCCGGGCCGTCGGGGGCGCCGGGGCCGGTGGGCAGGGTACGGCCGGGGTGGCCGGATGAGGGGACCCGCGAATTCATGGTCCAACAGGCTAAGTTCGTCGTACTACAAGACTGAACGAGGTGTCGGCACCAGTAAAGGTGAGGACGCGGGCGTTGCCCCGGAGAAAGGCGCCCAGGCTCCTCAGCCCACGTCTCCCCAAACGGCTCGCAGGTCCTTGCAGCGTACGGTGATCGACGCGTCGGTGAGCGCGATCTCGTGCACGCAACCCCCGTCTTCGCCCGGGAGGATCTCGTCGAGGAGCACGGTGTCGACCAGCATCCAGTCAATGGAGTGCTCATAGTCGATGGAGAAGTGCGTCACTCCTGAGTAGCTGATGCGCAGCCCGGCGTCGTGCTTCCACTGATTCGGGGCAAATTCCAAGGTCAGCCCTCCGCTTTTGTCGGTGGCCACCTGGATACCGGACAATTCCAGATCCTTGACGCAGCGGCCATTGCCGTGCCCGAGAGCATAATGCGCCGGATCCGACGCGAACTCCCTTGCCCCGACTGGCAGCTGATCGCGAAACTTCGGGAGTTCGGCCAGGTAGGCCCTCGGATCGACGTAGAACCCGCCATCGTCCCAAACGGCCGTCACGTACTTCATTTGCAACCTTCCGCGGCGAGAGGCGGTCGCCTCCACTTGTCTCCCGAGATGTCTTCGGTACCCTTCGGGCCGATGCGGCCGACTTTCCGCAACTCGTAGATGACTCGTCCCTTGATGGCATTCTCCACGCCAGGTGGGACCTCGACTTCCGAGGACCACTCCCACCTGGCGAGGAACGTACTAGGGCATCAAGGGCAATCTGCCTACTTCAAACGCCCTCTCAGCGTGACGAGCCGTTGTCGCCGTCCTCGGGCCGGGAGGCCGCGGGTGAGGGTTTGCGTCTCCTTGATCGCTGGCTGCCTCTGGGCCGCTTAGGGTGCGGGCATGTCTCGAAGATGGTGGATACGGCAGGCGTGGATGTCGGCCGGTCTCCTTGCTTTCACGGTGCTGTCGAACGTGGTCGCGCACCGCAGTTGGCAGGTGACGGCTGCTTGGGCCCTCAGTGTCCTGCTCCTGCTGGGCCTGTCGGTGCTGAACGTGCTGTGGCTTCAGCGCTACCGGCCGGAGAAGTTCGAGAAGTACCGCGCCAAGGCCGAGGCGCGACTTAAGCGGTAGTCCCCTGCCCGAGCCATGGACACTGCCCTGCCGTGTCCCTACACCTGCGGACAGCCGTGCGCCGCTGTATGCGACGTGGCCGACGCAGGCGGCTGTGACGGCTCCGGCGGTGTTCAGGCGGGCCGGCAGGAGATGCCGGCGGCCGTCGGCGCCGGCGGGGCGCTGTTGAGAGCGCAACGGGCCCGCGCCTCGGCATACGGGCTGCAGGCCGAGGGGCGGGCCTTCGCGGGGCGGACGGCGTTGGTCGTTAGTCGGTCTGCATCGGAACGGCGATGTAGTCGCGGCTGACCAGCCGTACTGGCCCTTGTGCGCGCCGTAGTAGGGCTTGACGTAGCCCCAGTTGCCTCGGTAGCAGGCCCAGTAGACGCCCTGGCCCTTCATGAGCAGTCCCGTGCTGGTGTAGCCGGTGCCGGGGCCGGTGCGGAAGTTGACGGTGGCGGTGACCCGGGTGTCGAGCCGGACCTGGTGGGTGCAGGCCGTGGAGGTGACCGCCGACGCGGGCGCGGCGCCCGCGACCGTGAGTCCGAGGACGGACGAGGCGATGACCGCGGTGGCGACGGCGGCGCCGCGCAGGCGTCGCCCGGTGAAGGGTCGGCTCAGTCCGGATGCGAGTGTCACTGCAGTCTCCCTGCTTCGGTGGTGATGCTGACAGGGAGCGGCGACGCCGCTGGGTCACCGACGCACCATGTCGTGGCTCTCCGGCTACCGCAGACTCAGCCCCCGCTACAAACGCGATCCCCGCAACTACCTGGCATTTCTCGGCCTCGCCGCTGCCCTGTGCTGCTACAAGCGCCTCATCCGCCTCACCGCATAGGACACGGTCTTAGGGTCCGACGCGGCATCTCGGGCGTCTGCGGTCCACTGCCGAGGGTGAGCCGCAGGCCCCGAAGAGCGGTACCGGCCCGGCGCAGTGCCGGGCGGCTGGCCCTTGTCCGCGCGCGGTGTTTTCTTCGTGGCGCTGGTCAGGTCAGTCCGGTGCCGCGCTGGGGTGCCTGTCCGTGCGGCAGGCGGCGCACTCCCGTTCAACGCTGCTCCGCGACGCCGACAACGGAGACGCTCCGCCGACTTGTGCAGCACCCGTCCGCTGACATTGCCGTCAACTACTGCCGTCAGACACCGCAGCGGCCCCACCGGAAGGGTGATTCCGGTGGGGGCCATCGCGATGATGCCGAACTACCTATCTGCGCCACCCTCCCCCGCCATGGAATGCAATTCGGCGACATCTTCCTACAGTGCCGATTTTGGGCAGGTTCGATCAGCACAGACCTATAACAGGTCGAGGGCTCGTACCCTATTCCTGAATCGTGCCATCTGCCGAGACCGCTGCAGACCATTGCGACTCGAACTCTGCCTCGCTAATCTCTGACGCTTCGAAGTCTTCGGGCTCATCGGCAAATTCGGGAACAGTGGGTGCCGGAATCTCGCCAAGCATGGAACCGCCGACCGATCTGGACTGGTCCGCAAAGCCTCGTCGGCCATCCCGGTAGACCTCAACCTTGCGCACCTCGTAGCGCTCGCTGTCAAGCTCGCTGTACAGCAAAACGGGCTCGTCAGGGTGGCTATGATGCCACACAACCTTCAAGAAACTGCTCATTGGTTCGTTCCGTATCTCACGAGTCTGTCAGTGAGGTCCAACGGGCCGTCGTTCGGTATGAGAAAGACGCCAGGTCGATCGGGTGCAGTTACCAGCTGCAGCCCTCGAACGTCGACCTCAATGAAGTGCGTGAAATTCTGTCCACCCCATGGAGTGCCGTAGAAAGCCCTCGCCAATTGACCTTGCGTTTTCGTTCCAGGAACGATATCGGATAGGTACTGGCCGTCTCCGAGCTTGGCGTCTTGCGGCTTGGCAGCTTTAGTAGATGCCCACAGCTCATTACTGTCGAGAATCAGATCCAATTTCTTTGCTGTTGTGTAGTGATAGAGCGTCTGAGGCGTCGGTGTTTCTGCAGTGTCATCACCCACCGCGCAACTTTCACCGGTGTTGTGCACCAAGACCGGCACGCCGCCCGCCACAACATAGTACGTGTGGAGTTCCTGAACAGTGAGGTTCCATCGGTTTGCGGTGCCGGGTGTGATGTGGGTCGTGGTGACGTAGACATGACCGTCGCTGGCGGTGTTCAGGGCGTCGCCGTGGTGGAGTTTGCCGGCGGGGACCCATCTGTGGGTGGTGTCGTCCCAGAAGGGGTGGTTGGCAGTGGTGTGAAGGGTGGCAGTGTGCCCCGCCTTGGTGCGGATCGTGACGTCGAGGAGATCGTGGTCGTGGTTGATCCACACGCGCTGAACGGTACGGGGGCCTCGGTGTTTGCCTGTCTGGGGGTCGCCGGCCTCTACCTTGTCACCGGGTTTGACGGCGGCGATCGCCTTGGTCCGACCGTGCGCCAGCAATACGCGGGTCGATGGGCTGAAGCTGCAGCCGCCTTCGCCGCTGCCGGAGGCGCCGGTGGCGGGTTCGCTGGGAGTTGCGGCGGTTGCTGTGGCTTCTCCAGTGGTCTCGCTGACGACGTTCTTGACTTCGGCCGCGGCCGCCAAGCCGTCTTGGGCATCAGCAGCGTCGGCCACGGCTGCGGCGGCCGCCTCTGGGGCGTCGCCGCCGTCGGTGACTACCACCGTCGCGAGGACTGCCTCTGCTTCGCCGGCCTTGTACGCATCCGTGTTGATGTTCGCGTGCAAGACATGCGCGATCACGTGGCGCGGCTGTACGTACGTCGGCGGACCCGCGATGCCGGGGGCCATCCCGTTTCCCACATCGTGGGGGACGTTGGCCATCGCCCAGCCGGGGTTGTATTGCTCAATCAGGTTGATGGCCCCGTCGAGCCAACCGGCTATGTTGTCGCGGAGTGTTCCTGACATTGGCGGCTCGTTTTCCGCCATTTGCTGGGCTCTGGCGACATCGCAGCCGAATTTCGAGGCTACGTTGCAGTCTGGGGCGCTGGAGGGAGCTGCTGTGGTGCCTCCGCTGGAGGTCGTCGTGCCACCGCCTCCACCGCCTCCTCCCCCGCTTGTGGTTGGGGAGTAGTCCGTACCGCCGGATGAGCCGTGTGTGGGGCAGGGGATGTCCTCCGGGCCGTCACCGCATGCCAGGTGCAGGCCGCTGGGGTCGCTGCCGGTGCTGGGGTTGTCGCCGGCGTAGGAGTAGCCGCTCATCTGGTTCGGGTCGCCGGCCTCCATCAGGGGGTCAGCGGTCAGGAAGCGGCCCTGGAGGGGGTCGTAGTTGCGGGCGCCGAGCAGGTCGAGGCCGGTGGTGGGGTCGGCGGGTTTGCCGAGGTAGCCGTGGTTGTCGGTCCAGGTGGTGGGCTGGGGGCCGCGGGGGTTGCCGTAGGGGTCGAAGTAGCGGCGAGTGACCGCGAGGTTGGAGGCGGCGAGGTCTTCGGTTGCCGTGCCTTGGGCGTTGGAGACTTCGTAGGTGAGCGTGCCGTCGGAGGAGCGGACCTCGGTGATGCCGTCGGGGCCGGGGTAGTACCGCTGTCCCTTGACCGTTCCTGCGCTGGTGTTGAGGGTGAGCTGTTCGGCGCCGCCGAAGAGGTAGAGGATTTTGCTGGTGGGTGTGGTCTGGAGCAGCAGGCTGCCGTCGGCGTCGTAGAGGTAGTTGGTGGTCTGGTCCTTGCCGCCGGATGGTGTGGTCACCGAGGCTGTGCGGCCCTCGGCGTCGTATCCGAAGGACTGGGTGGCGCCGGGCAGGACAGCGCCGGTCGTTGCGTTGGTCCAGCGTTGTGCGGTTGTTCCGTTGCAGGTCCAGATCTGCAGCTGGGTGCCGTTGGTGGTCGATGAGGAGGGGTCGTCCAGGCACTTGCCGGATGCGGTGTTGACCAGGGAGCCGTTGGCGCCGGCCTTCCACTGCTGGCCGGCGCTGCCGTTGCAGGTGTACAGGTCGGTCTTGGTGCCGTTGGTCGTCCCGCCGCCTGAGGCGTCGAGGCACTTGCCCAGCACGCGCACGGTGCCGTCGGTGCCGATCGTCCACTGCTGGGCGCTGCTGCCGTTGCAGGTCCACAGGTCGATCTTGTTGCCGTCGGTGGTGCCGGAGGAGGAGTCGTCGACGCACAGCTTGGTGCCTGAGCGGGTCAGGCCGGAGACGAGCGGGCCTGCCGTGGTGACGGTGCGGCCGGTGGTGTCGCCGGCCGGGTTGTAGGCCGGTGTCATCGTGGCCGTGCCGGCGGGCCCGGTGGTGGTGATCTTGGTGGCGGCGTTGGCGAGCGTGGCGGGGGAGGATCCGTTGCCGGGATAGGTCGCCGTCTGGGTGATGTCGTTCGCGGTGTTGCCGACGGTGTCGTGCTGTACCTGCTGGGTGCGGTCGCCGAGGGCGTTGTAGGTGTACGACTGCCAGTACGGAGCCGGGCCGCCGATGCTGGAGGCCGAGGGGGTGCTGGTCGTGCATGCGCCGGTGCTGCCGACCCCGGCCGTGGTCAGGCCTGCGGTGTCGGTCCAGGCCGTCGTCAGTCGGTTCAGGTGGTCGTAGGTGAAGCACTGGGTGTCCGTGGTGCCGCCGGCCTGGGCGTCGGAGACGGCGGTGACGTCGCCTGCCTGGTTGTAGCGGTAGTCGGTGACGTCGAGCGCGGAGGTGGCGCTGGTCTGCAGGTTCACGCTGGACTGCGTGACACGGCCGGTGGCGTCGTCGTAGAAGAAGGTCGGTTCGACCTGTTCTCCGTACAGTCCCCATCTGGTGTCTTTGACCTGGCCGAGTGGGGTGTAGTCGGTGGTGTCGAGGTAGGTGCTGGTGCCGCCGAATCCGTCGAGCAGGCCCTGCAGGTCGTAGCCGTAGCCGACGGTTTCGGAGGGAAGGCCGCCGTCCGCGTCGTAGTCGGCCTCGGAGAGCAGCCCCATGACCGGGGTGTAGTGGTAGTTGACGGTGTAGGTGTTGGAGTTGGTGCCGGTGCCGTTGCTGGGGAAGCCGGTTGACGTCGGGATGGTGGTGGAGGCGCCGGTGGGCTGGTAGTCGGTGGTGTAGCCGGTGATGGCCTGGGTGTAGGCGTCCCCGCCGGTGCCGCCGACGTAGCGGGTGGAGGAGGTGGGGTGTCCCTTGGCGAGGGTGTCGTAGCTGAAGGAGGCGAGTTCCTTCCTCGGGTCCGGGGTGGCGGACCAGGCGCCGGAGTATTCGGCGGTTTTGCGGTCCAGGTTGTCGTAGGCGTAGGAGAGGATCTGGCCGCGGGCGTCGGTCGTCTGCAGCAGGTTGCCGAGATCGTCGTACTTGTCGAACGTGGTGGTGCCGGTGTCGGGGTCGGTCTGCTTGGTCTCCTGGCCGAGCAGGTCGTAGCTGTAGGTCCACTTGTTGCCCGCATTGTCGCTCATCGTGGCGACCTGTCCGGCGGGCGTGTAGGTGTAGCTGGTGACGACCGCGTCGGATGCCTTGCCGGTGGGCGTGGCCGTGTCGTCGTACGCCCAGGTGGCGGTGGTCTGGCCGAGGGCGTTGGTGAAGGAGGAGGTCGCCGTGCCGCCGGAGGCCGGGGTGGTGTCGGTGCGGTCGACGCCCGGGTAGGCGGTGGTGGACTGCCACCGCTGCGTTCCCTTGGACCACAGCTGAGTGGCGGTGGTGCGTCCCTGCCCGTCGTGGACGGTGACCTGCTGCGAGGGCACCTGGTTGTCGTCGGCGACCCACATGGTGGTCGTCGGGGAGGTGCTGCTCTCGTAGTAGGTGCTGTTGGCCTTCCGCGCCCATCCGTGGCTGTCGTAGAAGGTGTCGGAGATCAGCCGTCCGGCCTGGTTGTTGGCGGTGGTGGACTGCGTCTGGCGCAGCTGCAGCATGCCGTCGTAGATGTTGATGGCGGTGCTGTAGTTGCTGTCGTCGCGCAGTGTGTTGGTCGTTACGGTGATAGGTGCCGTGCCGTTGACGGCGTAGGTGAAGGTTCTGCTGGCGCTTTGCGAGGTCGGGCGTCCCGGCAGCCACAGCGCGGTGCGGCGCCCGAGGGCGTCGTAGTCGATGGTGGTGGTACGGCCGTTGGGGTCTGTGCTGGTCAGGGTCAGGCCGCGCAGCGGGTCCATGACGGAGGTGGTGGTCCAGGTGCGCGGGTTGGTGGTGACGAGCTGGGTCGGCAGCTGCCCGGTGGTGGGGGTGAAGGTCGTCTTGGTGGTGTTGCCGTCCGCGTCCTGGCCCTGGATGGCGCGCCCGTAGGTGTCGTAGGCAGTCGCCTGCGTCGTGCGGTAAGTGGGGGTTCCGCTGCTGTAGCCGGTGATGATCTGGGTGGCTGTCAGGTCGCCGGCGGTGCCCAGGTGACCGAAGGTTCCCACGTTGGCGACGGTGCCGTCGCCGTCGTAGAACATCCGCTTGTCGGAGACGGTGGTGCTGGTGCCCGGTGTGGTGCTGCAGGGGCCCGCGACGGTGAGGATCTCGTCCGGGTAGGAGAGCATCATCGGGTTGCCGCTGGGCGGGGTGGCGTAGCTGGTGGTGGCGCACTTCTCCTGGGAGGCCAAGCTGACGTCGCCCTTGGCGTCGATGCTGGTGGGCAGCGCGTTGCCGTTGTAGGAGGTGTCGGTCTCGGCCTCACGCCAGGTGCCGTCTGCGAGCAGCCCGTAGGCCCGCTGCTGGCTTGTTTTGATCATGCGGGCGACGACGGCGGGCAGTGAAGAGCCGGCACTGTGGGTCGCCGTGGTGGTGAAGGACTGCGGGAGGTCGATCTGTTTGGCGACGACGCTGCCGCCGGCTTGCGTGTAGGTGTCGGCCTCCAGCGGGGTTCCGCTCAGCCAGTCGCTGTCGGTGACGGTGTCGCCGACGCTGTCCGTCACGCTGACCGAGCGTTTGGATCCGTCCGCGCGGACGTCGCCGTCCATGCCCTGCAGGTACGTGGTGGTCTTCTGGGTGATCGGATCGGGGGCCGCTCCCGTGGTGACGGTGACGGTGCGATAGCCGCGGAACTGGTCCCACGTGCGGTAGGTGTCGTCGGTCAGTTCGGAGTCGTCGCGATGCCAGGCAGGCCCGGAGTACGTGTAGTTCGTGACCTGCGCGGGCGAGCCGGTACCGGTCAGGTCCGAGACGACAACTGTCTTGACCCGAGTCTTGTTGAACCAGTCGGAGACGGGTGTGACGCCGTCGGGGATGGTCCAGTACACGTTGTAGCAGGACATCGTGTCGGCATCCGGCGCCGACGGCATCGTGTTGTTCAGCCGGGAGCAGTCCGGGTCGCTGTAGGTGACGGCGATGGACTCGCCGGTCTCCGTGGTGACGGAGGAGATCCGGGGGTGGAACAGCGCCGGTTCGTTGCCGCCGTCGACCCGGTTGTCGATCTCGGTGCCCAGGAAGGTGACCTTCGGCAGGGTGATCGGGCTGGTGCTGCCGCCGCCGGTGGTGTCGTCGCCCGTGTGCTGGATGGAGCTGAGCCACATCACCGACTGCAGCTCGCCTTCGTCGGCCGCGTCTTTGCCGGACTGTCCGGTGACCGGGTCGACCGTGCCGCCTGCGTCGGAGTACGTCTGGGTGAGCTGATAGGTGTCGACGTCCGTCAGGGTGCCGCCGACGTTGACCTGGGTGACGACCGAGTCCAGCCGGTCGGTGGACCAGAAGGAAGGGGCCGTGGTCAGGCAGACGTTGGAGCCGGTGCCGGAGGTGGTGTCGGTGGAGGCGCAGTTCAGGTCGTAGGGGACGTCCGGCCAGTTCGTGGCGGTCTTGTCGTTGAGGTTGGCGTACGAGCAGTCGGTGAAGGTCGACGAGGTCTGGCAGCGCTGCGCCGTCTTGAACAGCACGCGCGCGCCGGGCTTGCTGCCGGCGGTTTCGTCGGTGAGCTGGTAGCCGTAGTCGATCTCGGTCAGGTAGCCGCCGCGGACATACTTGGTCAGGGTTCCCGAACCGCCGGAGGCGGCGACCTGGCCGCCGCCCCGGTCGTAGTAGTTGGTCTCGGTGGCGTAGGTGTAGCGCTGGACGTTGGTGTGCGGGTCGACGACGAAGTCGAGGTTGAAGCGGTAGCCCATCGTGCACTGGGAGTCCTTGCCCTGACCGGAGTCGTAGCAGGGGTCTGTCGACTTGGGGCTGTAGACCGGCTCGCCCCAGGCGCTGTTGGTGGCCGCGTCCGAGGTGGTGCCGGGGGCGTGGTTGCGCCCGAAGTAGTAGGCGGTGCCGTCGGTCGTGGTGACCTTGAAGTACTCGCCGTTCCACAGGCCGTTGTTGGCGCCGCCGAGTTCCTCGATCTTGGTTCCGTCGTCGCCCTGGAGGTGCCAGGTCTGGGTCGCGGTGGGCGTGTTGGAGTTGGTGGAGTCGTCGCGGACCAGGGTTCCTGAGTGGCCGCCCAGGGAGAGGGTGGCGAGCCAGCCGCCCCAGCACAGGTCGGCGGAGTCGCTGATGCCGTCCTGCTTGCATGGTTTGTAGGAGCGCTCGATGAAGCCGGGCGAGTACGACCAGCCGTCACCGATCCACGAGGACTGGGAGTTGCGGGCGGAGGTCTCGCCGTCCTCGGACTGGGAGTCGTAGGAGAAGGCGACGGAAGGGGCGGCACCGCCGAGCGACGGCGGCACGGCGATCGGGTAGGAGTAGGTGAACGCGCCGGTTCCGTTGGTGTTCCAGCTGCCTGAGGGGTTCAGGCTGGTGGCCGTGTAGTCGCCCTGCGAGCCGGAGGTTCCCGAGATCGCCTCGACGGCGGTCATCGGCGCCATCGAGGCGGAGCCGGCCATGGCGTTGGCATGCGTTGCTGTGCCGGTTGTGCCGGAGGTCGTTGCGCGAGACAGGTTGAGGGTCGCCGTGAGTTTCTTGGCGACCGGGTTGTTGGTGGAGACCAGCGGGGTGCGCACCCGGCAGGACGGTTTCTGGGGCGACGTCAGGATGCAACCGGGTACGGACACCAGGTGCAGACGGGAGGCGAAACCGCCGCCGTATGCCTTATCGAGGGCGGAGTAGTCGAGAGTGACAGCGACTCGGCCCGACGAGGCGGCACCATCGGCCCGTGCAAGGCCGACCAGCATGCCGTCGACTCCGGCCGCCTGGGCCTGAGCATGGCCGGCCAGTTGCACGCGCACCGCGGCCGGCGCGCTCGGGGCCACACCGTGCTTCTTACCCGCCTGCTTGGCCGCAGCGACCCACACCGGCAGCTTGCCGGCCCGGACGGGGCGGCCCACAGGTCCGCTTGCGGCCTTGTGCTTCGCAGTTGAGGTGGCGGCAGAGGACTTGGTGCTCTTGGCCAGCGTGATGGTGCTGCTGCCGGCGTTGGGCCACGCCGGGAGGGCGGGCCGGTAAGTCCGCAACGGCTTGGGCGTCTTCGGTGTCGCGGGGATGCGTCTGGCCAGGGGGTGCCCGCCGACGCTGGGCGTCTTGTACGTCGGCCCGGCGGCGCTCCACAGCTTGCCGTCGTAGTGATACTCCGGCACCCCCTGAGCGACGGCCGCCAAGACAACCAGCGTGGAAGCGGCGACGGTTGCCGTCGCCACCGTCAGCCCACGCCCCCATATCCGTCTGCGCACGGTCGCGAACCAGCGCACGCCAGAACCCACCTCGAAGCCCCCTCTTACCAAGCGCCCCAAGGTGAAGAAACGGTAAGGAACCCGTAACGGCGCGATGACGGTAGAAACGGAGGAACCTTATTGATCAGACATGAGTTCGGCAATACCCTGTGCCGGCGGCACCGCCAGGAACTGCGGCCGCTTCCGTCACATCTCGCCCTTCAGCGCCGGGCGAGGACCGCGGGGACACGTCCGGTCCACCCGCGTACGCGTACGTCACTGATGCCTCGTCGGACCGGACACCCGTCCCTGATCCACACCTCGAAGGGGTTCCCATGGGGGGAAGAACGCACCTGCGCCGCAGGCGATGGCGCACCGCGCCGCACCACGTGGCCGTCATCGCGGTCCTTGGCACGCTGGCCCTCGGGGCCGCCCCGACCGCCGCCGCGGACAGCAGCGGTTTCGCCCCCGGCAACCCCACCCAAAGCGCCCTGATGCAGGCGCAGACCACCGGCAAATCCGTCCCGGTCGACTCACTGACCAGCCAGACGTCGACCACCACAGCCAATCCGGACGGATCGCTCACGACGACCGAGTTCGTCCAGCCGGTGCGGGTGATGAAGAACGACGCCTGGACACCGGTGGATGCCTCCCTGGCGAAGAACTCCGACGGTTCGCTCAGTCCCGCCGCGACGCCCAATGGCGTCACCCTCTCCGGCGGCGGCAGCGGTCCTCTCGTCAGCCTCACCGACCCGGCCGGCCGCAGCCTCTCACTCACCGTGCCGTTCACCCTGCCGACCCCGACGGTCAGCGGCAACACGGCAACGTACGCTTCGGTCCTGCCCGGCGTGGATCTTCAAGCCACCATCAGTGACCAGGGCGGTTTCAGCGACGTGCTGATCGTCCACGACGCCACGGCGGCCGCCAATCCGGATCTGCGCCGGCTGACCCTGGCAGCCACCACCCAGGGGCTCACGCTTGCCGGTTCGCCCGACGGCGGGATGACCGCGAGCGCGGCGGACGGCACCACCGCCTATACCGCCAGCGCGCCCATCATGTGGGATTCCACCACCACAACAGCCGGTCCGCAGCCCGCCTCCATGCGCCTGGACGACGTCACGGCCACCACCTCGTCCCCCGGCGGGCCGGCGCCGGGAGCCGACGTCGCGCCGGTGACCATGACGACCACCAGCAACAGCCTCACTCTCACCCCGGACCCGTCCATGCTCACCGACACCAGCACCACCTGGCCGGTGTACATCGACCCGGGCGTCGCACCGAGCGAAACCACCAACCACTACTTCGAGGCCCAGCACGGCTGCAACTCCTCCTCGGCCAGCTCCCACGAGTACGACTACCCGCAGCGCTTCGGCGAAGGAGTCGGCTACCAGCGCTACGCCTCGTCCAACGGCGACTGCATCGGCGCCGAGCGCACCTTCTACGAGCTGGACACCAGCAATCTCAGCAGCAGCATGGACATCATCAAGTCCGAGATGCATCTAACGGAGACCTACGCCGAGGCCTACGGCTGCACGCACACCGCACCCCTCACCCTGAAGTGGACCGGACGCATCACCTCCGGCATGTACTGGGACACCCAGCCCAGCGTGGTCTCCACCATCGGCACGAAGAATGCGCCCAGCGCCTACAACGGCGCCTACGCCAGCCAGCCCACCAGTTGCGGCGATCAAGACGTGACCTTCACGGTGACCGACAAGATCGCAAAGGTCGCATCAGACAACGACTCCACCTGGACCGTGGGCCTGTACGGCGACGAGGACTCCTCGAGCAGCGACATCGACTTCATGCGGTACTCCACCAACCCCTACATCCAGACCACCTACGACATCCCGCCCGACACCCCCACCGGCGAGGCCACCACACCGGACGCGCAGAACCCCTCCGGCGCCAACTGCGGCAGCAGCACCCGCGGCTGGATCGGCCAGACGGCACAGGACGGCAACACCAGCGACATCACGCTCAACGCCAAGCTGACCTCCAACGTCAAAGGCGAGAACGTCATGGCCGACTACACGGTCTGGGACGATCAGACCGCCAACAGCAGCGGAAACGCGGCCACCGTCGCCACACCACACAGCAACTACGTCGCCTCTCCCACCACCGTGAACATCAACATCGGCACCACGGTGCAGGACGGCCACCAGTACGGATGGCAAGTCCGCGCCTACGACGGAATCAACTATTCCGCCTGGAGCAGTCCCTGCGGCTTCAAGGTCGACCTGACCCCGCCCTCCCAGCCCTCGGTGACCGCGCCGAGCACGGTGTTCCCGCCCTCCGCAAGCGGCCAAGCCCCCACCGGGTACGCCGGTCAGACCAGCAGCATCACCGTCACCAGCAGCGACCCCACGCCGACCGGATGCACCCGCGGCACCTGCCAATCCAGCGACGTCTGGCGCTTTTGCTACGCACTCGACGCACAGCCGGCCGTCAACTGCCCCGACTACGTCACCGCCACTGCCAACTCCAGCGGCACGCCCAGCGCATCCATCCCGCTGAAGCCGACGACATGGGGCACCCACACCCTCTACGTCCAAGCCCAGGACCACGCCGGCAACACCCAGGCCCTGCCGACCACCTACACCTTCTACGCCCCCTGGAACCCGGCCACCAAGGTCGCCGCAGGCGACCTCGACGGGGGCGGCGTACCCGATCTGCTCGGCACCACCAAGAACGGCGACCTCATGCTCCTGCCGGGCAACACCGACCCCGGCAACTCCCCCACCCTCGCCTCCACCGCGTCCCAGAGCCCCGACGGCAAGAGCCGCTGGAGCGACTACCTGATCACCCACCGCGGCAGCCTCAAGCAGGACGGCCTGGACGACCTGTTCGCCTACAACACAAACAGCCACAACCTGTACGTCTACAAAAACGACGGCGCGACCTCCTCGGGCACAGCCGGCCACTTCACCAACACCGCGGACGTCTACGGACCACTCGACAAACCCCAGTGCCTGCCCACCGCCGACAACCCCACCAACTGCGTCACCTACAACGCCACCGACTGGTCCTCGGTGACCCAGATGATCGCCCCCGGCGACGTCTACAAGACCGGCTACCCCGACCTGATCACCCTCGAGAGCAAACAACTCTGGCTCTACAAGGGCTCCGCCCAGGACAGCAGCTACCTCGGCCCCGCCACCGGCGGCACCACCAGCACCACCCCCGTACTGCTCGGCACCGGCGACTGGTCCCACTTCACCCTCATCGCACCCGGAACCGTGGGCAGCACCCCCACCCTCTGGGCCCGGGACAACAACACCGGAACCCTCTACACCTTCCCCCTCACCACTGACAGCAACGGCCTTCCCCCACTGCTGACAGCACCCGCATCCTCCACGCTGACCTCCGCTCTCACCGCCGCCGACGGCTCCACCCTGTGCGCGGACGACTCCCACTCCGCAACCCAGAACGGCAACAAGATCCAGATCTGGGGCTGCAACAACACCCTCGCCCAGTCCTGGACACCCGCCGCGGACGGCTCCATCCGCGTGCTCGGCAAGTGCCTGGACGTCACCCACAGCGGCACCACAGACGGCACCCTGATCGACCTGTGGACCTGCAACGGCACCGGCGCCCAGCAGTGGACGCTCGGCTCCAACCACTCACTGGTCAACCCCGAGTCGGGCAAGTGCCTCGACGACCCGAACTCCTCCACCACCACCGGCACTCAGCTGCAGCTGCACACCTGCAACGGCACCAACGCCCAGAACTGGACCTCCAGCACGCCAAGCAACTGGGCCGGCAACGCCGCCACCGCGCTCCCCCTCACCCTCCCGACCAGCGACTACCCCACCGTCGCCTCGCCCGGAAACCTCAACGGAACCACCACCGGCTACCCCGACCTGTATGCCACCACACCCGCCGGCGAACTCATCGAATACCCCGGCGCCGCCCCCGACACCAACGGCACAGCCACCTTCGGCTCCCCCGTGACAGTCGGCTACTACAACACCGCAAGCGCCGCCTGGCCCCTGAACGACGACACCAACCGCACCGCAGCCGATTCCATCGGCACCAACGACGCCGCCCTCAACGGCGCCGCCGCCTGGACCAGCGACTCAAGTCGCGGAACCGTCCTCAGCCTGGACGGCACCACCGGCTACGCCCAAAGCACCACCAGCGCCCTGCCCACCGGCACCCACACCGACCCCGCCGACGGCACCACCACCGACAGCAACAGCTTCAGCGTCTCCGCCTGGGTCAAGCTCAACAGCCTGACCAACAACTCCACCTTCGTCTCCCAGTCCGACAGCGCCGGCAACGCCAACGCCTACCAGCTGTACTACTCCTCCGGCTCCCAGAAATGGGCCTTCAGCCGCCACAACGACAACACCACAAGCACCGACTTCACCGCCGTGTACGGCACCAAAGCCACCACCGGCACATGGACTCACCTCGTCGGCGTCTACGACGGCCCCACCAACACCCTCAACCTCTACGTCAACGGCACCCTCACCGCCACCAAGACCTTCGCCGGCACCCCCTGGCCCGCCACCGGCCCCGTCCAGATCGGCCGCCGCCTCTACCAAGGCACCTACGGCGAATACGCCGACGCCGACATCAGCGACGTACAGCTCTACAACACCGCACTCCCCCCATCCGAAATCAGCGCACTCGACTACGACCAAACCCCCTACACACAACTCAGCTGAACAACCACCTCATGCGGGCTCCGACTCACCCAGAGCCGGGGCCCGCTCCGGTTCCCGCGATCGGGACGTACAGCGCCACCGAAGTCGCCGACAGAGAGCCCACCCGGATGCGTTCCCGTTCCTCATCGGCGCACCGTTCGATCACCGAACGCACCGATGCGGGTCATCGACGACGCGACAACTGGCGCACTCTTTTCTTGACCGGGCCACCTCTTTGCGATCTTGTTGACGGCTCTTTCTTCACGTCCATGTCCCTGCCATGGAAACCTGTCACCTCACGTGTGCAGAACGCGTTCACCTCTGCGCCGGTTGCGGCAACGTGCAACGCTGTTCTGACAAGGGGTCAACCGATGTCCGTTTGGAGTGGGAAGCGGCGCCGCAGCCGCGTGCGCAGACCCGGCTGGGTCGCCTTCCTCGCCGTAAGGTCCCCCGACGCCACCCACTGCCGCAACTAAGCCACCCCGACTCCGGCAGTGTTCACCCTCACCGCCAACAGCAACGGCGACTGCGGCTTCGCCGCACCCGCCCGCCGCTACACCGACCAGTAACAACACCCCACACCAACCACCACCGGACCGGGCACCCTGCACGGGGGCCCGGTCCGGCTCACTCCCAAGGAGGAACGGGTGGCCCAGCACACCCTGAGGAGCGGATGCATCGCGGTCGCCGCGGCATGCGCCCTCGCCACGGGGGCGCTGCCCCTGACCACGGCGACGGCCTCGGCCGACAGCGCAGACGAGACGGTCATACCGGCCGCACTGCTGAGCAATCCGCCCAAGGACGTCGTCGTCTTCGCAGGCACCGGCGGCTTCCTACACCAGTCCGATAACCAGACCGCCTTCGTCTGGACGAAGTATGCGGGCGGACCGGACATCCCGGTACCGCAGGTCACCACAGCCAACCCGGCACCCGGGTACTGGGGCGCGGGTGCCGACGTGGTGGCGACACCGTCGGCCGACGGCTACCAGCTGCACGACATGGACTCGGATACGACCACGACCATCAAGCCCGGCGCCGGTCAGAGTTACGTCGGAACGTTCGGCTCGCGTCTGTTGACGGTCACCAAGGCAACAGATGGAACGGTGACGGGCTTTCACGTGCTCGGTGTATCGGACGGGCAGCAGACCGACACACCGGTCACGGGCTGGCCTGCGGGCGCCGCACTGCAGGCCGTGGTGATGGCCGGGGACGCCAACTCGGTAGTCCTGCGCTATACCGAGAGCAGCAACGCCACGACAGAGAACCGGCTGGCGCTGGTGGACCTGGCCACCGGTGCGGTCACGCCCATCATGGGGCCGCTGGTCTCCGGCGCCCGGGCCGTGCTGTCCAGCACGTACATCGCCTGGTATTCGTCGTACGGCGCCGACGGGACCACCTCAGGGGGGCAGGTCCACGTCGTGTCCCGTTCCGCCCCCGGCGCAACGGAGAACACCATCCAGGTCCCGCCGGCACCGCTGGGCAGCACGTACGACAGCACCCTCTACCAAGTAGGCATCGCGGGCGACTCCCTGCTGATCACGTACGCAGCGTCGCACACCGGCCCGTCCAGCGCAGACGACGCGATCGGTTACCCCCTCTACACGATGCCCCTGTCCGGCTCAACGGCACTGACGCCGGTCCTGGACCACGTCATCACCCACAGCGTCAGGCAGGAGCCGGACGGGGCCGTCGTCGTGGGCGGCTCGTCGGTCACCGACTGGGCGGCCCGCCGCTTCACCGCCGGGTCGGCAGGCACACCAACGGGAACCGCCGTGGACTCCGACCCCGCCATGCCCGCCCCCATCGACGGGCTCACCCTCGGCAACGGCAAGCTGTTCACGGTCCGGCGCACGTCCGCCGGTGGGGACCTCGTCTACGACCGCAGCGTCCAACCGGGCTCCCCACCCTCCTACGGCACCGAGCAGAACTTCGGCTCCCCCTTCGCCCCCACCCACTGCGACACCACGGCCACCTGCAACGCGCCCATCGCCACCGGCGACGGCAACATCTCGCAGCTGTGGCCGAACGCCAACAGCCAGGGCGACGCCGTCACCGTGCAGTCTCCCGACGACTCCGCAGTGATGGTCACCCCCGGCGCCACCGGCGGCACCCTCGTCGACGCCGAGGGCCCCTACGTGGTCTACAACGGCGCCTCCACCAAGAAGCAGTACATCGGTGACGCGAACATGGGCGGCGCCAGCCACGTGCTCTTCACCCGCCCCGTCTCCGCCGCCGCACTGTCCGGCTCCACCATGTGGGTCCCCGGACCCGCCGCCGGAACGCTGACCCAGATCGACCTCACCACCCGGCGCGCCGTCCAGACCGTCGCGACCGACGCCCCGTGCGTGCCCAGCGAGCTGCAGACCGCCGCCCAGCACTGGGTGTACTGGTCCTGCGGACCCTCCGGTCCGGCCGGCCTGCACGACCTGGCCACCGGCAAGGACATCCCCGTACCCGCCCATCCCGCCCAGCTCGGCGACGGGTTCGTCGTCGAGCACGACACGGCGGCGGGCAAGCTGACGCTGACCGACGTGCACACCGACACCGCCACCACCACCGACCTGGCCGACCTGCCCGCCGGGCCGGTCACCGACGACCGCCGCGTGACCTGGGCCGTCGACAAATACCAGAGTGGCATCGCCTACCTGGACAGCGGGAAGAACGTCCACCTGGTCGACCCGCACATCCCCGCATCGACCCCCGCGCCCGCCGCCGGGACCTTCATATTCCCCGGACAACGACTGGAGTCCGGGCACAGTCTCAGCAGTTCCACGATGACGCTGACCATGCAGACCGACGGAAACCTCGTCGCCCGCCTGAACACCGGCAAGGGCAGCGGCCAGGTGGTCTGGTCGACCGGTACGAGCGGCAACTCCGGCGCGTACGCGGTGACGCAGACGGACGGCAACCTCGTCGTCTACACGAGCACCGGCGGCGTCGGCAAGGGCGGCGCCCTGTGGTCGAGCCACACCTACGGCCAACCGGGCGCGTACGCCACCGTGCAGGACGACGGCAACATCGTCGTCTACGGCAAGGCGAGCACCTATGCGCTGTGGGCGAGCGGGACCTACGCCCGGTCCCAGACCGTCTACGGCGGCACCACCCTCAAGCCCGGCTGGTGGACCCAAGGCACCTACACCCGCCTGGTGATGCAGACGGACGGCAACCTGGTGATGTACCGCCGACGTGACGGCGCCGCCATCTGGTCCAGCCACACCTCCGGCCACCCGGGCGCGTACGCCGAGATGCAGACCGACGGCAACCTCGTCATCTACAAACCCACCGGAGGCCCCGGCAAGGGCGGCGCCCTATGGGCCACCGGCACCAGCGGCCACTCCGACGCCTACGCGTACATGCAGAACGACGGCAACCTCGTCGTCTACAAAAACACCGGAGGCCCCGGCAAGGGCGGAGCCCTGTGGGCCACCGGCACCACCACAACCGCACGATGACCAAGCCCTGACCGCTGCCATGCGCCACACGGGGCCGCGCACGCCGCGACCCCGTGAAGGGTAGGACCGGGACCCGACACAATGCCCATGTGAGAAGCCAGGCGTGGCGGACGGTGTTGGTACGGCCGTCCTCGTCCGGCAAGGTCCAGCCCCATTCAGACTCACCGCCCCGCAGGTTGGGTTGGCCATGTCGCCCGCTTCCGGTGGCTGTCTCCTGGCACGGTGAGTTGGAGCGCACAACGCTGATGTGCCGGTGCGGACAGCGGAATGCGCAAGCGCGATTCGCCCGAGTCCTTCCGGTCGTGAAAGACGGTTTGCCATACACCAGAATGATCGGTAGCAGACCGAAACCTGGCGGCATGGACATGCCCATGCACGCCTCCTAGGCTCTCGATCCATGTTTGCCGCTGTCGACACACATTCGGATGCCTACCAGGCGGGACAGGTCCTCGCCCCGTTCATCCTGGCCTCCATCGCCATCGTCATCCTCTGGACGACGACCCACACATGGCGCCGACCCAAGCCGGTCACGATCCCCGAGGATCCTGACGCCACGGCCAAGCTCGCGCGGGAACGAACCCGTCGAGTCGTCATCGGCACTGTGGTCATCGTCGTGGCGGCCACGGCCATGGCCGCACCCCACATGCACCGGTCCGACGACTACGGCAGCGCCGCAGCCAAGGGGCCCACGCATCTCACCGTCACCCCGCCGACCACCCTCGGCAACTACAGACTGATGACCGGCAAGCAAGCAGACCTGCTTAACACCCAAATAGCCGGGAAACTACCCAAACACTACGCCGTCGTGTTCTACACCACCGCGGGAAAGCCCACGCAGCCCGTGCTGGAAGTCTTCAGCGACACCAGCACCGCTGATCCACAGCTCGCCCAGGAGCTCACCCAATACTCTGCAGACACCGAGAACTCCGATCTCATGGCCGGAGCACGCGTCACCAACGCCAAGGTTTTCAACCCCGGCTCGGCCGGCGGGAAGGTGCGGTGCGGAAAGAACAACGCAGAACTGCTCTGCGCCTGGGCCGACTCCGGGACCGTCGGCGGACTCCTCAGCAACCTGTCCACCGGCATCAACGTCCAGCAGATCGCCTCCCTCACCCAAAAATTCCGGGCCGCCGCCGAACACTGAAACGTCACCGATGGACTTCGGCCGGCTGCACCTGCTCATGTCGCTGCCCCGGCGGCTGCACGCCGAGGGCGGCCGCCTGAACCTCACCGGACTCCAGTGGCAGCCCACGCGAGTTGCAGATCAGCAGACCTACGACCTGTTCGCGGCCGACACACGGACACGAGCGCGCTGTGGGACGAGCCGGAGCGCCCGGCAGAGTCAGTGATGACGAACGCCTCCCCCTCGGGGCGAGAAATCGAGTGATGACCGACCGCTGCCCGCTGGGCACCCGTCCGCGTCCAAACGTCACCCGAGCTGCCGCTGGCGCAGCCTACCCGGCCACCATCAATCTGAGCCCGGGCGCCTGGGCGGGCGCCGCGCCGTGGGCATCGGCCCCTCCATGGTCGGGCGCCCGGGTAGCGGAAAGTTCGCCACGAGACGTCATCCGGGTCGGGCACGGCCGCGGGGCCCGGGGCGCGAGGATCCGCAAGTACAGTTCGACCGTGCGGCCCGCCCACCGCTGACGCAGCGTGGCGCCGACTGCCAGGAGCTCCAAGGCCCCGTTCGATCAGCAGCGCGCTCATCGCGGCACCCAGGTCCAGCGGCTCGATCCGCACCGGGGCATCTCGCCGCTCATGGCGGCCCCCAAGCAGGAAGCGCAGGTTCAGGTGCCCGAGGCGGCAATAGGCACTGTACCTTCGTGACGAACTCGATCGCCCGATACGATCATTTCTGGTGTCGCATCTGTCGATGGATCCCTGGGGGCAGCAGTGGCCGAATTGGTCCGGCAGCAGCAACTGGACGTCGAGGTCGACTACTACGGCTTCGCCCTGCAGGACGTAGACGACACTCACGTACCCCTGGAGTACCCGGAAGGACGGGAAGCCGGCGGTGCGTTCCTGACGGTTCATGAAGGGCGCCTGGACATCGAGAGCGCCGGTCACACGCACACGGCCGCTCTGGCTGCCGAGGTGTGGGATGCTGAGCCGCCGGCCGCCGATGATCGCGGGGACTGGGAGGAACAGGGGGAGGCCCTGCTGCACTGCCCGTCGGGCGAGCTGGCCGTGTGGGGAGTTACTGCTGGGCCCAGGGACACCTATCTGCACCTGTCCGACACGGATGGGATGTGGCAGGTGCGCGTGTATTGCGAGGGCCGTCAGGAAGTGCGGCGTCTGGCACGAGAGGGGGTGCCGGAGGGCATCGAGCGCTACCTGGTGCAGTTCTGGCCCGCCACTGGCTAAGGCGGCCGGGACCCGGGCGGGGTCCCGGCCTGACGGCCAGCTAAGAAGTGATCTTGATGAGGAAGCCGTCGTCCATGCCGTCGATGATGCGGTTCTTCTTGTAGAACTGTGCAAGCAGGATGCCGGCGTCCTGGTTCTGTCGGCTGATCACGGGCAGGACGGAGAAATTGTTCTTCTCCGCGTGAGGGTCGAACTCGGCCTGAGCACAGCCCTCGTAGGTGCTCTGGAAGGGGAACTCGTCGCAGTCCTTGGTGCCGTGGTCGGTGTAGTCGGCGCCGAAGTAACGCCGGCAGCTGCTCACAGCGCGCGCGTGGTTGGTCTTGCGGCGTCTGTCGTCCAGGTATAGCCGGTGCAGCGGGTCGGACGGCGTCTGTCCGGCGATCTTCTTGTTGCGGTTCGGCGGCTTCGTCGCACCCGGCGTGGTGTAAGCCTTCTTGATGTGCGCAGCCACGCCTCGTTCCGGCGCGGCGGAGTTGGTGCTGTATATGAGAGTGGCCACGTAGCTGAAGGACGCTGCGCCCTTGTTGGCCGGGTTGCCGCCGCCGGTGGGGTTGCCGAGATACTTCCCGGCGTCCCAACGCGGCGCGATCATGGCGGGCTTGCCCACTGCGGGGCTGTTGCCGACCCAGCCGGGCGGCAGGGTGGAGGTGACGACCGGCTGGTAGACGCCGAAGACGACGTCTGCGGCGCCGGAGCCGGTGCCCTGCCCGGGCGCGTAGCGCACGGTGTGGATGAAGTGCGCCGACGGCATCTGCTGCAACTGGTCGAACGTCTTGGTCACCGGCAGGTCACCGCCCTGCTGGGCGCGGGCCCGGGACGGCCAGACCTGGGGTATGGATCCCTCGATCTTGATTTGCAGGCCGCTGGTGGCCGTGGTCTTGATCTTCTTGAAGTCGGTCGCGTCGTAGTCGTAGCGGATCGTGCGGTCATTGTCTTTGACCGTTCCGCGGATGTAGAGCGCGAAGGTACTGGTCCCGATCGGGTTGCCGTTGCTGCGCGTCCAGACGGTGGTGACCTGGATGCCCGTACACACCGCGAACCGCGACTTGATATAGATGGCTGCATCCCCCGCCATGTGCGTCTTGCACTCCTGCAGCGACATGGTGTGGGGCGGATCCGGATACGACACGGTCGGCCCAGTCGACAACCGTTGCGGCCGCGCGGGTGTCGCGGCCGGTGCTGTCGCCCGTGCGCCGTAGCCTGACGCCGGCCCGACCGTTTCCAGCGGCGTCCTGACGGCCGCCAGGCGACGCGTCTGGTCCGCCAGGCGGTCACGCAGCTGTCGGTCATGCATCTGCTGCAAGCTTGGCACTGGGGCACCGACGGGCAGCATGTACGTCTGCGCACGCGCCCCTCCCCCGAACTGGCCGCAGCACCGGGCGCGGAGACCCCCGTCAACGCCCCCACGGTCAGTAGAACCGCTGCTCGGACTCCGACACGACGAAGCCATGGTCTTTCACTCAACGAAACCCCCGGTCATGCACGATGGCGAACTCTTTCGCCACCTGGTCGCCATCACCCCTATCGAACAAATGATCAACAGTGCGCGTCGACACACCAGGACTGGCGAGATCACACCGTCACACTGGCCGAGACACAGTGCTGAGACCGGGGACAGTTCGGATCAACAACCACCTGGCTGTGACGGCGATCTCCGGCTGAAGTGGTCATGCAGGCACGCGCCGAACTGTCCGGTCCGGCTTCCTTTCCGGTGGCGACCGTGCCGAAGCCGATGAGGAGATGACGGTTGCATGCCTGTGGACATCCCCCGAGCGCGGACATCGTTGATCCTTACGGCGACGTCATCGTGTCCCGTATACGGGACCGGCGCCGCGCCGATCGGCTCATCCCCTGGCCGGCCAATGCACCTCCACCCCTGTGATCTCCTGGGTGGCGTCTGTCTGACCCTCTGCGGCCGAAAGGTCAACCACCGTCTGCGTGAAGAGGCGGTGGGCCCGCGGGGCCACCGCGTCCGCCAATGCTGCCGGCCCTCCGTAGACCCCACGCAGGAGCCATCCTGGCCCCTCGCAACCGATTCGTCCTCGAAGCCACGGTCGAGGGACTCCCGGCCGATGCTGACCATCAGCGGGAGGACGGCGGCCCGGTCGGGTGTGGCCCTGTCGGTGGCCAGCTCGAACAGGAAGGGAAGGCTGGCTGCCGTGGGCGGGTACACGCTGCCCTGGTGATGGACCGCGCCGTGGAAGCGGTCGAGAGCCTTGCGGCGTTCCTCGACGTCCGAGGAACGCAGCGCCCACAGCAGCGCCGGTACCTCCTCGGCCGAGCCGTACGCGTGCTCCATCGACGCCCAGTCGATGTCATAAAGTCCGTCGAACGTGATCAGAACCATGCCAGGCGACACTGACAAGGCCTGCGTGCTCATGCCGCACACGGCGGAGCGTCTACACCAGGACGGCCGGAACAGCGTCGTCGGTCGTCCAGCAGCAGCTTCTGCAGTGCCCGTACCTCGCTCGCCTCGGCCCAGGGCCCGAAAAAGTCAAATCCGGCCCGGGTGAAGCGCTGGGTACATAACGCTGCTTCGCTCATGACACCCCTCGGCTGCCGACGCTGCCTGTGTCCGCTCCGCACAGGAGAGTCCCCCTCCTGACATCAGGGCGTCAAGACACCGGATTCTGCCAACGTGCCAGCCCCGGCCAAGATTTACGCACCCATGGGAGTAAGGCGAGCGTCGCGCACCCAAATTACCGGGGCGCGCCAAGCTGAGTGCGGAGCAACTGGAGCGGCTGGCCGACCGTGGACTGGAGTGGGCGGCGCAAGCCGTGGGCGCGCGTAAAGGTCGCTGACGAGATGGACAAGGGACTCAGGTCCCGCGGTATCCCCGCGAAGCCGCCTTGCCGCCGGGCCGGAGCTCCCCTTGTCTGCCGACCGCGCGATGGGTTCCGTACCTCACCGGAGGTGCGGGACCCATCGCGTTGCCGCGGAAGCTTCGAGGGTTGCTCCGGCTTTTGCCGAGCATATTCAGACACTCGATTCTCTCGACTGTCCCATTATGCTCCATTTTACCCACATGCATGGGTAGCCGGTTGAGCCGTTTCGGCCAAAAAAGCAAGAGGTAGAATATTTGATTAGCCAGTTGAAGCAGGCTCAGAAACCTCAAGCTTCGCTCAGGATATGGATCACGTGTCCCCAAATGGGCTGCCCCGTGTGTAGGTTCAATTTCGCAGCCACCACCCATTAGGGGGAGGTGGAAACACTGAGGGGGATTTCCTTTTGAACGGGAGAATTGCCGTAACGGCAATCACTGGCGCGCTGGCTCTGGGCGTCATCGGAGCCGGTACGGCCCAGGCCGCGCCCGTGGCTGACCACCACGCCGCCCCGGCCGCCACCAGTGACTCCGGGCTGTTCACGCCGACCGCGCACACCGTCGTGAAGCGAGGCGGTGCCGTCGAGGTGACCCCCACCGCCGGCAAGCTGATGCAGCCGAGGGCCGACTGGGTGAAGGTCACGGGCCGGTCGTATCAGGGCCAGCAGTGCGGAACGAACGTCATCCAGAAGACCTCTGGCGCGGGGAAGACCACCCTGACCATGTCTGTCCAGAAGTCCGTGGCGGTGAAGTGGAGCGCCACTGCAAGCATCTCGGCCGGCGCGGTCAGTGCCGGCATGGGCTTCGATGTGACCCACACGTACACGGTCACGGACCAGACCGCTTTCGACGTCCCCAAGGGAAAGTTCGGGACGATCGAGGCATATCCGCTGTACGACGTCTACGGCTTCAACGAGAGCAGCATCGTCGACGGGAAGAAGATCGGTACCGGGAGTGTCCTGAAGCCGGTCGGCGTATGCTTCAACCAGTGGAACGAGTAATCACGGCGTGACGGCGTAGAGACGTGACGGTGTAGAGAAGAGAAGGCGAGTGACGGTGATCCGTACAACTCAATTCGTTGTTATCGGCATTGCCGTTTCCCTCGCCAGCGTCGCATGCTCGGCGTCTTCGGGTGGGGCCGCAAGCCCCACCCGGAGCGCTCCGGCGCACGGTACCCCCCTGAACTCCCTGCGCCCTGTCGATCTCACAGGCAAGGTCTCCGATACAGCCAACCCGGTACTGTCACCGGCTAGCAGCCGGGTCATTGCCCAGGTTCGCAGCGGGCCGGACTACCTCATCGCCTACGTCACCGGCCACAAGTGCGGGCTCTTGGTTATCCGTCCGGACAGCCCGCGCCCAGTCCAACTCCAGGTCACTGCCGCCTGGCCGAAAAACCCCTCCGAGGGGTCGTTCCGCCTGCCTGACGGTCCCTACCTCACCGCAACGAGTACATCGGCGACGCCGGGCACCTTCGCCTCCCTGTACTGCGGCGTGAACAGCGAAGTCATCGAATACTCCTCCCACGCCACCGGACCCACGTCGGGCGCGCCAAGCGGCATTGGCCCCGTCTCCGTGGTCAAGCCCAGTAAGGTCGGCGCCCCCATCATCGTCTCTGTCGGAAACACTAGAACCCGGAACGACGTCACTGCGCACTACAAGAAGGCTTACTGAACCCTTCTCATCTTGTGGTTCACGGGTGATGTCGGCTGGCGGTGGGATCCGTAACGCGGCAGGGCTCCTGGTCGTTGCGCTGGTGATCTCACTCATCAACGTCTCGACGCAGGAGCCCTGTTGGTCCCGTATCGTGCCATGCTCGACGTGCCGCATGAGGTCGTTGAGCACGTTTCCTGGCTCATCTACGCCCGAAGGTGTGAG
>NZ_JBEYEY010000040.1:0-25816 GCF_040703635.1 Streptomyces sp. NPDC007189
TCTCGACAGGCTCCACGGTCTCCAACTCCACGGCGGTGTCAGTCACTTGACGTCTCTCCCATGATCGTCGGATCCGCCGTTAGATTTACACTCCCACAGTCGAGGACGTGAGCGTTCGACGGCAGGAGATTGAGGACGTCGTCGAACGACGCAGCGAACTCGGCTGGAGGCAACTTTGCATCCGAGATGAGCCATTCGTACACCTCGGCAAGCACGTCATAGCCTGTCACAACCACTACCTCCGTCACCCGGCAGACTCACGGTAGGACGTCAGTCCATCAGCGGAGCAAGCCGGGCACCAATGGTTTTCGCAAGGATGGCTCTGGCGGTGTTTGTGGGTTGTCAGTTGTCCGTCTGAGTAAATGTCACCGGCTGGTTAGCTGGGAAGTTGTTCGTGAGAAGTAGTGTCACTCGCGGGGTTGCGGTGGCAAGGTGAATGTGCTCAGTGAAGGAGCACCGCCGATGCCGCCTGGCCAGTCGAAGGTCGAGTTGTACGCCGCGCTGCGGCGAGACGCTCGCGAGGGCATGTCGAACCGGGCGCTGGAGCGCAAGTACCGGGCGGGCTGGCGGACTGTTCAGAAGGCGCTGAGTTCGGCGTGGCCGCAACCTCGGGAGCCGTACGCGCCTCGCCGTTCCAGGCTGGATCCGTTCAAGCCGGTGATCGACCAGATGCTGCTGGCTGATCTGGATGCGCCGAGGAAGCAGCGTCACACGGTGGTCCGGATCTATCGCCGGTTGATCAACGAGCACGCGATGGACGACGTGTCCTACCAGGTCGTGCGCGCCTACGTCGCCAAGCGGAAGCCGGAGATTCGGGTCGAGGCCGGCCGTGGCCCGGCGCAGGTGTTCATCGAGCAGTCGCACCTGGCCGGCGCCGAAGCCGAGGTCGACTTCGGCGAGGTCGCGGTCCGTTTGCGGGGCGAGCTGGTGAAGTGCCATTTGTTCTGCCTGCGGTTGTCGTTCTCCGGGAAGGCGGTGCACCGGGTGTTCGCCTCCGGCGGTCAGGAGGCGTTCTTCGAGGGCCACGAGCACGCTTTCAGAGTGCTGGGCGGCGTGCCGTTCGGCAAGATCCGGTATGACAACCTGAAGGCCGCGGTCGCGTCGGTGCTCGGCTTCACGCGGCGCCGGGTCGAGACCGACCGGTGGACCGCATTTCGGTCCCACTACGGCATCGAGCCGTTCTACTGCACGCCGGGAATCGAGGGTGCCCACGAGAAAGGCGGCGTCGAGGGCCAGATCGGCTGGTTTCGCCGCAACCACTTCGGTTCCCGTCCCCGAGATCGACTCGCTGGCGCACTTGAACATGCTGATCGACGAGTGGGATCTGGCCGACGAGGCCCGGCGGATCGGGACCCGTCCCCGCACGATCGGCGAGCTGTTCGCCGTCGAACGGCCGTCGTTGAAGCCGTTGCCCGTCGAGACGTTCGAGACCGGCCGCTGGTTCACCCACGGGTCGACCGGTTCTCCCAGATCACCGTCCGCACCAACCGTTACTCGGTCCCGACCCGGTTCATCGGCCGCCGGGTCCGGGTCTTGCTGCACGCCTCCGAGCTCGTGGTGTTCGACGGCCGCACCGAGATCGCCCAGCACGAACGGCTGCTGACCAAGAGCGGATCACGGCTCGAGCTCGATCACTATCTCGAAGCGCTGCTGCGCAAACCGGGCGCGCTGCCCGGCGCCACGGTCCTCGAACAGGCCCGGGCCGCAGGCCAGTTCACCCCGATCCACGCAGCCTGGTGGACAGCCGCCTGCAACGCCCACGGCGACACCGCCGGCACCCGCGCTCTGATCGAGGTTCTGCTGCTGCACCGGCACATGCAGCACGACCACGTCGTCGCCGGCCTGGCCGCCGCGCTCCAGGTCGGAGCGCTCACCGCGGACGCGGCCGCGCTGGGAGCCCGCCGCATCGCCGACAACGACGAACCGACCTCGGCCAAGCCACGACGCCGAGCCACTACCGAGGCAGACCGGGCCGTCGCAGCGACCGTCACCTCGCTGACCCAGCGGCGCCTGGCGCAACTGCCCAAAGACACCCGCCCCATGCCTGAATGTCGATCCACGACCAGCTGCTCCCCAGCCGGCGAGCCGCCGTGGCCGCCGCTGGGCGCGCGCCGGCCCCGAGACCTACCCAGAAGCCGAGCAGGAAGAAGCCGCCGCCATGAGCCCTCGCCGCCGGATGAGTGAACAAGCCGCCGAAGCCGCCGTCGACCAGGCATGCCGGGTCCTGCGACTGCCCACGATCCGCAACCAGTTTCCCGACCTGGCGGCCAAGGCCGGCAACGACCAGATGTCCTACCTGGTGTTCCTGGCCGAACTGCTGCTGGCCGAGTGCGACGACCGCGCCAGGCGCCGCTCCGAACGCCGGATCAAGGCCGCCAGTTCCCCCGGGAGAAGTCGCTGCGCGAGTTCGACTTCGATGCCAATCCGAACATCGACTCCGCCGTCGTCGGCTCGCTGGCCACCTGCGAGTGGGTGAAGAAGGGCCTGCCGCTCTGCCTGATCGGTGACTCCGGCACCGGCAAGTCTCACCTGCTCATCGCGCTCGGCACCGAAGCCGCGATGGCAGGTTTCCGGGTGAAATACACCCTGGCATCGAAGCTGGCCAACGAGCTGGTCGAGCCGCCGACGAGAAGATCCTGACCAAGACCATCGCCCGCTACGGCCGCGTCGACCTGCTCTGCATCGACGAACTCGGCTACATGCAACTCGACCGCCGCGGCGCCGAACTCCTCTTCCAGGTCCTCACCGAACGCGAGGAGAACAACTCCGTCGCCATCGCCTTCAACGACTCCTTCGCCGGCTGGGGCAAGACCTTCACCGACCCCAGACTCTGCGCCGCCATCGTCGACCGGCTCACCTTCGGCGGCAACGTCCTCGAGACCGGCACCGAGTCCTACCGCCTCGCTCACAGCCGCGAACTCGCCCGCTAAGCCATCCCCACACCATCCGGACTGCCGTCAGAATTCACCAACATCCAGCCGGCCCGAGGCCACGAACCGCCGTCAACTTTCACGGCCAAACGACGTCAGCATTCACGGTCAAAGCCACCCTTCCTACGACCTGGGTGTCCTTCAAGAGCCCGACCACCTGCTCCACGACGCATCGCGAGCCCAGTTGATCGTGTGCCTCACCGGCATGCGGAAGAGGGGCACCAAGGCCATCGGGACATACCCGCACGACTCCCCGGACGGCAATGGGGTCAGGCGTCGGCGCATTCGTCGATGACGGCGCAGGCGAGGCGGATGCCGCCCAGGTAGGTGGAGATATCGTCATCGCCGTGCATGTGGGGCGCGTCCTGGCACCACTGTGGCCACAAACCGCCCCGCTGCAGGAGGCGACTGGCCCGGTCGCCGTGCAAGAAGGCGTCGGTGTAGGCCAGGGCGCCCATGGCTGTCGGCTGGTCGTAGGCCAGGTCGGGCCGGCGCAGGTAGCGATCCAGATAAGCGGCAAGCAGGTCGGCGTCCCGTGCGGTGCCGAAACTCGCCAACGCCACGCAGTAGGCCCCGCCCGCGCAGCAGACCTCGCTCTCCAGCAGCAGCGCTCCCAGACGCTCGCGGAAGTGGTCACGGCCCGAGACGGCGGCGAGCCATGCCGCGGTGCGCCGCTCGCGCCAGCTGCCTTGGAAGAGGGTGGCGAGCTCGGCGTCGGAGACAGTCTTCGCATCAGCGGCCAGGGCATGAACGAACGGCTCGTACTCCTCCCGCGACATATGAAGTACGGCTCCGCCGAGCTTCAGGTAGCGGCGCGCGGGGGCGCAATAGCGACGGAACAGATGCTGCATCTCAGGGTCGTGGCGGATCACCACCCCATCCTCTCGCAACAGGCACGCAGCTGAGGGCGTGGGCGGAATACGCCTGCGATGATCCCGGGACGGGAGGGACGCCACCTGGGACCCGGGTCGGGTGAGCGGGGTTTCGGCAGCACGCAGCGTTACCGCTCCACGAAAGTTGAGCCAGAGCCTGTTTGGCGGCAGCACTTGTGCATGAGTTCCGGAGGCAGTTGTTGATCAACCCGCCGAGAGATGTTCGCGAGTTTTGACGGCACCGCCGTGCCGTCGCCGCGTCGAGTGATCAATTCGCTGTGCCGTGGCAAGGCGCGTCCGTAGGGTTCCTGCATGACGGATGAGAGTGAGCGGGCCGTGCAGGCGGCCATCGATGGGGAGATGCGGCTTCTTGATCCCGAGGTGCGTGCTTCCCCGGCCCGTGTGCTCGAGCTTCTGGATCCGGACTTCACCGAGATCGGGGCTTCTGGACGCCGGTGGGATGTGGAGTCGATCCTCACGGTGACGAGTGGCGGCTCGGTGTCCCGGGAGTCTCCGGTCACGGTCAGCGAAATGTCCGGAGTCGTCCTTGCTCCGGGCGTCGTTCACCTGACGTACTTCGCCGACAACCAGGGCCGTCGGGCATGGCGGAGCTCTTTGTGGCGTCTGACGGAGACGGGTTGGCGGATGTACTTCCACCAGGGCACTTTGACCGGCTGAGCGGGTGGGACCCGCCACCCGCAAGGGCGGCGGTCGCCCAGCCGACCGGAGTGGCTTCAGCTGGCCGTAGTCGGCGTTTCCGCTCGCGCGCGGGTGCTGGCGACGCAGTAGGAGTCGGTGCCGGTCTCGATGATGGTGCCGTTGAAGGTGAGGCGGTCGACGATGGACGCGCTTATCTGGACCTCATCCTCCGAATCCTGCGGGTGGGCAGCGGCTTCATGTCGTGGACAGGTGTCTTTAACTGCTGCCGTGGGCTGTATGGGAGGGGCTTTGAAGTGTCTGGTCTCGTGAGCACGGATCGCGAGAAGATTGCCCGAGTCGTTGCCTCGATCGAGCCTGCTGACGCCTTGGAGGTAGAGCATCAAGGCGCCGTACTCGATTGGGTCAACTCTGACGCTGAGTTGTATCGACTCGTGCCGCCGGACCTGCCGCCGATGCATCTGGTGTCGTACTTCGTTCCCTTTCATGACACGACGGCTTCGCTGTTGTTGACGGAGCATCGTAAGTCCGGCCTGATCCTTCCCCCGGGGGGTCACCGTGAGGTCGGCGAGATGCCGTGGCAGACAGTGCAGCGAGAGTGTGTCGAGGAACTCGGCATCTCTGCAGCCGCACTGCCTTGGCTCGGCACCGAGCCGCTGTTCGTCACGATCACCGAAACCCAGGGCACCGCGGTGCGTCAGCACACGGACGTGAGTTTGTGGCACGTGATCGAGGTGGCCTGCACCGATCGCCGCCTGCGGCTGGAGCCTGGCGAGTTCGATGGCGCTCGCTGGCTATCGTTCGATGAGCTGCTGTCCGAGCCAGTCGAACGCTTTGATCCGCATATGCATCGGTTCGCTCAGAAGCTGCGCTCAAGACGCGGCTCTAGCCTTCGGCGGTGAGGCGGGCACCGCGGAGTTGTTGGTTCTCGGCGCGGAGTTGGCTGATGCGCTCGTGCGCGAGTGTGAGCCGTTGTCGCAGTGAGTGGTCGCTGGCGCGGGTGACAGCGTCGCGGACGGCGTCCGCGCCACCGCGGAGGTGCCGCAGTCGCTGGATGCCTTCACGCAGTGCTGGTTGGCTCGCGCTAGACGCGGACGTCTACGGCAAGCTGCTGGTGGATGCCGATACGCGGCTGCCGATCGAGTTGTGGGCCGGGCGCGATGCCGAGCAGCCGGCCGCCTGGCTGCGCACGCACCCCGGCGTCAAGGTGGTATGCCGGGACGGCTCGCTGGTCCATCGGCAGGGCATCACCGACGGAGCCCCGGACGCAGTGCAGGTCAGCGACCGTTTTCACCTCTGGCAGGGGCTGTCGAAAGGGGTCTCGGACGTCGCCGCGTACTGCAAAGACACCTGTGGGCACGCGTGGCACAACCTGCCCCCAACAACCCGGAGCCCGTAACAGCGATCCATCCCAGGCAACCCAGGCCGCATGAGCCCCTCGGGGCCCGTCCCCACCCGCTGCCAACCAGCCCCTGCCACCACACCACCCACTCACACCTACGGATGAGAGTGCATCAGCAGTGTGGCGGAGAAGGGCTGTGTCTGTGAGCCGACTGACGCCGGTTCGGAGCGCCGGCAGGGGCAGCCGCTCGGGACCGCCACTGCCTGCCGGCGTTGGATCAGGATGCTTCCGCGACCCGGTTGAAGAGCCGGCCGGCCAGGTCGACGCCTGTGACGGCGCCGTTGGCGTCGCGGGAGAAGTAGCCGCGCTGCCCCATGAGACCGCCCTCGGTGACGATGTACTCGTCGCCGTCGCCGGGAAGGAAGCCGATGTCCGCGGCCGGGTAGTCCGGGGGCATTTCCTCGTCCGATGCCTCGCGGATCTCCGGCTTGATCCCGACCGCCAGGGTGAGACGGGTGCCGTCGGTGGCGATGTCGAGGTTCATGGCGTCGATGTCGTAGCGGCCGACGACCTGTTGGGCCCGTCCCTCGTCGTACGGGACCGGCTCCGCTGTCTTCTCGATGACGCCGAGGTAGTGCTCGAGTGCCCACCGAACGACGGACTGGTTGAAGGGGTAGCCGTCCGGGCCGGCGTTGGCCAGGGAGACCACCGCGAAGTTGCGCTCGGGCACGATGAGCAGCTCGGCAAACTGGCCGTTGCCCGAGCCACCGTGGCCGATCCCGTGCAGGCCGTCCAGGTCGTGCAGGAACCAGCAGATGCCAAAGCCGTCGCCGAGCGTGCTGGCGCGCAGCCCGACCGTCTGCTCCCGCATGCGGTGCAGCTCCGCGGCGGGCAGCACACCTTCGCCGTCGCCGAGTTGGAACCGTGCCCAGCGCAGCAGATCGCTCATCGAGGAGGCGAGGCCGCCGCCGGGGTTGTCGCCGCGCGCACCCTCCTTGAACGCTGCCCAGGGCCGGGCGGGGCGCAGTTCGCCGTCGTCGCCGCGGTTGTGGCCCACGGCGAACCTGCGGACCATCACCTCGGACAGGCCGTACACAGTGTCCGCAAGGCCCACCGGCTCCAGGACGAGTGAGGCCATGGCCTGCTCGAAGGGCAGGCCTGTGACCTTCTCGATGATCCGCCCGGCCAGGTTGTAACCGGCCTGGCTGTAGGAGGCGCGGGCACCGGGCGGCGCGATCAGCGGCAACTGGGGCAGCTTCGCCACGAGCCCGGCCAGGGAGCGGTCGCCCTCGCCGTCGTCGATCAGGTTCCAGTCCAGGCCCGCGGTGTGGTTGAGCAGGTTCAGGACGGTGATCTGCGCCGCGGCCTGCTCGTCGGCGAGCTTCAGCTCGGGCACGTAGCTCCGTACCGGCGCGTCCAGGTCCACCTTTCCCTCGGCGACCAGGCGCATCAGCGCGGTCGCCGTGAAGGTCTTGGACACCGACGCCAGAGGGAACAGCGTCTTCTCGTCGACCGGCAGCGGGTTGCTCAGGCTCGTCACGCCGTGCGAGGCGTAGAGGTCCTGGCCGTCCAGGAGTACCCCGACGGCGACTCCGGGAACGCCGAGCTCCGTGGCCCGCGCCTCGACGAACTCGCGCAGCTTGTCCTGCCCCATTGCTCCCCCTTCGGGTACTTGAACTAAGTACGAGAGGCAGCCTAGGGGCGACTTGAACAAAGTGCAAGAAGGTCATGAACTAAGTTCAAGTAAGGTGGTGGCCATGCCGCGAGAGACCCTGACCGCAGACCGGATCGTCGGTGCGGCCATCGAGCTGCTCGACGACGAGGGACTGGACGGCCTCAACATGCGGAGCCTGGCGAAACGGCTCGGCTCGGCCGCCACGGCCGTCTACTGGCACATCAAGACCAAGGACGACCTGGTCCGACTCGCCGGCGACGCGATCTGGCACGAGGTAGACCTGCCCGATCTCGACGCCACCGACTGGCGTACGGCCGCCACCGCCCATGCCGGCGACATGCACGCGATGCTCACCCGGCACCCCTGGCTCGTCCAGGCGTTCGGCAGCCACCTCCTGCACGGACCCGGCCAGGCCCGGCACAACGACCTCAGCCTCGCCATCTACGAAAAGGCAGGCTTCGCCGCCGCCGACGCGGACCGGGCGGCCGCCACCGTGTTCACCTTCGTGCTCGGCAGCGCGCTCGGCCCTGCCGCACAGGTCTCGCTGAACCGCCGGCTGAGCAAGAACGGCGCAGATGCCGAGAAACTGATGGCCGACGCCATGACACGCGCCACCGAGACCGCAAGGCAATTCCCGCGTCTGCGCGCACGCCTCGACACCACGGCCGCCACAGAGTACGCCGCAGCGCCCGACAGCACCTTCGAGTTCGGCCTTCAGTCCCTCCTCGACGGATTCGAGGCCCGCCTCGCTGCCGACGGCGCCAGTCGGCGAAAGTGAGCGGCGCCCGGCACTGGGACAAAGGACTCATCGCGCTGCTCCGGGGATGATCGGCATGCCCAGGGTGACCGGGGTGCGGTTGCGGTCGCCGGTCCGGCGGTCTTCCAACGTGGCCCGCAGGTGCGGGTTGTCGCCGTAACCTCGTCTCCGGCACCCCATCGGGCAGGTGTGCCGGCGTCCAGTACCCTGGCGACCATTCGGGCAGCGAGCCGGGGCTTGCTGGCGAAGGCAAGGCCGTCGGGGATGCCGGCCGCCCGGCAGCGGTCGGGGTCGTAGATCCACGAGCGCGGCACATACAGGGCCCGGTCGACAGCCGCGCGCCCACGTGCGGCGGAGTAGACCAGGTACACGGCGTCCTGGGAGTTCTCGATGCGGCCGGCCGTACCGGTGTATTGGCGCTGCACGCCGAGCGTCGCGGTGCCCTTCTTCAAGTCTTCGGTCTCGTCGACCACGAGCACGGCCTCGTCGTCGTGGAGCTGCTCGACCACGTACGCGCGCAGATCGTCGCGTACCGCATCGGCGTCCCACTTCGCACGGTGCAGCAGGTGCCGCATGCCGTCCGGGGTGCGATCGCCCGCATGCTCGGCCAGTGTCCAGCAGTTCTTTCTCGGCAGGTCGGACAGCGGGCCCAGGACCAACGCGGTTGCGTGGCACCGCGGTCGACCCGCGCGAAGCGGCCCGCGATGCGGCCCATCAGCTGATCGAACATCGACCGCCACCGGGCAGGTACCACACTGCGACCGGCGGCCACCGCCTGATCTTCGTGTGTCGGCACAGCTCAAGATGATCAACGGTGGTCACAGACGTCTGCGCACCGCCCCTGACCAGCAAGATGACGGTCTACGGCCGGAGCATCAGCACATCAAGGCAATGGCCTTTACCTGCAGACAGCAGCTGAGTATGCCACCTGGACAGAGCACCATTTCCAAAATTGTCAACCGCATATGAAAGAGGCGTCCGAGAACAGCGATTTCCGGCAAAGTCAATAACAATCCGCGATTGGTTATCTCGCCTGGCGCGTGATATTCAATTGGGCGCCAATCTTCACCAGCCTGCGCGGAGGCATCACGCCATGAACGAGCACTCGGCCGACGCCGCTTGGCGCGTCGATCGTCGCTGCACCAACTGCGACGTCGCCCGGCAACTCGCCCCGGAACTGGTCGCCGAGGTCGCCGGCCGCTCCTCGATCGTCCGCCAGCCACAAACCGACGCGGAGGAAAAGACGCTGTACGCCGCGGCATTCGCGTGCCATACGCGATCGATCCGGCACGGCGCGCGCGGACCGCACCCGGCATTTGATCCCTTTCCCCTACGCCTTGCCGAGCACGTGCACCTGTGCGGGCACAACTCGCCGCACACCGCCGGCGCGAACTCCTACCTGCTGCGCCGGCCGGCCGGAAACCTGATGATGATCGACACGCCGCGCTGGAGTTCCGCTCTCGCCACGAAATACGCGGCCCTCGGTCCGATCACCGACGTGCTGCTCACCCATCGCGACCACGCCGCGCACGGCCGTCAATACGCCGACCGGTTCGGCGCCCGCCTGTGGATCCACGAAGGAGACCTGGCCGCCGCGCCAGACGCCGACGGTATTATCCGGGGCACCGAGCCGATCGAGATCGCCGACGGCGTGACCGCGCACCCGCTGCCCGGGCACACCGAGGGCAGCACGCTGTACCTCGCCGACGGCACCTATTGCTTCAGCGGCGACAGTTTCTACTGGTCCCGGACTGACGGCGACATCGCCGTCGCCGAGTCGGTCACCTGGTACTCCATCACCGAACTGGCCGCATCCCTGGCCCGTACGGCACCGCGGGTGCGCTTCGAATGGCTGCTGCCCGGCCACGGTGACCGCAAGCAGCTGCCTGCCGAGGAGTTCGCCCGCCGGATGCACGACCTGGCCACCCGCACCGGAGAACTCTCACCCCGACCCATCGACTTCACAGCACTGCGCTGGTAACTCACTCCGCTCCGCACCGAGGAGAACCGGTGCCGCACCCTGCTCCCGGCGACATCCACATCGCCACAACCAAGACCAACAACGCCTACCTGATCGACGATGACGACGGCCTGACCCTCGTCGACGTCGGCAGCGGAAAAGCCGTCGATGTGCTCCTGCGCACGATGACCGAGTTGGGCCGAGACCCTGCCGACCCGAACCGTATCGTGCTCACCCATGCGCACCCCGACCACGTGAAGGGCGCGACTGCGCTGCGCGAGCACACTTCTGCCCTTGCGTCAGCGGCCGGTTGCGGACGGCCTTGTAGCCAGTGCTCAGCGCCGGGTCGGTGCAGGGAGCGATGTCGTCGAGTCCGACGAACCCCGCTGCACTGTTCTTCTCGTCCCCGGGCGGCGGGACAGCACGGCCTGCCCCGCCCACGGGGACACGAGCACCTCGATGATCCGGGTGCTCGTGTGCCGGTACGGCCGACTGCCCAGTGCGAGGTTCAGAAGACCTCGCGGACCTCCCATGGGTCTTGGTCGGTCTCACGGCCCAGCCCTGCGCATCCCTTGTCCGCCGACCGGCCCACGGCCAGCAGGCCTTCGGGCACGCCCGCGATTTCGAAGTAGCGGCCGCCGGGGCCCGTGCACGCGTTGATCTCGAACCCGAGGTCGCGCAAGTTCTGAGCCAGCCTCGCCCGTCCGACAGCGCCGCACTCGCGGGTCATGCTCTGCTCCTGCAGTGCTTGGCGCTCCGGGCCGCGCAGGATTCCTGATTCGTCGAGTACGCCGACAAGGTAACCGTGCACGTGCAGCAACGGCGGCGGCGCTTCCGACCAGGGTGGGCGCTGCCCGACTGCATGCAGGGCCAGCGCGGCGGCGAGACCTTGGGCCGGGGCAACGTTGCCGATCACTGGCCTGGTCCGGGTCAGGTGCTGCAGGCTGGCGTAGGCGGCTTGCATGAGCACCTGTTCCAGGTCCTCGCGCAAGTCGGCATCCCCCTGGGTCCACACCCAGGACACGGAGGTCGGCGCCACGAACGTCAGGTCGAACGTCTCGCCGTCCGCCCTGGCCGACGCGCCGCTGACCACGTGTTGCCCAGCCACTGCGGCGGTGAGTTCTTTGACGGTCGCCTCGTTGCCCGACTGGAGACCCAGGCTTGCCAGAGCCTTCGCCGAGCCGACCCACATCGTGTGCGGCCGCAGGCCCAGCGGGTCCTCCGATCCTGGGAACGCCCTTGGCGACACTGAGGATTCCGCCGCCAACTCGGCCTCTTCAGCCGCCTTTCTCAACACACGAACCGTCAACACGTCATCTCCTTCGGTCGCAGTCCCGGTGGAGAGGTATCACGAAGGAGGACTGTGCAAGGTGAAGTCGGCGGGTTTCAGGCCTGATGCGGGGGCGGGCCGGACGCTCCGGCTTGGTCGCCGGCCGGCGTCCATGGTGAAGTTCGTCCGGCTTGACGGTCACGGTGGTGTACATGGTCTGGAAGAGGTCCACGCCGCGCGGCACTCCGCGGATGGGCTTGCCCCAGAAGTGGGCGAGTTGAGCGCGCACCCGCTCTGCGTGGTGGGCGAGCCCGACAGCGGTGCGGGGCGGAGCAGGTATCGGGGCGGGTGTGATCCGCTTGGTCATGAGGTGCCTCCATCGGTCACGGGCCCGGCACTGCGGGAGGGGGCCGGACTCGCGTGGCCGGAACCACGGAGCGGTGGGGGGCAAGGCATGCACTCCACACGGGCGGCCGGCGCGAACGCGACATGGCACGCCACGGGCGGGTTCGGAACGTCCAAAAAGCCCCCGGGCACCGCGCAAGGGCGGGTGCCCGTGGGGCGGGCCAGGTGCGCCGGGCGAGCCAGAACGTGACTGGCCCGGTCCGCGCTGGCCAGGCCGCCGCAGGGTGCCGTCTGATGGAGTGTCGGAGGCGGCGGTTAGGGTCTGCGCCATGACGCAGACGTTCGATGTTCGCCAAGGCCTGGAGGACGCGCGCGCGAACCGCGAGGCCGCGTGGCGGTTCGTCCGCGGCTTCGCGCAGGCATGGGTGGAGCCGCTCACCGACGGCGACGGCTTCACCGAGGAGGACCTGGCAGCAGCGGAGGAACGTCTCGGCGTACGCCTGCCGACCGCCCTCGGCGAGATGTACCGGCTGCTCGGGCGGCGCCAGGACCTGACGAGCAACCACGATCAGCTGCTGCACCCGGACCAGCTCTACATCGACACCCACGGCCAGGCGCTGGTCTTTAAGGAGGAGAACCAGGGCGCCTGCTCCTGGGGCGTGCTGCTCACGGATCTCGACCAGGCTGATCCGGGGGTTCATGTTTTGGCGGACCTGGCCGACCGGCACGCCCAGCGGTGGGAGCCGTGGATGGAACGCCTGTCGTGGGGGGCCGTCGAGATGGTGCTGGCGGAGTCCCTGCACGCACCGCAGCACCTGAGCGACTTCCTGTACGAGCCCGACCCCGAATACACGCAGATCCTCGAAGAAAACTGCGAGCAGCTGCCGTTCCCGGCCTACCCGACCAGTGGTCATGAAGGCATCCGCTGGTTTCTCGGCGCGGACGTGCTCCTGCGGGATGAGGACGGCTGCGCGCATGTGAGGGCCCGGACCGAGAACGCTCTCGACGCGGTCCGGGCCCTGCTCCCAGGGGACTGGCTCAACGGATAGATAGTCAGCGCGCCGACTTGGCTCCGCGGAGCGATCGAACCGCGTCATGGGAGTCTCCCCAGTGCACGAGACTCGCCAGCGAGTCGCGCCGAGGAGATGACCTGCGACAGTCCCGCGCTGGCCAGAAGGAGCCCGTCCAGCGGTGCCCGCAGCTGGCGCGATCACCCCGGCTCCGGCCCCGCATCGGCCGGCAACCGGCCCGTATCGGCGCTGGCAGGTGTGCGGCCACCCGGTACGCCTGCCTCTTTGGGTCACAAATGAGTGACTACTACACGGATTCTCCACACGGCCGTCACATTTACCGCTACCTTCTTACTCTCAACACACCTTGGGGGGGACCCATGAGCTACCCGTACATACCACCACCACCGCCACAGCCGCCCGTGCGTACAGCACCGAAGTGGGCGCGGAAGCGGTACGTGCTGCCCGCGATCGGCTTCGCCTTCTTCCTCGGCATCGGCGCCGGTGCCAGCGGCCAGAACAACGGGACGGATGCGAAGCCCGCGGCCGACAAGGTGAAGCCGGCCGTGACAGTCACCGCGACTGCCACGGCGACACAGACCGCGCAGCCGAAACCTGCGCCGACGGTGACGGCGACGAAGACGGTCAAGGTGAAGGTGACCGTGACCGCCCACGCGGCCGCCGCGGACTCGGGCAGCGGCGGGAGTTCGTCCGGCGGGTCGTCCGCAAGCGGCGGCTCCAGCTCGTCGGGGGGCTCCGTCGGTTCCGGGAACGGTGCCACGGCGCTCTGCAACGACGGCACGTACTCGTACGCTGCGCATCATCAGGGCGCCTGCTCGCACCACGGCGGCGTGGCCGTCTTCTACAGGTAGGCGGGCCCATGTCCGACGTGACCGAACCGCCAGCTGCACCACCGTGCCTGAGAACTCGCCTACGTCAGGGAGACGTTGGGCTCATCCTGTCGTCACCGGCACAGCCGGCCTCGTCATCGGGGCGGCCGGCGTCGGGCTGGCGTGGAACCTGTCTGCCGGCGCAACGAGCGCCTCGAAAACGTTCACGTTGAAGGGCACGCTCACGCTGACGGGCGAGTACGAGGGCTACGACGACATCGGTGCCGGAGCCGCCGTCACGGTGTACGACAACGCAGGCAAGGTCATCGCCCAGGGGGCGCTTGGCGTCGGCAAGCCGCACGACGCGGCATGCGTGTTCCACGCGGCCGTGCCTGGTGTGCCGAACGGGCCAAGGTTCTACCAGGTGGAGGTCAGCCACCGAGGAAAACTCACCGTGTCCTCGACAGAAGCGAAGGCCGGCGGGTTCGCCGCCTCCCTCGGCTGAAGCAGCGACGAGACGGGATTTCAGTCGTCGCCCATCGAGTGGGGCTCTCCGGCGAACTGTCTGGACAACTCAAGCCAGCTGCCAGCCGGGCAGCTGGCCGTCGTCGCCCACGTCGGCCGTCATCCGCGTGCCGGGCAGGTCGCTGACGGGGACGCCGACTGCCGCGGCGATCTCGGTGCCCGGGTAGCGCTCGGGCTCGGCGCGCTCCTCCGGCGGGATGTCGGCCGCGACGATCTCGGCCTGGTCGCCGAAGAGCAGCAGGGGCGGACGGTGACGCGCTCGGTGGTGCCGTGCTCACTTCCCTTGGTTTGCACAGAGTCGGTTTCGTGGGAGCAGTCAAGCGGCTTGTCATGAGCGGCCAGGGCACCAGCAAACTCAAGTCCGAACACGTAAGCCAGTTCAGGCAGCACGGCGGCTCGGTGCCGCGGCGGCGCTCCAACTGCCGTAGAGCGTGGCCGACCTTGGGGCGGGGGCGGTAGTTCATTGCTGGCGCCCCCTGGCCGGTGCCGGCTTGAGTGAAGCCGGTGCCTGCGGGCTGGCTCAGAACGAGGATTCGCGTTCTGCCAACTGGCCGCCGTCGTGGGCTCGACCGTTGCCGCCCGGCCCAGGCGGGCCCTGCACAGGCAAAGTGATGGTTTGAGCGCTGCTATGCGATGGCCCACTCAGGTGGGGCACGCGCCCATTACGATCCCCGATGGGAAGCCGGTGACCGTCACACAGCCGCCCAGAGGAACCTCTTCAACCGGATGATCGGCTGTCTGCACCACTGCCTGACTCATGGCGTCCCCTTCGATGAAGCCGTGGCCTTCCCGACAACCCCGCGAGAACCTCACTTGTCGCTCGCTGCTTGACAGTTCTTCCGCATCGGATGTCTTCTTCCCGTCGTCGTATCCCCGCGAAGGGAGGGTGAGCGTGGCGTCCGCCTTCACCGACTGCGAGTCCACGACCCCCGCGCTCTGCACCGGCTGCAGCCCTCAGCCCGGCGGACGGCCTCGCGTAGCCGTTCATGCAGTTCGGCCACCAGCCTCGCATCCCGCCAGCGGACGAAGAAGGCATACACCCGCGTCCAGGCGGGAAGTCGGACGGCATCGCCCGCCAATTGATGCCGTTGTCAACGAGATAGCGCACCGCGTCGATCATCTGCCGATGGCAGTAGCCCTCCGGACGGCCGCCCCGGGCCGCCAACATTCCCGGCACCGGCAGCAGATCCCGCACCAACACCCACTCGGCATCACTCATGTCCGAGCCGTACCGGGCCCGGCGCTCCGGCCGGTCGGCCGCGTTCCCGAACCGATGGGCGAGACAGTCACACCCAGGAGTGGCCGGACTGGACCCGGCAACCACGACCACGCGACACTTCTACGACAGGGCCTCCTGCTTCTCGCTGGACTCGACAACCGCGAGCTACCAAGAGGCCCTTCCTTCATGCCCCGACGTCGACCAACTCACCCGATTCAGGATCCCGTTCGAAGCAGACCGAGCACACGAACGGATAGAGAACGGCCAGTCAAGGTATGTGCGCCGTGCTTCGAGCCGTCGAAGAACCTCCCTGACGTGGTCTGGGCAGCGGGTCGGTACCCGCACACCCACCGCGAAGGCCGCCGCATCTGGGACGGTACTGCGGACTACTTGGCCCCAGGCCCCATCGAGGTGACCGCTGTTCTGGGAAGCGAAGCTCCACCCGGGTGGCCGGCCCTTGCTGTGCACTGCAACGCTGGCCGGTACCCGACAGGTGCGGTCAGTGGGGGGGTGGCCGGGGAGCCGCCGTCGCCGAGCGGAGGAGCGGGGGTGTTCTGCACGGTGTGGTCCTCGAGCACGCCTGTCCCCGGACCTCCCCGCCGACGCGGGGACGTTCCGACGGCGGGTGTGTCGTGCGCGCGGGTCAGCGCGTCCGAGGCACCTCGTCCAAGGCCGAACGCCCTCCGCTTATCGAGCCCCCGGACTTCAGCACCCAAGCCCTTCTCAATCTGTTGCGCAGCCTTGACGGTATTGGTCTGGGCCAATAACGTCTGCCTCGCACAGAACTCCACATGGCTCAACACCACAAATCTTTACCAGAGTTGGTAATGCATCCGCAGGTTGGTGGACGAGAGCCCGGCCGTCCGCTGTAGGCCTGCCTGTCGACGGCAACCCAAGCGCCGGCCGTCGCCCCGTTCGTCGTCATCCAGATCCGCAAGGGCGCGTGCACTGCTCACCGTTGATGGAGATCACCAGAGGCGGCATGGCGAACAGACCCGATCATGTCCTTTTTCGGAGGCTAGACCTATGCAATTACCCCCTGCAAGGGCACAGCGCCGCGGGTGGAAGAGAGCGCTCTCTCTGATTCCCGTCGTCGTGGTGACGGTGGCCGCCACCGTCACCACGACACTGAACGCCCAGGCGTCAGTGCCCCCGGCACCGTCGGGCTTCACGCTCACTTGGAGCGACGACTTCAACGGTGCATCCGGCACCGGCATCGATCAGAGCCTGTGGAAGTACGACACCGGGCCGGGCAGCAACTTCGGCACCGGTGAGATCGAGACGATGACCAACAGCACCTCGAACGTCTACTACGACGGCCAGGGTCATCTGGTGCTCCAGGCCCTGCACTCGGGTTCCGACGCGCGCGCAGGATGGACCTCCGGGCGCGTGGAGACCCAATCGGCGGGCTTCGGAGCCCCGGCGGGCGGTGTCGTACGCATCGAGTCCGTCCTCCAGCAGCCCGACGTCACCACCGCCAACGGCGCGGGCTACTGGCCGGCGTTCTGGATGCTCGGCGCGCCGCTGCGCGACGGTGTGACCTGGCCGAAGTCCGGCGAGGTCGACGTCATGGAGGACATCAACGGCCGCAGCTCCGTCTTCAGCACCCTGCACTGCGGTGTGAACCCGGGTGGACCGTGCAACGAGTCGACCGGCATCGGCTCGGGTGAACGCGCCTGTTCGGGCTGCCAGACCGGCTTCCACGACTACGCGGCGGAGATCGACCGCTCGGTGTCGCCGGAGCAGATCAGGTTCTACCTCGACGGGAACAACTTCTTCACTGTCAACGCCAACCAGGTGGACGCCACGACCTGGGCCGACGCGGTAGACCATCCCTTCTTCATCATCTACGACCTGGCGATCGGCGGCGGCTTCCCGGACGCCTTCGGCGGGGGCCCGAACGCGTCCACGGTCTCCGGCGGCAAGCTCGTCATCGACTCGGTGGCCGTCTACAACAAGGCGCCCGGCTCCGGAGGCGGTGGTGGTGGCGGTTCGGTGAGCGGCCAGACGATCACCGGACCCGGCGGCAAGTGCGTGGATGTGTCGGGTGACGACACCGGCGGCGACGGCACCGCGGTACAGCTTTGGGACTGCCAGTCGGCGGCCAAGGACCAGCACTGGACCTGGAGCGGCCAGACCCTTCAGACCCTCGGCAAGTGCCTGGACATCGCCGGCGGCAACAGCGCCGCCGGTACGAAGCTGCAGCTCGCCACATGCAACAGCGGCGGCTACCAGTCATGGGTGCGGCAACCCGACGGCTCACTGCGGAACCCGACCAGCGGCCGGTGCATCGACTCGCCGTCGGGTGCCACCGCGAACGGCACACGCCTGCAGATCTGGGACTGCAACGGCTCCGCCGCCCAGAAGTTCGCCATCGGTACCCCGATCTACGGACCTGGCGGCAAGTGCGTGGACGTGGCGGGTGACGACACCGGCGGCGACGGCACCGCAGTCCAGCTCTGGGACTGCCAGCAGGCCACGTCGCTCGACCAGAAGTGGACTTGGAACGGCCAGACCCTGCGTACGCTGGGCAAGTGCCTGGACATCGCAGGCGGTGTGAACGCGGCCGGCACAAAGCTTCAGCTGGCCAACTGCAACGGCGGCGGCTACCAGAATTGGGTCGCCAACGCCGACGGCTCGATGTCCAATCCGACCACCGGCCGGTGCATCGACTCGCCATCGGGTGCCACCGCGAACGGCACACGCCTGCAGATCTGGGACTGCAACGGCTCCGCCGCCCAGAAGTTCTCGCTGGCATGAGCAAGCGGAGCCCTGTCTGAATCAAGACCGGGCACATCGACGGGCCGCACCTCAACCGGTGCGGCCCGTCGGCGTATCGCCGCTGCGCAGGTGATCCACTGAGGCCTTCTCCTGAGGGCCTTCGCTTGGATCATCGTGCTGACCAGAGGAAGATGCCGGCGACGTGGAGTCCGGCCAGGTAGAGGGGCGCGGTCTTCTCGTAGCGGGTAGCGGTGCCGCGCCGTTGCTTCCGGCGGTTGATACACCACTCGACGGTGTTGCGCTGCCTATAGGCCTCGCGGTCGAAGGCTGGCGGCCGGCTGCCGCGTCGCAGCCGGTGGCCCCGCTGGTCCGCCGGGGTGGGGATCACCGCCCGGATGGCGCGCTTGCGCAGGTGGTCGCGGATCGCGCGGGATGAGTAAGTCTTGTCCGCAAGAACCACGTCGCGTCTGGTGCGGGGACGGCCACGCCGTCGGGGAACGCGCAGGCGGGCCATGACGTTCGGAAAGGCGGGCGCGTCGCCGACCTGTCCCGCGGTGAGAACGAACGCCAGAGGCGGGCATCGGGCATCGGCCGCGAGGTGGATCGTCGTAGTCAGCCGCCCCGGGATCGACGATGGCGTGGTCGGCAGGTTCACCCCGGTCCGGGCCCCTTTTGCGAGCCCCGGCAGCGTGCTGGTGAGCGCGCACGATCGTGGAGTCCACCAGCATGGCCCAGGCCAGGTCCTCGTAGGCGACGGCCTGGGCCATCAGCGCGGTGCACACCCGCTCCCAGGTGCCGTCGACGGCCCACATCCGCAACCGGTTGTAGACGCCCCGCCAGTTGCCGTACTTCTCTGTGTCGGGGTCGAAGGTGAGGACGACGATCCGCTGCCGGGCGATGCGGAGGAGTTCGCCGATGCCGGCTTCCAGGTCGCTCGAGTGGTGCGCGGTCAGGAGGGCCATCGCCGCATCGGCCGAGTCGTCGGCCAGAGGGATCGACTCTGCGGATGCTTCCAGGGCCGTGCGGATCCGGCTGGGCATTGGGCGATCACCACTGAGCTGGGTTCAACAGCCAGTACCGTGTGTGACGGTTCGTAGGAGCCGGTTCCGGCTCCTACGTTGTTGACAGTGGTGGAACCACCGACGGCCTGATGAATCCTGGCGGCGATTCGGGGGGCCGGTCGCCGGGTGTCGGCGTAGGTCGCACCGATGCTGTTGTAAGTCGCCACAACGCACGGTGTGCGCTTCCCGCTGACACCGGGAGGAGTTCGCAGCGTTGTCAGCTCTCATCGACAATTTTCGAGCTGTCCGATCGCCAACTGCTACACGAAACCGTCGATAAACGTTGCCCGCTTCCACTGACGAAACCAGGCCACCGGCACCACGGCCTACGGAGCGGTCGGGGCGGTCTTCTTAAGGGGGCGGCCCGGGTCCGGCGCATACGGCGTGCACGGCACCCGCGGGAGGGCGGCCGGGGTCTGTGGCTGGTCGACCGGCTCGCCGACCGGCGGAGCGCGACGCGGGTCAACACGGGCGCACGGTGATCTTGTGCGAGCAGGACTTTCCCCCGGCCCTCGACTGACGTGCCGACGGTGACGACCGCCTCACGCCGGACCGCTGCTCGACAGGGCGCTCTCGCCCCGCTCGCTGCCGGGCCCCATGGCCTGGCGTACCAGTGCAGCCACGTGTCCCAGCGTCGGTTCTTCGATGATCTCGTGCAGTCCGGACATGAAGGCTCTCTCTCCTGCCTCTGTCAGCAGCGTGCGACCGACCCCGGCGAGCATCGAGAGCAGCGCCAGTGAGTCCCCGCCCAGCTGGTGGAAGTCGGCCTGTTCGTCAAGCCGATCCGCCGGGACGCCGAGAACCCCGGCCCACACGGTCGCCACCGTCTCGACGACCGGGTCGGTGAGCGCGGTCACGGTGGGCGCCGTCGGGCCGGGTGCGGCCACGGGGTCGGGCAGGGCGCCGGCGTCCACCTTGCCGCTGACCGTGTAGGGCAGCTCGGACACGGTCAGGACGGCCGACGGCACCATGTAGGGCGGCAACAGACCGGCCGCGTGGTCCCTCAGTTCCGCAGTGGTGACGACCGCACAGGTGAGGACGTAGGCGTAGAGCGCCTTGCCCGACCCGCCGGGTCCGGTCCTGGCCACCACTACCGCCCGGTCCACCGCAGGATGACGCTCCAGGGCCCGCGCCACCTCCGCCGGCTCCACCCGGTGGCCGCGCACCTTGACCTGGTCGTCGTTGCGGCCCAGACAGGTCAGCTCGCCCGAGGGCAGGATCCTGGCCAGATCCCCGGTCCGGTACACCCTGGTGCCGTCCGCCAGGCGGACGAAACGCTCGGCGTCCAGATCGGGGCGGCCCAGGTAGCCGCGGGCCAGCTGCACCCCGCCCAGGTACATCTCCCCTATCTCTCCCTGCGCGACGAAGCGGTGCCTGTCGTCCAGCAGGTGCACCGTGGTGTTGTACGAGGGAAGCCCGATCGGCACGGCGGCCTCGGCGCCGTCCGCCGCCGCGTCGAAGACGTGCGCTGTGCATCCGACGGTCGCCTCGGTCGGGCCGTACTGGTTGATGATGCGGCAGCCGTCGCCGAACAACCGCTGGGCCTTGGCGGCGACCTCGACGCGCAGCTGCTCGCCCGTGACGATCACTGCGGTGAAGCCCGCGGGGCGGACGTTCAGCTGGGTGATCAGGTCGAGGTGGGAGGGGGTGAGATTGAGCATCGTGGCACGCGACCGCTCCAGCAGGTCACGCAGGGCCAGGTGAGTCATCGGGCCGGGCACCAGCACGATCGAACCGCCGGTCATGGCCGGGCCGAAGACCGACGTCATCGAGACGTCGAAGGACAGGGAGGTCATCAGGGAGAGCCGGGAGCAGGGGCCGATGCCGAAGGTGTCCACGGCCCAGTGCAGATAGTTGAGCAGGCTGCCGTGTTGGATCTGTACGCCCTTGGGCCGGCCCGTGGAACCGGAGGTGTAGATCACGTACGCCAGATCGTCCGGCCGTGACTGAACGGCGGGGAAGTCAGGCTGCGCGGGGGCGGCGCGCGTGAGCTCGTCGAGCGGCAGCGGCGCGCAGCCGGGCGGGAAGGCGGCCCTCCCGCCCTGGCCGGGCTGGACGAGACAGTGGCGCACCCCGGCATCGGCCAGCACGTCGGCGACCCGGTGGTCCGGGTGCTGGGGGTCCAGGGGCAGAAATGCCGCCCCCGTCCTGACCACTCCCCAGATGCCGGCGATCGCCTCCGGCGTCCGGTCGGCGAGGACTGCGACGACGGAGCCCCGTCCGGCACCGTGGCGGGTCAGTTCATGGGCGACGGCATCGGCGCGCCGGTCGAGTTCGCGGTACGTGACCTCGCCCTCGGGACCACTGAGCGCGACCGCGTCCGGGGTGCGCCGCACCTGCGCGCGTATCAGTTCCGTCAGGCTCGTCGACTCCACCTCGCGGGCGGTGAGGTTGCCATGCCACGAACGGTCCCGGGAAGGGGACAGCGCCTCCTCCACCGTGTCGAGCAACTCCTCGGCGCGCTCGGCGACCCCGGGTGCGTCCAGCCAGGTCACCGTCGCCTGGGTGTGGTCGCCGACGTCCATGAGGTCCACGGCCGGCGGGGTGCCGGGGCCCACTCCGCCCAGGGCGTACATCGCGGTCGCCCGGAAGCTCGCGGTGCTGAAGTCGGCGAGGTCGAAGGCCCCGAGGTGGGTGAGGAAGCCCAGAGCGCTGTAGCGGTCCGAACGGGCGGCGGCGCGGGACACCGCGCGGGACAGCAATCGCAGCAGCGGCAGCGGCGTCCGCAGCGTCCAAGGGGCGGCGCGCATCGCCATCTCACCGTCCTGCGCGAGAGCGCTCAGCAGGCCGCGGTGCACCTCCTCCCAGCCCTGGCCGCTGTCCACGCCGAGAACCAGCGCCTGCGAGAGCCACGCCGTGGACCTCAGGTCCGGGGCGTGCCGGCGCAGGTCCACCGGCACGAAGAAGCTGCCCCGGCCGTCCGGTCCGTAGGCGGCGGCGAGTGCGGCGGCGACCTTGGCGGTGGCGGCAGGGTGCCTGCCGGAAACGGTCCTGGTGCGCCACATCGCCCTGCGTGCGGTGGGGGGTACCGGGCCGAGCGGCGAAGGCCAGGTGAGCGCGGCGGCGGCGGGCGGGATCGGGGGAAGCCCCTGCGGACGAACGCCGTGCATCAGTTCGAGGCTGTTGATCGGCGATGGAGCACCCAGCGGCTCCTCGCCGCGCAGGGCGCGGAAGACGTCGGCGCCCCACAGCGCCAGTCCCCGCGCGTCCGTCGCCGCGTGCCGTCCCCGCAGGACGAGGCAGGCCGGGTCCGCGGAAAAGAGCAGGACCTCGAAGGTGTGCCGCGGATCACCGGCCCAGGTGTGCAGCGCGGGGTGGTCCGGGCGCCGCCGGTCCAGGGGGCCGCCGTCCACCACGTGCACGGACGGAGCGGACCCCGCGTCCACCCACGCCTTGCCCCGGCGGACGATCCGTGTGCCGGGGCAGGCGCGCGCGGCGACGGTCACGGCGCGACGGACGTCCCCGGCGTCCAGGGCGCCCGTGCCCTGAATCACGTACTGGACGTCGTGCGGGGTGGGCAGGCCCAGGTAGAGCCACTCGGCGGGGGTGACGGCCCGCCGGTAGGCGTGGCTCGAGGCAGCTTTCCTCATCGTGTCTCCAGGCGGATTCCGCAAGCCGGAACGGCAAGCCTGAGCATCATCCGCGCCGGACCGCTAGGGAAACCTCCAGCCTCGGCGGGGCTCGGTCAAGAGGACTGCGGGATCAGGTCAAGCCCGTGGAATACATGGACACCTGTCCATCTAAGATGGGCACCTGTCCATGATCGTACTGTGTGAGGAGTCCGGATGGAGACGGTCGCGAACGTTCTGGTGGCTCTGGTGGCAGCGCTGCACGCCTACTTCCTCGTGCTGGAGATGTTCCTGTGGGAACGGCCGCCTGGCCGCGGACTCTCCGGCTTCGACGCGGCCATGGCGCGGACGACGGCCCCGCTCGCCGCCAACCAGGGCCTGTACAACGGCTTTCTGTCCGTGGGCCTGCTCTGGGCTCTGGTCGCGGACGACCCCACGGGCTTCCAGGTCCAGGTCTTCCTTCTGCTGTGCGTGGTCGCGGCCGGGATCTACGGCGGCCTTACCGCCAGTCGGCGCATCCTTCTCGCCCAGGCCGTTCCCGGCGTACTGGCGCTGGCCGCGGTCCTGCTCGCGCGGTGAGGGGAATGCCGCAGGACCCCCGCGCGGCGCGGACGCGGGCCAGGCTGGGCCGGGCACTGCTCCAGGAGTGCACCCAACGGCCCCTGGCGGATGTCACCGTCGCCGCCGTGGTGCGCCGGGCCGATGTCGCCCGAGCCACCTTCTACCTGCACTACCCCGATCTGGAGACGCTGGCCGTCGACGCCTGCGCCGACGTCGTCCGGGACGCCGTGGACGCCCTGCACGCCTGGCGCGGCACGCCCGACCCGGACCGTCCCCCGGCCGACCTCTGCGCCTTCTTCGACCGGATCGCCGCCCACACCGGGCTCTACCGGCAGCTGATGGGACCGGGCGGCAGCGGCCCGCTCGGCCATGTGCTCCACCGGGACCTGCGCGCCCGCAGCCGTACCGAACGGGCCCTGACCGGCGCGCCCTTGCCGGACCTGGTCGCCTCGGCGGTGGCGGCGACCTTCGTCGGCATCCTCGCCGACTGGCTGCACGGCGTCCTCGACGCCCCTCCCGCCGAGATCACCCATCAGGTCTGGCGCATGCTCGTCCACCTGCACCGCGTTCCGGCGCCCTGACGGCGCGACACGCGGTCCGCGGCCGATCGCCGTCTGCCACTGGCTCAGGAATCCTTATGCGACGCGGCGAGATGTCGGTCGCAGGATGTTGGTCAGACGACGGCATCAGGGTGGTCGACTTCTTGCGGGAGCCGCCCAAGGACCGGGGCGACGCAGGCGGTGGGGAGCGACACTCGTGCCCACGGACCGGCCCGAGCCGCGGGCGGAGGGCCGGGAGACCGATGGGAAGCAGGCTTCTGTGCCGCGGCCGTGAGGCCGTCCGCTGCCGAGCGACACCGCCTTGGCCAAGGCGATCGGCTCTTCTCATACCTGCGCGAGTACGACCCGGGCAGGGGTCGAAGTGCGGGCCGCGTGCTGCGGTGAGTGGGGCGCAGTCGGCGCGGCCGCTCGGGATCCCCGAGGCCGCCCTTGTAGCCATAGGAGGCGGGATCCGCTGGGGTGCCCAGCAACGGTTCAGCTACCGGGCGTCCGACGGACTCCAGTTGGACGGCCTGCTGATCCTGCCTGCCGGCCGGACTCGGGACGACGGTCCCTTCCCGCTTGTCACCCTGGTCCACGGCGGCCCATACTCCCGCCATGCCGACGAGTTCGCTATCACTGTGGTCGACTGCGGCCAGTGGCTGGCGACGGCCGGATACGCGGTGGCCGTCGGCCAAGCCGAGCGGTTCAAGGCCGCCATGATGGGTGCCGGCATCAGCGACTGGGGCATGCAGGCCGGGACCGGCGACGACGGAAAATACAGAATTCCGGCTGGAGTACCAGCCGCGTGATCGGCGCAGTCACATGATGCGCTCGGATCACGCAGGGCCGCTATTGTCCACACGTGCAGATCTTCGTCAGCGCGCTCTTCGGCGTGATCGCCCTGTGCAACTTGATACAGGTGATCGTAGGCCGTCAACTGGTCGGGCGGTCCCCAAGCCGACGCACAGGCGGTCCGTTGCGCTGGCAATCCGCTGCAACAGCCATCGTGGGCGCGGGCGGTATGGTCATGGCCGTCGACAAGGGATGGGGTTTTGCCCTACTTCTCTTGGGCTTCCTAGCCCAAGAACTTGTACGGCGGAGCGCCCCTCAGCAATGACCACTTCTGAGGCGAGGCACATTGGTCCCGTCGCCCCCCGGGACTGGCTGGTCTCGCTTGGGCACGTCGAGCGCCGAGATTGGATCTGTAGCCGAAGAAGTCAAGGGCCAGGTCCTCGGTCAACGCCGTGAGTTGCGGCTTAGCTGTCGTCGGTTGTCAGCGTCGTCCTTGAGCACCCTTTGACGGCCCCAGGGCGGCTGCTCAACTGGTGATGTCAGGACAGTGGATACTCGCTGGTCTGCGTGGAGGTATCTATTCACTTTCGTCGAGTGCGGGGTCGCTGTCCTCGATATGGCGGGCGGGGTGTGTCCCTGGCCCATGAGGCCGACGGCCCGCGGCATCGGCTGGGCGCCCTTCAGCCTAGCCATGTCGGGGGCGGGCCCCAGGCGGAAACACCGGGCTGGGGCTTGCCGGAGAAGCTGTGGGGCAGGAAGCCCACCGGTGAGGGACCTGGGCTGTGCTGGACGACGCAGCCGGACCACACCACCAGCGGGTAAGGCCGGTCATCCTCGCTATGCCCAGCAGTTTGCGTGCATGGTGATCCGGGCCTTGTAGACGACCGCGGCGCGGATGTGCGGCCGACAGGTCGCACGCTGTCCGGCCCCGACGGCCAGGCCGTGCAGCCTCGCGTTGCGCCGCGGTCGCGCGGAGGGGAAGCTTCGTCACTCCGCAGACCGTGGCCGCCTCAGGCCAAATCTGCTGCGGTGATGCCGTCGGGATGTCCGGACGGCCACTCCACCAACTCGATCCGGTAACCGTCCGGGTCCGTGAGCCACGACGTCTTCGGGCCGTGAGCGCCGCCCGGGTACTGGAGGGGTTCGGGCCCCAGGCCGGCTTCGGTCAGCGTCGCCAG
>NZ_JBEYEY010000041.1:0-25315 GCF_040703635.1 Streptomyces sp. NPDC007189
GGTATTTGCGTGGTGCTGGCACTGCTCGTGGTTCTCCTTCGGGCCAGGATCATAAGCCTGGCTTCAGGGACTCCACGAATCCGGGGTCAGCTCAGGGCGGCCTTCGTCTGATCATGTGCTCCGACCAAGGTGCACTGATCAAGACGAAGGCCGTGAGGGTGAGTCTGCTGTCTGACGCCGGTCCCGGGGGGGGCGTTCGCGAAAGCGTCACGCTTCCGGGACGACTTATTCGACTGCCTGACCGCGCGCGGTGACGAACTGTTCGAGCTGGTAGACGCGTTGCTGTGTGCGGACGGGCCGGTAAGGGCGCCGGTGGACCTGACTCTGATGACACTCGTTCGGCTGGCGGTGGCGTGTGCGGCTCTCGAAGCCCGTTGCGCGTGCAGGATGGGGCCATGGCAGCCGGCCTGAGCTGTGATGACGCCTGGCTCCTCAATGGTGATCAGCAGATCGCCGTGGATCGGCAAAGGAGGTGCCCGCATCTGCGGGTGATAACTCAGTTATCCCCCGGGCCCGCATCCCGGCGAGCGTCGTGGTAGTGCCTCGACGTCCGAGTTGATCAAGTACTGGAAGGTGTGGATCAGGCGCTGCGCGCCGTCCTGGACCTGTAGCCCGACCATCTGCCACTGCGGAACCACGGGGGCCGGTTTCCCACTCCGGTGAAACCGGCAGCCCGCAGCCGTGTGCACGCTGTGATGCGTAAAGCGGATGTTTGGGGCATATGATGGTCAGCGCGCATGAGTGATCCAGCGGCGGTGCGGCAGGCGAGGGCCGTGCCGCCGTGCGCTTTGCCGACGGCCGGCAGACAGTCCGCGCGGGCCCTGCCGAGGTGCACGAGCTGGGCGAAGCCGAATTTCGACGTGCACCGCGATGGCCGTCTGCACGCCCTGGCAGCAAGGTGATTCGGTCCAGTTCGATCGGGTGGTTTCGCTGGCCGGGGTTGGGTGGTGGTGGCGGTAGTTTTGGCGCCTCGGTGGACCTCCGTCGGCGTGCCCTGATAGCGCCTCTGTGTGTCAAGCTGCGGTTGCGAAATGGCTGCGGCTGGCCTTCTGAGCGGAAAGGCCGGCCGCAGCCGGGACGAGCCGACCGCCGGCGGGGAGGTACTAGCCAGTCCGCGCCAGCCCCACCCCGCCCTCGCTACGCCGCGCCCAAGGCCTGCGCCGCCCAGTCGAGTCCGAGGCCGGCGAGCCGCTGAAGCTGCTCGGTGTTCAGCTTGGCGCGCCTGGTCTTGGTGTTGGCCAGGCGCTCTCTCCCATGAGTGCGTAAATCTTGGTGGGGGCTGGCCCGTTGGCAGAGCACGGTGTCTTGACGTCCTGATGTAAGGAGGGGGACTCTCCTGTGCGGAAGCGGGCACAGGCAGCGTCGGCAGCCGAGGGGTGTCATGAGCGAGGCAGCGTTATGTACCCAGCGCTATACCAGGACCGGATTTGACTTCTTCGGGCCTTGGGCCGAGCCGAGCGAGGTACGGGCACTGCAGAATCTGCTGGACGCTCATCCGCCGGTTGTGAAGAATCCGCACCTCGCGATACCCGAGATCAGTCGCATCGTTGCCGCCGGCGTCATCAGGAAGGCTGTGTCCCAGCTCATCGGCAGCGAGCTGTGGGTGGAGAACACCTTTCTGATCAGCAAACCGCCCGGTGAGATGCAGGTTCCGCCGCATCAGGACGGTGTCAACAGCCGTCTCATCCTCGATCCTGGCCGATCGGTGACGGCCTGGCTGGCGATCACTCCCGCCACCGTGGAGACGGGCTGTGTCTTCGTCGCCCCCGCGTCACACCGTCATGGATATTTGCCCACGAAGACGGCAGACCTGCCTGGCCGCCCCCTGACCATCGACGGCCCGGTCCCGCAGGACTGGGTGGCCGCTCTCATCCCGGCAGGGCACGGGCTCCTCATGGACAGCCGACTGATCCATTACAGCCCGCCCAATGCCAGTGCCAGCCCGCGCATCGGGCTCAACGTCCGCTACGTGGCACCGGGCGGCATCACCATGCGCGATGGCAGCGCGCCCACACACCTCACCCGGATCCAGTGAAAGCCCAGCCCACACAACGGAGGGATTCACGCATGTCCACGCTCGCCATGTTCGACACCGGTGTGGAGCCGGTGACCCGCATCCGCGTCCTGAGCGGCAGTGATGCCGAACGCCGCGAGGACGAAAAGCCGATCGCCTTCTCCGACTGCCGCTACTACTGCCCGGACGAGGCCACCGTCCGCAAGGTCGTCGAGGCCCTGCGGGAGTCCGACGAGCGTCTGCGTTCCCGGCCCGAGGAACTGATGCTCTGGGAATGGGAGGCAACCTTCTTCGAAGCCGAACAGGGCAACCCCAACGGCGGCGGCACGATCCTCCTCGGCGTCGCCTGGTACGACGAGGACTTCTACAATGAACGCAAGGGCGCCTGGTTCGGCACCATGCACCGACGGATCTACCAGCAACTCGGCGTCCCGATGGAGAACATCACCGTGACCCACTGGCGCGCCGACAACGCCGCCTGACACCGCCCCATGTGCCGGCCCGGCCTCGGGCCGGCACACGCCGGCGCCCCCTTCAGGCCGCTTCGGACGCCGCGACGTCCGGCTGGGCGTCGGACCGGCGTGCCCAGGTCAGCACGGCAGCGGCATACAGGGTCACAGCCAGCCCCGTGACGGCGAACGCTGTGCGGGGGGCGACCTGCACATACAGCGGAACCAGCAGCATGCTCAGCGTTCCCGCGGCGCGGATGAGCATCTGGTCGGTGGCCAGGACCGACAGGCGCTCGGCTTCTTCGAAGCGATCGGCGAGGAAGGTGCTCAGCGACACCCCCGCCAGGGGCGCGACCATGCCCGAGCAGGCAGCCAGCAGCCACAGCATCCACAGCGACTGTGTTGCTCCCATCACGGCCATCACCAGTCCCTGGGCGCCCCAGGAGACGCAGTACGCGGTCATCATCCGCGAGCTCAGGCGCACGTTGCCCGTACTGAGGTTGCCCACGAGCGCCCCGGTCGCGGTGACGGCCGCGACCATGCCGTAGGCGCCGGCTCCGGCATGGAACTGCGTGGTGATCAGGATCGGCATGCCGATCGCCGGAGCAGACGCCGCGAAGATGCCCAGCGCGTGCAGCGAGAGTGCTGCGGCGACCACCGGTTGCCGGCGCAGCAGCGGCCGGACGGCCGGCAGCGATGACGCGCGCCTGGCCGCCTGGGTGCCGGAGGGACGCGACAAAGTCGATGCACGGCCGATCAGAAAGAGTGCAGCCGAGGACACGAGGAAACCTGCTGCTGTCAGCAGATACAGGTCCACCTCGCGCAGGATAACGAGCAGAGCTCCGACCGAACCGGGCCCGGCGATCCGCGCGATCCGCACCGTCAGGTCGAACAGCCCCATGAGCGCCTGATAGTGCTCTTTCTCCACCAGCCGCGGAAGCAACCCGGGCAGCACCGGATCGAACATGGCTCCAAGACAGCCGAGCACCACGGCCACCAACAGCAGCCACAGCGTTCTCGCCCCGGGAAGGCCCACCCACAACAGGGGCAGCGATCCAGCCGCCGCCGCGCGGGCGATCTCCACCACCGCCAGGCGCCGCAGCGATGCCATGGCTCCCAGCAGCCGACGCCCGAGCCAGCCCATCAGCACGTACGGAACAGACTCCACGACCGCGACCAGCCCCATGAGCACACCGCTGCTCGTGGTCCGCCACATCAGCCACATCACGGCCAGCGCGTACAGACGGCCACCCATGACGGCCAGCACCTGTGAACCCCACAGCCCCGCCACCCGGCCATTACGTAACAGCCGCAAGTAGCTCATACGGACCTCCCCGCTCAAGGACGCGCCGTCCGGCCGCAGCCGGGACGAGCCGACGGCCGGCGGCAAGGTACCAGCCGGTCTGCGCCAACTCCCACCCCGCCGTTCGCTACACGGACCCCAAGGCCTGCACCTGGTCCTGCGGATCAACCGGTGCCATCCGAAACAGCCTGGCCGTCTTTCGGGCAGCGGTGTCCTCCACACCGCGGAGGCCTTCCACAACTGGATGGCGCACGGGCTCCCCCTCACCCCCTTCATCTCCGAGGCCCCTGACCACGCCGTCGCCTGACCTTCCACTCCACCTCGGCCATCTCTTCACCCGCACCGTCGACACCAGAACCGTCCACTTCGTACGGCCCGGCGACACTGACCGGCCGACCTGGGCGGTCTACGACGACACTGGCTACCTCGGCACCGCCCATGCCCAGTTCGACACGGACCGCCACTGGTACGTGCAGTCTCTCCGGGAGGAGCACTTCCGCCTGGATGACGCCATCCGCGCGATGCGCCGGCCAGCCTCCTGGCGGGCACGCCACGAACGCGTCCGACAGTGGGCCCACGGCATCCTCACTGATCCCCGCCTGGTCGTACTCGACGTGCAGACCACCGCGCTCACCGATCCATGGGCCGTGCAGATCGGCCTGACAGACCGCCACGGCAACGTGCTCTTCGACGAACACCTCAACCCGCTCGCTGACATCGCTCCCGCGGCGACAGCGCTGCACGGCATTACAACGCAGCAAGTTGCGACGGCGCCGCCCTTCGCCGTGTTCGTTCCGCTTCTCGCCCAGCTCCTGTATCGCCGCCGCTGCCTTACCTACAACATGGCCTTCGACCGTGGTGTCCTGGAGCGCGAGCTGTACCGGTACTTCGGCAGTACAGTGCAGGCCCGGTCCTGGTTGGGGCAGTGCATCTGGGTGGACGCGATACGGCCGTACGCCGCATGGAAGGGCCTGTGGTCAGCCCATCACCATTCCTACCGCTATCAGCCCCTGGGCAGCAGCTACGAGGCGGTCACCAACTGCCGGCTTCTGTTGAGCACACTCGAGCAGGTCAGGTGACAGGCGGCTAGCTGATCCCGAAGCCGGTGAAGAAGAGCACCGTTTTGAGCCCCCGTGAAAAGTCGGTCACTGGACGGCTCGAAGTGCCTCGGTGCTCAGGGCTCTGGCGCGGACCACAACCACCCGGGTCGGGTGCCGGGCCAGCGTTACGTTGAACTGGTGGGCGGGCCGCTGGACGGGCTGCTGTTCGACATCACCGGCTGGACGCAGGACGAGATCGATACCGGCGTCTCTCTCCAGACCGAGCTGGGGCAGTTTGGCGTTGGCGGACGGGCACAGTACGGCCCGTGCTTCGGCGACCCGGCCCGCTGGGACTGTGGCGGCGACAGTCCCTGATCACCCGCACTCGGTCGGGTGAAGACACTGCTGCGACGGAACCCGCCCCGTGGGCCCGGGCGTAGTGCCGTATACGCCCGATCAACGAGGTGCACGCGGAGGAGGCCAGCCTGGTCGTCGTCGACGTCGTGGCCCCCGACGACACGACCGCACTCGCTTTCCAGCAGCTGCTTGCCAGCCGGTGGGCGACGGCGCCCGCACAGCACACGAGAGGGGACGTAGGCCAGCCTGGTGTACGGCTGCGCTGCTTCCTGGACCTGCGTCAGCCGCTCGACTCGTAAGCAGGTGGCGCCGGCCTACTTCTTCCGGATGCTGCCATTAGAGATCCAGTGGACCAGGATCGCGGCTGTGTGCACGGCCGTTTCCGCAGCCTCCTGGGTCACGGGAGCGCTGGTGGGTCCTCCCTCATGACGGTCCCGCTGGCCGGCGGTGGCCCTGGTATGCCGCTGCTCCGAGCGCGGCGAGGACGCGGCCGGCAGCGACGGCGGTGATGGAGGATCCGGAGGCTTGCACGACGCCGCCGCCGGCATCAGCCTGTCGACGGCCGCCGCGATCACGTCCGGGTCAGGTCCGCGGTGACCGGCTGAGCCTTAGCCACCGTGGCACCGTCGGCGCACCAGGTGCGACGGCTCTGCCAGGGGCCGGTGCGCTCCTTGCTGAAGGTGTGGGCGTCTGATCGTTTCGTCAGCGCCAGCTCGCCTCCTGGATTCACCAAAGAAAATCATAGGCACAGTCAAGACTTCACCAGTTTCTTACCGAACTGCAAGTAGAGCCGCCGTGCCGGTCCTGTCCGTCAACTGCCCTTCACTTGACGAGATTTGATGAACCGTCGGCCAGGGGCCAAGAGTCGTGGAAGTGGAGTCCCGGCCTCCTTACGGATGTGAAGGAGCCTTGTGGGGCCTGTGTGTTCCGTGTCTAATGATCAGGCGCGTCCACAGTGGACTAGACCAGTCATGTTCGTGGTTGTGGACGCGGATTAAAGCGGGGGAAGTGCTTTTTGTGTTCATCGCCTTGGCCCCCGCATGTCCTGTTTTGACATGAGGGGGGCTTATGCGTCTCAGAAAGTTCGGTGTCGTCGCTGCTGCGCTGGCGACCGCTGGATCGGCTGTTCTGTTCGGGTCTGGTTCAGCGTCCGCGGACATCATCGGCACGAAGTACATCAGTGACAACTGTGTCATCGATGGCTGTACCGAGGGTGACCTGTTCATGAATTACCACTCGGTTTCCACGTCCGGGGAAGGTAACCCGTCGGGCAGCTTCGCCTCATTTTATGGAGACGTCTACAGCCAGGACTATGAGGACGTGCCGGCCAGGGGTACGGACGTCTTCTACCGGTACGTGTTCGTCTTCGCCTCGGGCGAGGGTGATGGGTCAGGCCAGCATGTGAAGAACAACGCGGCCTCGGCCAACAACTGCTCCACCGACAACGGATACCGCGTGTACTACAACACCGGTTACCTCGGGCACTCGCAGTCCATCCCGCACTACTACGGCTGCGGATCCAGCACCAACCTCGACTCCACGCTGAAGAACAACAATGCCTCTTCCCACTTCGCATAAGCGGGCGCGGGCGCGCCGGCTCGCGGCCCTGGCCGCGGTCGGCGCGGCCGTCGTGCTGACATCCTGTTCGTCGCCGCCGTCTGCGCCCTCGTCGCCGAGCGCCACGCCCAGCGGGCCGTCCGCGGCCGGGGTCGACACTTCGAAGTGGCCAAAGGCAGTCGTGGACTCGGGGCTGGTCAAGGGGATGACGCTGCCACTGCAGCAGTACATGCAGACGTACCAGGACTCGGTTGTGATCGAGCGTGCGGCCCGGAGCCTGGAGACGCAGTGCATGGCCCGTTACGGGTTCACGGTCACGTTCCCGCCGGCGGGCGTGGACCCGCCGCCGAACGCGGACGACTCGAACATGCCGCGGCGGTACGGCATCAGCGATCCCGCGACGTCCGCCAAGTACGGGTACGAGCTGCCGCCGGACCCCACGGAGCATCCGCAGACCCCGAAGCTGTCCCCTGCGGGAATCGCCGTGCTGACCGGGCGCACGGCACTGAACCCGCGGGCGGAGAAGGCACCGTCTACATACCAGGGCAAAAAAGTCCCCGAGGGTGGCTGCCAGCAGGAGGCGTTCGACAGCCTCGGGGCCCGCATCGACTTCACGCTGCCGTCCCATCTGGATCACGACAGCCTGGTGAAGTCGCAGGAGGACCCCCGGGTGCAGAAGGCCCTGACGGCGTGGTCGGCATGCATGAAGTCCAAGGGATATACGGTGGCCGATCCGTACGCGGCAGTCGATCTTGCTCCCCCCAGCAGCAGTGGAACTGCGTCGCAGGAGGAAATCACTGTCGCCCTGGCGGACATCGACTGCAAGAAGAAGACGGATCTGGTGCGTATCTGGCACGGCGTCGACGCGGCGATTCAGCAGCGGCAGGTCGAGCAGAACCAGCTCGCCCTGCAGCAGTTGAAGGAGAAGAACTCCAGGGCGGTCAAGGCCGCTGAGGCGGCGCTTCGTGGCTGAGGCACCGAGCAGCGCGACGGAGGCGGACGACGACTCGTCGTCCGCCGGTCGAGGGCTGGCCCGGCGTCGTCGGGTCCTGAGTATTGCGGTGGTCTCGGCCATCGTCGTGTCCGGGCTCGGGCTCGGGGCGTCCCAGGTCATCAAGTCACCTGCGCAGGCTGCCGCCGACACGGCGCCTCCGCAGCCCAGCGTTCTGACTGCTTCTGTGGAGCGGCGTGTGCTGCGGGACTCGGTGATCATTCGTGGCACGGTGGCCGCCTCGCAGACCGTGCAGATCGCACCGTCGGGCTCGGGAGGAGAAGGCGCCGGGTCACCGGTGATCACGAAGGTCAATGTGCGGGCGGGGGATACCCTCCGCCCCGGTCGCTCCCTGCTCGAGGTATCCGGCCGTCCCGTTATCGCTCTGCAGGGAGCGCTGCCGGTCTACCGGGACCTCAAGCCGGGCACGGAGGGCGACGACGTCGCTCAGCTGCAGAAGGCGCTGGCGGGCTCGGGGCACCCGGTGTCGGGCGACCGTACCGGGTTCTTCGGACCGGGCACCAAGTCGGCGCTGAATGCCCTGTACCGCAGCCTGGGTTACGATCCGCTGCCCGCCGTCCCGGACAGCGAGGACACGGTGGCGAGTGCACAGGACGCGGTGACCGAAGCCCGCCGCCACCTGCAGGACGTTCAGTCCGGCGGACGCAGCGACACCGCCGCAGGCCCGGACGGCAAGACCGGGGCCGACGGCGCGAACGGCGACCGGTCGGTGGAGGTGAGCCGCGCGCGTGAGGACCTGCAGAGGGCCGAGCAGAAACTTGCCGCCGCCAAGGCCAAGAGCGGCCCCATGCTGCCCAGTTCCGAAGTGGTGTATGTGAAGGGTTTCCCCGCGCGGGTGGATGACGTAGCGGCCGGTGTCGGCAGCCAGGTAACCGGTACGGTGATGACGGTCTCGGCCGGTCGGCTTGTCGTGCAGGGCTTCCTCTCCCGCGAGCAGCACACCCTCGTACGGCCCGGGCAGCAGGTCCAGATCCTGTCGGAACTCGACGGCACTACGGCCAAGGCCACCGTGCGGTCCGTGGCGCAAACCGTCACGCACCCCCCGGCCGGCGACCGGGCCCAAGACGGGCGCTCCCCTTCGGCCGACGACACCTCCCAGGGCTTTGCCGTGACCGTGGCACCGGATACGGCGCTCCCCGTGTCGCTGGCCGGACAGGACGTACGGCTGACCATCCAGACCGCCGCTACCAGCAGCAAGGTCCTCGTTGTTCCCGTGACCGCCATCTCCGCGGGCGCCGACGGCTCCACTACGGTGACCGTTGCCGAAGCCGGTGACCGCCGTCGCCGCGTGCCCGTCGTCACCGGCGCTTCCGGCGACGGATACGTGGAGGTCCGCCCGGTACAGGGAGCGCGGCTGGGCATGGGTGAGAAGGTCATCACCGGCATCGGCGGTCCCCAGTGACGGCACCAGTGATCACACTCCGGCAAACGGCGCTCACCTACCCGGGCCCCCCACCAGTCGCGGCGCTTCTTCCCTGTGACCTGAGTGTTCATCAGGGGGACTTCGTCACGGTCGTCGGCCCGTCGGGGTCCGGGAAGTCGACGTTCCTGAACATCGTGGGCCTGCTGGATTCGCCGACCGACGGCCGTTACCTCCTCGACGGGATCGACACCGGCCGTCTGGACGATCCCGCACGATCGGCGCTGCGCGGCCGACGGGTCGGGTTCGTCTTCCAGGCCTTCCATCTGCTGCCGCACCGCAGTGCGCTGGAGAACGTGCAACTCGCCCTCGTCTACCAAAGGGTGTCCCGCAGTGAGCGGGCCGGGCGTGCCCGTGAGGCGCTTCAGAGGGTAGGGCTCGGCCACCGCCTGCACGCGCTTCCCACCACCTTGTCGGGGGGCGAGCGGCAGCGCGTCGCCATCGCCCGCGCCCTGGTGGGCCGGCCCTCCCTGTTGCTGTGCGACGAGCCGACCGGCAACCTGGACACCGCCACTGCCGCCCAGGTCCTCGACCTGCTGGAGGAACTGAACGCGGGCGGGGTCACCGTCGTCGTCATCACCCACGACCCTGTGGTCGCCCGACGCGGCACCCGGACCCTGCACATCCGTGACGGGGTCCTCAGCGAGTCGGCAGTGATGCCGTCATGAGGTCCGCCACCCTTCTGTCCCTGCGACGCCGGCTCGTCCACTCAGGTGAGGGCACGGCGGAGAAGTCCCGGTTCCACTGGCGCGACGCGGTGTCGGAGTCGACCGCGGGCGTCCTGCAGCGGCCGGCCCGGGCCGCGCTGACGGCCTTGGGCACCGTTCTGGGCGTCGGGGCGTTCGTCGCCGTCCTCGGCCTGACGGCCACGGCGACCTCGCAGATCGACGGCCGCTTCTCCCGGCTGACCGCCACCGAGGTCACCGTGCACGACGTCGCCCGCGAGCACACGGACTTCGAACCGCTCGCCTTCTCCGACAACGCCGACCAACGAGTGGAACACCTCAACGGGGTCGAGCACGCCGGCGTGCTGTGGCCGGTGCAGCTCGGCAGGGGCGAGCAGGTGCGCTCCGCGCCCATAGCCGACACCGGCGTCAGCAGCCAGATCCAGGTCGTGGCCGCATCCTCAGGCGCAGTCGAGGCCGCAGAACCCGAACTGCGCCAGGGCCGGCTGTTCGACCGCTGGCACGACCGCACCCGACAACACGTCGCCCTGATCGGCGTCGGCATGGCGAACAAACTCGGCATCACCACCCTGGACACCCAGCCCGCGATCTTCATCGGCGACCAGGCGTTCACCGTCATCGGCATCCTCGGCGACGTACACCGCAGAGCCGACCTGCTGCTCTCGGTCATCGTCCCCCGCACCACGGCCCAGGCACTGTGGGGGCCGCCCAAGGACGGAGCCGACATGCTCGTCTCCACCCGGGTGGGAGCCGCCCAGCAAGTGGCCCGCGAGGCCCCCACCGCGCTGCGCCCCGACCATCCCGAATACCTGGAAGCCGTGCCGCCGCCCGACCCAAGGGGTCTGCGCAGCGGCGTGAACCATGACCTCGGCCAGCTGTTCCTGCTCCTGGCCTGCGTGTGCCTGGTCATCGGTGCGGTCGGCATCACCAACACCACACTCGTGGCCGTCATGGAACGCACCGGCGAGATCGGACTGCGCCGCGCCCTCGGGGCACGCGCCCGGCACGTCCTCACTCAATTCCTCACCGAGTCAGCGGTATTGGGCACGCTCGGTGGGCTGATCGGCACCTCGCTCGGTGTCCTGGCGGTGGTAGGTGTCGCCACCGTCCGGGACTGGACCCCGGTCGTGCAACCCGACACGGTGATCGCCGCCCCGTTGATCGGTCTGGCCACCGGACTGCTGGCCGGGCTGTATCCGGCCTGGCGAGCCGCCCGCATCCAGCCTGTAGAAGCCCTCCGCCGCTGACCCGCGCCCTCCCCCCACTCAAGGAAGCCGATGCGCATCCATCGCCGCCCCACCACTGCCTTGATACTTTCGGCCGCCCTCCTGTGCGGCACGGCCGCCTGCGACGTCCACAAGGACACCCCCGCATCGGATGAGGTGACCGGCACCGCTCACGCGTTCCTGTCCGCGTGGCAGAAGGGTGACCTGGACAAAGCCGCCCGGCTGACCACGAACCCCAGCCAGGCCCGGACCGAGCTGGCCGCCTACCGAGACACGACCGGTGTCACCTCGCTTTCACTTGCCCCCGAGAGCACCAGCGGTGACACCGTGCCCTTCAAAGCCACGGCCCGGCTCTCGTACTTCGGCAGCCACGCAACCTGGAAGTACACCTCCACGCTGTCCGTGGTCAGGGACGACTCCACCGGCCGCCCTCGTGTCTCCTGGCACAGTGAAGTGATCAACCCGGCCCTGCCCGACGGCGGAGGCTACACCCTGCAACCGTTCTCCGGTTCAGGTACCGCCGTCACCACCGACCGCCACGGCAGACAGCTGACCACCCACGACCACCCAGGCCTGAGACAGATTCTGACGCAACTGCAAAAGCGCTACGCCGACACAGGCCAAGGGGCCCTGGGCATACGGCTCTCCTCCGCAGGCGACGGCGGCGGCGGACGCATCGTCGCCACCCTGAAGGGGGGAAAGAGAGCGCAGGTCCCCACGCGGCTGGACGCAGCGGTGCAGCAGGCCGTGGACACGGCGGCCTTCAAGTATCCGGGCGCATCCGTGGTGGTCATCCGTCCCAGCACCGGCGACGTGCTGGCCGCCCGCACCACCGGCACTGACTCCGACCCCACATTGGAGGGCGTACAGGCTCCGGGTCAGGTCTTCGAACTGGTCACCACCGCAGCCCTCCTGGACCAGGGCACCGTTACCCCCGCCACGCCTGTCGGCTGTCCCGCCAGTGCCGCCTACGGCGGTCAGACCTTCACCAATCCCGACAACTTCAGTGCGCAGGACGCCACGTTCACCGACGTGTTCACCCACGCCTGCGACACCGGCTTCGTCCGGCTCGCCGGCAAACTGACCGGCCACGACCTTGCCTCTGAGGCTCGTGACGTATTCGGCCTGGGTCTTGACTGGCACACCGGACTCACCACCGCCGACGGCGCCGTACCCGAACTCGACGGCGCCGACAAAGCCGCCGCAGCCATCGGCCGGGGCGAGGTCCGCCTCAACACGCTGAACCTCGCCTCCCTCACCGCCACCATCCAAAGCGGATCCTTCCGGCAGCCGCTCTTCGTCGATCCAAAGATCAGCGGCAAAGCCCCGGCCCAAACCCCCCGCACCCTGCCCAGCCATGTCGCGGACGAGCTGCGGACGCTGATGCGTGCCTACGCCGGTGCCTCCGGCGTCAACGGTGCCGCGTTCGGAGGAGTCGCCGACCAGTTCGCCGACAGCGACCAACCCATCATGGGCTGGTTCACCGCCTACCGCGGCGACCTTGCCGTCGCGGTCACCGTTCCTGAGACGTCGCACCGGCCAGAGACCGCCAAGGCCGTCGTCCGCGCGGTCCTCGACGCCACCGGCTGAATCGCCCCTGAAAAGCTCCCGCCCGGCCCTCAGATCCTCGCAAGGGCCGTGGGCGGGCCGAGTCGCGCCCAAAAGGGCACGGAAACTCAACGAGAAACGGGAAGAATCTCTCTTGAGACCCAAACCACGAACACGCGCGCGCTGGGCCGCCCTGGTGACCTGCGCAGCGCTGACCGGCACCTTCATACAAACCACCACAGCCCTCGCCTCGCCCCGCACCCAGCCCGCCGAGAGCCACGGCAAGCCGGCACCGTCCGCAGGGGTCGCGGACCCGGACAAGAAGCTCGGCAAGGGCTGGCGAACCAGCAAGGACCGTGCCGTGACCGCGGCCGCGGACAGCGACGGTCTGCGCATCCTCGTCGCCGACAGTTCCAAGGCGTACGCCTGGAAGACGGCGGCTAGCCTGAGCGAGCCGGGCATGCCCGCGGACTCGTGGATCGGCAACCAGTGCGTGATCGACCACGACCACGCCGCCGTCGTCTACGCGCCCCGTACCTTCACCAACAAGCCGGACCTGATGCAGGGCGGTGCCTTCGCAGCGATCGTGAACCTGAGCTCCGGTCAGGTCACGAAGCTGCCGTTCACCGCGTCGCTGGCCTACTTCGACCCGTCCTGCAACCCGCAGACACACACAGCCGCGTTCACCGCGTTCCGCGGAATGAATGATCCGGCCGCGACCTGGACTCGCGTCGTGACCGTCAACACCGCCGGCAAGACGCTGAGCATGTCGGCCACCAAGGGCGAAGTCACCAGCGCCGTGCCCGTCAAGGACGGTGCGATCGGCGCGCTGGGCCGTCATCTGATTCACCTCGACCGCAAGGGCAAGGTCAAGGACCTGCTCACGGCCGGTGGCGTGCCGTTCGACATCCACCCCGTCAACGGCGGGAAGGTCGCCTTCGTCGAGCGCAACGGCAGCAAGCGCGTCCAGGCACGGGTGTGGAGCGCGCAGGGCAAGGCCGCTGTCGTCGCCGGTGGCAAGCTCGGTGACCTCGACCTGGCAGGGGGCGGCTCCGCCCAGGTGTTCCTCGTTGGGCACCCCTCCGGCGCCGCGCACACGCAAGGCAGCGGCATCACCCGGATCAACGCCCCGGTGGACACGGACATCTCCAGCCTGGGCCGGCTCTCCGTCAACCCAGTCCTCGCCCAAGGGCTGCGCGCGGGCGTCGACCGGATCAAGAATGCCGGCAAGGGCTTCACAAAGACCGAGCCCACGGAGCAGCAGACAGCGCAGGCCCCGGGCATGCTGAAAGCCACCCCGGCCATGACGGTGACCTCCACCGTCACGGGCACCGGCACCAAGCTCAGCCAGCAGGTCACGCCCGCGCTGCCGGCCACCGCAGGAAACCAGCTGTCTCCCGCCCTCGCCTCGGTCCACAAGGCGCAAGAGGCGGCCGGCACCGGCTCGGGCAAGCACACCCAACTGGTGCGCACCGAAGTGGCCAACGTGTCGCACGACCCGACCGATCCAGACCGCTGGTGCTCCGTCTCCCGTAACGACGTCAACGCCCAGGCGCTGCAGCCCACACCAAATCAGGTCGAGTGGGCCGTCGACATGGCGGTACGCGGTGACCTGCACGCCGGCTACATCCGCCAGGGCGGTTACCGCAACCAGACCGGGATGGGCAGCATCGACCCGCAGGGGCTGTTCCCCCCGCCCACCCTGACCGGAGGCGGCAGGATACCCGCCAACGTGATGCTCGGCATCATGGCCCAGGAGTCCAACCTGTGGCAGGCCGAATCCGGCGCCATCCCCGGCCAGATGGGCAGCCCGCTCGCAGCCGTGGACGGCTACTACGGGCACCAGATCGACCCCGGTAACCCGGATTCGTACTGGAACATCAACTGGGACAAGTCCGACTGCGGCTACGGCGTCGGGCAGGTCACCGACGGCATGCGTCTCGCCGGGCACGAGAAGCCAGGCGAGACGAGCCTGTCGCCGTCCCTGCAGAAGGCCGTCGCCCTCGACTACGCGACCAACATCGCCGCCTCCATGAAGATCCTCGCCGACAAGTGGAACGAGGTCCACAAGGCCGGGCAGACGATCACGGTCAACAACGACGACTCCTCCTACGTGGAGAACTGGTTCACCGCGGTCTGGAACTACAACCTCGGCTTCAACCCGCCCTCCGAGGCCTCGCAGCACGGCGGGCACTGGGGGCTCGGCTGGTACAACAACCCGGCCAACCCGATCTACAAGAAGAGCTGGGGCCACCCGTTCATGGACACGGACGTGGACGGCACCGAAGCCAACCACGACGCCGCGCACCCGCAGGACTGGCCCTACGAGGAGAAGGTGATGGGCTGGGCCGCCTGGTCCATCGACACCGGCTACTCCTACGCCACCACCGGCCGCCAGGACTGGCCCGGCGAGTCCGGCTTCTCCTCCGCCGGCTTCCGCCCGGCCTGGTGGAACACCACCGCCGTGCGCAGCCAGGTCTCACCGCCGCTGAGCACCTTCTGCAACAGCGACAACAACTGCGACCCGAACACCCCGCCGAACTGCGGCACGCCGGAATGCTACGCACAGTTCTGGTACAACAAGCCCAACGCGACGTGGAAGTCGAACTGCGCCACCGAGTGCGGACACGAGCTGATCAAGTACCAGACGCTGATCCCGGAACCCGGGCGTGGCACCCGCCTCAAGAACGGCACGCCGGTGTGTTCCGGAGCACCTAGCGGCGCACAGGTGGTGGCCTCGGTGCCCAACAACACCGAGACGTACAGCGACTGCGGTCCCGTCACCTCGTCCGGCAGCTTCCAGTTCACGTTCTACGCCGACACCATGGGCACGCACTTCAATGCCAAGGCCGACCTGCATCAGATCGGCGGCGGCTACGGCGGCCACTTCTGGTACGCCCACGCACGCGACGAGAACCATCTCGGCGGCGACGGCGGAAGCATGACCATCGACGGTGACTGGAAGCTGAACTCGGCTATCTCCGGCGGCGGGGCCGAGGTCTACGCACACATCCCGGACACGGGTGCTCAGGTCTCCAACGCCTCCTACAAGATCATCACACCGTTCGGCACCGTCACCAAGACCATCGACCAGGGCGCCCACGAGTCAAACCAGTGGGTGTCCCTGGGCGCCTACAATTTCAAGGACCAGGCGCCGGAGGTGCAGCTGTCCAACTCCACGGCGGACGGCACCGCCGACAAGGACGTGGCCTGGGGGGCGGTCGCCTTCGTGCCTGGCGACTTCAGCGGAATGCCCAAAATCAACTTCCCGGCGGAGAACCCGGACGCTCCGGACGTCGACGACGCTGCCGCTCAAAAGCCCGAAGATGCCCCGGCACCCACGCCGGTAGGCTTTGTCGCCTCCACCGTCAACAACGCCCAGCGCTCCACCAGTGCAGGCGGTGACACCAACACGTGCTCCAAGAGCAGTCACGGCGTCAAGCTCTGCGTCGGCCCCTACAAGCCGTGGAGCAAACTGCCGAAAAGCCCGATCAAGAAGGCCTCACCGAAATCCACCCACAGCCTCACGGCAAGCTCTGAGCCGGTCCCCTGGTGCAAGACCGCTCCCGGATCCGACTTCCAGTACACCCGCACCCAGGGCTGTCTCCGAGGCGGCTACGCCATCAAAGCCACGAACAGTGACGGCGAGGTCATCGGTGGCGGAAACGTCAGGGTCGTCCAGGAGATCTTGCTCAACCCGACCTCAGAGCAGTTCACCACCTGGACGGAGTTCTCCCTGCCCGACCTTGTCGGCGTGCCCTCGGCGACATTGGACACCTACTTCGACGACTGCTGGGCCACGAGCGACTGCACCGCATCCTGGCCGGGCCCCTGGAGCGGCAGCACCACCTGGACAAAGGGGGACACGCACACAGCCTCCCGGACCGACACCTTCAGCTGGAACAAAGTCGCCGGAGGCGAGGCAACGCTGAGCCTGGACTGGAACACCAGCTGGAGCGCACCTGGGTCCACGGCCACAGCGAACAACGAGTGGAAAGACAACGCCTTCCTCATCCGATGCGACAATAAGGTCGGTGGAAACACCGGATGCGTCTTCCCCAAGGTCGCCCCGACCATGTACCTGGAGCGTGCCAAGTACCCGGCCGCTGCCGCTTACTACTGGATTTTGGAGGAGAAGCTGGCATCCCACCCGGGAAGCAAGAAGTACAACAATCCGCTTCACCGCCTCGCGGACGAGGCGGCAGCAAAGGACAACCGCGACAAGATGTGCATGCTCGCGGTAGCCGAATGGAACCCGAACCCGAACGCAATCGGCAGAAGCTGCGACGAGTACCCCTTTGCCAAGTCACGCGAGAGCGGCGGCATGACGCTGGCATCGGGCAAGTCCTGCGTACAGATGTACGCGGTAAAGAACGCCGACGGCACCTACACGCTCAAGCTCGACGAGAACTACGCCTACCCGACATGGAACGAGATCTGCGGACGGGCGGCAATCACGACCTCCCAGAACACGGCGGCCGGCGGTAAGCTCGGCCGGTTCACCACATCCGTGAGACTGTTGGACGGCGACGCATACTACGTCAACACTGGTTACGAGTCCTGCGATCTCAGTCAGGTCTGCGACATCAACTGACCTGAGTAGCAACTGATACAAGCGGCCCGCTGGATCCTTCATCCAGCGGGCCGTCCCATACGCTACGGGTTACCCCTGAGGCGGCCGGACATGCCACTCCAGCATTCGCCCAGCATGCACAGAAGGAACCCGGGGGACAGTGGTTACCGGAGTCCGGGTCTTAACCGATTCGCACAGATCTGCCATCATGAGATCCATACGCGGCCACAACAGCTGATACCCGGGATCACCAAACGACATTTCCCCTATTTCTCCCATATGGTGATACCGATGGTCTACAAACAGCAAATCGCCGGACATGTTCTGGGCGAAAGGAACCCATTGACTGTCGGCGATTCGGCCCACTACCAAGTCCTCTTCGCCCTCCTCGCGGGCATCGTCCACCATCGAGACGAGGTCACGATGGGCTGCCAGAATGCCTTCTACGTCCAACAGGCTGTAACCGAGAAGGAAGGCTCCCGGCTCAGTGCTGGCCCTACGCAGGGTCACGCCGTTATGCAGCCTGAGGATTGTTCTTACGTCCTCGTGGACGGAGAAGCCAAGACCGTTTTCCAGGCGACAAATATCGCTCTCCGAACCTCCCGGAAGCAAGGACCCATAGTCTCCTGGAGCGTACTCGGCGAGCCAGTTCTCGAAACCACGCCACAGTTCGACAAGGCCAGGTATCTCGGTTGCCATGGCTCCTTCTATATCACGTGCAGAGTTTCACGGCCGCTCTCGGATCACGCAGGGCCCGACCCGTCGGGCAACCAGGCGGGCAGGCAGCCCCAGCCGGTCACCCCTGCAGAGGGCACCGATGCCGTTGGAGCCCGAGGACGTGGTGCGCGCAGACTGGGTGGATTGGCGGGGCACCGATCCGAACAGCGGCAACCCGAACTCGTCGGCCTCGAGCGGTCGGGGGCGCCTACCGACCTAGCCAGGTCAGGAAGCGCGTGCGTTCTCTACCGCACTGACCATAGCTGGACGAGTGGGCACTGTTTGGGTTCCAGGTAGAGCCATAGGGCCCAGAGCTAAGCGCGCAAGTCGCTCGGACCGGCTGCAGAGCGTAGTAACTGAATGCGACCAGCGCCACAGCCAGCAGTGTCGACAGCAGGTAGCGGCGGGCTATCGGAGAAGGCATGCCGTGGATCCTACTGATGCTTCACAAGCACCCGGCGAGGCTGAACGGCGGCACCATCAAGATCAGATTCCGGACGGCGAACCGGTGCTCCCAGTGGCTCAGACGTCTCGCAGGTCGAGGTGGGTGAGCAGGTCGTTGAGGTCGTCGGCGAAGGTGTCGAAGTCGTAGCCGTCCCACCCCCCGCCCGAGTCCGCCGGGGGTTCAGGAACCTGCGCCAGAACTTGCCCTGCCCGGCCCGAGCGCCGAAACCCAACCGGCCCGGCCCCGGCAGGCCACCCGGCTCGAAGAGTCGGCACCCCGCCACCCGCTACGACGTGGGCAAAAGGGGCGGGCGGCGCGAGACCATCGCCGAACACGACCAGGTCAGACCATAAAGAACTTCCCAATAGCGGTCGTCAAGGTGCGGCGGGGATCGGGGGGGTGCCCCTATGGGTTTGGTCAACCCGTGGGGGCGGGTTGGGGGTCGTAGAAGGTGCCGTCGCGGAGCATTGCGAAGAGCACGTCGGCTCGGCGTCTTGCGAGGCAGAGGAGGGCCTGGGTGTGGTGCTTTCCCTGGGCGATCTTCTTGTCGTAGTAGGCGCGGGAGGCCGGGTCGGCCAGGGCCGCGAACGCGGAGAGGAAGAAGGCCCGTTTGAGCTGCTTGTTTCCTCTCCGGGAGGGTTGTTCGCCGCGGATCGAGGATCCGGAGCTTCGGGTCGCCGGGGCGAGCCCGGCATAGGCGGCGAGGTGGGCGGCGGACGGGAAACTGCTGCCGTCGCCGACGTCGATGAGGATCCTGGCTCCGGTCCTGACCCCGATCCCGGGCATGGAGGTCAGGACCTTGGAAAGAGGGTGGGCCTCCAGCAGTTCCTCGATCCGGGCGGCGAGGAGTTTGCGCTGGTCGAGCACCGATTTCAGCTGGTTGGCGAGGCTGGGGACGATCAGCGCGGCCGCGTCGGTGCCGGGAACGACGACGGTCTGTTCGTCGAGCGCGGCGAAGACGTCGTTGACCAGGCGCTCGGCCATCCGCGGCGCTTTTGCCCGTATGAGATTGACCAGCCTGCGGCGTCCGGCCTTCCTCAACTGGGCGGGAGAGCCGAACTGGTCAAGCATCAGCAGCACGGCCGGATGCTGGATGCGTGGGCCCAGGACTCGCTCCAGCGAGGGGTGTCGGCGTACGGCCTCTGCTCCCCAGTTGCGTACGGGCGAACGTCCCCAGCTGCTAGGCCACTTCGGTCTCTCGCTCGATGGCCTTGAGGCGGTTCTTCAGCCGGTAGCTCGGGCCGTTGATGGAGATCACGTCGCAGTGGTGGAGGAGCCGGTCGAGGATGGCGGTGGCGAGGACCTCGTCGCCGAAGACCTGGCCCCACTCGCTGAAGGTCTTGTTCGAGGTCAGGATGATCGAGCCCTTCTCGTAGCGCTTGGAGATCACCTGGAAGACAAGGTTCGCCTCGGCCCGTTCGAGGGGCTGGTAGCCGACCTCATCCACGACCAGGACGCTGGGCCGCAGGTAGGTGCCGAGCTTGTTCAAGAGTCGTCCGGCGGCTTCGGCGGTCTTCAGATTGCGGACCATGTCGTCGAGGCTGGTGAAGTAGATCGAGTAGCCGGCCCGGCAGGCCGCGACCGCCAGGGCGACGGCGATGTGCGTCTTGCCGACCCCGGGCGGGCCGAGCAGAGCCGCGTTCGCTTTGGCCTCGACGAAGGAGAGGGTGGCGAGGTCTTTGACCTTGCGCGGGTCGAGGTCGGGCTGGAAGGAGAAGTCGTACTCGTCGAGCGTCTTGTGATGCGGCAGCTTTGACAGCCGCAGGCCCTGGCGGAAGCGGCGGTCGTCGCGGACGGCGAGTTCCTCGGACAGGACCAGGTCGAGGAAGTCGAGGTAGCCCATCTTGGCCTCGTCGGCCCGCCGGATGTACTCGTTGATGGTTTCGGCCAGGTGGGGAAGGCCGAGCTTGGCGGCCGTGGTGCGGATGCGGGTGCTGACCAGCTCGCTCACGATGTTTCCCTCGTGCTCGGGTGGGTGGTGAAGGGGCGGGTGCCGGTCAGCTCGTCATAGACCGACAAGGGACGGCGGCCGACCTCGACCCGAGTGACCGCGGCCCGGTTCAGCAGAGCCTGCAAGGACCCGGCCGACTCCTCGGGAAGTCGCTCGCGTCGAGGCGGGGCGACGCCGTCGCCGGTGGTGACCCGGCGGCCTTGGCCAGTGGGCAGTCCGTCCCAGTGACTCTCGTCGACTACGCGGACCCCGCGGCCGACCGCCCGCGCGTGCATGGCCAGCAGGGTCTCGCCGCCTGCGTCGGGGACGGTGGAATGCAGCATGACCTGGGACCTCGTGGCCCGGACCTCGACCAACTGTCGGGGACGGATCTTGCGGGCGGGCACCGAGTAGAGGTTGCCGCCGAAGGCGACCAGGCAGTCCTTTCCGACCGGCCGCAGATGCCGCTCGGCCACCAGATAGGGGGTGGCCGGCAGCGGCTTGAGGGCCGCGTGGTCGCGGGCCGCCCGCTCGCCGATGACCTCCCGGTAGGTGCGGTGGACCTGGGATCGCCGCTGCGGCACCCAGGCAGCAAAGGCGGCGTCCATCTCCTCGAGGGAGGAGAAAGAACGCCCGGCCAGGACGTGGTCACGGACGATGTCGACCTGCCGCTCGACCCGGCCTTTGCCCTGGGGCCGGTAGGCGGCCAGCACGTCGATGTCGAAGTCGTAGTGGCCGGCGAAGGCGACCGCCTCCGGATGCAGCGGAACCGCCTGACCAGGAGCGACATGCCGGCGCACGACGGTCTTGGTGCGGTCGTAGACGATCGTCATCGGCACCCCGCCGAAATGCGCGAAGGCCCGCCGGTGGCAGTCGAAGAAGGTCTGCAGGTCCTGGCTGGTGGTGAAGCAGCAGAACGGGTCGCGCGAGTACGACAGCGTCATGTGGAAGGAGTAGACCTTCCCGATGCCCATGTGGGCGAGGATCTTGCCCTCATCGCCCCAGTCGACCTGGGCCTGGGCGCCAGGGATCACCTCGAAGCGGCGGTGCATGCCGGCCAGTTCCCGAGGCGTGATGCCGAGTTCCTCCGCGATCCTGGGGCGCGCTTCTTGGACATAGCGCTTGATGCGCTGGTAGTTGCCGGTGAACCCGTAGTCCCTGGCCAGACGCTCGTGGATGACGGTGGCCTTCATCAGGATCTCGGCCCGCAGCATCGAGTCGATCAGCGGCGCGAACTCGTCGACCATCCGCTGCTGGTGCCGTCCGTTCGACGTCCGCCGCGGAGGCGAAGCCGGCCCCTTGGCAGCGAGGTACTTGCGGACCGTCTTGCGGTCCAGCCCGGTTTCCCGGGCGATCTCCGACAGGCTCATCGCCCCGGACTCGAACAGGCCCCGAAACCGCCGCAGTTCCAACCAGCGATGCGGATCCAAAACCATCGTCAGCCGTCCTCTGCCGCCCCACACCGACCAAGCAGCAGAGTGCCCACCACCGATCCTCAGCGCGCCAGAAACTGGCCCCGTTCATCCGTACGTGGCTGGGGACGTTCACGTGTACGCCGACAATGGCGGTATGTTGATCCGAAAGGCCGATGCCGCGTAGGCGTCCGAAGAGGCTGCGCGCGCAGCGTTGGCGGCCCAGAAGAGGTGTCCCGGTTCGCCGAATCCGCGATGTGTCCGCGGCGACTCGCGTAGCGATCCGGAAGTTGGAAGAAGAGCATCTGTGGCCGGGGGCTGTGGCCGCTGCCCTGGCAGAATGCCGGTGGTATCTGGGGGAACCAGGGCGCGTGCTGCCAGATCCGGTGATCGGTTGCGACTGCTGCGATCCTCTGGTGGCCCGCGACCGCCTGGAGGACGTGCTGCTGTGGCTTCCCCGCGGCGCTCGCGCTGACCTCGGCAGGCTCATTGCCAGGTTGGATGCCGAGTTCGACCGCAGGGCCGTCTCCCTCAGCTCTCACCTCATACTGGCAACGCCGTTCAGTGCTTGGGGGTATTGGCGTCAGCGATTCATGGAGAACTGAGGGTCGGGTGGTTCCTCGGCGCTCAGCGCTGAGCGCTCAGCCGGCGGCCTGCTGCTCGGCGCAGGGGCGGGTGGTGGCGAGGCGGTAGGAGTCGGTTCCGGTCTCGATCGACACTCGGGGCTGCGGCAAGGAGACGAGAACGGGCGATGGTGCGGCCGACCCTGACACGTGACGGACGCCGGAAACGGCTGCGGCCGGCCTCCTGAGCGGAAGGGCCGGCCGCAGCCGTCAAAAGCCGGTCAGCGACGGGGTTTCCGCTTGCTCTGTTCGAACCGGTAGGACACGCCGACGGCATGGATATCCCGGTCGACGCGGGGGAGGAGTGAACGGCGCGTCGTCGCCGTAACGGGAGCGGCTCCGTACTCACCGGGGCCCGCTCCAAGTCGGATTGAGCCCCTGTTGGTGCTGCGTGCTGTCCGCCTGGGGCGTCGATGGCGTCTCGTACTGCGTCGATGAAGTCGATGCGGGCCTGGATGAGCTTGCCTCTGGCGGCGATGACTTCGTCGTTGGCCTGGCGGATGCCGATCTCGAAGACAGCAGCGCAGACGGCCGTCCCAGACCGCAACCACCACACCAACAAGCAATGTGAAGATTGAACCGCCCAAGCCGTCACTGCTCTTGCCCGCTGACGTGTCAACGTCTTGTGGGCAGCCCTGCGGGAGGGACAGCGAGACCCCTGTCACGCCAGGCCGATCGCTTCAAGCAGAACCCCGATGACGAAGCCGGCCACCGCATAGATCGATCCTGCTAGCCCGACCCACGCGAACATCAAGATCCCGCGCCGGCGCCACGTCACGTCATCAGAGTCGGGATCTCCTGGCCCTACCCAGAAGGACCTAAACCCCCGCCAGTCCTTGATTAACGCCAGACAGCCGAGCCCGACGAACACAAATACCGTCAAAACCAGCGCTACCAGCCACATTGCGGACCTCACTCCGCCGGTCGTTGCTCAACAGCTTGCCGAACACGCTGGTTGCGAACCAGCCGCGCAGAACCGGTTACCGCGATGCAAGTGGCCACAACATCGAGCCAGGTCATATGGAGGACCGCCGCTGCATAAGCCAGCGCTGCCACAGCCAGACTCAACAGCCCGCCCACTGCCTGGAGCCGCCGCCCCCGGACGCAATTGGTCAGCATCCAACCGCCAGCCACCACGGCGAAAAAGACAAAGCCTACTGTCATTACGCCAGCATAGATCTGGCGCACCGGATGCGGCACCAACTCGGGAGGGTCCTAATGTTCTCTGTCGTTTTGGTACTTACTGATCGTTTCAAAATGACATCGGCGTGTCGGTTCGCGTTGGGTGATCTTCGTCGGCACCCTCTCCAGGGTGTCTGCTGATCTTGTGCCTGATGAACTCTGGGAGCGCATAGCGCCGTTGCTGCCGCTGGGCCTGCGCGCAGGCAACTTCAGCGGCATGGCGTCCGGAAAGTCTGGCGGCAACTACATCGCGAGGGCATGACGGTGGCCCGTTGCTCCGTCGCACGGCTGATGCGGGAACTGGGCCTGGAAGGCGCACGTGGTTTCGATGCGCAGGTACCCACGGGCGCTGCGTTCAGGTCATGAGGCGTAGGGGGTCATGAACGAGCGGGCAGGGAGACCTCACGCTTTACGTCCGCCCGGTGGTGCTGGCGAACGGGCGTCTTCAGTGGCGGTGAAGGTCCTACGGGAGTGCCGTCTCAAGGGGAACGGTGTTCACCAGGCCATACTCGGCATCGCCGGGCTTCACGATCTCGCGCTGACGGGATGAGCTGGCTCTGGTTCACCGTGAAGGTGTCCCGTCCGTCCGGCGTCGTGACTCCGTCTGGCGAAGTGGTGATAGTCACGACTTCGTCGCTGGCCGTCGCCTCGAAGTTGCCCTGGACCTCGCACGCCACCGTGACATTCACCGGGTAGACCGAGTCGGGGGCCAGCTCAGCGAACTGCCCGAAGATCGAGCTCTTGTCGATCAAAGACCAACGTTGGCCCGCAGCGTCAACGAACTGAACCTCTACGATGCCGGGAAACGGCTCGTCATCCACCCAACGAACCGCTTCACAACGCAGCTCAGGCACTCGGGCTCCCGTCCTGGATCGGAACCTCAGGCAACGAGTGCCAGTATGCCTGAGACGTCGGCCCTCGTTGCGGGGCCACCTTGAGCAGTGCCGGCGTTGACGACTCCCACCCGGCAGCACGGTTAACCGGAGCCGATGACCGCCATTCCGGACCCAAGGCCACGCGGCTGCTCAGGCCAGACCCAAGTCGATCCATGGCACGGTGTCGCCCTCGCGCGGCAGGTAGCGTTCGACCAGATTGGTCACCGCAGAGCAGAGCCAGCACACGTGAGTTTGCGACTGGAGCGTTTCGCGGCGCTGTCTGCCGCAGCGCATCATCGCACCAGGGTGGACCGGTTGTCGGCGAAGCGCGCGATTGCTCTCCTTAGCCGCATGGGCTGCACGTCGACACACTCCTGTGATCCTGTGAAGCGGCACAGAACAAAGCCGCCATCATGCTCGGCCAGTCCCCGGAAGGCACGGTTGCCAGCACCCTTCCCGGAGGGCCACAGCACAACGCGGTTGTCGTCGACCATGACACTGCGCACGTCGGACCAGATGATCAGTCGCCTCCGAGACCAGCGGCCTATACGCGTCAAACCATCGGCGTCCACACGGAGGGTGAACCGATCGAGGTGAGGCCCATTCAGAAACAGGTAGTACAGCACACCGATCACCTGCAGTCCGGATAGAGCGGCGAATACGCTGGATACCGCATGTGAAGAGATGCCGCAGGCGTCAAGCCACCTGAAGTCGGCAGCGATCACCATCGCGCTTGCGAGGGCGGCAGCGGTGGTTAGGGTGCCGTGGGTCCGGCCCTGGAGAATGAGGGCTTCTGCATCGTCTTGAACGACGTCATCGTTGCGGTGGATCTCTGTGCTCCAGCGCCGGCCGGCGAAGCGGCGCAGGGCCTCGGTGATCTCCTCGGGCGTGGCCCACAGGCGCCGCAGTCGAAGGACGCGCACGGGTGGGCGGTCAGGCGCCTCCG
>NZ_JBEYEY010000042.1:0-23346 GCF_040703635.1 Streptomyces sp. NPDC007189
GGCTCAACCACGCCGGATACCTCTGGGCCTTCGCCGCTCCGAACGGATCCCCCGGGGCCAAGGCCCACTACCGCCGCCGTCGCGACGAGCACGGACACTGGAACGCCGCCGCCCGGAGGAACCTGTTCAACCGAATGCTCGGCCAGCTCTACCACTGCCTGCAGAAGCACGAGTTGTTCGACGAAGGCACCGCGTTCCCCATCGAACTCGCGGCTGCCGCTTGACACCTTGGCAACGTGAGGTGTCTGGCGGATCCTCACCGAACTCCGAACCGAGCACGCTGGTGCCACCCACCTGCTTCGCGCGCTGCTCGTCCTGGCGAACATCGAGGCCATTACCGCAAATGATCTCTACCGCAGGCAGCTCACGACCAGCACAAACACCCTAAACAGCGTCACTGAGCTGGATCGGCTGAGTGAGGTTCACCGGGTTGCCGTCGGGGTCCTGAATGTGGGCGACGCGCTGTCCCCACGGCATGTCGTTGGGGCCGTCGAGGACCGAGCCGCCCAGCGCCGTTACCCGGCCGAGCGTCTCATCGACGTCGTCGACACCGATGCTGAGCAAGATCCGCGACGCCCCACGGTCCCCCGGGTTCGCCTTGGCCACCAGCCCGAGGTCGCTGTCGCCGATGCGCAAGCCGAGGTAGAAGACCGGGCCTTCCTCCGGCACCCGGAAGATCTCCTCGGCACCGAACAATTTCGTATAGAAGCCGAGCAGGACGTCGTGGTCGGCAGTCAAGATCACTGGCTGGATGGTGGACATGGCACTCCTGTCGAGATCGATCGTGTCGCTGGGTAGACCGTTCTAGGACGGTGAACTCATCGGCAAAAGCGCCCTGCCAGACCATCTGCACCACAGACTGCCGCCCACGACCAGCATGAGCACCCCGATACGAGGTCACGCCACCCCGCTGACCAGCCACTTCAAGATGGCGGAGCTTCATTGTGGACGGCACGCTGCTCCCCACCCGTCACCACACCATCGCCGAGCGGTCCAAGGACTACCGGTACTCCACCAACCACCAGGTCGTCACCGATGCTGACCACCTGGTCGTCGTGGTCGGCCCGCCGCTCGCCGGGAACCGCAACGACTCCAGGGTTCGGGAGGAGCCCGTCCAAGGCTGCCCTCGGCAAGACCCTCACCATCGCCGACGGCGGCTATCCGGGCGCGAGACTCGTCGTCCCTCACCGCCGCGAGCGCGGCCAGACCGAGCTTCCGGAGAGGTGGTCGGCTCAGCAGGCCGCCTGCAACAGATCGTCTCGTGCCTACGTGCTGGACTCGCTCTCCCCTGTGAACAGGGACTGCAAATTCACCACGACCGGCTCCTGAGTAGTGCGCGCGATCACCACGAGGGCTTCCTCGTCCGGATCGGGATTCTCCTCTCGATGCGCGACGTATGGCGGCACGTAGACGTAGTCCCCCGGGCCTGCCTTCACCCTCCTCTCGTGCGGCTCGCCCTCCGACTCCTCGGCGTATACGAACTCAGGATGTCCGCTGACAACGTAGATCGCCGTCTCCGACTCACCATGATGGTGATCGCTGGAGGAAGTCCCCGGGGCAACACGGGTCTCTCCCATCCAGATTCCACGAGAACCTGCGAGTTCACCGCTGATCGCCGCGAATCTCCTCATGCCTCCGCCGCTCTGCGCGGTGGCACTGTCCAACTCACCAGCCCTGACATGGCGAATGCCCGGCCGCGCCTGCCTCCCAGATCCAGGTATACCAGGATGAAATGCATCAAAACCACCAGAGTCGCCCATAGATGGACGCTATGCCACGGCAGGCAGTGTCGCAACCACGCGCAGCAAGTAAGGCAACCCGCACCGTCCCCGCCACCACCGTGGTCTCCAACGGTCTTCTGCGCTTCCGCACTGATCAGCACCGCAACCGGGACAGGGCCCTGCTCCGTGACGGACGGATGCGGCCAGGGCGAAGGACATGGTGCCGGAGGTGGTCTCGTGGCCGGCGATCAGGAAGGTGATGACCTGGTTGCGGATGTTCTCCAGGTCGAGGGTGGTGCCGTCGGAGGGGTGGGTGGCGTTGAGCATCAGCCCCGGGAGGTCTTCGTCCTCAGGGACCGCCGCACCGGGAGCGGTGCGTGCCGCGATCACGTCGTCCACCACGGAGGCCAGGAAGTCCGCGTCAGCGCGGAACGCCTCGTCGGCCTCCGTGTGGTCGACGCCCGGTTTGCGACTGAGCTTGGTCATCGACCACTGCAGGGCGCGTACCAGGGCGTCGACGAACGGGTGCGGCTCGTCGCGGTCGAACGACTCGAAGTCGAATCCGAGTCCGGCCAGTCCGATGGTGTCCAGGGTCATCCGGGTCATGTCGTCGGGCACGTCGACCGGGGTGCCGGCCGCGGACCGGACATCCCAGGTCTCGATCAGCCGCCGGGCCACCCTCAGCATCACCGGGTGGTAGGTGCGCATCGAGCCGAGCGCTAAGGCGGGCATCAGGATGTCGTGCGCCTTGGCCCAGTTGGGTTCGTCGTTGTACGCGGTGAACAGGCCGTCCTGGGCGAACTCGCGCACGTTCTCCAGAGCAGGTCCGATGGCCTTGCCGAACCGCTGTTCGTCGGAGAGCTCGGTGACCAGGTCCAGGCTGCTGACGAAGAGGGTGTCCTGGCCGTGCAGGCGCTGGACGAAGGCCGGACCGTGCCGCCGGGCCAGGTCCATGGTCCTTGAGTGTGGCATCTCGCCGGTACCCCTTCAGTGACCGACGTGGACATACCCGGCCCACAGTGAGGGGCTGGCCTGATACCGGTCACGCAGGGCGCGTACGGCCCGGTGCAGGGCCTGGGCCGACAGCTCGGTGCGGGGTGGGGTGCTGCCGCCGTGGGTGAGGTCGGCGTAGGTCGCGCGGGTGATCTCCACCGAGGTGGTGTCATTGACCGGCCAGAGGGTGCCGATGACGCGTCGGAATCCCGCGAGTTGGAAGGCCCCGGTGATGTGCAGCGCCTCGTCGGAGTTGTCCGGGTGCGTGTTGGAGGTGCTGCAGGCGGACAGGAAGGCGAGGTCCGCGTAGGGCAGCTCCATGGCGGAGAGCTGTTCCACGGTCAGCGGCCGGGTGAGGTGGTCGTGGAGCAGCAGCATGCCGGCGGCGGGGTTCTCCCAGAACGTGAGGCCGTGGCAGGAGAGATGGGCGACGGGGTAGGCGGGCAGCGCGCGGACAACGTTCTCGTACGTGGCCTGCGCGCCGAACAGGACCAGGGAGTTCGGCAGCAGTTCCGCGAGGGCCGCGGCCTCTGCGGTCGCGCCCGGCAGCGAGGGGGCGTTCTCGGCGTCGGGCACCGCCACGACCAGCGTGTGCAGGGCCGTACCGGCCGCCGGGGGACTGAACCGGCCGGCCAGGGCGCGCACGGTGGTGGTGTAGGAGGAGACGGCCCGGTCCATCACCGTCGCCTTCCCGGCCTGCGCGCCGTTGTCGTGATGGCCGGCCGCGTGGAGCGGGAAGTACGCCATCAGGCCGACGGGGCACCACCAGATGCGGGGCAGGGGCTGCGTATCGGAGGACGGGGCAGTGAGGCCCAGCGCGCCGAGCACGGGTGAGGTGACTCGGTCCCACAGCCAGCGCAGGATCTCGTCCAGGTCCCGCTGGGCGTCCCGCCGGGTGAGCAGCGACGGGTCGTTCGGGGCGGCGAAGACGGCACGGGTCAGGCGCAGGAGGTGGGCGATGACTTCGGCTTGGGTCAGGCCGGTCAACGGAACCGTCAGGACGGGCCGTTCGGCGTCCGCCCGCAGAATGAGCGCGTCGCAGCGGCGCTCGGAGATGTTCACGATCACTACGGGACCCTGCTCGGCGTGGCGGCGCAGCGCCTGGACGGAGGGCGCCCGCAGGAAGCCTGCCATGCCGTCGAGGTTCCGGATCCGGCCCATCAGGTCGTCCCAGTTCCCGTCCTTCCCGTCGCGGGCATCGGCGTTGAGGGCGGTGCGCAGCCGCAGGAACTCGGCGTGGAGCTCGGGTGACCGGTGCCGCAGCAGCCTGAGGTCACGGGTCTCCAGGGTCCGGCCGTGCAGGATTCCGCGCGACAACTCCAGGAGTTCCAGGGCCCGTTCCGGTCTACCGAGCTCCACTGCGGCGGCAGCGGCGCCGTCCGGCAGTCCCTCGATCTGTCTGAGTCCGATGATGTTGCCCGTGTAGGACAGCCAGTCCGGGGTGAGCTGCGGCAGAAGGGCAACTGCGGCTTCGTAGGCGGCGAGTGAGGCGTGCGGGTCGCCGAGGGCGGCCTCCATGGCGCCCAGGTGCTGGTAGCTCTTGATCCGTACGTTGGGCGGTCCGGCGGCGGACGCGGCCTCGGCGAAGACATGCCGCGCCTGCCGCCGCCACGCGGTGGTGTCGCCGTCGCCGTGCCTGGCCAGGTCCCGCAGGGTGACGCCCAGATGCCACAGGCGATCGCCGCGTTCCCGGTGGTCGGGCGGCGTGGCAGCCGCCACGTGCTGGAACAGCCCCAGCGCCTCGTGCAGTGCTACGGCGTCCGTGCCGCGGGCGTCCACGCTGGAGCGGTACAACAGGACCTGCGCCAGGGGGAATTGTGTATGTGTGCGCCAGGGGCCGGGGTCGGGTGCGGCGGCCAGGGCCGCGCGGGCGGTCAGCTCCGCGTCCCTGAGCGCGAGCGGGTCGTTGGTCATCGTGTGCAGGGAAGCCAGCGACTGAATGAGGTCGACGAGAGTGTCGGCGTGCTCGTCGGCGGCCGACGGCGTCTCGATCGTCGCCCGCATCAGGTCGATGGCCCGACGCATCAGGTCGGGGTCCCTGCGGTCCTGGGCGAGCAGCCTGACGGCGGATGCGAGACGTGTCCGACGCGTGTTGAACTCGGGATCGCGCCGCGGTGTGGCGGCAAGGCACTGTTCGCTCAGATCGACCGCCTCGACCAGCAGTCGCCTGTCCGCCGTCGCGTCGTGCAGTGCCCTGAGAGCGCGGACGAGATCGAATTGCGCCCCGGCACGGTCGGAGGTGCTGCTGGCCTCGGACAGCGCCTCGCGCGCGAGGCCGACGGCTTCCTGGAGCGGTTCGACGTGTGCGGTGGCGCCCGCGAGATGTCGCAGCGAGGTGATCAGGGCCGTCCGGAACATGGGGCGGAGCTCGTGGCCGGGCGGGACGGTGGCGTAGCCCTCGCGTGCCACCTGGACGGCCTCGGCGGGTGCGTCCCGGTCCCCGCTCCGCTCGAAGTGCTCACCGAGCTGGACCACCAGATAGAACTGGTTCACCAGGCGCATGCCGTTGCCGTGCGGCGTCGCCGCCACGGCCTCGCGGAACGCGAGCACCGACTCGGCCACGGGCTCGGGCGAGTCCGTGCCCTGTGCGACCATGAACAGCCGCTGCCCCAGACTGTTGAAGACCGTGCCGCGCTCGCGGTGGCCCGGCGGCACCAGCGGAACGCAGCGATGCAACAGGGCGATCGAGGCCGCGAGATCCGCTTCCCGCGCCGTGCCGGTTCTGCGGCCGGCGCGGTCGGAGAGCAGTTCCGCGGCAGTGAGCAGCACTTCGAGATCGTACGGATCTTCGACCGCCAGTTCGTGCAGCCCGGCCAGCACGTCGGACGGGTCGGTGCCCCGCCTCTCATGCACTTCGGCCATGAAGAGCAGCCTGCGGCGCTTGAACTTACTCACTGCTTCCTCCTGGTCCCCCGCGGCGTTCCGGCATCACGCTCACGCCACACCGCCGACCACCGTAGCGGGGATGCGCCGGATCCTGGGGCCCCGTAGAGTCACCAACTCCGAGATCATGCAAATAACATGGCGATCGCGAAGGCAGGGGGGCCTCTCGGTGGACGAACTCGCGGAACGGCTCAGTCGCGTGTGCACACTCATGGGTGCGGGCGAGCTGGAGGAGGCGGCGCGTGAGGCGGGCGCGGCGGAAGTCGTCGGGGCTGTTCTTGCGGCGCTGCGCGGAGACGAACCTGTGGCACGCTCCGTGCTGGAGCGTCGGCTGGACACCCTGGACGACCGTATGGCCGCGGCCGGCTTCGGCATCGTGACCAGGGCGGCGAAGGGCCTTCCGACCCTGCCGGGGAACAGCCCTGGCCGTCCGGTGGTGCACCGGTGGACCTGCCCCGCCGCCCACCTCTGCGAGCGGGTGTCGAGCGCGGAGTTGTACCCGGAGGCCCCCGTGTGCGCGATGACGGGCCGTCCCTTCGTCTATGACCGGGTCCGGCTGTGACCACCTTCCTGTCCGCCCTCGCCGGCAAGGCCGCCGAGAAGTGGCTCGCCCTGCTCGTCCTACCCGGGGTGGGCTACCTCGCCGGTGTGGCCGCCGCCGTCGTATTGGGACACGCTCACGCCTTGGACCTGGCTGAACTCCAGCTCGCCGTCGACCGGTTGGCCGCCCACCCGGGGGCCTCCAGCGCCGGTGCGATCCTCCTCGTGGCCGCCGGTGTGCTGGCGGCGGCCACGCTGGCCGGACTGTGCGCGAGAGCGTCGGCCGTTGTCGTGGAGCGCCTGTGGACCAGTCGGGGCGACCGGTGGCCCGCGCGCCTTCTCGTACGGCGCCGGGTCCGCCGCTGGTGGCAGGCCGACGCGGCGTGCGAGGCGGCCGGGACCCGCGCCGAACTCGCCAGGGCCATCGAACGGCGCGACGCCATCGCCCTCGTCCGCCCCCGGCGACCCACCTGGATCGGCGACCGCCTCCACGCGGTCGACCAGCGGGTGTACGACGCCTACGACCTGGACCTCGGCGCCGCCTGGCCCCGGCTCTGGCTGACGGTGCCCGATGCCGTCCGGGCCGAACTCCTCTCCGCCCGCGAGGCCTACGGCGCCGCTTTCGGGCTCGCCGGATGGGCCGTGCTGTACCTGCTGTTGGGCGCCTGGTGGTGGCCGGCGCTGCCCGCCGCCGTGGTCGTCGCGGCCACGGCATGGATCCGGGGCCGCGCGGCGACGGCGGTGTTCGCCGATCTCGTCGAGGCCACCGTCGACCTGCACGCCATCACCCTGGCCCAGGAACTCGGCCTGACTGGCGAACGGCCCGCCCTCACCAGGGAGGTCGGCGACGCCATCACCACCACCCTGCGCAAGGATCCGCCGCCCGCTCCACCCCCGTGATCCGCCGGGCGCCGAATGATCGCAGCGCCCTGCCTCCCGACAGGCCGGCTGCCAGCAGATCAACACACCGGCACCGCCACGTACTGTTACTCCAGGAACTCCTCGATCCCGACCCGCCCGCCCGGCCCAGCCCGGATTGCCTGACGCCGCCGAACGGGGCCGCCGAGTTGGACAAAAGACCGGTGTTGAGGCCGACCAGGCCAACGTCCAGGCGTTCACCGACGCGCAGGGCACGGTCGAGGCCCTCGGCGAAGACGTAGCCGACGAGGCCCCCAGGGGGTGTCATAGGCCCGGTGTACGACCTCGTCCTCGTCGTCGAAGGTGACGATCGCGGCGACGGGGCCGAAGATCTCGGTGTCCATGAGGAGGCTGCCCGGGTCCACGTCGGTGAGTACGGTCGGCGGGTAGAAGCAACCGGGGTTCGGTGTGCTCCCGCCGACCATCACCCGGGCGCCGCGCTCCACCGCGTCGGCGACCAGTTCCTCTCCGTCCCGTGTGCCTGGACCGACGACGCGCGCCCCCATCCGCCGGGCCAGACTTCGGCCTGCCGCTGACCGGCACGATGACGCCGCAGGGCCTGGCCGCCGCAGCCGGAGGCGCGCTCGGCGAAGTCGCGGCCCCCGGGCTGGTCGTCACACTGTCCGGCGCGGCCTCCGGGGACAAGCGACTCCACTTTTGCACCATCAACCACGTGGGGAGGTCGATCGTGCCTGGGGATTTTCAGGGCTCTGGCCGCAGTTCCGTGATCGATCAGCTGACGCGTTCTTGATCAGTCGAAGGCCACGACGAGTCGAACGGCGTCATCACCGAAACGATCCGCCAGAGCTTTCATTACGGCAAACATGTGTGGCCAGTGGGACCTGTGGCCCAGGATGGAACCAGCCGTCAACGACTCGTACTGGTAAAGCAGGTCTCCGCTGATCCACTCGACGTAATGGTCGCTTCCTTCCAGGTCCTGTGGGCGTGGACCCACCGCAGCAACCAACTCCGGGGACCATTCAGCCGGAACAAGTTGCTGATGCAGAATTGAGGGCTTCGCCAGGGATGACCACGTGAGCCGGCCAATGTAGTGCTCCGGAGCAGTTGCTGGATCCAGTCCCGCGATCTCAGCCCAGCTGACCCAGGTAGCCCCTGCCAGGTGGCCGTCTGCGACCCAAGGCTGTAGGCGCTCTCGTAGTCCACTCGACAAGTCGTCGGGCAAACCACGTTCCGCGGCCAGGGGTGCGTAGCCCGCGTAGTTGCGTACGCCGAAGAGGCATCCGAAGGACGCGTAGTCGGTCTCGTCGTACAAGGGCCAGAGATCCATGGCGCCGACCCACGGCTCGCCCTCGTAGCAGTCCGGGCCGACGCCGGGATGGCGAAACTCGATACCGCCGTGAATGTCCGTGCTCACGGCGTCTGACAGTACAACTGCTCGGAGCCACGGTCTTCTGCATTAAGAGATCACGCTTGCTGGCCGATCAGGATTCGGGTTCGGAGAAGGACGCCCGGCCGTACATGGCTCTCTTGAGTGTTTTAACCCGGTTCACGTGCCCCTCGAGCACACCGGAACTCCACGGGAGGGTGAGGCCGGCGGTGACGGCGTCGAGATCCTGGCGGAGGAAGCTGGCGAAGCCCTGCATCGGCTTTGGGGCGTCCTGTTCGGCCTGACGGATCCATTCCAGCAGCAGGTATCCGCGCCGGTTACGAACCAGTTCCGCAAAGGCTCGGGCGAGGTCGCAGCCGCGGGTGATGTAGGGGCAGGCGAGCCGGACCTCCAACAGCCTCCGGTCTTGGCTCTCGGTAAGGGTCTCGCGGCGCCGCATGATCCAGGAAGTGATCTTCCGCGGGCTCCGTGTCGGAGTCGGAGAAGCTCAGCCAGAAAAGCCGTGAACCCCTCCCGGAACCAGACGCCCCCACGCTTCCGGCAGCCGACCAACTACGCGCCGCGGTCCACACACTGCACCTGGCGCGCTGGCCGCCCCGCCCCAAGTGACATAGCAGTCGCCAGCCGGTGGGTCCTCACCGCCGGCACCGTCGCCTCCCTCCTCGAAGGCACCGTCCTACCGCCCCGAGACGTGCTGCAGAGCTTCGTCCGCCTCCTGGGCGGCGACGTCGACCACTTCACCAAGCTCCTGGACAACGCCCACCACGAAGCCAGCCACGGCACAGCCATCCTGCAGCCCGCCGCCCACCTTGAACCCGAACCCACACCCACCGGTGCCGACGCCGTCATGAAGACGTTCAGCAAGATCCTCACTGAAGACCACACCGTCGAAGACGGCCGCGCCCGCCTCCTGCACAAACTCGCCAAACAGAACCCAGAGACAGCACATACCCGGCGCCGTCCAATGACCGCGATCACCGAGGCACTGCGCCAGCGCAAACTACCCCCGGCCACCACCATCACGCCCTCGGGACCTGACGGCTACCGTCGAGGCACCAGAACCACCGAGACGCTGCGGCAAGTACACCCCGGCCGTGTTCGCTGACCCTGGAAGCCGACGAGGAGCCCGTCGCAATCGAGGCGACCTTCTCTGCACCAACGGCAGCAGTTTGGGAAGCCAGCTTCCATGCGGTGGGCGTGGCCGCCGGGGCAGGGCATCAAGGACGACAGCCGTTCCACCAACGGTTCGGGCTTCGTGCATGGCGATCACTTGGCCGGGGCTGAAGGTGCTGCCGCTGCGGGGGCGAGAGTTGCGAGTCGCACCGAGGATCGCTCAGCGGTGGGCCACGAGCGGGGACGGCGGCACGCCGGGCCCGCCGGCCGCTCGGCCGCTCGGCCGATCAGCCCTTGAATGCGGCCTCCATCTGGGCGGTGTCCTCGGTGCTGCGGTGGTGGACGATCTTGCCGTCACGGAAGGCGAACCAGTGGTGCAGGTCCATGGCCACCGGACGTCCGGTCGCCCGCACGCGGGCGCGCATCCGTACAACGGTCAGCACGTCGGAGTCGTTGGCCGCATACGAGACGGGGGTGAACTCGTCGTTCTCCATGGTCGAGCCGTACTGCTCGAAGAACGTGCGGACCGCGGCTTTCCCGTGGCGGGGCCCGTACCAGGGCGCTGCCGTGGAGGTGGTCTCGGTGGCCCAGTCGATGTCGTCGCTCAGGAAGTCGAGGATGGCCTGGACGTCGCCCCTGCCGAACGCCTCGTAGATCGACTTGATGGTTGCGATGTTGCTCTCATTGCTCACGGTGCAGTCCTCGGGCAGGCGGGTCCGGTGACGCCCGGCGCTGCGTGGTGCTGGTGTCCCGGGCGGAGTTGGCGTCCGACCGGCCTAAGAAGCCGACGCCCTCGATTGCGGGGCTGAGGCACTCGGCGAAGTGCCGGGACTCGTGGCGCCGACGCTACGCACCAGCCTCCGGCGCCCGGCAGATCGACACACGACCAGCCGGGTGATCCCCTGACGGGACAGGCGGACCCCGGGACAGGTCGGCTCCGACCGTTCTCCCGACGTTGGCGCACGCGCAGGCGTCACCGGACGAGGAGGGGCGGACATCGATGGAGAGCACGGGCGGCAGGGTCTGTCCCACCGCGAGCAGCACCAAGACGAGCAGCGGCACGGTTCAAGCCTCGGCGTCGGCCGCTGACCTACGACTAGGTCCAGGCGTTGTTCGACGCAGCCGACGCCCGCTCGCGCCGCATTCGCGGACAGGGCCGCAAGGGCGTTCTCACGGGGCTGCGCGACGCCGCGACACTCAAGACGATTTAGGCCTACGGCACCCGGCGTACCGAGTCCTCCAAGGTCGACCTGGTGGACCTGCGACGTCACCGGAAGGCGCCGCAGCACGGGCAGTTCGGCAGCATGAGCGTCCGGTACGGCAAGTCGTCCAAAGGCGCGCCGCCCAAGAGGCTTCTAGTTCCGGAGATGGACTGGGTGGTCGATGCCCAAGACCCTCGCCACCGCGACCGTCGACCGGCTCCTGCACCACGCCCGCGTCGTCGTGATGCAGGGTGACAGCTTCCGGCTGACCGAGGCCACCTCCGGCAAGGGGGTGAGGCCGCTCAACTGACCCCCGGCCGCAGAACGATCACGCCCGAACCGCCTAGCGAATCCGCGGCTCGAATTCTCCTCCATAGAAGTCGTCAATAAAGGTTGCATAGTCTAGGACATCCTGCCTCGTTGGCGACGGATTACTCCTATAAAACCGTTTCCCAGTGCTCGAATCCCACTCAAATGAAGATCAGAATTGACGCTTGTGGTTCTCGTCGGCGGAGACCCACGTGGCGGACTTGGTGCCGCGGGGGTTGCCGCAGGGATCGCAGTAGCGGCGGGTGACTGCCAGGCTGTCGGCGTCGACGGCCGTTGTCGCTGTGCCCTGGAGATTGGCGATCTGGTAGCTGACCGCTGGGGTATCGATGTTCGCTCGCCGTCGCCGACGGCCGCTACGGCGATGTGGCCGCCTTCCGGCTTGGCCTGGAAGAACGCGGGCTGAGCTACGCGGTGGGCATCTCCACCACGAGCACCGCCCAGCCGGAACCAGCACAGCCGCATACCCCGCTGCCCACCCTCGTGCGCACCGCGAAGCTGCGCTGGCGCATCGAGCACGACTACCGTGAGATGAAACAGGCACTGGGCCTGACCCACTTCGACGGCCGCACCTGGAGAGGCTGGCACCACCACTTCACCCTCGTTTCCGTCGCCCACGCCTTCTGCACCCTCCAGCGCATCACCCGTTCCCCCAAAGAGACGGCGTCGGCCCGAGCCTCTACCAGGTCACCCGCGAACCGCAGTTACTCCTCGCGGTCTGGACCGGCGCCTGCCCCACCTGTCACCGCGACGTGCCAGAACCGATACCCCCCTGACCAAGCACTACTAGGATGACTCACATGCCGCACGCCGTGCCCCGCCTTGAGCCGTTCACCCAGCGGACCACCTGCGCTGCGCTCGAGGACCTGCGTGCCCGGCTGCGCGCGACGCGCTGGCCGGACACGCCCGAGGACGCCGGGTGGTCACTCGGGACCGACCTCGCCTACCTCCGGGAGCTCGTCGCCTACTGGGCGGACGGGTTCGACTGGCTGGCCCAGGAGGCGGCGCTCGCCCGTTTTTCCCGCTTCCGCGTCCCGCTCGGCGGCCTCGGCATCCACTTCGTGCACGCACGGGCCGCAGCCCCGGCCGGGCCCGTCCTGCCACTGGTCCTCAGCCACGGCTGGCCGGACTCGTTCTGGCGCTACACGAAAGTCATCCCGCTCCTCACCGACCCCGGAGCGCATGGCGCCGACCCCGCCGACGCGTTCGACGTGGTCGTGCCCGACATGCCGGGCTACGGATACTCCGACCGCCCCACCGGCCCGCCGCTCGACTCCATCGCCGTCGCCGGCCTGTGGGCCGAGCTGATGAGCGTTCTCGGCTACGAGCGGTTCGGCGCGGCGGGCGGGGACATCGGCAGCCACGTGAGCCGCTACCTCGGGCTGGACCACCCCGACCGGGTGGTGGCCGTCCACCGCATGGACGGGGGCCTGCCCGTCTTCACCGGCGACCCGGCGGATCTCGCGCCCGAGGAGCGCGCCTGGTTCGAGGGTGCCGCAGCGTGGGGCGCGAGCGAGGGCGCCTACGCGGCCATGCACCGCACGAAGCCCCAGACCGCCGCGGTCGGCCTCACCGACTCGCCGGCCGGGCTCGCCGCGTGGATCGTCGAGAAGCTCCGGACGTGGAGCGACTGCGACGGCGACGTCGAACGGCGCTTCACGAAGGACGAGATCCTCACGAACGTCACGCTCTACTGGCTCACGGGGACGATCGGCTCGTCGATGCGCATGTACCGCGCGAACGCCGCGATCCCGCCCGCGCAGCACGCCCGCCGGGTCGAGGTGCCGTCAGGTTTCTCGCTCTTCCGCGGCGACATCGTCCGCCCACCGCGGGCATGGCTCGAGCGCACGACGAACGTGGTGTACGTGACCGAGCCCGCGCGCGGCGGGCACTTCGCTCCGTTCGAGGAGCCCGAGCTGTACGCGGAGGAGCTACGCGCGTTCTTCCGCCCCTACCGGGCGACGGCGAAGGGCTGAGGGCGCCGCCGCACGGAAGGTGTGCTGCAGGGCGAGGAGCCGGTGGCCGACGCCGTGGTGCGGTTGCTCCGGGTCGCGGTGCACGGCGTCGCGACGACCACCGTTCGGGCCGGCCGTAGAGACCCACGAGTTCGCTCCCGACGCATTGGAGGCGTGGGCGTCCGAACGGGTCCGCGATCCGGCTCGCCGATCCCGCCCTGCAGGGCAAGGCCGGAGTGCTGGCCGAGGAGATCCGGCGCGTGTCCGAGCGCCGCTCGAACCTCAACGACGCCCTTGCATGGTCGGCCGCCCGCTGGGCTGTGGATCAGGCCATCGCGGCCGGGGCCACGGTCATCTACCTGGAAGACCTGCGGTCGATGGAAGCAGGCGGCATGGGCCGCACCCACAACACCCGCCTCTCGCAGACCGTGCGCGGCCAGATCACCGACCGCATGCGGCACCTCGCTGCCGAAGTCGGCATCGCCGTGGTCACCGTGCCTGCGCGCAACACCTCCAAGCACTGCCCGCACTGCCTCACACCGCTCAGGCACCGCAAGGCCCCCGACCGGCCCACCGTGTCCGGATGGAAATGGGCCATCTGCCCCAACCCCGAGTGTGGTTGGCAGGGCGACCGTGACCAGGGCGCCTGGCAGCGGATCGCCGCACGCGGCCTCACCCACCAGACCAAGACCATCGTGGACCACTTCACCGGGCAGATGGTGATCCGTGCCGTGGTGGAAACAATGGAGGCCAAGGCCGTTCTTACCGCCGTCCCGAAGACCAGCCGGACGGACCGGTCGAAGACCGGCCCGGGAGTTTGCGTTCCACGGAATGCGTTCAACCGGCGCGGACCGGACTGGACGGCCTCGGTCGCCCTTCCTGCTCCGCGGCTGAGACGAGAACGTCGGGGCCACACGCCCTCGCCGTCCCGACCACCAAGGGCTCGAAATCGTCCGCTCTGCCCGTCTCCGGCTGCATCTGCGCCGCACCGACCAGGTCTTCGAGGCCACTACCCCCCTGCCCCGCCGACGGGTGCCGCGGCCACCGCTGGCACCCCGTCGCCACCACCGCGGACCTGCTTGCCCTGCACTCGCACGGGCCCGGCAGCGCAGCGGCGCGGTGCAACCGCTGCGGCCCGAACGCGCGCGACCGCCGCACCCGCTGACCCGCCAACCCACCGCACCGGGCCGGCAACGCCGCCGACGACGTTGGCCCGCCGAAGGGATGTCTGCTGGGCGCCATAGGCGCCGGACACCTCCTGACCGACGGGGAGGTGACACCCGAGCGGCTCGCCGCCCGTGCCGCCAGGGAACTGCACGACGACCAGTACGTCAACCTGGGCATCGCGCGGACTGCTCACTCGCAGAGGGTGCCGATACAGGTCGGCAGGAATTCTCCTGCAGCGGGGTGCGTCAGCGCAGTGCCTCGCGCAGCCACCGCTTGACGTCCGGCGTGGCCGGGTCGGTAATGTCGGCGAACTCGTCGTGTCTCTGCAGGAATTTCGCTACGTACGGGCAGACGGGCACGACGCGCTTTCCCGCGTTCCGTACGTCTGTCAGGGCCTGCTGGACCAGTCGGGAGGCGAGCCCCCGTCCGGCGAAGGCGTCGTCGATCTCGGTGTGGTAGAAAACGCGCTGCTCGTCACGGTCCAGGTACTCGGTGAAGCCGGCGAGCGCGCCGTCGGCCAGGATCTCGTAGCGGTGCCTGTCATCGGCTCGTTCGACGACGGTGAGGACGGACGTGGTCATGGGGTGCCTTTCGGGAGCCGGGGGTGCGGTGCGGGGTTGCGGCGCGGGCGGATGACGGCATTGGGCAGCGACGGGGCGGGCAGTCGGTCCCCGTCGTAGCCCACGACCTCGCCGAAGCGGTCGGAGGCGTCCTGCCATTCCTCGCGGGCCCTGACGATCTCCTCATGGCTGCGGCCGACGAAGTTCCACCACATAAGGATCTGCTCGTCGAAGGGCGGTCCGCCGAGCAGGATCATCCGGGCTGCGTCGTCGGAGGTGTTCGCGAGGGTCAGCGTCGCGTGACCGGGGGCGAGGTAGCCGAGCTCGGCCGGGTGCAGCGGTGTTCCGGCCATCCGGACCTCTCCGCGGTCGACCAGCAGGCCGTGCTCGAAACGCTCGTCGACGGCGAGGACGACGGTTGCGCGGGGCTGGAGCACGACTTCGGCACCGAGCAGTGGGGTGAAGGTGGGGACGGGTGACGTGTCGCCGGCGAGCGAGCCGAGGAAGACCCGTACCTCGCCGCCGTCCAGCGGGACGGCACTTGGGACGTGGTGGTGGAAGGCGCGCTCGGCGTGCCGGTGCTCTTCGGGCAGGGCCACCCACAGCTGCACGCCGTGCAGGACCGTGGTCGCGTGGGTGGAGACCTCCGAGTGGGCGATGCCGTGTCCGCCCGTCATGAGGTTCAGTTCTCCGGGGCGTACGAAAGCCCTGGTGCCCAGGCTGTCGCGGTGCTCGATCTCGCCGTTGAAGAGCCAGCTCACCGTCTGGAGCCCCGTGTGGGGGTGCGGGGCGACATCCATCCCGCCGGTCTCGGCGACGTCGTGGGGCCCGTAGTGGTCGGCGAAGCACCAGGCGCCGATCAGGGTCCGGGCCCGCTGCGGCAGGGTGCGCCGCACAGTCATCGCGCGAGGACCGCCCAGGGGGACGTCCCGCGCGGAGAGGACCTCCACCTGCGGATCGGCTTCCCCGTCGCGCGCTGGACCGCGCAGTTGTTCGGCGAGACCGGCCTCTGGGTTGCTCATCAGGCAACACCCCACTTTCGTTACTTGTTCAACTATCATGAGGGGGATCGCGGGCGCCACCCCTGACGCCGACCTGTCCAGGAGCCGCCGGACGCAGCCCGCCCGAAGGAGTGCAGGTGAACGGTCCGACCCAGGCGCAGGCCGACCGAAGGGTGTTCGTCGACAAGCAGAGCCCCCGTGCATACCAGGCCCTGACCCGGACCGCCGAGGAGGTCCGGGCGGTCGCCGCGGATGCCGGCCTGGACCGCAGACTGGTGGAACTGGTCAACCTGCGAGTCTCCCAGATCAACGGATGCGCCTACTGCCTCCACGTCCACACTCGGGCTGCGCTGCGCGCCGGCGAGAGCACTCAGCGCCTAGGCGTGCTCCCGGCGTGGCGCGACACCGAGCTGTTCAGTGCGCGGGAGCGGGCGGCGCTCGCCCTGGCCGAGGCGACCACCAATCCGGCAGACGTCGCCGGACAGCAGGACGCCTACGCCGCCGCCCGCCAGGCGCTGACCGATGACGAGATCTCCGCGGTGGTCTGGGTGGCGATCACCATCAACGCCTTCAACCGGGTCTCGATCATGAGCAAGCACCCGGTGCGTCCGATCCCGGCGCAGTGACCGGAGCGGGCCCGCCGAACGCCGGGAACGGGCACGACACAGGCTACGGATCAAGGAGTTGCAGATTCGAATCCTGCCGAACGCGCACAGGTCAAAGCCCCCGGCGTGCCTTCCGTTCTAGTGGTCGTTGCAACACCCCAGCTCAAGGGGTGCGATGGATTTCGAGATCCGGAACGAGCGGAAGCCGCAGGGCCGGAAGAAGCTGATCCGAGAGCGGGCCGCATACTTCCAGCTCATGGAACAGGGCCACAGCACTCAGGAAGCGGCCCGGATCTTTGGCATCAACCTGGCCGCAGCCAGGTCCGCCGGACCTGCTGGCCGAGGGAGTGCACTGGCGCCGCACCCGGTCCTGGATCCGCTCGAAGGATCCGGACTTCGAGGGAAAAAGGACGAGGATCATCGAGCTCTACACCTGCCCACCCGAGGGCGCGACGGTCGTCTGCGCCGACGAGCTCGGACCGGTGATCCCCCGAACGTTCCCGCCGGCGCCGGGCTGGTCGCCGGACGGCCACCGCATCAAGACCGAAGTCGACCACGGTCGCGGGCCGGAGAAGACCTGGGTCTACGGCGCCTTACGCGTGCGGGACGGACAGGAAGTCACCATGGCCGCATCCTCCCGCAACAGCCTCTTCTACCAGCAGTTTCTTCAGAAGATCGAGGCAGCCAATCCGGTCGGGGACATCCACGTCGTCACCGACAACCTGTCCTCGCACAACAGCCTGTCCACCCGCACCTGGCTGGAAGACCACCCCAGAATCCGGCACGTCTTCATCCCTGTCGGTGCCCGCTGGCTCAACCTCCAGGAAGGCTGGTGGCGCATCTTCCGCAAGGCCGCCCTCGCCGGCCAGTCCTTCGCCGGACCACCCGAGATCGACCAAGCAACCCGCCAGGCAACATCCCAACTCAACGCCCGCGCTCGCCCCTGGATATGGGGCAGACCCGCCCCACCCACCAGGCACTTACGCCGCCGATATGTGTACGCCCTTTGAGGAATCCAGCATTAGGCCCTGTCTCCTCGATCACGTGGACCGTAGACGGCGGGCCACGCCGGCCGCCTCGGCTATGTCACCAGCATTGCGTCCATCGCGGCAAAACTGTCGGAGCCGATGACGACGGTTCCGCGGTAGCGGCGGAAGGCGGGGATGTCATGACAGACGCCGGTCGAGGCGCGCACGCCCTCACCGCACGACAGAACAACCTGCCGATCGACCATGCGCCCACCGGCTTCACCCCCTACACAGTCCTTGGCCCGGAACGTCCGCCTGCGGCCGATAGGCCGACGGCCGTGTGGGACATAAGCCACAAAAGGTGAGGGTGCCGCCGGTCGCCGAGGAGGCGCCAGGCAACGCGGACAACCGGTTAGGTTCACGAGGCGGACAGCGGGAACAGCATGCGGTGCTGGTGGCGTGAGCAAGCACGTGGTCCGTCGCGTCGACCAACTGAGCCTGGGCGAGGACGGTTTGACGTCCGCCAGACCCTGCGGCAGCGTCGACTGGACGGCACACCCGGCCGCCGATCCGCGCTTGTCCAGGCGGGCCTCCTTGAGCGGCGCTGGTACAACGAACATCCGCCGCGGGACGAGTACGTACTCACCAAGACCGGGAGTGCCTTCCTTCCGGTGGTGGCCACGCTCGGCGGCCAGGGGCAGCAAGCGCCTTCCGCCGGAGGCGCTGAATAGCCCTTGAGCGCGAACTCGGCGATCGCTGCCCGGATGACGCTCTCACATCTCCGCCCAAAGGCGCCGCGAAGCCACCGCACCGCACGACGCACAGCGTATGGACTGTCGCCTTCGGCCTCGACGGCGGCCGAACGCTGAGCCGCTGATGACGGATTGACCTGAACTCAGACGGTGACGCGGCCGGCACTCGACTCGACCTCGCGGATCAGCGTCGCCGGGTCGTCGGAGGCCGCGCCACAGATCGTCACGGCGAGGCCGTGCCGGAGGCTCTCGGCTTCGATCGGCTCATGCAGTCACCGAGAGGGGGCGGCAAGGTCGAGGCCAGCGACGGAGTACTCCCTCCTCTCCAACTGTCACTACTGCTCCACCTCGCGGACGGCAAGCATGCCCTCGCTCTCCATGCGCTTGAGAAGTCAGCAGATCTGCTGATGGGTAGCGGCCAGAAGGAACCGATGGCGATCGTTGCACAGACAGGCGGCAGCGCCCGTCGGTCGGTAGCCGGGCATGGTGACGCACGCTTTGTGCCCGCACACAACCGCGTGCGTCTATCATCCGCGCATGACCACGCCGCTGGGCGCTGACGCGTGCATGACTGATCTGCTCGACCGGCTCTTGGTCTCGGTGGATTCACTGACCGACGAACTGACCGCCGAGATCCTCAACGGCTACCGCTCGTACGCCGAGGGAATCTTGCTGAGCCACGAGCAGCTGCGCGCCCCCGTGCACGACAACCTGAGCACGCTGCTGACAGCTTTGAGAAACGGGGGTGTGCCCACCAGCATGGACGCCCCGCGGGCGGCGGGCCGGCTCAAGGCCGAACAAGGCATCCCGCTGGCTGCTCTGCTGCATGCCTTCCGTCTCGGCGGGCGATTCATCTGGGAGCGGCTGCTGGCGATGGCCCTCGCCAAGGACAACGCCGCCTGGCTGCTGCACAGGGCATCGGACATCTGGTTGATCATCGACCAGTGCTCCAGCGCCGCTGCCGAGGCCTACCGCGCCGCGGTGGAGGAACAGGCATGCCGCGATGCCGCCGCACGGAGCTTCATGCTCACCACGCTGCTCGACGGCACCGCAGGGAACAGCTCCAGGGCCTGGGAGGCCACGCGGGTCCTGCAGCTGGACCGCAAAGGACCGTTCCTGGTGGTGTGCGCCGAGAACAACGACGGCGTCGGCCCGCTGCCGACGGTCGAGGGACAACTACGCGCGGTCGACATCGACGGCGAGTGGATCCACCGGGCAGGCAGCCTGCTCGGCCTCCTCGCTCTGCCGAACGAGCATCTGGTCGTCGCGGTGGAGGAGCGCCTCGGCACCATCGCGCTCTCCCGCGTGGGCATCAGCCGGCCCTTCGCCTCACCCATGGACGCGCCGAACGCTCGGCGGGAAGCCCAACTGGCGGCCCAGTGCCTGCCGCCCGGCACCTCCGGCACGCACGTCTACGGGAGCTCGCCGATAGCCCTGCTTGCGGCGGCCTCACCCGACGCCGCTTCCGAGGTGGCCCGTACGGTCTTCGGGTCGCTGCTCACCCTGCCGGCGGCGGAACGAACGGTCCTGCTCGACACCTTGGGCGTCTGGTTCGCCACCGGCGGCTCGACCACGCGGGCCGCCGAGCATCTGCACTGCCACCGCAACACCGTCCTGTACCGGTTGGGCAGGATCACCGAACTGACCGACCGGCGAACCAGCGACGCGGACTCCTGCGCGGAGCTCTACGTTGCCCTGCAGGCCGTGCGACTGGGCACCCTCTCGGAATGACACCTCGGCCGGCCTGGACACCGGTACGCGCGGACGCGCCTTCGGCGATCACGCTGAAGGCCGGCACGGCGCGCCCTCCAGTGGTCGGGGAACTGGCGGCCTGAGCCCCCCGGCGCTGGCAGGCGCCTGACTGTCTCCTTCACTGTCTCCTTTCATAAATTCCTCGTTTCACCCTCTCCTCGTGCAAATACCGGCTTTCGTTGTGCTCACGCACAATCGGCTGCTCCATTTCGCTAGTGCTCGGCCCAAAGACGAGGAACTTATGCGGTTCTAGGCTCTGGTCCGCTCGCCGATGCTGAGCCGGCAACTGGTTGTACCCACGGATCCCTGCCGCGCTGGTACCGAGAAGGCACCTGTCTGCCGACCTCAGAGAGCGGACGACTGGGAACACGAAAGGAATGGCCGATGACCGACGTCCCTGCCAGGAATGGTCGCACCACCGGACGTGGTGAGCGCGCGCAGGTCGGCCGCCGCGCGTTCATTGGCTATGTGCTGGGTGGAGCCACGCTTGCCGTGGCCGCCGACCTCGGGCTCGGCACACCTGCCTACGCCGCCGTGCCCTCAGCCCCCCAGATCCCGGAGCTGTACGACCTCGAGGATCTGCAGACCGACGCCGCGCTCCCCACGTCCGCGCTGATCAAGATCCTGATCAACGAGGACGGCACCGCATCGTTCGAGCTTCCGCGGATGGAGGTCGGCCAGGGCATCACCACCTCGACAGCGATGATCATCGCCGAGGAACTCGACCTGCCGGTCGACAAGGTGCACGTGACCTTGGCGCCGGCCCGCCCCGAGTTGATGCTCAACCAGCTCACCGGCGGATCAAACACCACGGTCTCGACCTTCACCCCTGTACGCGTCGCTGCGGCGATCGCCAGGAAGGCGCTACTGGAAGCCGCAGCGATCGAGCTCGGCTCGGCAGTGGCGCTGCTGAAGTCCAAGGACGGGGTCATCTTCGCACCTGACGGGTCATCAGTGGACTATGGCTCTCTGGCCACCAAGGCCGCCAGCCGCACCGTCAAGGCGGTGGAGGTCGAACTCAAGGCCACTTCGAGCTTTTCGGTGATCGGCAAACCCTACCGGCGGGAGGACGCCCGACTTGCGGTCACCGGGCGGAAGAAGTTCACGCTGGACCTTCACGTGCCGGACGCGCTGCCGACCATGGTCTGCCGCCCGCCGACTCTGAACGGCTCGCCGAAGTCGGTACGCAACCGACCCACGGTGCTTGCCATGCCGGGCGTAACGGATGTGGCGATGGTCGACACGGGAGTCGCTGTTCGCGCGGAGACGTTCGGGCAGTGCATCGACGCGGTGCGTGCCCTCGACGTGGAGTGGAACCCGGGCCCGGTCGCGGGCGAGTCCGACGAGACGATCCTGGCTCGGCTGAGAAAGGCCGAGGTGCCGCTGGCGATCCCGAAGGTCCCTTTGCTGGCGGGCACGGTGGAGGCGGACTTCACCTTCATGTTCCGCAGCAGCGCGGCGCTCGAGCCGAACTGTGCGATCGCCGACGTCCGGTCGGACCGCGCGACCGTATGGGCGGGACTGAAGGTGCCGATCGTGGCGCAGGGCGACATCGCCAAAGCCGTCGGCCTGCCGCAGAACGCGGTCACCGTCAACGTCGTCACCGGCGGAGGGTCATTCGGACACAAGCTCTTCGCCGACCCCGCCATCGAGGCCGCCAAGATCTCCAAGGCGATGGGCAAGCCGGTCAAGCTGATGTGGCATCGCGCCGACGAGCCTCGGCAAGGGCGGGTGCATCCCATGGCGACCTCGCGGATCCGGGCCACGTACCTGGCCGGGCAAGTGCTGACCTTCGAACAGCGGCATACCAGTGTGGTCACCGACTTCAGCCACGGACTCGGCGAGATGATCACGGCGACGGCCGACAGGCTGCCCACCGGGCTCAGCGCACTGGGATTCTCCGAGACCATCTTCACGCTGACACAGGAACTCCCCTACAACTTCGGCGTCGTCACTCAGCTGCTCAACGAGACCGACGCGCGCTTCAACACCGGGAGCATGCGCAACATCTACTCGCCCGATGTGGCGTGTGCCAATGAACTGGTGGTCGATCAGCTCGCCCGGAAGATGGGCAGGGATCCGCTGGAGTTCCGGCTTGCGTTCCTCAAGAACGACCGGGTCAAGGCAGTGCTCCAGAAGGTTGCCGATGTGGGTAAGTGGGGCAGGCCGATGCCCGCCGGGATGGCGCAGGGCATCGCAATCCACAGCGAGTACAAGGGTGCGACCGCGGTGCTCGTCGAGATCGACTGCCGCCCCGAGACCGTGAACCGCAAGATCTCCAACGCCGTAACCGGGCCCCGGGTGACCAAGGCCGTGATCGCCGTGGACGCCGGACTGGTGATCAATCCCCAGGGCCTGGAGGCCCAGATGCTGGGTGGTGTCTCGGACGGGATCGCGCTCGCCCTCACCAGCAGCCTGCACCTGCGCGACGGGCACTTCCTTGAAGCCAGCTGGGACAACTACTTCTACACCCGGCAGTGGAACGTTCCCTTTGACTTCGAGTGCATCGTGATGCCCTCCGCGTCCGAGCAGCCCGGTGGTGCCGGCGAAGCCGGAGTGGCCGCATCGGTCGCCGCGGTCGCGGGCGCCTATGCCCGTGCGACCGGCACGATGCCGACCCGGTTCCCGATCAACCACGGCACGGTCTCCTTCGAGGTAAAGCCCTTCGTCCCACCTGTTCCCGAGTCGCCGTCCGACGGCCTGAGCCACACCTACTGAGGAGCGCACCATGAGCATGCACACCTTCATCCTCAACGGCAAGCGCGTCACCGTCGACGTCGATGACAACCTTCGGCTGCTGTGGGTCCTGCGCGACGTACTGGATGTCACCGGGCCGAAGTACGGCTGTGGCATCAATGTCTGCAAGGCTTGCACGTCCCACTTCAACGGCAAGGCCTTCAATCCTTGCTCGGTGAAGGTCAAGGACGTGGGGCCGGACGACGAGATCACCACGATCGAAGGCCTGCCCGACACGGTCGGCAAGGACCTGCACCCGATGCAGGAGGCCTGGCTGGAGTACGACGTGGCGCAGTGCGGCTACTGCCAACCAGGGCAGATCATGGCGGCTGTGGCCAAGGTCAGGCAGGCACAGGCCGCCGGTCATGAGATCAGCGACTCCGACCTCGACGAGATCCGCAACATCTGCCGCTGCGGCACCTACAACCGCATTCGGGAAGCGATCAAGGCGGGTGCTGAGCACATGTGACCCGCCACGCCCGAGTGCACGCCGCACAGGGCATGACGCGGCACCTCGTCAGCTCTCGCAGGCGGGCCTGCACGTGGTGAGCACCATCAATGGCCTCCTCCCACGGCCGGCAAGGCCCTGCGCCCGACGCGGGAAGCATGCCTGGTACGCCGCGTCGCACGCGGCGGCCGGACCAGACATGTCTGGCACCATCGCCGAGGTCAGGCAACTACGGCGGCCACGAGATCGGCGACCTGGGCCATGAGCTGTCCTGGGTTTCGTAGAGTGCGGTGGTCTTGTTTCAGGCGGGCTGCTGGGTGGCTTCCTGTTGTTGCCACCAGCCGCGTTCGTACTCGG
>NZ_JBEYEY010000043.1:0-21381 GCF_040703635.1 Streptomyces sp. NPDC007189
GGCTTCAGCCGGCGCGCGGCCGTGCGGAAGGTGCCGTGCGGCCGCTCGGCGGTGCCCTCGGAGCGGGGGAAGAACTCGTACCAGGAGCCGTACAGAGCCCGCTCCCGCTCCACCAGCAGCGGCAGGGGATCGGAGGCGGTGACCAGCTCCCGCAGCGGATGCCGGGCCAGCACGTCCGTCACCTCCGGCGCCAGCGCGGCCGCGAGCCGCCAGGCGGCCGGACGCTCCTCGTCCCGCAGGGCGCTCACGACGTCCAGGACCACCTGCCGCTCGGCGTCCGGCACCCCGGCGGCCGCGCGCTCGTACAGCCGGGCGCCCTCCTCCAGCACCAGCTCGGTGTCGATGCCCGCCGGGATCTTGATGCCGGCGTGGTGCCGCCAGGTGGCGACCGGATCCGACCAGGCCTCCACCGTGTAGGTCCAGCGGCCCGGTTCGCCCGCGGTGACGGTGGCGCCCCAGCGGTCGGTGCCCGGGGCCAGTTCGCGCATCGGCGTCCACGGCCCCGGCCGGCCGGCCGGGTCGCGCAGCACCACGTTCGCCGCGACGGCGTCGTGCCCCTCCCGGAAGACGGTGGCGGACACCTGGAACGACTCGCCGGTCACCGCCTTGGCCGGCCTGCGCCCGTGCTGCACCACGGGGCGCACGTCGAGGACGGGGATGCGGCCGAGGGTGGTGCCCGGGTGCCGGGGTACGGCGTCGCCCGGACCCGGCGAGGTCTCGGCGGAGCCGACGACGCCGGCGGCGGCCTTTACGGACTTCTTGCCCAGAGTTTTCCCAGCCGTTTTCCCGACCGCCTTCTTGACCGTCTTCGTTGCCGCCTTCTTGGCCGGTACGGCTTTCGTTGCCGTCTTCTTGGCCGGTTTCGCAGCCGTCTTCCCAGCCGTCTTCGAGGCTGTCTTCCTGGCCGCCTTCCTGGCTGGGTGGCCGACCGGTTCGCCGGCCGGTTTCTTCGCCGCCGACGGGGCCGCCGGCTCTGCCGCTGCCGTGTCCTTGCTGCTTGTCGGGGGTGATGACGAGTCGTGCGTGGCGGGCATGACCGCTCCTGTCCGCGTCAACGAGGGTGTGGGCGGATGGATGTGGGGAGGTGGGTCCTGCGGAGGTGCTGTGGGACGGCTGTGGGGTGTGTACCGGAGGAGCCTTCCCACCCGGTTCGGGTGGGCAATCCGGAACTTTGTTAACTACTCACGCGTACGTCCACCCGTAAGACCGGCCCCTTTTTACCGGGTGCCCGCCGACCGCCCCTTAACGCCCCGACACCCCCGCCGTGCGCGTCCCCACCGACCCCCGGGTAACAACTACCGTCGAAGGTGACGACGAGACGTACAGCGCCGTGCGTCTCACTCCGCAACGCGTCCGAGGTGGAAGTGTGAAGGCGATCCGTCGGTTCACCGTCCGTCCCGTTCTCCCCGAACCTCTCCGGCCGCTGAGCGACCTGGCGCGCAATCTGCGCTGGTCCTGGCATGCGGAAACGCGCGACCTGTTCCAGTCCGTCGACCCCGAGGCCTGGGCCGCGGCCGGGGCCGACCCGGTGCGCACCCTCGGCCGGGTGCGCCCCGCCCGGCTGGCCGAGCTGGCCGGGGACCGGCGCTTCCTGCGCCGCCTCGGCGCGGTCGCCGACGACCTCGACGACTATCTGACCGGCGACCGCTGGTACCAGACCCAGGCGGCCGGCATGCCCGCCGCCATCGCCTACTTCTCCCCGGAGTTCGGCATCACGGCCGCCCTGCCCCAGTACTCCGGAGGCCTCGGCATCCTCGCGGGCGACCACCTCAAGGCCGCCAGCGACCTCGGCGTACCCCTGATCGGCGTAGGCCTCCTCTACCGGCACGGGTACTTCCGGCAGACCCTGTCCCGCGACGGCTGGCAGCAGGAGCACTACCCGGTGCTCGACCCCAACGAGCTGCCCCTCACCCGGCTGAAGGAGCCCGACGGCACCCTGGCACAGGTCTCGCTCGCGCTGCCCGGCGGCAAGGCACTGCACGCCCGGATCTGGCTGGCCCAGGTGGGCCGGGTACCGCTGCTGCTGCTCGACTCGGACGTGGAGGAGAACGACCTCGGCGAACGCGGCGTGACCGACCGGCTCTACGGCGGCGGCAGCGAGCACCGGCTGTTGCAGGAGATGCTGCTCGGGATAGGAGGGGTCCGGGCGGTACGGACGTACTGCCGGCTGACCGGGCACCCCGAGCCGGAGGTGTTCCACACCAACGAGGGGCACGCGGGCTTCCTCGGCCTGGAGCGCATCGCCGAACTGTGCGCGCGGGGGCTGGACTTCGACTCGGCCCTGGAGGCGGTGCGCGGCGGCACCGTCTTCACCACCCACACCCCCGTCCCGGCCGGCATCGACCGCTTCGACCGGGAACTGGTCGCCCGGCACTTCGGCGCGGACGCCGAACTCCCCGGCATCGACGTGCAGCGGATCCTGACGCTCGGCATGGAGACGTACCCGGGCGGCGAGCCCAACCTGTTCAACATGGCCGTGATGGGCCTGCGGCTGGCCCAGCGCGCGAACGGGGTCTCCCTGCTGCACGGCCAGGTCAGCCGGGAGATGTTCGCGGGCCTGTGGCCGGGATTCGACCCCGAGGAGGTGCCGATCACCTCCGTGACCAACGGGGTGCACGCCCCGACCTGGGTGGCCCCGGAGGTGCTGCGCCTCGGCGCCCGCCAGGTCGGTTCCGAGCGGGCCGAGGACGCGCTGACCGTCGGCGGCACCGACCGCTGGGACTCGGTCGCGGAGATCGACGACCAGGAGATCTGGGAACTGCGCCGCACCCTGCGCGAACAGCTGGTGCAGGAGGTACGGGAGCGGCTGCGGGCGTCCTGGCGGCAACGCGGCGCCGGAGACGCCGAGTTGGGCTGGATCGACGGGGTGCTGGACCCGGACGTCCTGACGATCGGCTTCGCGCGCAGGGTCCCGTCGTACAAGCGCCTGACGCTGATGCTCCGCGACCGCGACCGCCTGATGGAGCTGCTGCTGCACCCTGACCACCCGATCCAGATCGTGGTCGCGGGCAAGGCGCACCCCGCGGACGACAGCGGCAAGCGCCTGGTGCAGGAACTGGTCCGCTTCGCCGACGACCCCCGGGTGCGCCACCGCATCGTCTTCCTCCCCGACTACGGCATGGCGATGGCGCAGAAGCTCTACCCCGGCTGCGACGTCTGGCTGAACAACCCCCTGCGCCCGCTGGAGGCCTGCGGCACGAGCGGCATGAAGGCGGCCCTGAACGGCTGCCTGAACCTCTCCGTGCTGGACGGCTGGTGGGACGAATGGTTCCAGCCGGACTTCGGCTGGGCCATCCCGACGGCGGACGGCGCGGGCACCGACCAGGACCGCCGCGACGACATCGAGGCGGCGGCCCTGTACGACCTGCTGGAGCAACGGGTGACCCCGCGCTTCTACGAGCGGGGCCGGGCAGGCCTGCCCGACCGCTGGATCCAGATGGTCCGCCAGACCCTCACCCTGCTCGGCCCCAAGGTGCTGGCCGGCCGCATGGTCCGCGAGTACGTCGACCGCCTCTACGTCCCCGCCGCCCAGGCCCACCGCGCGCTGACCCCCGACACCGCGAGCGACCTGGCCGCCTGGAAGGCCCGGGTGCGCGCGGCCTGGTCCGCGGTGAGCGTCGACCACGTGGAGACGACGGCACCGACGGCCACGGCGGAACTGGGGTCGACGGTGGGCCTGCGGGTCCGGGTGGCCCTCGGCTCGTTGTCCCCCGACGACGTCGAGGTCCAGGCGGTGTCGGGCAGGGTGGACGCGGAGGACCGCATCACGGACGCGACGGTGGTCCCCCTGAAACCGACGGGAGCCCCCGACCTGGAGGGCCGCCTGCTGTACGAGGGCCCCCTGTCCCTGGACCGCACGGGCCCCTACGGCTACACGGTCCGCATCCTCCCGGCCCACCGCTTGCTGGCGTCGAGTGCGGAGATGGGGCTGGTGGCGGTGCCGTCGGAGGACGGGGTGGAGGGGGCGGGGGTGTTGCTGCGGTAGGCCGGGCGCGGCGGGTCCTCGGAGCCGCCGCGCACCGCAACCGTAAGTCGTCGTGCCGAAGGCACTGGAGCCGTACCCGCTACCGCGGAGGACTGCCGATGCGCAGCGTGACCTATTCGATGAGCGTCTCACTCGACGGCTACGTCGTCGGTCCGGACGGCGGCTTCGACTGGACGGTGCCCGACGAGGAGGTCTTCCGCCTCGCCACCGACGAGGTGCGAGAGCTCGGCGTCCACCTGATGGGACGACGGCTGTACGAGACGATGCTGTACTGGGAGACCGCCGACCAGAATCCATCGCTCGACTTCTCCACGCTCGAGTTCGCCGCGATCTGGAAGCGGCTGCCCAAGGTGGTGTTCTCCACCACGCTGTCGGCGGTCCAGGGCCATGCCCGTCTGGCCTCCGGCGGCCTGGCGGAGGAGATCGAGCGGTTGCGAGCCGAGCCGGGGGAGGGCCACATCGCGATCGGCGGCGCGACTCTCGCCGCCGAGGTGGCCGCGCTGGGTCTGATCGACGAGTACCGGGCCAGGGTCCACCCGGTGTTGGTCGGCGGCGGCATCCCGTTCTTCCCCCAGCACGAGCGCCGGGTGGACCTCGAACTGGCCGAGACCCGCACCTTCGACTCGGGAGTCGTGTATCTCCGGTACCGGGTGGTGCGTTAGCCGGCTCCTCCGCCGAGCTTTAGGAGGCCCACGCTACGGCGTCTTCTTCAGAGCGTCGATGAAGAGGGCGAAGGATCCGGCCGGGACGGTGAGGGGGCCGACGGCTGGGTTCTTGGAGTCGCGGACGGATATGCGGGTGGGCGTGGGGGCGATTTCCACGCAGTTGTTGCCGTCGCCGCCACCGGAGTAGGACGACTTCCGCCAGTTGCCGGGGGTGGTCATGGTGGGTCTCACAGTTCCTTGGCCAGTCTGTGGATGAAGTCACGCGCACGGGTGGGGTCGAGCGAAGCTGCTTCTACTCTACGAAAGAGCGTTCGCATGACCGCGAGTTGAGCCTCGGAATCGATGAAGCCGGTCCCGTGCGGGGCGTCTCGAGCGGCCGTGTCCAGCCTGGGTACGGCACCTCCCGCAAGCATCATGGGGCTCCACGTCCCACCGAAGCCGTCGAGGTCGAAGGGAATGACGCGGACGGTGATGTGCTCCGCCTCCGAGAGTTCCAGGATGCGGGTGAGCTGGGCTCGTGAGGTGGTGCGATCACCAACCCTGATGCGGAGCGCCGCCTCGTGGATGATCGCTTCGTACGGGACAGGGCCAGGGCGTTCGAGGACGGCCTTGCGTTGCATCCGGTGGCGAACGCGCAGCTCCAACTCGTCCTCTGGGAGTTCGGGGACCCTGGAGGAGAACGCCGCCCGGGCGTAGTCCTCCGTCTGGAGAAGTCCGGGAATGAACAGAAACTCCACGTCACGTCGATATGTCGAGTGATGCTCCAACTCGGCGAGGTCCAGGAAGGGGGTGGGCAGCAGCTCCCGGTACTGCTCCCACCAGCCCCGGGTGCGGTCAGTTGCCATGGCCACCAGGGCGTTGATCAACTCCTCATCAGTGCAGGAGTAGTTCGCGGCCATGCGACGTAGCCGCTTCTCACTCACACCCGCCAGTCCGGACTCGATCTGGCTGATCTGCGGAGCAGTCACCCCGAGCAGTGCTGCTGCTTCTCGCGAGGCGAGGCCGGCCGCGTCTCGGAGTCTGCGCAGTTCGATGGCCAGACGCATCTGACGCGCCGTTGGCTCTGTCCTCTTAGCCATCGACTGGTCCTCTCAACATGCCTGGCTGCGTGACTCGTTCGGGGCCAGATTACGCGACCAGCTTGCGAGATCTAAATAATTCCCCCTACTGTCGGTCACGCAACGGCCACGCAGCGGAAGCGCACCGCTCCGTCCTGTCATGACGGCTGCGGCAGGCCACCGCGCACCAATCCCCACTCACTCACCGGAGTTGATACGCATGCCCATGCCCGAAACCGAGCCCACCGAGTCCTGGGACTACACCCTCTACATCCCCAACGACCTCAGAGCGGTGACGGTGTGCCGCCGCACGCTGCGCCTGATTCTTACGGTGCACGGTCTGATCGGTCTGGTGGACACCGCCGAGCTGCTGGCGGCGGAGCTGGTGTCCAACGCCGTACGGCATACGAAGGGGCCGGCCGCGCTCAGGGTGCGCCGTACGCCGGAGGGGATGGTGTGGATCGGGGCCTGGGACACGGACCCCGCCCCGCCGGACCCGCCGCGCCCGCTGGAACAGGTGGCCGCGCTGGAGCTGGAGGACGGGCGGGGGCTTGGGCTGGTCAAGGCGTGCGCGGACTACTGGGGGTGGCAGCCGACGGCGCGGTTCGGGGACCGCGGAAAGTTCGTGTGGTGCGAACTTGCGGCGGCCTAGCTCGTTGATCAACGCGATGGAAAGGAGAGCTGATGGTCGGCTCGTCGCATGAGGCGCTGCACCGGATCTTCCAGAAGGATCCGACGCTGCTGACAAAGGCGTTACAGAAGGTGCTGCACGTGCCCTTCCCCGAACCGAGGGAGATCGCGGCGCTGAACATCGACCTCACCGAGATCGAACCGGTCGAGCGCCGGGTGGACACCCTGTTGCGGGCGGAGACGGACGAGGGCACGTATCTGCTGGTGGTGGAGTCACAAGGGAAGGTGGACGAGCGTAAACGCGGCAGCTGGCCCTACTACCTCTCCTACCTGTATGAGAAGTACCGCTGCGAGCCGGTCCTCATCGTCATCACCCAGAGCAGCTCTACGGCGAGGTGGGCGTCGCGTCCGATCCGGCTCGGCTTCCCGGGCTGGGAGTCGCTGACGGTACGGCCTCTGGTTCTGGGCCCGGACAACGTCCCCGTGATCGCGGACGAGCGGCAGGCCGAGAAGGACGTCCCTCTTGCGGTGCTGTCGGCCATGACACACGGGCGTGGACCGCAGGCTGCGGCCATACTGGAATCCCTGGCCGCCGCCCTGCGGACCATCGATCCGGACAGTGCCGCTGTCTTCGTGCAGTTCGTCGACTCCTGCCTGGCCGATGCCCAGGCGAAGCAGATGTGGAGGGATTTGATGACGGCGATCCAGTACTTCTGGCGACACCCGCTGGCCGAACAGGTACGCGAGGAAGGCCGGGAAGAAGGCCTGGAACAAGGCTTGGAGCAGGGCCGCATTCAGGACCGCCAGGAGATGACCCTGCGCATCCTGGAATGGCGCGGCATCCCCGTGCCCGACTCCGTCCGTGAGCGCGTGACGAATTGCACCGACCTCGACCAGCTGGAGGTCTGGGCTCAGCGGGCGGTCCACGCCTCGCAGGCGGCGGAGTTGTTCGCCGACGAGTGAGCAAGTGGCCGTTGGGCCGCTCGCTTCCTCGTCAGTGTCCTGCGTCCGCGAGGTGCGTCAAGGGCGCTCCGCGTCGCCTCCGGCGATGGCCCTCCGGGCCACCCTTGACCCACCTCTCTCCAGCACGGGGGAGAAGCGAGCGTGCGGCCCGGAAGAGCGGTGACCATGATCGGTACCCGGCCCGAGGGTAACGGGGCAGGCGCTGTCGGCAGAGAGGGCGCGGTCGCGTCTCCCACGCACGCCGGGCGGGTTCGGCGGCTTGCGATGGTCACGTGCGGAGTTCAAAAGCGGTCGTAGGTGTCGCAGGCCATGGCCGTGATGATGGATCCCTTAGCCAGTTCCTCAACGCCCTCGCCCGAGAGGAGAACCTTGGCGGTGTGGGGTGGTTCCAGGAGGTCTACTGGCTTTTCGTAGCGAAGAATGCGATCTAGTGTCATGTGTGACCGGCCGCTGCTGCGATGAGCGGCGGAAACGTACGTGAATCGCTGCCCGGTGCGTGCGGTGCCTCCGACACATCGAACGATGCATACGGCGGCTCCCTCGGGCTTTTCTTCCACCGAGTAGATCTGCAGCCTGGCCGGCTGAAGTGCATCCATGGCTGAGGCTACGGCGCGAAGAGGCCCAGGCCCGAGCAGTCGTCGCCGCCGGACGGGTCCGGGGTGTACAGCCAGTAGACGGTCATGAGGAGGACGAACGCCAGCAGCATGCCGAGTACCGCTGACACCGCTGCGATTCCGCGCCGTTCGCTGCGGGGCAGGGCCGCGAAGGCCACCACCGCCGCGACGGCGCACGCGAGGCCGGCCCAGGACGTGATGTACATGCGGGCCGAGGGGCCCAGGTACCGGCAGTTCTGGAAGGTGTCGGAGGCCCAGGCCAGGCGCGCGGCCAGCAGCACGGCGGAGACGGCCGTCAGGACGGGGACGAGCAGCGCGCGCCGGCGCCGGGTGGCGGAGCCCGTGGACGGGGCGGGGGAGGGCGCGTGGAGGGGTGGTGTCATCAGTACCAGTCCGGGTTGGGGCGGACGAACCGCAGGTGTTGTGCGCCTTCTCGCTTCTCTGTGGCGCTGAGGCGCCCCTCCAGACTGACGTTCTGGTTGGGGTCGCTGTGCTGGGTGTACTTGATCTCGCCGTCCGGCATCACCGCGGTGACGATCGCCGCATGATGGGTGTTGCCCTTCTCGATGTGGTCGTTCGGGCCCGCCTGCTCGTAGTAGATGATGTCACCCGGCTTCACCTCGGACGGCGGGACCTCCTGGCCGCCGTGCCTGAGCATGAAGTTCTGGTTGTTCTCGGCGGCGGCCCAGGTGTTGGAGTACGCGAGCCGCTTGTCGACCTCGTCGATGCCGGTCCGGTTGCCGATCATCCATGTGTCGTCGTCGCTGGTTCCCCAGATCGACGTCTTCTCCTTCATGCCCGCGGCATGCAGGGCGTTGGAGACGAAGTTGGTGCAGTTGTTTCCGAAGTCGGTGGGGTCGCCCTTGTCCCAGTTGTCGAGGGCGTACTGGACCAGCTTGACCCGGTCGTACTTGCCGTTGCCGCGCAGGTCGCGCTGGACGTCGGGCGGTATGCCGTCCAGGTTGGCGATCAGAACGGGCTCGGCCAGCATCATGTCCTTGCGCTGCTGGGCCGTCAGACCGTCCCACCACTGCCGTACGGTCGCCGGGTCCTGGCCGACCGGGACGTCGGCGGCCAGCATCTGCATCTCGACGCGCGAGGCGTGCGTCTGGAGTTCGTTGAGCGCCTTGTCGGGATCCGTGAGGCCTGTCTGGTCCGCGAGTTTGGCGAATTCGGTCGCGGCCAGTTTGTCCGCGGTGGTCACCTGCTGCACGGCCTGGTTGACGAGATCCAGCACCTGCGTCCGGTAGGGGCCGAGATCCTCGGCCTCCGTACGGCTGTGCACGGGCGGACCGGTGACCGTACCGTCGGTGTTGATGGTCAGGCCGTACTTGGCGGCGAGTTCGTTTGCCTCGCGCATGGTGCTCTGGGCGGTCTCGATGGCGGTGGTCACGCCCTCGATGACCATCTTGACCGAGAGCAGGATGTCGGAGGCCGCCTCCAGTTGATTGGCCAGCTTCTCGAACTTGCCCGCAGCGGCCTTTCCGACCTCGTCGGTCCAGTTGTCGGCCAGGGGCTTCACGCCGAGGTCGCGCAGGTCCTTCGCCGAGGTGAGCGCGTACTTGGCCAGCGACTCCCAGTCCTCGCCGGCCGTCTTCCACTTCTTGGGGAGGGCGTTCTGGACGCCTTCGTAGGAGACCACGCTCAGGCCTTCCCCAGATCCTTGACGGCCGCGTGCAGCCGTGCCTCGGCCTCGGCGTCCGCGCTGTCGTAACCGTTGGCGGAGTCCTTCAACTTGGCGCTCAGGTCACCGAGTTGCTTGGCGAGCGACACCATGTGCTCTTCCCAGTTCAGCGCGCACACCTTGAGCTGGACCGGGCTCAGCCAGCCGTTCCCGAAGTGGGCCCCGTACACCTCGTCGCTCGTGTCCAGGGAGTGGCTCAGTCGCCGCATGGCCTGGCGCGACAAGGTCTCGGTGTCGTCGGCGGCGCCGTGCACACCCTTGGTCTTGATGTCGATGTCGGGGCGGCCTCCGCCGCCGGCGCCTGCGTCGGGCACATGGTTCAGACGCATGTGCGCCGCTGGTCCGGCTTCCCCGTTCTGACGCCGCTGCGCGGCCTCGGCTTTCAGCTGCTCCCACTCGTCCCACGCCATGGACGTGTGCCTCCCCCGTGTGTGCCAAACCCTGCGAACCTAGCAGACACTGATAGCAAACACGTCAACGTACGGTGGGCGCCTTGGGTGAGTCATGAAGATTCCGGGTGCCTTGCAAGAAGTGGTCTGCTGTCAGCGGAACGGAATGGTGAGCCAGGGGCTGTCGGGGTCGGACAGCAGGATCTGGTGCGCGCTGACCATGTCCTCGTACCAGGGGCCGAATTCCTCCTCGTCGAAATGGAGGGAGCGGCCGAGGATGTAGCCGGTGGAGAAGTCGCGCCACGATTTGTACGACAGGGCTGCGGCGCGGCCGGCCTGGATGACGGTGGACTCGGCTTCTTTGAGCGTTCCGAACCGGGCTCCGAGCCCCCACCGGGCCATCTTCGAGGCGCGGCCGAGGTCCCAGGCGTCGACGGAGGAGACGTACCCGTTCTCGTCGAGCACGCCGTCGGCGCGCATGCGGGCCTCGTAGCGGGTGATGCGCCCGATGAGCCGGTGCACGCCCTCGATCCGGGCCTGGACCTCGGACTCGGGCCGGGGGTCTGTCTTCGTGACGCCTTCTTCGCTGACGATGACCGATCCTTCGGAGTTCGCCCGGACGACGTTGGCGGCGGCCTGCTTCAAGTAGCCCACGTCGACGTAACCGCCGAAGTCCCGGGCGATGGTCCGGCGCAGGCGGAGGGCGAAGTCCCAGACAGAGCTGTGCTGTTCGCAGGCGAGCAGGTCGCAGAGGTAGTACTGCCACTCCTCGCGGCTGGTGATGCCCCACCACTCGCGGAGTCGGTTGCGCTCACCCGGGTATCCCGTGCCGTGCCAGGCCATGGCGTTCCAGAAGGAGCCGTTGTGGACGCACAGCAGCGCGCCGCAGGCGAGGCCGTGGGCGACGGGGCCCTGGAGGGGGCCGCCGAAGCGGAGGGTGCGCAGCTGCAGCGAACGCTTCCGGGGGGAGGCCTGTTGCCCGTACTGGGCCCAGGCCGACGAGTGCGGGGGCGCGGAGGGGAGGAACGCCTCGCACGGGCTGCCCGGGTTGACGACGATCTGGGGTGGGTCGGTCGGCTGCCACACCTTGGGGAACCACTCGAGGTACTTCCAGTCGAAGACACGGTGGGGCTCCGGTGCGGGGAGCATGCCCTCGGTGTACACGGCCCAGATCCGGCCGCCGGCGACGCGCGGATCGTGCCCGAAGACGACGTGCGTGGCACTGGGCGTGGCATCCGCCTTGTCCTTCTGTATCTCGAAGAACAGCCTGCACTGCGCGAGCGTCCCGAAGTACGCCGCCCAGTCCTCACGCCGCTTGGCCTCGAACAACGCCTGCTCGATCTGCGACGGTGGTGTCCAGGCGGGGGCTGCCGCAGCCTCGAATCCAGCGGGTGGCGGACCGAACGACATGAGACTCGCTGACCTCTCTTTTCTGTTCTTGTACTGTGCTTGGCTTAGCTTTCCGGGACCGGGATCTGCTGGAGATGCAGGATGATCTGCTCGAAATCAGACAGCGCCTTGAGGCAAAACTCCTGGTCGTGGATGTTGATGGAGTGGACGACGTCTGCGAAAGCCGGGCTGTCAAGTCTCTGGGCTTCCCGCAAAATTCGACTCGGCAGTAGGACCCAGTTCTTCCTGCTTCTGTCGAGATCCCATTCGAGTTCGGTCGGAACTTCTCTTACCGCATTCTCGATATATTGTGCAATTCCTGTCGGGGGTGATGTGTAACGCCACCCCATGTATGGCACTTGGTGGTAATCATACACATTGTTGTATTCTTCGGGAAGCTTGAACCAGGCGAGTTCTCCAAACCGGCTGAGGGCTTGCATGGCTGCAGTGATCCGGGTCGCCATGTTAATTTCACTCCTGTTCTACCAGAGAGGACCGGAGTACCCCCCATCCCTGATGATCAGTTTCTTTCCTGGGTTGGAGAGTCGGATGGCCCGCTCATAGTCTCCGTAGGGTATTGGGTCGCGACTCATTGCCGGATCGTATACGTACCTCCCGTCAGTATAGACGTCGTGATAGCGATAAGCAGTCAGGTCCTGGCCCATTCTCTCGGGTATCACGATCTGGGCGCTATTATGTGTCGTAAAGTTAATTATTTTGCCCTCTCCTCCTGTCTCGCGGAGGATGTATTCAGCCACTTCTGAACAGTCTATATTTCCACCGATCGGTGCAGACCTCATGGCGTTTGTTGCTGCATCGCTGGGCGGATAGTTTGGGTTCGGGTCCCTGAAGTCGAATGTTCCTCGTGGTTCTTCTCCAGGGGGGCAGTCAGGAGCAAGTCCGAGTGAATCGGAGTGCGCCTGAGGGTTATAGACATAAGTGGCAGGGTTGGGGGTGGGGACAAGACCGAGAGGGTCGGGGGAGACGTAACGAGCCGTTTCCGGGTCGTAATAGCGGAAGTAGTTGTAGTGGAGGCCCGTCTCGGGGTCGTAGTACTGGCCTGGGAAGCGTAGGGGGGTGTACGTGGTGCTGTTCGCCGACCATGCCGTCGTTCCCCACAAGGTGCTTCTGGTGCGCCAGGCGATGTCGCCCTGTTCGTCTATGAGTTCGTTCGGGGTGCCGACCAGGTCGGTGACGATGGCGAAGAAGCGGGAATCGATCTCCTCTTGGGGCGCGTCGGCCGCGGTGATGCGTTCCGTTTGGGTCAGGGGGCGCAGGCCCTGGTGGTCCCAGGTGAGGGTGACCGGGTTGGGGAGGTCGGAAGAGGTTGTGGTCTGTTCGCAGAGGGTGGTGCCGTCCCAGGTGAAGTCCACCCGTTCCAGGACCGTTTCGCCGTCGGCCGCCATGCGGAGTTTTGCCGTGCGGCGGCCCAGGGGGTCGTAGGTGTAGCGCCAGCGGGTGCCGTCCGGTGTCGTCACCGACGTGAGGCGGTCCTCGGCGTCCCATTCGTAGTGCCAGGTGTCCGGCTTTCTCGACAGGCGGGTTTTCTGGCGGAGGGTGATGCGGCCGAGCGCGTCGTGTTCGTAGCGGACGTTGCCGGCTCGGGTGATGCGGGTGCCCACGTAGGTGCGTGGGCCCGTTGCCTCACTGCCAGGGTGGTCCGACGGCCAAGACGCCTGGGTCTGGTTGCCGGCCTCGTCGTAGGCGTAGCGCTCTGTCCAGTTCGCCGCGTGGACCGTCGTCACCCGGCCCGTCGCGTCCAGGTCGAAGCGGCGGGTGCCGTTCAGGTGGTCCTGGATGCCGATCACGTTGCCGTCGGCTCGGTAGGTGTATGCCCTGCTCTGCAGCAGGCGGCCTTCAGCGCCCGTCACCGACTGGGTGGTCAGGCGGCCCAGCGTGTCGAAGGTGTGCTCGAGAGTGATCGTTTCGGCTATGTGACGGGTCAGTTCGCGGCCCGCTTCGTCGTACGTGAAGTCGATCGCCCGGCCGGACGCCACCATGTTCGTGCGGTGGCCTGCCGCGTCGTACGACCAGGTGGAGACCGCGCCGGTCGGGGTGGTGCGGCCCGTGCGGCGGCCCAGGGTGTCGTACGTGTACGTCACCGTGCGGTCGCCCACCGTCTCCGAGACGAGGCGGCCGTAGCGGTCGCGCAGCAGGGTCAGGGTGGTGCCGTCCGGGCCTGTGGCCTGGGCGAGTTGGTCCGTGAAGTCGTAGGCGTACGTCGTCACCTGGCCTGCCGCGTTCTTGCGGAGCACCTGGCCCAGTTCGTTTCGTTCGAAGGACGTCACCTGGCCGAGGGCGTTGCGGCGGGAGAGCAGGCGGCCTGCGGCGTCGTAGTCGTAGGTGAGTGTGCGGTCGTCGAAGTCCTTCTCCGACAGCAGGCGGCCGGCCGGGTCGTACGTGTACTCCCAGGTCAGGCCCTGCGGATTGGTGACCTTGGTCAGGCGGAGTTCCGCGTCGTGGGCGAACTCGTAGCGGACGCCGTCCGGGCCTGTGCGGGCCGTCAGCAGGTCGAAGTGGGTGTACTCGAAGTACGAGACGCCGCCCAAAGTATCCGTGTGGCTGGTGCAGTTGCCCTCGCCGTCGTACGTCCACGTCTCCGTCGTGCCGTCGGGGGCCGTGCGGCGGGTCAGGTGGCCTTCTAGCGACCATTCCAGGCGAGTTGTCGCGCCGGTGGGGTCGGTGATCGTGGTCGGGCGACCGAGGGCGTCTCGTTCGTAGCGGGTCACCGCGCCGAGCGGGTCCGTCACCTGCACGGGCAGGCCCGCGCGGTCGCAGACCACCGTGCTCGTGTGACCGAGAGGGTCGGTCACGGACGTCAGGTGACCGGCCTCGTTGTACGTGAACCGGGTCGTCTGGCCCGCCGGGTCCGTCACCGAAGTGCGGTTGCCCCGGTCGTCGTAGGTCTGGCGGATGACGGTGCCGTCGGGGTTGATCACTTTCACCGGCAGACCGAGCGCGTTGTACTCCGCCCGGGCTTCGCGGCCGTCCGGGCGGACCAGGCGGGTGAGGTTGCCCGCCTCGTCGTACTCGAAGGTCGTCGTGTGACCCAGCGGGTTCGTCGTGGAGAGCAGGCGGTGGTGGCGGTCGCGGACGTAGCGGGTCGTCGCGCCCAGGGCGTCTGTCTCCGCGACGACCTGCCAGGCGTCGTTGACCAGGTAGTGGCGGGTGTGGCCCTCGCCGGTCGTGGCCGTCGTGGTGCGCAGGCCTGTCGTGGGGTCCGGACCCTCGTAGGCCAGGCGCAGGGTCATGTGGCCGGCCGAGCCGCCCTCGGCGACGCAGCGGTCCTGCTCGTCGTACTCGTAGCTGTAGCTGCGGTCGTTCGTGTCCGTCCAGGACGTGACCCTGCCTCGGTCGTCGTAGGTGAAGCGGAGAGGCAGGGCGGAGGAGTTGAAGACCTCGGTGAGGTTGCCGTCCGTGTAGGCGAAGCGTTTCAGTTCCTCGCCGGTCGCGGCCAGGTAATACGCCGTGATGCGGCCCGCGTCCGTGGTAATGCGGACGCCCTGGCCAGAGCCGGCGAACACGCCCACAGGGGTGCCCTCGGCGTCGTACTCGAAGGTGATCCAGTTGCCGTTGCGGTCGTCTATCTGTTCCAGGACCGCCAGGCTGTCGCCCCGGTCGGCGAAGTGCCGCACCTGACCCGTTTGCGGGTCGGTGATGGTGTAGCCGCCGTCCACCCGGTCCAGGGGCAGGCGCGGGCCGTGGCTCGCCACGGTGGGCACGCCCGGTGCCGGGTGCGGGTACGACAGGAGGAGGCCGTCCTCCGTGACGTAGACGACTCCCTCGGCGTCGATCTCCAGGCGCTGGTCCAGGGTGGAGGACCAGGAGGGGCCGAACCAGCGGCCGAGGTGGTAGCCCGATTCGACGCGCCGCTTGAGGAGCAGGGGCAGTACGCCGGGCAGGGTGACGTCCGTCTGCGGCAGGTACATCTTGCCGGTGGCGAGGTTGATCGGGTCGGTGCCGCCGTTCTCCGTGCTGTTCTCGTCGTGCGAGGACTGCGGCGGGTCCTCGTTCACCGTGTCCCGGGGGGTCTTCCCGGCCGCCGCTTCCTCCGCGCCTTCCGCGCCCTTCACCCCGTCTTCCGCGACCCGGGCCCCGTCGACCGCGGCTTCTTCCGCGCCGGCTTCCGGGATGAGGAACTGGGGGGCGAGTTCGCCGCCGACCCCGCCGGGGTCCTGCAGGAAGGAGTTCCACAGCTTGTCGCGGGTCTCGGTCGGGTGGGTGAGCATGTGGACCGCGCCGCCCAGCAACTCCACCTTCGCCTGGAGGGCTTCATAGGGGTGGGTGAGGGCGTAGGGGTCGAGAGGGTTGGCGTTGCGCAGCAGGTTGTTCAGGTCGCCGACCCCGCGGACGAAGCCGCCGAAGAACCGCATGTCCTCCGTCTTGGCCGCATCCAGCACATCCGCGCCGTCCAGCTTCAGCTGGTTCAGCGCCGACGGCTCCCGGGGGGCGTGTTTCAGGGCGGCCTTGACCCGGTCGGCGGCCTCCGCGGCCAGCTGGTTGCGCTGGCGTCGGGCGGCGGCAAGCATCTGCTCGGCCGCGTGCCTGGCCGCATCCCCCGGATCCTGCTCCGACGGTTTCGGGCCGGGGTCCTTGCCGCCCTGCTCCACCGCATCGTGGTAGGCCTGCACCTGCTTGTGGTGGGCCTTGGAAGCGGCAGTGCCCTCCCGGTACTTCGCCACCGCCTCCCGTGCCTGGCCCTGGGCCCACTCCACCGTGTGCGCGAAGCCCTCCAGCGCCGAAGCGGCCTGACCGCACGCATCAGCGGCCTGACTCCACTTGACCTGATGCGAGGCGAACTTCTTGCGGAAGGTGTCGGCCGCCTCACCCTTGAAGTCCGACGAATCGAGCTTCTGCATCCCGGAGGCCACCGCGCCGAAAGCTGCGGCGAAGTTCTTCAGATGCCCCGCCGTCTCGCGCAGCTTCGCCGCGTCGCCGTGGATCAGCTCCTTCGGATCGTCGCTCTCGCCCAGCTGCTGCTCGTCCACGTGCGCGCCCAGCTTGGACGCGACGTTGTCGCCCCAGTCGTCGAGCTTGTCCGCCGTCCCGTGCGCACCGACGAAGTCCAGCGCGTTTCCCAGACCGTGGGCGCCTTCGTCGACGAGGTGTCCGGTCTCCCGCTTCACACCGTCGTAACCCGACTTGAGCGAACCCACCACATGGTTGAACTTGCTGGTGAACGACATCAGTTACCACCAGCCACATCACGCACGACAGGCGTGACCGGGTCGCCCGGCACACTCTCGCTCGTCTCCACGTCGTGCAGCATGCCCGTGCCGGTCTTCTTCACCGACTGCACCAGGTTCTCGCGGTCCTTCGCCCCGTACCCCGTCGTCGCGCCCGCGTGGTTGATCTGGTCCCAGCTCTCCTTCGCCACCTGGTCGTTGGAGGCGAAGGGGTCACCGGCGACAGAGTTGTAGGCGACCTTCATCGAACCCTTCACGTACTCATCCGTCTGATGGAAGGTGCCGGCCGCCAGCCCCATCCCCTGCGCCAGCGCGTTGCCCTCCTCCACCAGCGCACGCACCCCCCACTGCCAGCGCTCACAGAATTCGTGCAGCACCGCACCGAGGTGGTCGTCCCCGGCATCCTTGCCATCCATCTCCAACGACGTGAAGCCCCGGCCCGCTCCCGCCCAGCCCTTCATCGTGCCCAGCGCATCCAGCTCACCCAGGGCCTTGTTGATGCCCTCGGCCATCAAAGCCAGCCCCTGCACCCGCAGATCCGGCTGCCCGCCCCCGCCCGGCGTCGTCACGACCGTCCCCCTTCAGTTCCCAACTCCGTCGCCGCGTGCGGCCGGTCCACGGCGACCGCCTCCGGCACGATCCCCGTCACCGGCGGCAACACCAGCCCCCGCTCCCCGTCACCCGCATCCACCAACACCCCGCACGGCAACCCCGCCGCCCCCGCCACCGCAGCCACACCCGCGTCCAGCACCGCCGCACCCCACACCATCCGGTACGGCCAGCGTCGGTCGCTCTCCCCGCGCGCCCTCGCATACCGAGCGAGCGCCCACTCGTCGGTGAACGCCAGCAGCCACCGCACCCCCTGCAACTCCACCGTCAGAGCAGCGCCGCTGTCCCCATACGGGACGAGGACGCGACGGCGCCGGAACTGGCCCAGCGCAGCAGCGAACTCACGCCGCCTGCGAGCGACCGCGTCCGTATCGGGGAGCGCGGCCTGGGCGGCTGGAGTAAAGGAAAGTGAATGCTCTGGCAAAGACGGGGTGTTCGGACTGTTCGGTGCGGGTGCCGGTGTGCTCTCGTGCCCCGCCATATCCACGTACTCCGACAGCCGTGACCTGCGTATACCTCCGGACAGGCCGGCGTCACCCCCGTGTTCAGCCATACGCCGGATCATCACATTCGAGTGTTGCCGAGAGCAACGCGGCAGGGCGGTCGGCGCACGGGTTGGCGGGAATCCGACCCCTGCCGCCAAACAGCCCCCCGCAGGGGCGTGTCAGGCCTCGGACAGCCCCTCGCAGAGCCTGCGCAGGACCGTTCCGCAGCGGCGTGCGTACGCGTGCTGGAAGCCGCGGGTCGCCGGGCCGCCCGCCTTCGCGTACCACTTGGCCGGTTTGCTGAAGGCGGCGACCGTCAGCCAGACCGTGCCGTCGCCCGTGCGGTCGACCACGAAGGCCTCCTCGCCGCACTCGGGGTGGCTTTGAAGGGTGCCGTAGGCCCAGCCGGCGCGGCGGGGTTCCTCCACCGTCCAGACGATGCGGCAGGGGGCCTTGACGAACCCGGCCAGGGTGACCGTGACGTCGACGCCGGGGGCCGCGCGGTCGGCGGCGGCGTCGATGCCCACGCCCAGGGCGCGGTGCATCTCCCAGGTGAGGACCGCCTCGGCGGCCCGCTGGAACACCTTGTGGCCCTCGCCGAGCCGGGTGCGGACCAGCATGGGGTGGAAGCCGGGCGGGCAGAACGACAGGTCGTCGCGGGTCGCGCCGACCGGCTCGTAGGTGAAGGGCGCCGAGGACATGGGTCACAAGGGTAGGGCGGCACCCGGAAGGGGTTTCTCCCGGGTGCCGCCCCGCCTCGGTTACGTCCGCACTAGTTGACGTTGACCGCCGACCAGGCCGCCGCCACCGTGTTGTACTCGGTGCTGCCGGAGCCGTACAGGGCGGACGCCGCGTTCAGGGTCGCCGTACGGGCGGCCTTGTAGTTCGTCGTCGACGTCATGTACGTCGTCAGCGCCTTGTACCAGATCTGCAGCGCCTTGGCGCGGCCGATGCCGGTGACCTTGGAGCCGTTGGACGTGGGCGAGTTGTACGTCACCCCGTTGATCGTCTTCGAACCGCTGCCCTCCGACAGGAGGTAGAAGAAGTGGTTCGCGACGCCCGACGAGTAGTGGACGTCCAGGTTGCCCACCGACGAGGACCAGGAGTCGGCGCTGCCGCCGTCCTTGCTGGGCTTGTCCATGTAGCGCAGCGGGGTGCCGTCGCCGTTGATGTTGATCTTCTCGCCGATGAGGTAGTCACCGGGGTCCGAGGCGTTGTTGGCGTAGAACTCCACGCCGGTGCCCATGATGTCGCTGGTGGCCTCGTTCAGACCGCCGGACTCGCCGCTGTAGTTGAGGCCCGCGGTGTTGGAGGTGACGCCGTGGCTCATCTCGTGCCCGGCGACGTCCAGCGAGGTCAGCGGGTCGCTGTTGCCGGAGCCGTCGCCGTAGGTCATGCAGAAGCAGCTGTCGTCCCAGAAGGCGTTCACGTACGAGTTGCCGTAGTGGACGCGGGAGTAGGCGCCGACGCCGTCGTTCTTGATGCCGCTGCGGCCGAAGGTGTTCTTGTAGAAGTCCCAGGTCTCCTGCGCGCCGTAGGCGGCGTCGGCGGCCGCGGTCTGGTCGGAGGAGGAGCTGGAGGCGGTGCCGGTGCCGAAGGTGCTGGTCGAGTTGGTGACCAGGGTGCCGGTGCCGGAGGTCTTGCGGGCCAGGTTGTACGTCTTGTGGCCGCCGCGCGTGGTGTCGTACAGCTGGTACGTCGACCCGGACAGGTTGACGTTGAGGCTGACGGTGCCGGAGTACAGGGTCTTGCCGGTGCCGGTCGCGTTCTCGATGCCCTGGTACTCGAAGAGCTTCTTGCCGGTGGCGGCGTCGGTGATGACGTGCAGCTGGTTCGGGGTGCCGTCGTCCTGCAGGCCGCCGACGACGGTCTCGTAGGCGAGGACGGGCTTGCCGGAGCCGGCCCAGATCACCTTGCGGGCGCCGTCGGCCGCGGACTTGGCCGAGCCCAGGGTCTTCGCGGCGGACACCGCCTGCTTCTCGGCCTTGGCGGCGGAGATCTGCGGCTTGAGCGAGGCCACCTTGACGGCCGCCTTGGTCGCCTTGGTGACGCCCTCCGTCTTGCCCGACTTGGCGGTGTGGACGACGAGGTCGCCGCCGAGCACCGGCAGGCCCGCGTAGGTGCGCTCGTAACGGGTGTGCACGGTGCCGTCGTTGTCCCTGACGACGTCCTTGACGATCAGCTGCTCCTTGGCGCCGAGGCCCAGCTGCCGCGCGGTGTCGGCGGCTCCGGCCTGCGCCTTCTGTATCAGGGCGGTGCGGGCGGCCGCGGACAGGGAGGTGGGCGCGGCGGCGAGGGCCTGGGTGCTGCCGGCGGCGGTGGCCGTCGTGGTCAGACCGGTGGAGAGCAGGGCTCCGGCGGCGACGGCGGTGGCGATGGCCAGAGTGGTGCGCTTGTGGCGCGCGTAGAGGGGAGTCACGCAAGCTCCTTCAGGTGGGGGAGTCCGGGCCAGCGTGGGGTTACTGGCCGGAGTGTGGGGTGAAGCTGAAGCTGTGCGGCGGGTGAGGGAAGAGTGACATTAAGGGCGCGTACATGTCAGGACCCTCAAGTGATGTTGGCCGAAAGTCGACTGTCCGGGAAACGTTGCGGGCGTGTTAACCGGTGCCGTCCGGGAATACCGGACGCTCGGACTGCGCCCTGTTTCCGGGCCTTTCGCAGTCGATTTACGGGAACGTCAGCTTCCAGCCGTTGATCGTTCCGGTGTCGTAGGTGGCCTGATCCTGCACCCTCAACGTCCACGTTCCGTCGGCCGGTTCGGCGGACGCGTCGACCGTGTAGGTCTGCTTGACGTCGTCCGCCGAGTCGGAGGAACTGAAGCTCTTCAGGCGGTGGGCGGTGCCCGACGGGCCGACGAGGTCGATCACCAGGTCACCCCGCCAGGAGTGGCTGATGTCGACGCCGACCCGGAGGTTGGCCGGCGCGTTCCCGCTCCTGCCGGAGACCGTGATGGTGGAGGTGACGGCCGGTCCGTTGTCCGGGATGGCCACCGGGGTGCTGCTCTCGTACGTCGTGCCGCCGCCCCCGCCACCCCCTCCGCCGTCGGAACGCGAACCGACCGCCACGGCCGCCCAGGCGTCCTGCACCGCCTTGTACTCGGCGCTGGAGGCGCCGTACAGCTCGCCGGCCGCCGCGAGGGTGCCGGTGCGGGCATCGGCGTAGCCGGTGGTGGAGGTGAACTTGGTGGTCAGCGCCCGGTACCAGATCTGCAGCGCCTTGTCCCGGCCGATGCCGGTGACCGGAAGGCCGTCCGCCGTGGGCGAGTCGTAGCTGACGCCGTTGATCACCTTGGCGCCGCTGCCCTCGCTCAGCAGGTAGAAGAAGTGGTTGGCGACGCCGGAGGAGTAGTGCACGTCGAGGTCGCCGACGCCGTCGTACCAGCTGTCCGCCGACGAGCCGTCCTTGCTGGGCTTGTCCATGTAGCGCAGCGGGGTGCCGTCGCCGTTGATGTCGATCTTCTCGCCGATGAGGTAGTCACCGGGGTCGGAGCTGTTGTTGGCGTAGAACTCCACGCCGGTGCCCATGATGTCGCTGGTGGCTTCGTTCAGGCCGCCGGACTCGCCGCTGTACTCCAGGCCCGCGGTGTTGGAGGTGACGCCGTGGCTCATCTCGTGCCCGGCGACGTCGAGCGCGGTCAGCGGGTCGTTGTTGCCGGAGCCGTCGCCGTAGGTCATGCAGAAGCAGCTGTCGTCCCAGAAGGCGTTCACGTACGCATTGCCGTAGTGGA
>NZ_JBEYEY010000044.1:0-19745 GCF_040703635.1 Streptomyces sp. NPDC007189
AACTCACCGGCCAGCGAGTCCAGGACCACATCCATACCCCGGCCGTCCGTCACCGCCAGGAACGCCGCCTCGAAGTCCGTATCACGCGAGGACGCAATGTGCCGGTCGTCCAAGCCCAGTTCGCGAAGGTGGCCCCACTTGCCGACACTCGCCGTACCGAACACCTCGGCGCCCATGTGCCGGGCCAGCTGCGTCGCCGCCATCCCCACACCACCGGCCGCCGCATGCACCAACACCCGCTCACCCGCACGCAGCCCACCGAGATCGTTCAGCGCGTAGTACGCCGTCAGGAACACGATCGGGGTGGAAGCCGCCTGCGCGAACGTCCAGCCCGCCGGAATCCGGGCGATCGTCCGCGCATCCGCGACCGCCACCGGCCCGAACGCGCCCGAGAACATGCCGAACACCCGGTCACCGACGGTCAGTTCGGTCACCCCGGGACCGACCTCGGTCACCACACCCGCGCCTTCGAGACCGAAGTCCTTGGCGTCACCGGGATACATGCCGAGCGCGTTGAGCACATCACGGAAGTTGACGCCGGCCGCGCGAACGGCGATCCGAACCTGCCCCTCCCCCAGCCCGGACTGGGGGACCGGCGTGAGCGCCAGCCCCTCCAGCGTGCCCTTCTCGACGATGTCCAGCCGCCACGACGACTCCCCCGCCGGCGCCGTCAGCACACCGCTCGAAGACGCGCGGCCCAGCCGAGGCGCGTACACGGCGCCACCGCGCACCGCCAACTCCGGCTCACCCGAAGCCAACGCCCCCGCGACAACCCCCCACGACTCCTCCGCACCGTCCACGTCCAGCAGCACGAACCGCCCCGGAGCCTCCGCCCGCGCCGCACGCACCAGACCCCACACCGCAGCCAGCACCGGATCGGCACCCGTGCCCTCGGGAGCGACCGCGCCCTCGGTCACGACGACCAGCCGCGCCGCCTCGAACCGCTCCTCCGCCAACCACTCACGCACGAGCGCGAGCGTGTCGGCGGCGACGGTGTGGGCGGCGGCCGGAGTCGTGCCGGCGGGGCGCTCGATGCGCACGAGCACGTCCTCGGGGACGGTCTCGCCGACGGCGGGCAGCCCGGTGCTCACCTCGGGAACCGGTCCGGCAGCCGCCGGCACCCGGGTCCAGTCGACCTGGAAGAGGCCGTCCTGCTGCCGGCCGCCGGTGGCCGTCGCGAGCTCACCGGAGACCTGCCGCAGCACCAGCGAGTCGACGGCGGCCACGGCGCCGCCGGCCGAGTCGGCGAGGTCCAGGGCAACCGCGTCCGCTCCGGCGGGAGCCACGCGGACGCGCAGCTCGCGGGCGCCGGTGGCCCACAGCGACACACCGCTCCACGAGAACGGCAGCCGAAGCGAGGTGTCGCCGCCGAAGGTGCCGTGCAGGACGGCGTGCAGAACGGAGTCCAGCAGTGCGGGGTGCACGCCGAAGCGGTCGGCGAGTTCCTGGTGTGCCTCGGGCAGGGTGACCTCGGCGAACACCTCCTCACCGCGCCGCCACAGTGCGCGCAGCCCGCGGAACACCGGGCCGTACGACAGACCCAGGCCCGCGAAACGCTCGTACGCACCCTCGACGGGCTCCGCCACCGCGCCGCGCGGGGGCCACACGCCGAAGTCGAACGACTCGGCGGGACGAGGGTCCTCGGCGCCGACGACACCGCTGGCGTTGAGAGTCCACGCCTCGTCCGCGGAAGCGTTGTCGGGCCGGGAGAACACGCTGACGCTGCGGCTGCCCGCGTCGTCGGGGCCGGTGACCAGCACCTGGATCTGTACGGCGCCGTCCTCGGGGAGGACGAGCGGCACGGCGATGGTCAGTTCCTCCACACGGTCGCAGCCGACCTGCTCGGCGCCGTGGAGGACGAGTTCCAGGAAGCCCGTCCCGGGGAACAGGGCGGCACCGGCGACGACGTGGTCGCGCAGCCACGGGTGCGAGCGCAGCGACAGCCGGCCGGTGACGACCACGCCGTCCGAGTCGGCCGGGGTGACGGCGGCGCCGAGCAGCGGGTGGTCCGCCGAGGTGAGGCCGAGTCCGGCGATGTCGCCGGCGTGGCGTTCGGGGGCGGGGGTCGGCCAGTAGGTCCTGCGCTGGAAGGCGTACGTCGGCAGCGGGACGGTGCGGGCGCCGCTGCCCGTGAAGAGGGCAGCCCAGTCGGCCTCGCCGCCGCGGGTGAACAGTGCGGCCACCGCGGTGAGCAGCGCCTCGGTCTCCGGACGGTCCTTGCGCAGGGAGGGCAGGGTCAGGCGCCCGGTTCCGTCGGCGTCCAGCGACGCCTGGGCGAGAGCGGTGAGGGTGCCGTCGGGGCCCAGCTCGACGAACCGGGTGATGCCCTGCTCGGCGAGCGCGCTCACGGCGTCGGCGTAGCGGACGGTCCGGCGGACGTGCCGCACCCAGTACTCCGGGGTCATCAGCTCGTCCGGGTCCGCGGGGGCGCCGGTGAGGGTGGAGACGAGGGGCACCTCCGGCCGCTCGTACGTCAGGCTCTCGGCGACGGCCCGGAAGTCGGCGAGCATCGGCTCCATCAGCGGCGAATGAAACGCGTGGCTCACCCGCAGCACCGTCACCTTGCGCTCCTGCGCCCGGAAGTGCGCCACCACCTCCTCGACGGCCTCGGCGGTGCCGGCGATCACCACCGCCTGCGGGCCGTTGACCGCGGCCAGGCCCACGCGCACGTCATCGAGGAGCGGCAGGACCTCCTCCTCCGACGCCTGCAGCGCCACCATCGCACCACCCGCGGGCAGCGCCTGCATCAGCCGGCCACGAGCCACCACCAGACGGCACGCGTCCGCCAAGGACCACATGCCCGCCACATGGACGGCCGCGATCTCACCTATCGAGTGCCCGGCCAGCACATCTGGGCGCACACCCCACGACTCCAGCAGCCGGAACAGGGCCACTTCGAAGGCGAACAGCCCGGGCTGAGTGAACTCCGTGCGGTTCAGCGCCTCTTCGTCTTCACCGAAGACAACCGCCTTCAGGTCGAAGGGCAGTTCCGCGTCGACCGCGTCGAAGGCCTCCGCGAACATTGGGTAGGTCTCGTACAACTCCCGGCCCATGCCAAGGCGTTGCGAACCCTGACCGGCGAAGAGGAACGCGAGTCGGCGGCCCGCGCGGTCGTCGGCACCGGTGATCAGGCGGGGGTCGGTGTCCCCGGCGGCCAGGGCGGCGAGACCGCGTTCGAGTTCGTCTTGGTCGGCGGCCAAGAGCACGGCGCGGTGCTCCAGCGTGCTGCGCGTGGTGGCGAGCGACAGGCCGAGGTCCGCAGGCGTCAGCTGTGCGTCCTGCGAGAGGAACGCGCCGAGACGCGCGGCCTGGGCACGCAGGGCGTCGGGGTCGGCCGCGGACAGCACCAGCGGAAACGTGCGCCGACCGGTGTCGAAGGCGTCCCGCTCGGGAGCCGCGTCCTGGAGCGCCGGTTCCTCCGCCGCCTCCTCCAGGATGACGTGGGCGTTGGTGCCACTGATGCCGAACGACGAGACACCGGCCCGGCGCGGATGGTCACTCTTGGGCCATGCCCGCTCCTCGGTGAGAAGCGCGATGTCACCCGCCGTCCAGTCCACGTGCGACGACGGCTCGTCCACGTGGAGCGTGCGCGGCAGCACGCCGTGCCGCATCGCCATCACCATCTTGATCACACCGCCCACACCGGCAGCGGCCTGGGCGTGGCCGATGTTCGACTTCAACGAGCCGAGAAGCAGCGGCCGTTCGCGGTCCTGACCGTAGGTGGCGAGGAGCGCCTCTGCCTCGATCGGGTCACCCAGCGGGGTGCCGGTGCCGTGGGCCTCGACGGCATCGACGTCGGCGGGCTTGAGCCCGGCGCCGGCAAGTGCCTGGCGGATGACCCGCTGCTGAGAGGGACCGTTCGGAGCGGTCAGACCGTTCGACGCACCGTCCTGGTTCACCGCCGAACCGGCGACCACCGCCAGGACACGATGACCGTGACGGCGGGCGTCCGACAGCCGCTCCACCAGCAGCAGCCCCACGCCCTCCGACCACGCCGTGCCGTCCGCGCCGTCCGAGAACGCCTTGCACCGCCCGTCCGACGCCAGACCCCGCTGCCGCGAGAACTCCACGAACATTTCGGGACCGGCCATCACCGTCACACCACCGGCCAGCGCCAGATCACACTCCCCCGCCCGCAGCGCCTGCACCGCCAGGTGCAGGGCGACCAGCGAGGACGAGCACGCCGTGTCGACCGTGACCGCAGGACCCTCGAAACCGAAGGTGTACGCGATACGGCCGGAGGCGACGCTCAGGGTCGTGCCGGTGAGGACGTAACCGTCGGACTGCTCGACGGCGTCACGCAGACGGGCTCCGTAGCCCTGTTCCACGAGGCCGGCGAAGACGCCGGTACGGGAGCCACGCAGGCTCGCCGGATCGATACCGGCCCGCTCGAAGACCTCCCACGACGTCTCCAGGAGCAGCCGCTGCTGCGGGTCCATCGCCAGCGCCTCACGCGGCGAGATACCGAACAGACCTGCATCGAACTCGGCAGCGTCGTAGAGGAATCCGCCCTCGCGGACGTACGTGTGTCCCGCCCGGCCAGGCTCCGGGTCGTAGAGAGCGTCCAGGTCCCAGCCCCGGTCGGCCGGGAACGCGCCGATCGCGTCACCACCCTCGCTCACCAGCCGCCACAGATCCTCCGGCGAACCGACCCCACCCGGGAAACGGCACGCCATACCGACGACGACCACCGGATCTTCGTCCGTGCCCGCCGGGGTCCGGGGCACGAGTTCCTTGCGGTCGGTGGCCGGGGAGAGCTGCTCCTCCAGGTGGCCCGCCACCGCTTCCGGTGTGGGGCAGTCGAAGAGCAGGGAGGCCGGCAGGCGCAGTCCGGTCGCGGCCCTGAGCCGGTTGCGGAGGTCGACGGAGGTGAGGGAGTCGAAGCCCAGGTCCTTGAAGGTGCGCCGGGGTTCGACCTCGTCCGCCGAGTCGTGGCTGAGGATGGCGGCGGCGTGGGTGCGGACCAGGTCCAGCAGGGTCGCGCGGCACTCGCGCGGAGACAGCCGACGGAGACGGCCGCGCAGCGCCTGGGTCGCGTCCTCGACGCCCTCGATGTCGTCCGTGCCTTCGGCATCGGCGTCGGCCGTTCGCGGCTCGGCGGGGGTCACCCCGGCCTGCGGAGCCGTGACCGTGTCGGACAGCCAGTAGCGGCGGCGGCGGAAGGCGTAGGTGGGCAGGTCCGTGCGGCGGGCCCCGTGCGCGGTGAGGACGGGGGTCCAGTCGACGGGCAGGCCGGTGGCGTGGAGCGCTGCGAGCGCTTCGAGGAAGGCGCGGGCGCCGGGGCGGTCCTTGCGTTGGGCGGCGACGGCCAGGACGTCGTCCGTGTCCAGGGTCTGCTCGGCGAGGGCGGTCAGGGTGCCGTCGGGGCCGAGTTCGACGAGGTGACGGACGCCCTCGGCCTGCAGGGTGCGGATGCCGTCGGCGTACCGCACGGTGTGGCGGACGTGGCGGGTCCAGTAGTCCGGGGAAGCCAGCTCGTCCAGGGTGGCGGTGCGGCCGGTGATGTCGGAGACGATGGGCAGGGCCGGCCGGCCGTAGGTGACGTCGGCGAGCACCGTGCGGAACTCGTCGAGCATGGGGTCCATGAGCGGCGAGTGGAAGGCGTGGCTGACGCGCAGGGCCGTCACCTTGCGGTCGCGGGCGCGGAAGTGGGCCGCGACCTCCTCGACGGCGTCGGTGGCACCGGAGACGACGACCGCGGCGGGGCTGTTGACCGCCGCGATGCCGAGCCGGTCCTCCCGTCCGGCGAGCAGGGGCAGCACCTCGTCCTCGGTGGCCTGGACGGAGACCATGGCGCCGCCGTCGGGGAGCGCCTGCATCAGCCGGCCGCGCGCTACGACGACGCGGCAGGCGTCGGCCAGGGACCACAGGCCTGCCACGTGCGCGGCGGCGATCTCGCCGACGGAGTGTCCGAAGAGCACGTCGGGGCGCACCCCGAAGGACTCGGCGAGGCGGAACAGGGCGACTTCGAGGGCGAACAGCGCGGGCTGGGCGTACTCGGTGCGGTTCAGGCGGTCGGCGTCCTCGCCGAACACGATCTCCCGCAGGTCGAAGGGGAGTTCGACATCGACGGCGTCGAAGGCCTCCGCGAACACCGGGTACGTCTCGTACAGCTCGCGGCCCATGCCGAGGCGCTGCGAGCCCTGGCCCGCGAAGAGGAAGGCGGTGGTGCCCTCGGATGTGGCCGTGGCGGCCGGTTCGAAGACTCCGGTGACGAGGTCGGGGCTGGGGGTGCCGGAGGCCAGGGCGGTGAGGCCGCGCAGCAGGTCTTCGCGGTCCGTGCCGAGGACGACGGCGCGGTGCTCGAAGCGGGTCCGCGTCTCGGCGAGGGAGTAGGCGACGTCGGCCGCGTCGGCGGTGGGGTGGGCCTCCAGGTGGGCGAGCAGTCGCTTGGCCTGGGCGCGCAGCGCCTTGTCCGTGCGGCCGGAGACGATCCAGGGCAGGGGCACACGGCCGGTGTCGGGCAGGACCGCACGGCCGGCCTCGGGCAGGGCCCCACCGGTCGCGTGGCTCTCGGTCGTGTCCGTGCCGTGGGCCTCGGCCACCGAAGCGCTACGACCTCGCCGAGGCCGCCCTCCGGTCGGGCCGGCCGCCTCGGTGTGGGGCCATTCCTCCAGCACCACATGGCAGTTGGTGCCGCCCATGCCGAACGAGCTGACGCCCGCCCGGCGTGGCGTGGCCCCGTTCGGCCACGGCCGGGGCGCGGTCGCGACGCGCAGGTTGAGGTCGTCGAGGGGGATCGCGGGGTTGGGTTGCTCGTGGTTGAGGCTGGCGGGGATGCGTCCGTGGCGGAGCGACAGCACGGTCTTGACCAGTCCGGCGATGCCCGCCGCGCCCTCCAGGTGCCCGATGTTCGTCTTCACCGAGCCGACGAGCAGCCGGCGGCCGTCCGTGCGGGCGCGTCCGACGACGGCGCCGAGGGCGGCGGCCTCGATGGGGTCGCCGAGCCGGGTGCCGGTGCCGTGGAGTTCGACGTACTGGACCTCGGACGGGTCGAGGCCGGCGTCGCCGTAGGCGAGGCGCAGGACCTCCTCCTGGGCCTCGCGCAGGGGTGCGGTGAGGCCGTCGCCGCCGCCGTCGTTGTTGGTGGCGCTGCCCCGGATGACGCAGTGGATTCGGTCGCCGTCTGACAGGGCCCGGGCGAGGGGCTTGAGGAGGACGAGGGCGCCGCCCTCGCCGCGCACATAGCCGTTGGCGCGGGCGTCGAAGGTGAAGCAGGCGCCGTCCGGGGAGAGCGCGCCGAAGCCGGCGCAGGCGAGGTCGCTGTCGGGGGCGAGGGTGAGGTTGACGCCGCCGGCGAGGGCGAGTTCGCTCTCTCCCCGGCGCAGGCTCTCGCAGGCGAGGTGGACGGCGACGAGCGAGGAGGACTGGCCGGCGTCGACGGTGAGGCTGGGTCCGCGCAGGCCGAGGACGTAGGAGAGGCGGTTGGCGATGATGCCGCGGTTCAGGCCGCTGAGGGTGTGGCGGCCGACGGCCTCGGGGCCGAGGCGCCGGGCGAGGGCCGCGTAGTCGTCCCAGATGGCGCCGACGAAGACGCCGGTGCGGCTGCCGCGCAGCCGGCCGGGGACGACGGCCGCCTCCTCCAGGGCCTCCCAGCCGAGTTCGAGGACCAGGCGCTGCTGGGGGTCCATCGCCGCGGCCTCGCGCGGCGAGATGCCGAAGAAGCCGGCGTCGAAGCGGTCGACGTGGTCGAGCCAGCCGCCGCGGCGGGGAGCCGCGGGTGTGGCGGGGTCGGGGGCGGCGAGGGAGTCGAGGCGGTCGGCGGGGGTTTCCGTGACGGCGCTCTCGCCTTCGATGAGCAGGCGCCAGAACGCGGCCGGGTCGGGGGCCTGGGGAAAACGGCAGGAAATACCGACCACGGCGATCGCGTCCCGTGGGGCCGCCGCGCTTTCCCGGGCGGAACGCATTCCGGAGAATTCCGCGCCCGCGCCCGCGTTCACGCCCGGGCCGTCCTCGCATTCCGCCGAAAGGGACTCGGTTCCGTGCAGGGTTTCGGATTCCCCGGTGGACGCGGATTCCCGAACGGCCGCGGCACCCTCGGTGAACGCGGATTCCCGAACGGACGCGGCACCCTCGACGGATGCGGCTCCCCGAGGGGATACCGACACGTTTTCCCGTGCGTGTGCGTCTTCTGGCACCACGGCCACTGCCTCCGCCCTACGGATCCAGCTCATTTTCTGGCCGCGCATTCCGGCCGGATCCGACTGCCGCGCCATCCGCGGGACAATCGGTGGTTGCGATGCTTGTCATACTGGCGGCTGCCTGCGAGGGAGTCCCGCAGGCAGCCGGCGATCTAGGGAGACTTCTACTAGTTCGGCGCTGGTCAGCGGCCGTTCGCCGTCCCTCGGCGCCTGCGGTGGGCGACCATCTCCAGGCCTCCGCGCGGCTGGAGGGTGAAGTCGCTCGTGACCCGGTCCGGCGGGTCGCCGACGGGCTCGAACTCCCAGTGCCTGCTGAGGGTGGCCAGCGCCATGACGCCCTCCATCTGGGCGAAGACGTTGCCGATGCACTGGCGGGGTCCGGCGCCGAAGGGCAGGTAGGCCAGCTTGGGGCGGCCGGGGGCCTTGGCGTGCCCGGTGAGCGGGTCGTCGGGGTCGGGCTCGGGCAGGAACCGCTGGGGCGCGAACCGCTCCGGCTCCGGCCACCAGGTGGCGTCGCGGTGCAGGACGTACGGGCTGACCATCAGGACGCTGTTGCGCGGGATGTGGTAGCCGTTGGCCGTGTAGTCCTCCAGGGCGCGCCGTACGAGGACCCAGGCCGGCGGGTACAGGCGCAGCGCCTCGGAGTACACGGCGTCGGTGAACTGCAGCCTGGGCAGGTCGGCCACGGTGGGCAGGCGGTCGCCGAGGACCTCGTCGATCTCGGCGTGCAGTTTCTCGCGGATCTCCGGGTGGGTGCCGAGCAGGTAGTAGGCCCAGGTGAGGGCGCCCGAGGAGGTTTCGTGGCCGGCCATCAGCAGGGTGATGGCCTCGTCGCGCAGCTCGAGGTCGGTGAGGTGTTCGCCGGTGTCGGCGTCGGTGACGGTGAGCAGCACGGACAGCAGGTCCTCGCCGTCGCCGGGGCCCTTGCGGCGTTCCTCGATCATGCCGTAGACGATGTCGTCGACGGCTTTCAGGCCGCGCTTGAACTGCCGGTTGGCGCGCAGCGGCAGGCGCAGCAGGATCTTGCCGAAGGGGCTCAGTTCCCAGCGCAGGGGGCCGCCCTCGCGGGGGAAGGCGGTGCGGATGCGGTCGGCGGCCTCGCTGTCGAGGGAGACGTCGAAGAGGGTGCGGGTGACCATGCCGAGGGCGAGTTCGTACATCGCCTCGTGGAAGTTGAACCGCTCGCCGTCGGTGAAGTGGGAGGCGGCCTCGTCGGCGATGGTGGCGAACGCGGTGCCGTAGCCGGCGATGCGCTGGCGGTGGAAGACGGGCTGGATGAGCCGGCGCTGCCGGCGGTGGTAGGTGCCGACGCTGGTCACCAGGCCCTTGCCGAGGACGCGTTCGAGGGTGGAGCCCCAGTCGTCGGGGCCGGGGCCGGTCTTCTGGGCGTCCTTGTCGAAGCGTCGGCTGGAGGCGATGATGACGTCCTGGACGATGTCGAAGTCACTGACGAGGAAGGCGTCGGTCTTTCCCATCGGGACGCGGACCAGCGGGCCGTGCTTGTCGCGCAGGCCGGTGAGATAGCGCGGGACGTTCCGTACGACCTCGCGCATGTCCTTCAGCCGCATGGGGCCGGGCGTGGGAATGGCTGCCGTCGGCGCAGGCGACTCGGGAGTTGTTTGTACGTCGGTCACAGATGTCTCCTGGGTCAGCGGAGGGTGACGGGTCTCAACGCCGAGCCGGCTGGGCAGAGTTCGGTCTTCTGCGGACGCGGCGGGACGGGCGGGGCGTGTGCACGGGGGTCGACCTGGCGCCCGACGCTAGCACCGGGGTGCTGCGCGCCCGGCCGGTCGTCGTCGAGGTCTAGGGAATTCCAAAGGGTTGGCCCGATGCGGTCGGTCGCCATGGGCCGCCGGCGGGGTCCGCACGTACCCTGACGCGTGGTGGCCGCTTCCGCCGTCCGGGGTGGGAGGCGCGGGCCGCCCCGGCAATCGTTCGTGTACGGTCCCGTCGGACGGAGAGCGCATGACCAGCGGCGGAAGCACCCTGCCGGACCAGCCCACCCCCGACCGCCCCGCCCGCGGCGGTGCCACCTCGGGTGCGGCGTCCGACTCCTCGTCCGGGCCGCCGGTGCTGCTGACCGTCCTCGTGGACTTCGGTGTGCCGATCGGCCTGTACTACGGCCTGACGGCGGCCGGGGTGGGCGACGTGATCGCGCTGACGGCGGGCGCGGTGGTGCCCGCGGTGGCGACGCTGCTGCGGTTCGCGAAGACCCGGCGGGTGGACGTGCTGGGCGTGTTCGTGACGGTCATGCTGGTGCTCAGCATCATCGTGTCGGTGGTCGGCGGCGGCCCGCGGCTGCTGCTGCTCCGCGACGGATGGCTGACCGGTGTGGCCGGAGTGGGCTTCCTGGTGTCGCTGCGCGGCAGACGGCCGCTGGCGTTCGGTTTCTCCCGCAGGCTGCTGGAGCGGCGGGCCTCGGGCGGCCGGGACTGGGACGAACTCTGGGACGAGGACCGGCAGTTCCGGCGGATCTGGCGGGTCACCACGGTGATGTGGGGCATCGGACTGCTCGTCGACTCGGGCGTCCGCACGCTGATGGCGTACACCCTGCCCGTGCACATGGTGCCGGCGCTCAACGGCGCCCAGTACGGCGTGTTCACGCTGCTGATGCTGGTGATCGTGAACATCTACCACGCGCGGGCCGGCCTGTGGCTGATCCTGTCTCCCGACTCCGGCTCCCCGGCGCGGGACGGCGGTCGCGGGCCGGCGCCGGCGCCCGGCACGGGCCACGACCACCACTGACCCGGGCGGTGCGCGTCCGCCTCCCCCGTCCGCCTCCCCCGTCCGTCCTGCGCTCCGCCTAGCGCGTGTGCCGTCTTGCCTCGTATGCCTGCAGCGCGAACGCGGGCGGCTCGGTGTCGACGCGCGCGTGCCGGCGGCCCGGCGGAGGCCCGGTGACGGATCCGGCCGCGGGACCGGCATCCGTGACCGGGCACGGCCGTGTCAACGACCCGATCGCAGATCCGACCGCGCCTGCAGGCCCGTAGTGGGCGCGACCGTGTGACCGCCGTGAAGCCCGGGCCGGCCCGACCCCGGCTTGGCGGGGCCGGACCACAACCTTGCGGGGCCGGGCCACGGTCGGCCGTCGGCGCTCACGCCTCCGTCGCGGCCGCCGGTGTCGGCTCGGGCGTGCGGGACGTGGGGAGTTCGCCGGTCTCCACGGCCGTGCGCAGCCGCGGTGCCTCGCGCGGCATGTTGACCGCGACGGCGCCCAGGACGCGGTCCGCGGCGCAGTACACGGCGGTGAACTTCCGTTCCGCGGGGTCGCCTTCGAGGATGTGGCAGCGGTCGGTCCCGGTGAGGTCCCCGAACACCTGGATCTTCAGGTCGTGCTGGTCGGTCCAGAAGGACCGCAGCGGTGCGAAGGGGCGTGCTCCGGAGCCGGCGAGGATGTTGCGGGCGACGGCCATGGCCTGTTCGGTGGCGTGCGTACGGTGTTCCAGCCGCACGCGCCGGCGGGTGTGCGGGTCGGGCCGGGCGGCCACGTCGCCCGCGGCCCACACGCCGGGCTCGGCCGCGCACAGCATGTCGCAGACGACGCCGTCGTCGACGGGGACGCCGCTGCCGTGCAGCCACTCGGTGTTGGGCACGGAGCCGGTGGCGACCAGCACCACGTCGGCGGGGAGCACGCCGCCGTCGGCCAGTTGGACGCCGGTGACGGTGCCGCGGGCGGCGGTCACGGCGGTCACCCGGCCCTGGTGGACGCGCAGCCCGAGGTCCCGGTGGGTGGCGGCGACCAGGCCGGCGGCCTGCGGGCCGAGCAGGTCGAGCAGCGGCACGGGTGCCGGGCAGACCAGGGTGACGTCGGCGCCGAGGGTGCGGGCCGCGACGGCGGCCTCGGTGCCGAGCAGCCCGGCGCCGGCCACCACCAGGCGCGGGCCGGTGAGGAGGGCCTCGCGCAGGCCGAGGGCGTCGTCGAGGGTGCGCAGCACGTGCACGCCGGCGGGTGCGTCGGACCGGTCGGGGTCGTCGGTGCGGGGCAGTCGCCGGGGTCGTACGCCGGTGGCGACGACGACGGCGTCGGCGTGCAGCCGGGAGCCGTCGGCGAGGTGCACCGTGCGGCCGGTGCGGTCCAGGCCGGTGACGGCGCTGCCCAGGCGCAGCTCGATGGCGAGCCGGTCGTACGCCTCGGGGGCGCGCAGCCGGATCCGGTCCGGTTCCCAGCGGCCGGTGAGGATCTGCTTGGACAGCGGCGGCCGGTCGTAGGGCAGGTGGGGTTCGGCGCCGACGAGGGTGAGGCGGCCGTCGTAGCCCTGGCGGCGCAGGCTCTCGGCGGTGGTGGCGCCGGCGGCTCCGGCGCCCACGACGACGATCTCGTTCAGCTCGCTCACGCCGTCACCCCGGGGGTCGTCTTGAGCGGTTCCCACCAGGAGCGGTGGGTGCGGTACCAGTCGACGGTGCGAGCGAGGCCGGTGGTGAAGTCGGTGCGGGGCCGGTAGCCGAGTTCGTCGCGGATCTTGGTCCAGTCGACGCAGTAGCGGCGGTCGTGGCCCTTGCGGTCGGGGACGTGCACGATGCGGTCGGGGCCGGCGCCGCAGGCGTCGAGGAGCACGTCGGTGAGTTCCCTGTTCGTCAGCTCCGTGCCGCCGCCGATGTTGTAGACCTCGCCGGCCCGGCCGCGGGTGCGGACCAGCTCGATGCCGTGGACGTGGTCGTCGACGTGCAGCCAGTCGCGGACGTTGCCGCCGTCGCCGTACAGGGGGACCTTCAGGCCGTCGAGAAGGTTCGTCACGAACAGCGGGACGACCTTCTCGGGGTACTGGTGGGGGCCGTAGTTGTTGGAGCAGCGGGTGACCCGGACGTCCAGGCCGTGGGTGCGGTGGTAGGCGAGGGCGATGAGGTCGGAGGAGGCCTTGGAGGCGGAGTACGGCGAGTTGGGCAGCAGCGGGCTCTGCTCGGTCCAGGCGCCGGTGTCGATGGAGCCGTAGACCTCGTCGGTGGAGACGTGCACGAAGGTGCGCACGCCGTGCCGCAGGGCCGCGTCGAGGAGGGTCTGGGTGCCCAGGACGTTGGTGCGCACGAACGCGGCGGAGTCGGCGATGGAGCGGTCGACGTGGGACTCGGCGGCGAAGTGCACGACCTCGTCGTGGCGGGCCATGAGGTCGTCGACGAGTTCCCGGTCACAGATGTCGCCCTTGACGAAGGCGAACGAGGGGTGGTCGCGGACCGCGTCGAGGTTGGCGGGGTTGCCCGCGTAGGTGAGCTTGTCGAGGACGGTGACGGCGACGCCGGCCGGCCCGGTGCGGCCGAGCAGGGTGCGCACGTGGTGGGAGCCGATGAATCCGGCGCCGCCGGTCACCAGGATGCGGGTGGTCATGAGGAGATCTGCACCCGCCCGTGGTCGCCGATGACGAGCCGGTGGGTGGCGGGCACCCGCAGGCCGAGGGAGACGTGCACGTTGCGGCCGACGAGGGAGCCCTCCACCCGGCGGATGCTGTCGAAGCTGGACTCCCGCAGGATGATGGAGAACTCGATCTCGCTGTTGCGGATGACGCAGTCCTCGGCGATGGACGTCGACGGGCCGATGTAGGAGTCCTGGACGAGGGTGCCGGAGCCGATGATCGCGGGGCCCACGATCCGGGAGCCCCGCACGGTCGCACCGGCCTCGATGCGCACCCGGCCGACGATCTCGCTGGCGTCGTCGACGTCGCCGTCGACCTGGTACTCCAGCAGGTCGAGGAGGCGGCGGTTGACGTCGAGGATGTCGGCGGCGTTCCCGGTGTCCTTCCAGTAGCCGGTGATGACCGTGGTGCGCACGTCGCGGTCGCGGTCCAGCAGCCACTGCAGGGCGTCGGTGATCTCCAGTTCGCCGCGGGGCGAGGGCTCGATGGCGCGTACGGCGTCGTGGATGACCGGGCCGAACAGGTACACGCCGACCAGCGCGAGGTCGCTGCGGGGATGGCGCGGCTTCTCCTCCAGCCGCACCAGGCGCCCCTGCTCGTCGAGTTCGGCGACGCCGAAGGCGGACGGGTCGGGGACGCGGGTGAGCAGCAGCTGGGCGTCGGGGCGTGTCTTGCGGAACTCCTCGACGGCGTCGTTGATGCCGCCGAAGACGAAGTTGTCGCCGAGGAACATCACGAAGTCGTCGTCGCCGAGGAAGTCCCGGGCGATGAGCACGGCGTGGGCGAGGCCCAGCGGAGCCTTCTGCCGCAGGTAGGTGACGTGGATGCCGAAGTCGGAGCCGTCGCCGACGGCCTGCCGGATCTCGTCCTCGGTGTCGCCGACGACGATCGCGACGTCGGTGATCCCGGCGTCGGCGATCGCCTCGAGGCCGTAGAAGAGGATGGGCTTGTTGGCGACCGGCACCAACTGTTTCGCGGAGGTGTGGGTGATGGGCCGCAGCCGGGTCCCCGCACCTCCCGACAGCACGAGAGCCTTCACGGTTTCCGTCCCGCCTTACGTGTCGTCGGTGAGGGGGCCGGCCGTCAGGGCTGGATCTCGATGGCGCCGGACGGGCAGATCAGCTCCGCCTCGGTCACGGCGGCGTGCAGGTCCTGCGCCGGCTCGGGCTGCAGCAGTTCGACGAGGCCGTCCTCATGGCTCTGGTCGAAGACGCCTGCGGCGGCGAGCACGCACTGACCGGCTCCGACACAGCGCTCACGGTCCACGGTGATCTTCATGGTGTCTGTCCTGTTCCTGTGTTCTGGGCACTGGTAAGGGAGTTGAGGGGGCGCGGCGGGCCGGTCAGCTGACCTCCGCCAGCCGTTCGAGGGACGCCACCACCTCGGCGGGGCTCGGCATGGCCTCGCACTGGGCGCGCACCCGCCGGGCCGCGGCCGCGGCGTCGGGCTGTGCGGTGAGCCGGCGGATGTGGTCGCGGACGTTCTCTGCGGTGGCGTCGCGGTGGTGCAGGTAGACGCCGGCGCCGGTGCGCTCGAGGGCGCGTCCGCGCAGTTCGTGGTCGGAGACGAGGGTGGAGAGCATCAGCTGCGGCACCCCGGCGACCATGGCGGTGGCGAAGCTGCCGTAGCCGCCGTGGTGGATGAGGGCCGAGCAGCTCGGCAGCAGGGTGTGCAGGGCGACGGAGTCGACGGCGCGGGCGTTGTCGGGGACCGAGGTGAGCTGCTCGCGCTGGGCGGGCAGCAGCGCGGCGACGACCTCGACGTCCTCGTCGGCCAGGGCGTCGAGGATCTCGGGCACGGACACGTAGTCGCCGCCGTAGTCCTCGGTGTTGGAGGCGCCGAGGCTCAGGCAGACCCGCGGCTTCTTCGGGACCTCGCGCAGCCAGTCCCACACCACCGCGCGCCCGTTGTACGGCACGTGCCGCATGGGCAGTTCCGGGGAGGCCGTCGGGACGGACAGGGCGGCCGGCAGGGTGCTGACGGTGGCCTGGCCGTGCAGCATCTCCTCGTCACAGGAGAACCCGAACGGCTCGGAGCGGGCCGCGAGCCAGTCGGCGAGCGGATCGACGCGCTCGGACTCGGGCTGCTGCGCCATGAGTTCCAGATAGGTCTGCCGGGTGCGGCCCCACACGTCGGCGCACCACATCAGCCGTACGTGGGCCGCGCCGCTGATGCGGGCGGCGACGGCGCCGGCGTAGGCGAGCGGGTCGCGCACCACGAGGTCGGGCCGCCAGCTCTGCGCGAAGGCCGCGAGGTCGTCGATCATGGAGTCGTTGTAGACGGCGAAGGCGTAGGGGACGCTGAGTTCGTAGCGTTCCTTCAGCTCGGCCCAGTCGACGTCGGCGCGTTCGCAGCGGCTCCAGTTGGCGGTGCGGTAGTCCTGCGACTCGCGGTAGGCGGCCATGTCGCGGTGGATGGCGTGGTCGCTGCCCACGGGCACGGCGGTGAGTCCGGCTCGGGTGATGGTCTCGGTGGCCATGGGCTGGCTCGCCACGCGGACCTCGTGGCCGGCGGCGGCGAGCGCCCACGCCAGGGGCGCCATCAGATAGATGTGGGACTTCTCGGACAGGCTGACGAACAGGACCCGCATCATGCTCCCTCGGTTCGGTGGGCCGGTTCCCGGCCGGCGGTGTACGGCGGCAGCACCGTGTCGATCCAGGTGGTGAGGGCGCCCGCGGTGGTGGCGGCGTGGGACTCCATCATCGTGAAGTGGTTGCCGGGCACGTCCACCACGCGGTCGGCGCCGTCCCAGGAGCTCTGCCACTCCCCCGGTTCGCCGGGCCCCTGTCCGGCGACGGTGACCGGGGGCTCGCTCGGCCGCACCAGCAGCACCGGCACGGACAGCGCGCCCGGGTCCCACTCGCCGATCATGTTGATGTACCAGCTCATCGCGGACAGCCGGTCGGCGTCCATGGCCGCGAACATCGACTCCCGGTCGAACATCCCGGCGAGCATCTCGGCCGAGAAACGGGTGAACGGCGAGTCGGCGCGCGGCATGTAGGTGTCGAGCAGCGCCACACCGAGCGGGGGCCGGCCCGCCTTTTCCAGGTGGCGGGCGGCGGCCAGGGCCAGCACCCCGCCGGAGGATGAGCCGGTGAGGACGAAGGGCCTGCCGCCCGCGCAGCGCAGGGCCCAGTCGGCCTGCGTGCGGGCGACGATGTCCAGCGAGGCGGGCAGGGGCTCGCCGCGCCCGAAGCCGGGGGTGGGCAGCGCCCACACGTCGCGGCGTCCACGGAACGCCGAGGCGAAGCGCGCGTACTGGTGCACGCCGGCCAGTGCCACGTAGGAACTGAAGCAGACGAGCGGGGCGCCCTCGTCGCCGGCGGCCAGCCGCAGTCCGGCACCGGTGAGCGCCTCGGGCGTGTCGAAGGTGGGCCGCAGTTCGGCGACCGCCTGCAGCAGGGCGAAACCCTCGTCGACGCGGCCCTGCCAGCAGGCGGTGCGGAACAGGGCGCCCACGGTGTCCTCGGGGCGCGCGCCCGTCCGCTCGGGCTCCGTACCGGCCCGGTCCCCGGTGGCCGGCGCGGGATCGCCGGCCGGGGTGAACCGTTCGGCGAGGTCCGCGGCGAGCGCCTGCGGGGTGTCGACGTCGAAGACGAGCGTGGGCGGCAGGCGGAAGCCGGTCAGCGAGGCGAGCCGGTTGCGCAGTTCAACCGCGGTGAGCGAGTCGAAGCCGAGTTCCGCGAAGTGCCGGTCGGGCAGCACCTCGTCGGTGGTGTCGTGCCCGAGGACCACGGCGACCTGCTCGCGGACCGCGTCCACCAGTACGGCGAGCCGCTGGTCGGGACCGAGCCCGGCCAGCCGGGCGGCCAGTGTCCGGCCGCCGTCGGCCGGTGCCCCGGTGGCCGCGGACCGGCGGGTCCGGGCGCGGGAGGCGGCGGGCGACTGCCGGGCCACGGCCACCACGGCCGCGTCGGGTGCGCCCAGCGCCCTGTCGAGAAGCGCGAGGCCCGCCTCGGTGCTCAGGGGAAGCATGCCGGTGCGGGCCATCCGCTCCCGGTCGGCGGCGGCCAGGCCGGCGGTCATCCCGCTGTCGGCGGCCCACAGCCCCCACGCGACGGAGGTGGCGGCCAGGCCCCGGGCCCGGCGGTGCCGGGCCAGCCCGTCGAGGAACGTGTTCGCGGCGGCGTAGGCGCCCTGCCCGGCCGCGCCGAAGGTGCCCGCAGCCGAGGAGAACAGCACGAACGCCGACAGTCCTTGATGCTCCGTCAGTTCGTGCAGCAGCCAGGCGGCATCCGCCTTCGGTCGCAGTACGGCGTCCAGCTGCGCGTCGGTCAGCGAGGTCAGCGTGGCGTCGTCGACGACCCCGGCGACGTGCACCACGGCCGTGAGGGGCCGGTCCTCGGGGACTGCGGTGAGCAGCGCCTCCAAGTCCGCCCGGTCGGCGACGTCGCAGGCGACCAGGGTGGCCTCGGCGCCGTGCGCCGCGAGGTCGGCGAGCAGGGTGTCGGCGCCGGGGGCGTCGGTGCCGCGCCGGGACGCCAGGAGCAGGCTGCGCACCCCGTGGGCGGTGACGAGGTGCCGGGCCACGAGGCCGCCGAGGGCGCCGGTGGCGCCGGTGACGAGGACGGTGCCGTGCGCGGGGAATGGTGTGGTGGCCTCCGGCTCGTCTGCTTCCGCTGCCTGGTCGAGCGGCAGAAGCTCGGGCAGCAGGAGCGTCCCGGCGCGGACGACGGCCTGGGGGTGGGTGGCGGCGATGGCGGCCGTGACGGCGTTCCCGGAGCCGCGCGCATCGGCCGTGTCCACGTCCAACAGGTGCAGCCGGTCGGGGTGTTCCAGCTGGGCGGACCGTACCAGCCCCCAGAGGGCGGCGGCGGGGAGGTCCGCGACGTCTTCGTCGGGCGTGGTGCCGACCGCGCCACGGGTGACGAGGACGAGGCGCGAGCCGGCGAAGCGGTCGTCGTCCACCCAGGCGCGCAGCAGACCGGCGGCCGAGGTCAGCACGTCCCGTGCGGCCTGCGGTGCGGGCATGCCGGGGGCCGCGCCGAACATGGTGAGGACGATCGGGGGCGGCGCGGTGCCGGTGTCGACGGCCGCCGCGAGGGAGGCGAGGTCGGCGTAGCACTCCAGGTGCACCCCGGACGCGTCCAGCGTCTCGGCGAGGCCGCCGTCGCCCTCGCCGAGCAGGGCCCAGCGCACGCTCTCCGGTGCCGGGGCGGCGGGCTGTGGGTCGGCGGGCCGCCAGCGCTGGACCAGGAGCGGCGGTGTGGTGTCGGCCGCTGTGGCAGCGGGCGCGTCGGGGAGCTGTCCGGCGGTGATCCGGCGCAGGACGAGCCCCTCGGCCGTGACGACGGGCCGACCGTCGGGTCCGGCGACGGACACCGTGTACGTGTCGGGGCGTTCGCCGGGGACCAGGTGGACGCGGAGCGCGCTCGCGCCGGTCGCGTGGAGGCGGACGCCGTGCCAGGCGAACGGCAGGGTGGCCGCCGCCTCTTCCTCGGCGCCGTCGAGCGCGCGGACGAGCAGGGTCTGCACGGCCGCGTCGAGCAGCGCGGGGTGGATCGCGTACCGGGTGGCCTCGGCGCGGTGCGTCTCCGGCAGGGCGACCTCGGCGAACAGTTCGCCGTCGCGCCGCCAGACCCGGCCGAGTCCACGGAAGGCGGGCCCGTAGGCGAACCCTCCGGCCGTGAACGGCTCGTACCAGTCACCGTCCTCGCCCGGCCCGCCGGGTACGACCGGCCGGGCGTCCGGCGGCGGCCAGGCGCCGGTGAAGTCCGCGTCGGCGGCGGGGTCCGTGTCCGGCTCCTCGGCGAGCAGGCCCTGCGCGTGCCGGGTCCACGGCTCGTCGGGGCCGGCGTCGGCGGGGCGCGAGTGGACGCTGAACGCCCGCCGTCCCTCCTCGTCCGGACCCGCGAGCGCCAGCTGGAACTGCACAGCGGCGCGCTCGGGCAGCACCAGCGGGGTCTCCAGGGTGAGTTCGGCGACCTGCCCGAGACCGACCTGGTCACCGGCGTGCACGGCAAGTTCGAGGTAGGCGGTGGCGGGCAGGATGGTCCGGTCGAGCACCCGGTGGTCGGCGAGCCACGGGAGCGTGCGCGGGGACAGCAGTCCGCTGAACACCAGCCCGCCGGTGTCGGCGATCCGTACGGCAGCGGACAGCAGCGGATGTCCGGGCCGCTCCAGCCCGGCGGCGGTGACGTCGCCCGCCTGCGTGGAGGCGGGCAGCCAGTAGCGGCGGCGCTGGAAGGCGTACGTCGGCAGCGGCACCGGCGCGGTGACGGGAAGCCGCGCCGCCCAGTCCACACCGGCCCCGTCGACA
>NZ_JBEYEY010000045.1:0-19118 GCF_040703635.1 Streptomyces sp. NPDC007189
CTGCACGTGGACGAGCCGTCCTCGCACGTCGACTGGTCGGCGGGCGCTGTCGAGCTGCTCACCGAGGTTCAGGAGTGGCCGTCGTACGAGGACCGGCCGCGCCGCGCCGCCGTGTCGGCCTTCGGTGTGAGCGGCACCAACGCCCACGCGGTCCTGGAGGAAGCGCCACGCGAGGAAGGCCCCGAGGGCACCCAGTCCGATGAGGGCCGTGAGGCCGCGACGACGCCCGTCGGTGAGCGCGTGCTGCCGTGGGTGCTGTCCACGGGCACCCCGGACGCCCTGCCCGCGCAGGCCACCCGCCTCCTCGCCCACCTGCGGGAACACCCCGACATCAGCCCCATCGACCTCGCCTGGTCGCTCGCCGCCCACCGTTCCGCGCTGCCGTACCGCGCCGCCGTCATCGGCACCGGGAACGCCGACCTCGTCGCGGGGCTCACCGCCCTCGCCGACGGGGAGCGTGCCGACGGCATCGTCACCGGCACCGCCCAGCCCGACGGCCGTACGGTCTTCCTGTTCGCGGGGCAGGGCTCCCAACGGCTCGGTATGGGCCGGGAGTTGTACGACACGTACCCCGTGTTCGCCGCCGCCTTCGACGCGGTGGACGCCGAACTGCCGTTCAGCCTGCGTGAGATCGTCTTCGGTGAGGACGCGGAGCTGCTGAACCGCACCGAGTGCGCCCAGCCCGCCCTGTTCGCCCTCGAAGTCGCCCTGTTCCGGCTGCTGGAGTCGTGGGGTGTGCGGCCCGATGTGCTCGCCGGTCACTCGATCGGTGAGATCGCCGCCGCGCATCTGGCCGGGGTGTGGTCGCTGGCGGACGCCACCCGCCTGGTCGCCGCGCGCGGCCGGCTGATGCAGGCGCTGCCCGAGGGCGGCGCCATGGTCTCCCTCCAGGCCGCCGAGGACGAGGTGCTGCCCCTCCTCGGCGACGGTGAGGATGTGGGCATCGCCGCGGTCAACGGCCCCCAGGCCGTGGTCGTCTCGGGTGCGGCGGACGCCGTGGAGCGCATCGCCGTACACTTCCGCGGCCAGGGCCGCAAGACGACCGCCCTGCGCGTGAGCCACGCCTTCCACTCGCCGCTGATGGAACCGATGCTGGCCGAGTTCCGCGCCGTCGCCGAGAGCCTCGACTACGCGGAACCCGTCCTCCCGGTCGTCTCCACCGTCACCGGCACCACCGCCACCGCCGAGGAACTGCGCTCCCCCGAGTACTGGGTGCGCCACGTCCGCCAGAGCGTCCGCTTCGCCGACGCCGTACGCACCCTCGCCGCCCGCGGCGTCACCCGCTACCTGGAACTCGGTCCCGACGGCACCCTCACCGCGCTCGCCCAGAACACCCCCGAGGCCGCGACCCAGACGGGCGGCGGCGAAGCGACCCTGTTCACGGCGACCCTGCGCAAGGACCGCGACGAGCCCGCCTCCGCCGTCACGGCGCTGGCCCGCCTCCACGCCCACGGCACCCCCGTCGACTGGGCGGCCGTCGTGCCCGGTGGCCAACGGGTCGACCTGCCCACCTACGCCTTCCGGCACCGCCGCTACTGGCTCGCGGACCACGGACAGCCCACCACCGGCACTGGCACACCCGGCACACGACCGGCCGCCGACGGCGCCGACGCCGAGTTCTGGGACGCCGTGGACCGCGGCGACCTCGGTACCCTCGCCGCCTCCCTCGGCCTCACCGCGGAGTCCCTGGACGGAGTCGTCCCCGCCCTGTCGTCGTGGCGGCGCCGCCGCCAGGAACGCGCACGCACCGACGCGTGGCTGTACCGGCCGCACTGGCAGCCGCTCGACCCGTCCTCCGACACCGCGCTCTCCGGCCGATGGCTCCTTCTGGTCCCCGAGGGCACGACCCGCGACGACCGCACCGGCACCCTGCGGACGGCCCTTTCCGCGCGCGGAGCCGAAACCACCGTCCTCGAACTCCCGGCCACGCCCGAACGCGCCGCGTTCACCGCCGAGTTGACGAACCGGGCCGCCGCCGGCGTCTCGGGCGTCGTCCTCGTCACGCCCACGACCGACGCCGATGCGGCCCAGGTCTGCGGAACCGTCGCCACGCTGCTGCAGGCGTGCGGGGACGCCGGTGTGGGCGGCCGGGTGTGGGTGCTGACGCGGGGTGCGGTGTCGGTGGGCCGTTCGGACGGTGCTCCGGATCCGGTGCAGGGTGCGGTGTGGGGTCTGGGCCGGGTGGCCGCGTTGGAGTACCCGGACCGGTGGGGCGGTGTGATCGACCTGCCCGACACCCTCGACCGTCGCGCCGCGCAGCGGCTCGTCTCCGTGCTGGCCGGCGGCGCCGCCGACGAGGACCAGGTCGCCGTCCGCCCCTCGGGCGTCTTCGGCCGCCGCCTCGAACGCGTCACCCCGGCCGCCGAGGCCGCCGCGTGGCAGCCGCGCGGGACGGTGCTCATCACCGGCGGCACGGGCGCGCTGGGCGCGCGGGTGGCCCGCTGGGCCGCGGAGCAGGGTGCCGAGCACGTAGTGCTGGTGAGCCGGCGCGGCATGGACGCGCCGGGCGCGGCCGGCCTGCGGGACGAACTGCAGGCTGCCGGTGCGCGCGTGACCGTCACCGCCTGCGACGTGGCGGACCGCGAGGCTCTGGCCGCCCTCCTTGCCGAGCACCCGGTTGATGCTGTGGTTCACACGGCGGGCGTCCTGGACGACGGCGTGATCGACGCCCTGTCCCCGGAGCGGTTCGCCGGCGTCCTGCGCACCAAGGCGCTGGGCGCGCTGCACCTGGACGAGCTGACCCGCGACCTGGACCTGGATGCCTTCGTCCTCTTCTCCTCCTTCGCCGGCAGCGTCGGCGCGGCCGGCCAGGGCAACTACGCGGCGGCCAACGCCTTCCTCGACGCGCTCGCCGAGCGCCGCCGCGCGGCCGGACTGACCGCCACCTCCATCGCCTGGGGCCCGTGGGCCGACGGCGGCATGGCCGACGACACCGCCTCCGTCGCCCGCATGCGGCGCGGCGGAGTCCTCCCACTCACCGGCGACACCGCCCTGGACGTCCTCGCCCGTACGGCCGCCCACCCGGCGCCCTCCGTCGTCGTCGCCGACCTCAACTGGGCCGACTTCGCCCCGGCGTTCACCACGACACGCCCCAGCCCGCTCATCGCGTCCCTGCCGGAAGCACGGGCGGCCTTCGAGGGCACGGGTGCCGTGTCCGAGCGCACCGGCCCCGACGACCGCGCCGGTCTCCTCGGCCGGCTGACCGGACTCACCCCCGCCGAACAGGACCGCGTCCTGCTGGAGACCGTCCAGTCCTGCGCCGCCGCCGTCCTCGGCTATTCGAACCCCGAGTCCGTCACCGCCGAGCGCGCCTTCCGCGACCTGGGCATCGACTCCCTGACCGCTGTCGAACTGCGCAATACCCTCGTCACCCTGACGGGCGTCTCCGGCCTCGCCGCGACCGTGGTGTTCGACTATCCGACGCCGGTGGCGCTGGCGCGGTATTTGCGCGAGCAGCTGCTGGGGGAGGGGGTGGACGCGGAGCCGTCGTCCACGGCGGCCGTGGCGGTCTCGGACGATCCGGTGGTGATCGTGGGGATGGCGTGCCGTTTCCCGGGTGGGGTGAGTGACCCGGAGGGGTTGTGGCGGCTGCTCTCGGAGGGCGGTGACGCGGTGGGCCCCTTCCCGGCCGAACGCGGCTGGGACCTGTCCGCCCTGTACGACCCGGAGGGCACCCGACCGGGAACCACCATGGTCGACGTGGGCGCCTTCCTCGACGGCGCGGGCCGCTTCGATGCCGGCTTCTTCGGGATGAGTCCGCGGGAGGCGTTGGCGGCGGATCCGCAGCAGCGGCTTTTGTTGGAGACGTCATGGGAGGCGTTGGAGCGGGCGGGTATCGCTCCGGGTGGTCTGCGGGGGAGCCGTACCGGTGTCTTCGCCGGTACGAATGGTCAGGACTACACGGGTGTGCTGCTGGCCTCGGGTGAGGACTTCGAGGGCCATGTGGGCACGGGGAACGCGGCGTCGGTGCTGTCGGGCCGGGTGTCGTATGTGCTGGGGCTTGAGGGTCCGGCGGTGACGGTGGACACGGCGTGTTCGTCGTCGCTGGTGGCGTTGCATCTGGCGGTGCAGGCGCTGCGTGCGGGTGAGTGCGACTTGGCGCTCGCGGGCGGTGTGACGGTGATGTCGACGCCGGGTGCGTTCGTGGAGTTCTCCCGGCAGCGGGGGCTCGCGGTGGATGGTCGGTGCAAGGCGTTCGCTCAGGGTGCGGACGGCACCGGCTGGGGCGAGGGCGTCGGTGTCCTTGTCGTGGAGCGGCTCTCCGACGCGCGCAGCAACGGGCACCGGGTGCTGGCGGTGGTCCGGGGCAGCGCGGTCAACCAGGACGGCGCTTCGAACGGGCTCACCGCGCCCAACGGTCCCTCGCAGCAGCGCGTCATCCGGGCGGCCCTCGCGAGCGCCGGGCTCAAGCCGTCGGACGTCGACGCGGTCGAGGCGCACGGCACCGGCACCTCCCTGGGCGATCCCATCGAAGCGCAGGCGCTCATCGCGACGTACGGCCAGGACCGTGAACGGCCGTTGTGGCTGGGCTCGGTGAAGTCGAACATCGGTCACACGCAGGCCGCCGCCGGTGTCGCCGGCGTCATCAAGATGGTCCTGGCGATGCAGCACGGGGTGCTACCGCGCACGCTGCATGCGGAGGAGCCGTCGTCCCGGGTCGACTGGTCGGCCGGCGCCGTCGAACTGCTCACCGACGACCAGGAGTGGTCGCTCGACGGTGACCGACCGCGCCGCGCCGCCGTCTCGGCCTTCGGCGTGAGTGGCACCAACGCCCACGTCGTCCTCGAACAGCCCGTGGGTGAGGAGCGCACGGTCGTTGAGACCGGTCCGGTGCCGTCGTTGGTGCCGTGGGTGGTGTCCGGGCGCAGCCGTGAGGCTCTGCGGGCGCAGGCCGGACGGCTGGCGGAGTTCGTGTCCGAGCGGGCCGGGGTGTCGCCGGTTGCGGTGGGTGCGGCGCTGGTGCGGTCGCGGTCGGTGTTCGAGCACCGGGCCGTGGTGTGGGGTGCCGACCGGGAGGAGTTGCTGAGCGGCCTGCGGTCCGTTGCCGCCGGTGAGTCGGCCGGCGTGGGTGCGGTGATCGGTGACGTCGGTGAGGGCGGTCGTACGGCCTTCCTGTTCGCCGGTCAGGGATCGCAACGCCTGGGCATGGGCCGGGAGTTGTATGACGAGTACCCCGTCTTCGCGGACGCCTTCGACGCTGTGTGCGCTCACCTGGACACCGAACTGCCGCGCCCGCTGCGGGAGATGGTGTTCGGCGAGGATGCCGAGGCGCTGAACCGGACCGAGTACGCGCAGCCCGCGCTGTTCGCCTTGGAAGTCGCCCTGTTCCGGCTGCTGGAGTCGTGGGGTGTGCGCCCGGACGTTCTGGCCGGTCACTCGATCGGCGAGATCGCGGCCGCGCATGTGGCTGGTGTGTGGTCGCTGGCCGATGCGTGCCGCCTGGTAGCAGCGCGCGGGCGGTTGATGCAGGCGCTCCCGGCAGGGGGTGCGATGGTGGCGGTGCAGGCCTCGGAGGACGAGGTGCTGCCGCTGCTCGGTGAGCAGGTGGGCATAGCGGCGGTCAACGGCCCGCAGGCGGTGGTGATTTCGGGTGCCGCAGAGGCTGTCGAAGAGATCGCCGAGCGCTTCCGTGCCCAGGGCCGCAAGGTCACCGCTCTGCGCGTGAGCCACGCCTTCCACTCCCCGCTCATGGAGCCGATGCTCGCCGACTTCCGCGAGGTCGCGCGGAGCCTGTCGTACGATCGTCCCAAGCTGCCCATCGTCTCCACGGTGACCGGTGTGTCCGCCACAGTCGAGGAGCTGACCTCCCCGGAGTACTGGGTCGACCACGTCCGCCGTACCGTCCGCTACGCCGACGCCCTGCGCACGCTGGCCGACGAGCACGCCACCGCACGCTTCCTGGAACTCGGCCCCGACGGCGCCCTCACGGCGCTCGGTCAGGACTGTGTCGAGGACGGAAAGCTGTTCGTCCCGGTACTGCGCAAGGACCGTTCGGAAGCCGTGTCCGTGGTGTCAGCGGTGGCCGCCGCGTTCACCCGCGGCGCCGAGGTCGACTGGTCGCGGGCGTTCCCGGCCGTGGAGCCGGTGGAGCTGCCGACGTACGCCTTCCAGCACGAGACGTACTGGCCGGCTCCCGCGCAGCCGAAGGCCGCCGTCGGAACGGGTGGCGAGATCGACGCCCGGTTCTGGGAGGCGGTCGAGCGGGAGGATCTGGAGTCGCTGGCGGGGGAGTTGGACCTGGAGCGGGATGTCGTGGGCGCGGTGCTGCCCGCCCTGACCTCCTGGCGCCGCCGGAGCCGCGAAGAGGCCGACCTGGACGCCCTGCGGTACCGCATCGACTGGCGGCCCCTCGCCGACGTCCCCGCCTCCGCCACCCTCCCCGGGCGCTGGCTGGTGATCGAGCCGGCCGCACACGCCGATGAGACCTGGGCGCAGTCGGTGATCGACGCGCTCACCGCCCGCGGCGCCGAGGTGGAGCGACTGACGCACGAGACCGGTGCGGACCGTGCCGAGCTGGCCGCGCGCCTCGAAGATGTCGGACCGGTCGCGGGCGTGGTGTCCCTGCTGTCCCTCACGAACGAAGGCCGGGGCGACGCTGCCCCCTTGGCCGTCTCGGCCTGCCTCACCCTTGTCCAAGCTCTGGACGACGCCGACGTGACGGCACCGCTGTGGGTGGTGACCCGTGCCGCTGTGTCGGTGGGCCGGTCCGACGGTGCCGTGGACGCCGTACAGGCCGCCGTCTGGGGCCTGGGCCGTGTGGCCGCGCTGGAGGCGTCCGGTCGCTGGGGCGGCCTGATCGACCTGCCCTCGCTGGTCGACGGCCGTACGGCGGGCCGTCTCGCGGCGGTGTTGGCTGGTGTGGGTGATGAGGATCAGGTGGCGGTGCGGGCGTCGGGGGTGTTCGGGCGCCGGCTGGAGCGGGTGCCCGCGGCTGCCGCGGATGCGGCTGTGTGGCGGCCGCGTGGCGCGATCCTGATCACCGGGGGTACGGGCGCGTTGGGCGCCCACGTGGCCCGCTGGGCTGCCGAGAATGGTGCCGAGCACCTGCTGCTCGTCAGCCGCCGTGGCCTCGATGCCCCGGGCGCCGCTGAGTTGCGGGATGAGCTGGCGGCCACCGGCGCGCGGGTGACGATCACCGCCTGCGATGTGGCCGACCGCCAAGCGGTGGAGGCTCTTCTCGCCGAGTATCCGGTGGATGCGGTCGTGCACGCGGCCGGTGCGGTGGTGAATGTGCCGCTGGAGGAGATGACGGCCGAGGAGCTTGCCGAGGTGTGGGCGGGCAAGGTGACCGGTGCCGTGAACCTCGACGCTGCGTTGGGGGAGCGGGCGCTTGACGCGTTCGTGGTGTTCTCTTCCATCGCCGGTGTGTGGGGCAGTGGTGGTCAGGCCGGTTATGCGGCGGCCAATGCCTTCCTGGACGGGCTGGTGCAGGCGCGTCGTGCGCGTGGGCTTGCGGGTACGTCGGTGGCGTGGGGGCCGTGGGCTGAGAGCGGTATGGCGGCCGGCGTGGAGGCTGTGGAGGCGTTGCGGCGGCGGGGTCTGGTGGCGTTGGAGCCGGCGCGTGCGGTGCGGGCGCTGGGCCGGGTCGTGTCCGGTGCCGAACCGGTGGTCGTGGTCGCGGATGTGGACTGGGCCCGGTTCACCCCGGCGTACACCAGCGTGCGTCCCAGCGCCCTGCTGACCGGCGTACCCGAGGCACAGGCGGCCACCGCCGAGATCTCGGGCACCGGTGCCGGCGACACGGACGGTTCGGACCTGCGTGACCGGTTCGCCGGCCTGTCGGGCCCCGAACTCGACCGTGAGCTACTGGAGTTGGTGCGCGGCGCTGCCGCCGCCGTGCTCGGGCACACCGGCGTCGGTGCGGTGGAGGCCACCCGGTCCTTCCGCGACCTCGGCTTCGACTCCCTGACCGCTGTCGAGCTGCGCAACCGGCTCTCCGCCGAGACCGGTCTGAAGCTGCCCAGCACCCTCGTCTTCGACCACCCGACCCCGGCCGCCCTCGCCCGCCTGCTGCATCGGGAACTGTTCGCTGACGACCACGGCACGCAGGAAGCCGGACGGCTGCCCGTCGCCGCCACCTCGACCACGGACGACCCGGTGGTCATCGTCGGCATGGCCTGCCGCCTGCCCGGCGGTGTGAGCGGCCCGGACGACCTGTGGCGCCTGGTCGTCGAGGGAACGGACGCGATCTCGGAGTTCCCCACCGACCGCGGCTGGGACCTCGACGCGCTCTACGGCTCCACCGGCGGCGGAAGCGACACCGACGGTGACGGTGGCGGCGATGGTGACGGTGGCCGCCGAGGCCGCAGCCACACCCGCGCCGGCGGTTTCCTCGCTGACGCCGCGCAGTTCGACCCCGGCTTCTTCGGCATCTCGCCCCGCGAGGCCCTCGCCGTCGACCCGCAGCAGCGGCTGCTGCTGGAGGCGTCCTGGGAGGCGCTGGAGCACGCCGCCATCCGGCCGGACTCGCTGCACGGCAGCCGTACCGGCGTGTTCGTCGGCGCCGGCAGCTCCGGCTACGGCGCCGGACTGCGCGAGGTGCCCGAGGGGCTCGACGGACAGCTGCTGACCGGTGTCGCCGGCAGCGTGGTCTCCGGCCGTGTCGCCTACACCTTCGGCTTCGAGGGGCCGGCCGTCACCGTCGACACCGCCTGCTCGTCCTCCCTCGTCGCGCTGCACCTCGCCGCGCAGTCCCTGCGGTCCGGCGAGTGCGACCTCGCCCTGGTGGGCGGCGTCACGGTGCTCGCCGACCCGGGCGCCTTCGTCGAGTTCAGCGCGCAGGGCGGGCTCGCGGCGGACGGCCGGTGCAAGGCGTTCTCCGACGATGCCGACGGCACCGGCTGGGCCGAGGGTGTCGGCGTCCTCGTCGTCGAACGGCTGTCCGACGCCCGTCGCAACGGGCACGACGTGCTGGCGGTGATCGCCGGTTCGGCCGTCAACCAGGACGGCGCGTCCAACGGGCTCACCGCGCCCAACGGGCCCGCCCAGCAGCGCGTCATCCGCGCCGCCCTGGCGTCGGCGGGCCTGACCCCGGCCGACGTGGACGCCGTCGAGGCCCACGGCACCGGCACGACGCTCGGCGACCCGATCGAAGCGCAAGCCCTGCTCGCCACGTACGGCCAGGACCGCGAACGACCGCTGTACCTCGGCTCGTTGAAGTCGAACATCGGGCACACGCAGGCCGCCGCCGGTGTCGCCGGTGTCATCAAGATGGTGCTCGCCCTGCGGCACGGAGTGCTGCCGCGCACCCTGCACGTGGACGAGCCGTCCTCGCACGTCGACTGGTCGGCCGGTGACGTCGCCCTGCTGACGGAGAACACCGACTGGCCGCAGTCCGAGGGTCGTCCCCGCCGCGCCGGTGTGTCCGCGTTCGGCGTGTCCGGCACCAACGCCCACGTGGTCCTGGAGCAGCCGGAACCCGCACCGGCCGACGAGTCCTTCGCCATCACCCCCGAGCCGCCCCTGCTGCCCTGGCTCGTGTCCGGCCGTACCCGCGCCGCGCTGCGCGCCCAGGCCGAGCAGCTGGCCGGTTTCGTCGAGGCGCGCCCCGGCACCGCCGAGATCGAGGTCGCCGCGTCCCTCGTCCGCACCCGCTCGGTGTTCGAACACCGAGCCGTCGTCCTCGGCGCCGACCGCGACGAACTCCTGCGCGGACTGCGCGCGGTCGCCGGGGACGAGGCGGCGGCCGGCGCCGTCGTCGGCTCGGCGCTCACCGATGGCCGCACCGCCTTCCTGTTCGCCGGTCAGGGCTCGCAACGCGTCGGTATGGGCCGTGAGTTGTACGAGACCTATCCGGTCTTCGCGGACGCCTTCGACGCGGCCTGCGCTCACCTGGACACCGAACTGCCGCGCCCGCTGCGTGAGGTCGTGTTCGGCGAGGACCAGGAGACCCTGAACCGCACCGAGTTCGCGCAGCCCGCCCTCTTCGCCTTCGAAGTGGCCCTGTTCCGGCTGCTGGAGTCGTGGGGTGTGCGCCCGGACGTGCTGCTGGGGCACTCCATCGGTGAGCTGGCCGCCGCGCATGTGGCCGGGGTGTGGTCGCTGGCGGACGCGTGCCGGCTCGTCGCCGCGCGCGGCCGGCTGATGCAGGCCCTCCCCGTCGGCGGGGCGATGGTGTCGCTGCAGGCATCGGAGGAGGAGGTCCTGCCGCTGCTCGCCGGCCGTGAGGCCGAGGCCGGCATCGCCGCCGTCAACGGGCCGCTCTCCCTCGTGGTGTCCGGCACCGAGGACGCGGTGCGGGAGGTCGCCGCCGCCGTCGAGGCGCTCGGCCGGCGCACCCGGCGGCTGCGCGTCAGCCACGCCTTCCACTCCCCGCTGATGGAACCGGTCCTCGCCGACTTCCGTGCCGTCGCCGAGACCCTGTCGTACGCCGCGCCCCGGATCCCCGTCGTCTCCGACGTCACCGGGGCGCCCGCCACCACCGAGGAACTGACCTCCGCCGAGTACTGGGTGCGGCACGTCAGGGACGCGGTGCGCTTCGCCGACGGGGTGACCGCGCTCGCCGCCCAGCACGTCACCCGCTGCCTGGAACTCGGCCCCGACTCCACCCTGGCCACCCTGGCCGCGTCCTGCCCGGACCTGGCCGAAGCCCTGCACGTGCCCGCGCTGCGCGACGACCGTCCCGAGCCGCGCGCCCTGCTGGAGGCCGCCTCCGCGCTGTTCACCCATGGCGCGGACGTCGACTGGACGGCCGTCCTGCCCGCCCTGGCCCGGGCGCCGCGGACCGCGCTGCCCACCTACGCCTTCCAGCGCCGCCGCTACTGGCTTGAGGTGCCCGCCGGTTCCGGTGACGCCTCGGCGCTGGGGCTCGACGCCACCGGCCACCCGCTGCTCGCGGCCGCCGTGCGGGCCGCGGACAGCGACGCGGTCGTCCTCACCGGACGGCTGTCGCTGCGGTCCCAGCCGTGGCTGGCTGACCACCGGCTCGGCGGCCACGCCGTCGTGCCCAGCACCGCCTTCCTGGAACTCGCCGTCCACGCGGGCGACCAGGTGGGCTGCGACGAGGTGCGCGACCTCACCTTGCAGGCGCCGCTGACCGTGCCCGAGCGCGGCGCGGTCCGCCTCCAGGTCCGCGTCGGCGAACCCGACGCACGCGGCACCCGGCCCGTCGCCGTCTACTCCGGTGCTGACGACACGCCGGACGACCGGACCGTCTGGACGCGCCACGCCGAGGGGCTGCTCGCGCCCGCCGGCACCACCACCGCGCAGACGGACACGCCGCTCGCCGAGTGGCCCCCCGCCGGTGCCGAACCCGTCGAGATCGGCGACCTCTACGACCGTCTCGCCGCCGGCGCCGGCCCGGTGTACGGCCCGGCGTTCCGCGCGCTGAGCGCCGTATGGCGGCACGGCGACGACGTGTACGCCGAGGTCTCCCTCCCCGACGGGGAGCGGGACAGCGCGCGGCGGTTCGGCCTGCACCCGGCGCTGCTCGACGCGGCCCTGCAGCCCCTCGGACTCGGCCTGCCCGCCGGGCTCGACGACGGACTGCTGCTGTTCGCGTGGCAGCGCGCCACCCTCCACGCCGACGGCGCCGGCACCCTGCGGGTGCGGCTCACCCGGTCCGGCGAGAACACGCTGACCCTGCTCGCCGCCGACACCTCCGGCCGGCCCGTCCTCACCGTCGACTCCCTGCGGCTGCGCCCCGCCGCCGTCGCCGAGCAGGCCCCGGCGGAGAGCCCCGGCCGTACGGACTCCGCGCCCACCACCGCTCCCGCCCGTGCGCGGCGCCGTCGCGCCGCCGACGACTCCGGGGACGCGGCTCAGGGCACGGGGCTCGTGGACCGGCTCGACGGCCGTTCCGCCGCCGAACGGCAGCGCGTCCTGCTGGACCTCGTCCGCCGCACCGCGGCCGCCGTCCTGAACTACGCCGACGTCGACGAGGTGGAACCCGGCCGGGTCTTCAAGGACCTCGGGTTCGCCTCCATCACCGCCGTCGAACTGCGCAACCGGCTCAGCGCCGACCTCGGCGTCCTGCTGCCCGCCACCCTCGTCTTCGACCACCCCACCCCCCTCGCGCTCGCCGCGCACCTCGACACCGAACTCTTCGGCACGGCAACCGACTTGGAGGCGCCCGTCGCCGCCCGCGCCCGCCTGGACGACGACCCGGTCGTCGTGGTCGGCATGGCCTGCCGCTACCCGGGCGGCATCACCAGCCCGGAGGAGCTGTGGGAGCTGGTGGTCAACCGGGGCGACGGCATCTCGCCGTTCCCCACCGACCGCGGCTGGGACCTGGCGAAGCTGTACCACCCGGACCCCGACAACCCGGGCACCTGCTACGCCCGCGAAGGCGGCTTCCTGCACAACGCGAGCCACTTCGACCCCGGCTTCTTCGGCATCTCCCCGCGTGAGGCGCTGGCGATGGACCCGCAGCAGCGGCTGCTGCTGGAGACCTCCTGGGAGGCGCTGGAGCGGGCCGGCATCGACCCGGCGTCCCGGCGCGGCAGCCTCACCGGCGTCTTCGCCGGCGTCACCTACCAGGACTACGTCGGCATCCTCGGCGCCGCGAAGGACAGCTTCGAGGGGTACATCGGCACCGGCAACTCGCCGAGCGTCCTGTCCGGCCGCATCGCCTACGCCCTCGGCCTCGAGGGACCGGCGCTCTCCGTCGACACCGCCTGCTCCTCCTCCCTCGTCGCCCTGCACCTCGCCGTGCAGTCCCTGCGCCAGGGCGAGTGCGACCTGGCGCTCGCGGGCGGTGTCACCGTGATGTCGACGCCGGGCTCGCTCATCGAGTTCAGCCGGCAGCGCGCGCTCGCCGAGGACGGCCGCTGCAAGCCGTTCTCCGCGGACGCCGACGGCGCCAGCTGGGCCGAGGGCGTCGGCATGGTCGTCCTCGAACGGCTCTCCGACGCCCGGCGCCACGGCCACCCGGTCCTCGCCGTCGTCCAGGGCAGCGCCCTCAACCAGGACGGCGCCTCCAACGGCCTGACCGCGCCCAACGGCCCCTCCCAGCAGCGCGTCATCCGCGCCGCCCTGGCCGCCGGCGGCCTCGCCCCGGCCGACGTCGACGCCGTCGAGGCCCACGGCACCGGCACCACCCTCGGCGACCCGATCGAGGCGCAGGCCCTGATCGCCGTCTACGGCCAGGACCGGCCCGCGGACCGGCCGCTGTGGCTCGGCTCGCTGAAGTCCAACATCGGCCACGCGCAGGCGGCGGCCGGTGTCGGCGGCGTCATCAAGATGGTCATGGCCCTGCGTCACGGCGTCCTCCCGGCCACCCTGTACGCCGAGACGCCGACCCCCGAGGTCGACTGGTCCGCGGGTACCGTACGGCTGCTGGAGGAGGCCGTGCCGTGGCCCGGGACGGGCCGCCCGCGCCGTGCCGGCGTCTCCTCCTTCGGCATGAGCGGCACCAACGCGCACGTCATCCTCCAGCAGGCCCCCGACGACACCGCCGGGAGCCGTGCGCACGAGACCGGCCAGGGCGACGACGCCGAGCGCGCCGCGCAGCTGCCGCTCGTCCCCGCGCCGCTGTCCGCCCGCACCTCCGAGGGGCTGCGCGCGCAGGCCGGCCGGCTCCTCGCGCACCTGCGCGAACACCCCGGCGCCGGCCTCGCCGACCTGGCGCTCTCGCTGGCCACCACGCGCACCGCGTTCGAGCACCGCGCCGTCGTCCTCGCCGCCGACCTCGACGGCCTGGAGCGCGGCCTGCGCGACCTCGCCGAGGACCGCATGGTCAGCGACGTCGTCCGCGGCGTCGACCGGCGCGGCACCGGACCCGTCCTCGTCTTCCCCGGCCAGGGCGCCCAGTGGCCCGGCATGGGCCGCGAACTCCTCGGCACCGCACCGGAGTTCGCCCGCCGGATCGCCGAGTGCGAGGAAGCCCTCGCCCCCTGGGTGGACTGGTCGCTGACCGCCGCCCTGCGCGGCGGGCCGGACGCGCCCGACCTCGACCGGGTGGACGTCGTCCAGCCTGTCCTGTGGGCCGTCATGGTCTCCCTCGCCCACCTGTGGCGCGCGCACGGCGTCGAACCCGCCGCGGTCGTCGGACACAGCCAGGGCGAGATCGCCGCGGCCGTCGTCGCCGGCGCGCTGTCCCTTCAGGACGGCGCCCGCGTGGCCGCCCTGCGCAGCAAGGCGATCACCGCGATCGCCGGTGACGGCGGCATGATGTCCGTGCCGCTCCCCGCCGACCAGGTGCGCCCGCGGCTGGAGCGCTTCGGCGACCGGCTCGCCGTGGCCGCCGTCAACGGCCCCGGCTCGGTCGTCGTCTCCGGCGCCGCCGACGCCCTGGACGAACTGTTCGCCGAACTGACCGGCGAAGGCGTCCAGGCCCGCAAGGTCGCCGTCGACTACGGCAGCCACTCCACGCACGTCGAACCCCTGCGCGGCCGGATCCTCGACGCGCTCACCGGGCTCGAGCCCCGCCCCGCCGACATCCCCTTCCGGTCCTCGGTGACCGGCGACTGGCTCGACGACGACACCGTCCTCGACGCCGCCTACTGGTACACCAACCTGCGCGAGACCGTCCGCTTCGAGGACGCCGTGCGCGGCCTCCTCGCGGCCGGCCACCGCGCTTTCATCGAGGTGTCCCCGCACCCCGTCGTCGCGTTCGGGCTGCGCGAGACCATCGAGGACGCCGCCGCCGACGCCGTCGTCCTCGGCACCCTGCGCCGCGACCAGGGCGGCCACGACCGGTTCCTGACCTCCCTCGCCGAGGCCTACACGCAGGGCGTCCACGTCGACTGGCACAGCGTCTTCGCCGGCACCGGCGCCCGCCGCGTCGACCTGCCCACCTACGCCTTCCAGCGGACGCGGTTCTGGCCCGAACTGCGGGACGACCTCGCCGACACCGCCGCCGGCCCCGACGCCGGCGCCACCGACGAGGTGGAGAGCCGCTTCTGGCGGACCGTGGAGGAACAGGACCTCCAGGCCCTCACCGCCACCCTCGACCTCGGCGGCGACACCCCGCTGCGCGAGGTGCTGCCCGCGCTGTCCGCCTGGCGGCGCAACAGCAGGGTGCAGTCCACCGTCGACGGCTGGCGCTACACCGTCGGCTGGACCCCGCTCACCCAGGACACCGCGGGCGCACCCCCGGCCGGCACCTGGCTCCTCGCCGTGCCCGCCGCCGGTCACCCGCTGGCCGACGCCACCCGGCAGGCCCTCACCGGCCACGGCGTCCCCGTACGCGTCGTCACCGTCGACGGCGCCGCCCCCGGCAGCGACCGCACGGGCCTGGCCGCCCTGCTCACCGACGCCCTCACCGGCACCGGCGACCGAGACGCCCTCACCGCGGACGACCTGGGCGGCGTCCTGTCGCTCCTCGCGCTCGACGAGACCCCGCACCGCGACCACCCGTCCGTGCCCGCCGGCCTCGCCGGCACCCTCGCCCTGCTCCAGGCGCTCGGCGACCTCGGGATCACCGCACCCCTGTGGTGCGCCACCCGCGGCGCCGTCGCCGTCACCGGCGCGGAGCACGTCCTCAGCGCACCCCAGGCCCTGGTCTGGGGCCTCGGCCGGGTCGCCGCCCTCGAACACTCCGACCGCTGGGGCGGCCTGATCGACCTGCCCGCCGACCTCGACCGGCGCGCCGGTGACCGGCTGTGCGCGCTGCTCGCCCGCCCCGACGGCGAGGACCAGACCGCCGTACGCGCCTCCGGCACCTACGGCCGACGACTGCACCGCGCCCCGCTCGCCGGCGCCACCCCGCCCGGCGAGCCGTGGCGCCCGCGCGGCACCGTCCTCGTCACCGGCGGCACCGGCGCGGTCGGCGGACACGTCTCCCGCTGGCTCGCCTCCCTCGGCGCCGACCACCTGCTGCTCACCAGCCGCCGCGGCGCCGACGCGCCCGGAGCGGCCGAGCTGCGCGACGAACTGACCGCCCTCGGCGCCGGCCGCGTCACCATCGCCGCCTGCGACGTCACCGACCGGGACGCCCTGCGCGCCCTGCTCGACACGATCCCCGAGGACCAGCCGCTCGACGCGGTGCTGCACGTCGCCGGGCACCTCGACGACGGCGTCATCGACGCCCTCGACGCCGGCCGCATGGACCCGGTGCTGCGCACCAAGGCCACTGCCGCCGTCCACCTGCACGAACTGACCGCCGGCCTGGATCTGTCCGCGTTCGTCCTGTTCTCCTCGACGTCCGGCACCATCAGCGGCCCCGGCCTGGGCAACTACGCCCCCGGCAACGCCTTCCTCGACGCGCTCGCCGCCCGGCGCCGCGCAGAGGGCCTGCCCGCCACCGCCGTCGCCTGGGGCCACTGGGCCGACGGCGGCATGGGCGAGGGCGCCGTCGGCGAACGCCTGCGCCGCTACGGCGTCTACGACATGCAGCCCGAACTGGCCTGCCAGGCACTGCAGCAGGCACTCGACCACGGCGAGACCTACCTCGCGGTCACCGACATCGGCTGGGAACGCTTCGCACCCGCCTTCACCGGCTCCCGCCCCAGCGCCCTGCTGCGCGACCTGCCCGACGCCCAGCGCGGCCTCGCCCCCGCGCACGGCACCGCGTCCGGGCAGAACGCGGCCGACGCCTTCGGCGCGGACGCCACCGACGGGGACCGGCCCGCGCTCGTCCGCCACCTGGCCGGACTGACCGGCGCCGAACGCGCCGACGCCGTCCTCGACGTCGTCCGCGGCTACGTCGCCACCGTCCTCGGCTATCCCGGACCGCAGGCCGTCGAGCCGACCCGCGCCTTCAGCGACCTCGGCTTCGACTCGCTGAGCGCCGTCGAACTCCGCAACGGCATGAACAGGATCACCGGGCTGCGCCTGCCCGCCACCCTGGTCTTCGACCACCCCAACTGCGCCGACCTCGCCCGCATGCTGCTCGCCGAACTCGGCGACACCACGGGCGGCGACGACCGGCTGCCCGCCCCGGCGGGCCCCGCCGCCACCTCGACCGCGACCGGCGACGACCCGATCGTCATCACCGCGATGAGCTGCCGCTTCCCCGGCGGCGCCGACTCCCCGGAGGAGTTCTGGCGGCTGCTCGCCGACGGCACCGACGCCATCGCACCGTTCCCGGCGGACCGCGGCTGGGACGTCGACAACCTCTACCACCCCGACCCCGACCACCCCGGCACCTGCACCGCCCGCGAAGGCGGATTCCTGCGGGACATGGCCGGCTTCGACCCCGGCTTCTTCGGCGTCTCCCCGCGCGAGGCGCTGGCGATGGACCCCCAGCAGCGGCTGCTGCTGGAGTTGGCCTGGGAGGCGTTCGAACGCGCCGGGATCGACCCGACGACTCTGCGCGGCTCCCGCACCGGCGTCTTCGCCGGCACCAACGGCAACGACTACACCCCGCTCCTCGTCGCCTCCGGCGAGGACGTCGGCGGCCACCTCGGCACCGGCAACGCCGCGAGCATCGTCTCCGGCCGCGTCTCCTACGTGCTCGGCCTGGAAGGCCCCGCGGTCACCGTCGACACCGCCTGCTCCGCCGCCCTGGTCGCCCTCCACCTCGCCGTGCAGGCGCTGCGGGCGGGGGAGTGCGACCTGGCGCTGGCCGGTGGTGTGACGGTGATGTCGACTCCGGGTCTGTTCCTGGACTTCTCGCGGCAGCGGGGTCTGGCGTCGGATGGCCGGTGCAAGGCGTTCTCGGACGCGGCGGATGGTGCCGGGTTCTCCGAGGGTGCTGGTCTGGTGCTGGTGGAGCGGTTGTCGGATGCGCGGGCGTCGGGGCGCCGGGTGCTGGCGGTGGTGGCCGGCAGTGCGGTGAACCAGGACGGTGCGTCCAATGGTCTGACGGCGCCGAACGGTCCGTCGCAGCAGCGGGTGATCCGGCAGGCGCTGGCGTCGGCGGGGCTGAGGCCGTCGGATGTGGATGCGGTGGAGGCGCATGGCACGGGCACGTCGTTGGGTGACCCGATCGAGGCGCAGGCGATCCTGGCGACGTACGGCCAGGATCGTGAGCGGCCGGTGTGGCTGGGTTCGGTGAAGTCGAACATCGGTCACACGCAGGCTGCCGCGGGTGTGGCGGGTGTGATCAAGATGGTGCTGGCGTTGCAGCACGGTGTGCTGCCGCGCACGCTGCACGCCGAGCAGCCGTCCTCGCACGTGGACTGGTCCGCCGGTGCGGTGGAACTCCTTGACGACCACGCCAAGTGGCCGCGCACCGAGGGCCGGACCCGCCGAGCGGGCGTGTCCTCCTTCGGGCTCAGCGGCACGAACGCGCACGTGGTGCTGGCGGAGCCGCCGGTCGAGGAGGTGCCCGAGGAGGTCACGGGTGACGCCGGTGGCCTGATCCCGTGGGTCGTTTCGGGTCGTACGGCCGCTGCGCTACGGGATCAGGCGGGGCGGCTGGCGGAGTTCGTCACCGGCGACGAGAGCCTGGCGGTCGCTGGAGTGGCGTCGTCGCTGGTGCGGTCGCGGTCGTTGTTCGAGCACCGGGCCGTGGTGTGGGGTGCGGGCCGGGAGGATCTGGTGCGGGCGCTGCGGGCGGTCGCTGCGGGTGAGGAGGCGGTGAACGCGGCGACGGGCTCGGCCCGGCGTGATGTGCGCACCGCGTTCCTCTTCGCGGGCCAGGGGTCCCAGCGCCTGGGCATGGGCCGGGAGTTGTACGAGGCGTACCCGGTCTTCGCGGACGCCTTCGACGCGGCCTGCGCTCACCTCGACACCGAACTGCCGCGTCCGCTGCGGGAGATCGTGTTCGGCGAGGACCAGGAGGTGCTGAACCGCACGGAGTACGCGCAGCCCGCGCTGTTCGCCCTGGAAGTGGCCCTGTTCCGGCTGCTGGAGTCGTGGGGCGCACGGCCCGACGTGCTCGCCGGTCACTCGATCGGTGAGATCGCCGCCGCGCATGTGGCCGGGGTGTGGTCCCTGGCGGACGCCTGCCGTCTGGTGGCGGCGCGCGGTCGGCTGATGCAGGCCCTTCCGGCGGGCGGTGCGATGGTGTCGCTGCAGGCGTCGGAAAACGAGGTCCGGCCGTTCCTCGATGACGTGCGCGTGGGCCTGGCCGCAGTCAACGGCCCGCAGGCGGTGGTGATCGCCGGCACCGCCGAGGCCGTCGAAGAGGTGGCGGCGCACTTCCGGGCCCAGGACCGCAAGGCCACCGCTCTGCGGGTCAGCCACGCGTTCCACTCCCCGCTGATGGAGCCGATGCTCGCCGACTTCCGCAAGGTCGCCGAGAGCCTGACCTACGAGCAGCCGAAGCTGTCGTTCGTGTCCACCGTGACGGG
>NZ_JBEYEY010000046.1:0-17765 GCF_040703635.1 Streptomyces sp. NPDC007189
GCCGCACGCCGTACGGCGTGCGGCCCGCTCGGGGTCGTCGGCAGGCGGTTAGCGGATCGGCAGCGACTTGGTGTGGTCCTTCTGCACGGCCTGCAGACTCTGCGGGTCCAGGCCCAGGAGAGTCAGGATGGTCGGCGCGATCTGGGCGGTTTCGACCTGGCCGGCCTTGGTCACGCCCGCCTTGGTGCCCGCGCCCGAGATCACGAGCGGAACGTTCAGGTCGTCGGCGTGGGCGCCGCCGTGCTCGGCGATCTTCTTCTGACCGCCGGTGTAGACCACGCCGTACTTGGCGATGCCGAACAGGTCCGGCACTCGGGCGTCACCGGGCTTGACGCCGAAGTAGGCGGCGGCGTCCTTGCCCGCGTACACCTTGGCCAGACCGCTGGTGGTGAACGCCTTGGCGTTGCCGTTGATGTCGTTGCCCTCGCCGCTCTGGGCGAGCAGGTACTTCTTGGCGAACGAAGTGGCCGCCTGGGAGCGGTCGTTCAGCCACAGCAGCATGCCGTCGTCGTCGACGGAGTGCGCGACGAGGTAACCGGTGCCCGGGTGGGCGGCCTTCCAGGCGGCGTTGAGGCCGTCGAGTAGCGGGCCGTCGTCGATGCGGGTCAGGGTCGTGGGGTCGGTCGGCGACTGGCCGTGCTTGGAGGACAGGATGATGTCGGTGCTGGAGGCCAGGCCCTTGGCGTGGATCTCCTTGACCATCGCGCCCACTTCGGTGTTGACGAAGTCGAGGTTCTTCCGCAGCAGCGGTCCGGGGACGCCCTTGGCCACGTAGCCGCCCTTGAGGCCGTCGGAGGCGGGGAGCTTCTGGGCGGTGGAGACCGACTGGAAGTTCATGCCGAAGATGGCCGGGGTGCCGACCTTGTGGGCGCCGGAGTGGTCGTAGCCGTCGATCTCGTTCAGGACGGCCCTGACCTTGTACCCGTCGTACTGCTCGGTCGCCTTGTTGTCGGTGGTCCAGTCGCCACCGGCCTGGTAGCCGTTGGCGTCGCTGTTGATCTCTGGGGAGAACTGGTCCTGGATGCCGTCGCCGGAGGGGCCGTTGAGGATGTCGTAGGCGATGTGCTTGTCCGACCAGGCGGTGCGCAGGTGCGCCTTGCGGGCCACGTTGAAGACGGTGTTCACCTGCAGGTAGGAGTGCGGGTAGACCGGCTTGCAGGTAGTGGGGTCGACCGGCAGCTTGCTCGCGTCGATGAGGCTCGCGGCGTTGCCGGTCATCTGCAGGATGCTGCCGGGCAGACCCCTGAGGCCCTGGCCGGCGTCGATGGAGGCCTTGTTCTTGTCGAGGTCCTCAGTGAGGTCCACCTCGGCGCCGGGCTTGGCGGTCCTGCAGTCGGTGGTGCCGGCTGGGAGCAGGGCGTGGTTGTACGTGTCGTCGTAGTACACGCCGGTGATGCCCGGGCCACCGCCGGTGACCTGGGCGGTCATGCCGGGGAAGGAGTCGGAGGGCGTGGTGGTACGTGCGTTGGTGTACTGCACGCCGCCGTGCACCAGGTGGGCCAGTGCCGAGCCGGGGTGCTGTGCGATGTACCAGGCCAGGTCGGACTGGTGCAGTCCGTCGACGGACAGCAGAAGGACGTGTTTGGCGGCGGCCTTCTCGGTCGCTGCGGAATGGTTGGTCAGCTCCGACGCCGCGGCGAGGGAGCCTCCGGCGAGGGTCACTGCGGTGCCGAGGATGGCCGCGAGTTGTATGGAACGGCGGTTCACGTGTGGTGGCTCCAGTCGTCATTCACGCGGGGGAGTGGCGCCTTTAGGCGTATGCGCCATCGATGTATCCGCGGCGGCGTGAACTTGAACAGCGGGCCACGAAAGCCCCAAGCAGGCTCATCTGGCCGGTGTTCTTACGGTGTTCTTGCCAAGCGGCCCTGTGCGAGTCCGTAGGCGGCTGTCTGGTGCCGGCCGGCGCGTTCGACGTCGATCCCGCCTTTCCACTGCCGCCGTGCCGTTCCCGCCGCCCGGCCGCCGCGTCGTAGGCGGGTTGCCGCCGCTGTCCCGGCCGTCGCCGTGACCGGTCACCGTGTGCTGCCGCTCGCCGCTGGATTCCCAGGCGGATCTGGAACTCCCGACCGATGCTCCCATTGGCGCTGCGGATGCGGCCGCTGGACACCAGTCAGCTGGAGCGGTCGCTGTCCGGGATCGCGGACCGGCACGCGCAGCTGCGTACCCGGTTCACCGCCGTCGGCGGCGAGCTGGTGCCGGTCGTGGACCGCCGGCCTGGGCACCGCCTGGACCGCCCGTCCTGCTCCCTGGCCTTATCCTGCGTCACCGGCCCAAGTGGCCCGTTCCTGCGCTGAAGATCATCACGGGGTGTATGCGGCGTCCTGTGAGCGGGCGGAGGCCATGCCGCGTGCCGGACGGTGCCGTGGCGCCGACCATCACCCGATGCTCCTGTTCATACGCACGACTCACGGAAATGTGATGGTTATGTGATCATACGGGGCTAGCGTGTTCGCTCCATCGAACACCGAGGCGCTCGGCGCCAGTTGAGGAAGGATCGACTTCTGCCCCCCGCACCCCGAGCGCCGCGCCGGCGCCGTATCCGTCGTCGCGCCGACATGCCGATGCTGGGCGGGGTGCGCCCGCCGATCGCCTCGCTCGTCGTGCTTTTGCTGGTGGTCGCCGCCCTGACGGTGATCGGCCTCGACGGCGTCCACGTCGGTCAGGTGCCGCAGGCCGTGCTGAACGACGAGCAGCAGATCGCCGCGGACACCGCGGTGTCGGTGCGCACCACGATCGACGTCGAGGCGAGCAAGCTGCGCCGTACGGCCGCCGCCTACCCGGCGACGAGCACATCGACGACCACGACCGCACTCAAAGCGCTGACCTCTTCCAGGAAGACGATTCTCGGGAGTGCGCTGCTCGACCGGCGCACCGGCAGACTGCTGGCGACCGGCGGCAAGCCGGTGCCACTGGCCGGGGCGGACGTCCTCAAGGCGGCGTCGGGGCACGGGAGGATCCGGCCCCGGCTGGTGACGTCGGGCGGCGCGCGGCAACTGCTGTACTTCGCCAGGGTCGTGCTGTCCGCGCAGCAGGAGGACGCCAACCAGGACCAGTACCAGGCATCGAGCCGGACCCAGCGGCAGTGGCTGCTGGTGGTCTCCGAGACGCTCCCCGCCCTGAGGACGTATGGCGACGGACGCGTCGCCGCAGTGCTGGACGCGAGCGGCGCGGTGCTCGCCACCACAGCCCGTGGCGCGGCATCGCCGGCGGCCGCCGGCAGCGGTTTACCCGCGGCGGCGGCCCGTGCGGCGATGGAGTCGGGGCGTGGCGCCGACGCTGCGGGAAGCCTGCTGGGCACCGCCACGGGCAGCCTGCGTACGGTGGCGGGCTGGGCCCAGGTCGCCTCGACGACCGGTCCGGGCGACACCGACGGCCTCGGTCTGGTGGTGCTCACCTCCCGCGCGGTGCCCGTCACGACCAGCACCGCCGACTACTCGCGCTTCGCGCTCGAAGCCGCCGCGGCGCTGGCCGGAGTCTCGCTGCTGCTGGGGCTGGCGCTGCACTTCATGGTGCAGCGGCCACTGCTTCGGTTGTATCTGTCCGCCGGCCGCCTGTCCCGGGGCGCGACCGAGGACGAGCCGACCTCGCTGGAGGGACTGTACCGGCCGGTTCCGGTGCACGGCTTCGGGGAACTGGCCCGGATCGGGCGGGCACTGGAGTCACTGCGCCGGCAACTGCTCGGCCAGAGCGGCCCCGAGGAGCTCCCGGCCCGGCGCGGACCGGGCTGCCGGGCGCTCGCCGTGGCCGGCTTGCTGGTCGTGGCCTGCTGGGCAGTACCCATGATCTTCCTTTTGAACCGGGCGGATGCCGCGACCGCGGTTCCGGCTCCGGTCCTCGCCGCCCATCAGGCGCGCACCGAGCTCGCGGCGAACCGGATCCGGCAGTCCCTCGACCAGTCGTACACCGACCTGAGCGACGTGGCCGCAGGGCTGCCGGGCCTCAGCCGCGCCGCTCAGACCCGGGTTCTGCGACACGCCCTCGCCGACCACAAGCAGTACCGCTCTCTGTATCTCCTGGGCCGCTCGGGCGGCATCACGCTGCGGGTGGGCGAGGTACCGCTGCGCACCCTGGTCCACGTGCCCGTCGGCGGCGGGATCACCACGGTCAACACCTCGGGCCGGATCCCGGCGATCGCCGCCTACGCCCAGGTCCGGGCCGTGCGGGGCAAGGCTCCCGCGGCCGGGGTGGTCCTGTTGGGCGAGATCGATGTGAAGGCGCTCAACTCCATCCTGCCGAGGCCGAAGCTGGGCAGCGTCTGGGTGACGGACGGCGACGACAGGGTGCTGGCGGCGAGCGTGGGCTACCGCGCCTTCCAGTCGCTGCCTGACTCCGGCCTGACCCGTCTCGTCCGCGCCGTCCAGGGCGCCCCGGGGACCGCGGGCACCGCGAACTCGGCGGTTCACCGCACGTCCTCGGGGCCGTCGGTCGACGCCGCCGCGCCGCTGGCGCAGAGCGGCCCGACGGTCCGCCTCGGCTGGCACGTGGTGACTGCGGAGCCAGCGGCGGCGCTCCAGATCCCCGCGGTGCAGGCCGAGCAGCGCACCATGCTCGCCGGGATCCTCGGCCTCGCTCTGGGCGCAGCCTGCCTGGGCTGGCTGCATGTCGTGGTGATCCGGCCGCTGCGTGCGGTCGCCGTACTGGTCGAGCGGCTCGCCGGCGGAGACCGCCGCACCGTGCTGCACCCGGTCAACCACGACGAGATCGGCTCCGTCACCCGCAGCCTGGAGCTGATCCGGCAGGCCCTGGCGGAACGCGACCGGGCGGCCAGATCCGGCCACGCCACCAGGCCCTCGCGGGCCCCGCGCGCGACCACCCTCCAGCGGTAGAAGGGCGGAAAACCCGGTGCTCTTCCTCTATGTCATCGTCCTGCTGTGCTCCGCCGCGCTGTGGATCGCCGGAATCGTGGAGCAGCGGCGGCACTTCGCCTCACTGGAGCAGATACCCACGCGCGTGCTGGTCAACGGCATCCGCGGCAAGAGTTCGATCACCCGGCTGTGCGCGGGCGCGCTGCGCGGCGGCGGCCTGGTCACGGTGGCCAAGACCACCGGCACCGCGGCCCGGTTCATCCATCCGGATGCCACCGAGGAACCGGTGTACCGCAAGTTCGGCCTGTCCAACATCGTCGAACAGATCGGCATCGTGCGGCGGGCGGCGACGTACCGGCCGGACGCGCTGGTGATCGAGTGCATGGCGGTGATGCCCGCGCTGCAGGAGATCAACCAGGAGAAGCTGATCCGTTCCACGATCGGCGTGCTGTGCAATGTCCGCGAGGACCATCTGGAGGAGATGGGGCCGACGCTGGACGACGTCGCACGCTCGCTCTCCCGCTCGATGCCCGTGGGCGGGGTGTGCGTGACGGCGGAGAAGGACCGCTTCCACATCCTCAAGGAGGAGGCCGACGCCCGGAACTGCACACTCCTCTACGCCGATCCCAAGACGGTCACCGACGAGGAACTGCGCGGCTTCAGCTGGTTCACCTTCAAGGAGAACGTGGCGATCGCCCTGGCCGTCGCTGAACTGCTCGGCGTGGACCGGCAGTCCGCGATGCAGGGCATGTGGGACGCACCGCCCGACCCGGGCGTGCTGTCGGTGGAGCGCTACGTCACCCCGGAGGGCAAGCGGCTGCGGTTCGCCAACGTCTTCGCGGCCAACGATCCGGAGTCGACGCTGATGAACGTCAAGCAGCTGGAGGACCTCGGCGCGATCCGACGGCCGCTGAACGTGGTCATCAACTGCCGCCCGGACCGGGTGGAGCGCAACGGCCAGATGGGCGCGATCATCCCCGAACTCGCTGCCGCGATCGTGTTCCTGATCGGCCATCCGACCAAGAGTGCCCGCGATGCGATTCCCGCCGGCTTCACCGGGCGCGTGGTGGATCTCGGTGGCGACCGCCGGGACCCCGGGGAACTGACCGCGGCGGTGCTCGCGGAACTCGGCCCGGCCTCCTCCCTGGTGGCGATCGGCAACATCCACGGCCAGGGCGAGCTGTTCCTGGAACGCCTCGCCGAACTGCCCCTGGACGACTCGGAGGACCCGCTCGACGCCGTTCCCGGCGGTGACGGCCTGGACCAGGAAACCATGCAGATCGCGGTGCCTCGCCCGCGGCTCGCTGTGGCCCGGCCGCCCGAGCCGGAGCCCTACAGCTGGGTTGCACCGCTGGAGACACCGGCGTACGGCTTCCACATCCCGGACCAGCGTCAACTCGCCCACCGGTTCGTCGCCCGCCAGGGCCGGCCGGCCGGCGAAAGCGCCCCAGGCGAGCCGCACCACTCCCACGATCCGTCCCCGTCCACGAGGAACCCGTGATCCCCGCCCACCTCACCGCACAGACCGCCGCGCTCGGGATCGCCCTGGGGCTGATCCTCTCGCTCGTGTGCTACCTGACCACCAACCTGTCCCCGGGGGGAATGATCACCCCGGGCTGGATCGCCCTCACGCTCATCACCGACATGCAGATGGCCGCCCTGATGGTCGGGGTGGCCGCACTCACGTACGTCATGACGAAGCTCGTGCAGCGCACGGTAATCCTCTACGGCAAGCGGCTGTTCGCCGCCGTGGTGCTGTGCGCGGTGCTGACGCAGACCACCGTGATGCTGGCGCTCAGCCACGAGTTCCCGCTCCTGTACACGTCACAGACCCTCGGCTTCATCGTCCCCGGCCTGGTCTCCTACCAGATGCTCCGCCAGCCGATGGCGGCCACGCTCATCTCGACCACAGCAGTGACGCTCGCCACGTACGTGGTGCTGGTCTCCGGTCTGCTGGTCGGCCTCCTGCCCACCGGCTGACCTGTCCACCACACTCTCACCTCGCACGTCCAGGAGGATCGGCCATGCACTTCGAACCCACCGGCAGGCGCAGCCGCCCGACGCGCCGTGCCCTGCTCGGGGCGATCGCGGGCGTGACGGCAGCCGGGGTGGCGGGCGGATACGCCTGGGACCGCCTCGGCCACGGCAGCGGCGACCGCGGCGGCACCGCCGCCGACGGCAGGGACGCCCACCCGAGCGCTCGGCCCACCGGGCCCCACACCTTCGAGCGGCTGTCCGACCCGCCCCGCACCGTGGTCCGCGCCGCCGACGGCGGCACACTCGCCACGTTCACCGACGGCGCCCGAACGGCCGTACTCACCGGCCCCGACCGCACCTTCAGCGAGCCGCGGACCACCCAGGCCACGGTGACCACCAACGCCTGGGTGAGGGTCCTGCCGCACCCGTGGCAGCAGGGCATGGAGAAGTCCGCCTGGTTCACCAGCTGGTTCGGCAGGACACTCGCCGACTCCAGCCCGGACGTCTTCGCGGTGGCGTTCGAGTACTCCAGCGCCGGAGCGCCCGACAAGCACAACGCCGCCGGCGTGCGCTACGCGGGCACCGCTCACTTCGGCCCGCGCAACGCCAAGGTCAACAATCCTCTGGACTTCGCCTACCATGCCGAACAGTCCGACTTCTACGACTATCTGGGCATTCCCTGGACCTTCCCGGACGGCACGCGCGTGCAGCCGGAAAAGGCCCGCTACGGCGACGTCGACTGCTCCGGCTTCCAGCGCCTGGTGTGGGGCTACCGCATGGGCATCCCCCTGCACAACAGCAACTCCCGGGGCGTCGGACTGCCGCGCCGTGCCTTCGCCATCGCCGCCTACGGCCCCGGACGCCTGGTGATCCCCGACACCCATCAACAACCCACCGACCTCAGCGCCCTGCAACCGGGCGATCTGGTCTTCTTCGCCATTATCAAGGACCGGCCGAACTTCATCGACCACTGCGGCATGTACATGGGCCTCGACGACCAGGGCCGGCACCGCTTCTACTCCAGCCGCTCCGCCGCCAACGGCCCCACCCTGGGCGACCTGTCGGGCCGCTCGCTGCTCGACGGCACCGACTTCTACGCCCGCGGCTTCCGGGCGGCGCGCCGTCTGTGATCCCGCCGCCCCGCACCGAAGCCTCACCTGACTGCCGATACGAGGACCACCGCCATGCCCGCTTTTCCCGCCGTCCAACCCACCGGCATGCACCGAGGCCGCCGGTCGGCCGGGCGCCGCTTCGACCGACCGGGAGACGGCCCGTACTGGGAACGCCCGGCGCTCGCCGCGGTGCTGGTCGTCGCCGCGGTGCTGTACTCCTGGGGCATCGGGCACGCCGCGCTCCACCCCTTCTACGGCGCGGCGATACGTTCGATGGCCGACAACTGGCGGGCCTTCTTCTTCGGCGGACTCGACGCGAGCGCCTCGATCACCATCGACAAGCTGCCCGGCGCCTTCTGGCCCGACGCCGCCACCGTCTGGCTCTTCGGCCCGCACACCTGGGCGGCCGCGCTTCCGCAGGTCGTGGAGGGCGTACTCACCGTATGGCTGCTCCACCGGATCGTACGAGCCTGGGCCGGCCCCTTCGCCGCGCTGATCGCCGCCCTGACACTCACCCTCACCCCCGTCACCGTCGTCCTCACGCGCGCTACCATCCCCGACACCGCGCTCACCCTGCTGCTGGTCGCGGCCGCCGGGGCACTGCAGAAGGCGGTGCGCACCGAGCGGCTGCTGCCCCTGCTCACCTGCGGGGCCTGGGTCGGGCTCGCCTTCCAGACCAAGATGCTGCAAGCATGGCTGGTCCTGCCCGTCTTCGCCGCCGTCTACCAACTCGCCGCGCCCGGCACCAGGGTCAACCGAGGACTGCGTGTCCTGCTGGCCGGCGCGGTCGCCCTGACGGTCTCCTGCTCCTGGGTGCTCATCACCTGGGCGACACCGGCCGCGAACCGCCCCTACCTCGACGGCACATCCAACAACGACCCGTTCACCCTGGTCTTCGGCTACAACGGCCTGAGCCGCTTCAGCAGCGACTCCACCGCCTTCGGCGCCGTCGCGGGCACCACCGCCAGCCGCACCACCGGCAACACAGGCTGGAGCATGCTGATCAACCACACCGTCGGCCCGCAGATCGCCTGGTTCCTGCCGCTCGCCCTGCTCGCCACGGTCCTGGGCGTCGTCCGGCGCGCCGGACAACCGCGAACGGACCCGCTGCGCACGGGATTCCTGCTGTGGAGCGGCTGGCTGGCCGTACACGCCCTGGTGTTCAGCTCCTCCAACGGCAACCACGCCTACTACACGGCTGTCATCGCCCCGGCACTCGCCGCGCTGACCGGCGGCGGCCTCGCGCTGTTCCGATCGGAGTACGAGGCCCGGCACAAGCCGGTGCACGAGACGGGGCACGAGACGGGCAGCCAGCGGCACATGGCACTGCCGGCGGCGATCGTGCTGACGGTGGCGTGGGCGCTGGTACTGGACTGGCCGACCCGGTTCCTCTCACGGCTGCTGCCGATCGCCGTGATGCTCGCGCTGTGCGGCGTGGCGGGCCTGTGGACCCGCGGGCCGCGCACCTCCCCGCGGATGGTCCACGCCGCCCTCGCCGCCGGGATCGCCGCCATGCTGGTCGTACCGGCAGGCTGGGCCGTCTCCAGCCTCGACCCGCTCTACGCGGGCGCCGCCACCTCGCCGATGACCGGTCCGGTCGGCAAAGCGTACGGCGTCCACCACGCTCCCAAGCGGGTAGGACTCGACCGGCCCAGCGCCCGCGACACCGCCCTGCTCGACTACCTCACCACGCACCGCCGCAGCGAAAAATACCTGCTCGCCACCCAAGCCGCCTACAGCGCCGAGCCCCTGCTGCGCGCGAAGTCCGAACCCGTCCTCGTCATGGGCGGCTTCACCGGCAGCACCCCGTTCCCCACCACCCAACAGCTCGGCAGGCTCGTCGCCACCCACCAGCTGCGCTACGCCCTGCTCACCACCCAGCGCCCCACCACTCCCGCCACCACCTGGGTGAGGTCCCACTGCACCCGCATCCGGCCCACCGCCTACGGCCGCCGCACCGACGGAAGCTTCACCCTCTACGACTGCGGTACCCCTGTGTCCTCCCGGTGACCACGGCAGGTCGCCAGCGGAGTGGTTTCTTCGAGGAACCGGAGCCCGTCCTTGGATTCGGGGTCGTCGCCTCTTGTGGGCCAGGTCATCAGTGGCCCAAGAGTGTTCCAAATGGAGGATGCATACTCCGGGTTCCGGACGCGGTAGTCGGGTACCGGCCAGCCCTGGGCGAACCGAGCGTGAACCGCAGCGGGGTGATTCCGCACCGTGTGTGAACGTTGCGTGCCGAGGCAGTGTTCGGGTGCGGGGACGGCAACCGCGCCCGCCGGTCCGTCGTCGCGGACACCCGGCCGAAACCTCTCCTTGTTGTGGCGCGAACGCCTCGCAATACTCGTCGGCGCTTGGCATGGGCACGACCGGGCTCGGTGAAGGCCGGGACGCCCCGTGCCTCTCATCCCTCCGGCCCCGGCTCGACGAGTGGGCGGGGCAACCCCCACTGGAGGCTCCACATGACACAACGCCGAACAGGCCTGACCACCCGCGCGCTCACCGGAGCGAGCGCCACCGTCCTCACCGTCGGCGCGGCCCTGCTCCCCGGGGCCGGCCCGGCCGCGGCGGCCCCCGTCGGTGTGCAGGCGGCCCCGGCCGCGGCCCGCGCCGCGTCCGCAGCGGTCCTCGTCGCACGGCTGGGCGACCGTGCCGCCGGTTCCTACTACGACGCCGCGGCTCACCGCTTCGTCGTGAACATCACCGACCCGTCCGCGGCCGGCTCGGTCCGCGCCGCCGGCGCTGTGCCGAGAACCGTGCGCTACTCCACCCCCCAACTCCGAGGAGCCATCGGCACGCTGACCCGGCGAGCCCGGATCGCGGGCACCGCCTGGTCGATCGACCCTCGTCAGGACAAGGTGGTCGTGACCGTCGACCCCACGGTCACCGGGGCCGAGCGCGCCCGGCTGAACACCGTGGTCGGCTCTCTCGGTGACAAGCTGGTCGTACGCCGGGCCGCCTCCGCGTTCAAGCCGTTCCTCGCGGGCGGCGACGCCATCTGGGGCAGCACTGTGCGCTGCTCCCTCGGCTTCAACGTGACCGTGAACGGCGCGCCGTACTTCCTCACCGCCGGACACTGCGGCAACGCCTCCTCGACGTGGTCCGACTCACAGGGCGGCGCAGAGGTCGGCGAGACCGTCGACTCGCAGTTCCCCGGCACCGACTACGCCCTGGTCCAGTACGACGACGCCGGCAGCGACCACCCCAGCGCCGTCGACCTCTACGACGGGAGCAGCCAGCAGATCACGCACGCCGCCGACGCGTACGTGGGCGAAACGGTCACGCGCAGCGGCAGCACCTCAGGGGTCCACAGCGGCACGGTCAACGGGCTCGACGCGACCGTCAACTACCAGGAGGGCTCCGTCTCCGGGCTCATCGACACCGATGTTTGTGCCGAGCCCGGCGACAGCGGCGGCGCGCTCTTCGACTCCGACGCGGCGATCGGTCTGACCTCGGGCGGCAGCGGTGACTGCACGTCCGGCGGTGAGACCTTCTTCCAGCCCGTGCCCGCGGCGCTGAGCGCGGAGGGAGCCACCCTGCCGTAGCCGGCAGCTGACCGCACGCCGCGCCGGGACCGGAACGCTGCACGTTCGTGGCCTCAACCAGCCCACGCCCAAGGCTGGTTGAGGCCCATGCGTGCCCGAGAGAGTCTGGCCGGGCGGGCTTCCGGGCCGGCGTCGGCTTCCGTGAGCGAGGCCGGCGGCCACGCTGGCGACGGCGAAGGCGGCCATGACCGGGCCGGCCAGCGCAGGGGGAGGAGCCCACGTCGTCCAGCCGGGCCGACAGGAGGACGTCGACGGTGGCGATGAGGAACTTGATCGCGGCTGACAGCAGGGTGGTGGGCCAGGTGAGCCGGAGGATCGCCGCCGTCCCCAGCCGTTCGGGCATCTTGCCTTCGCCCGGAGTCCCGGTGCGGGGGTCGGTGTGGGGTGTGCGGTGGGCGAAGAGGAGGGGGGCGGATGCGGCGGCCATGACGATGAGGGCGCCGACGGCGGAGAACTGGACGTAGAGCAGGGAGGCGAGTGGAGGTGCGACGGCCCGGACGGTCTGGCTGAGCGAGCGACCCGCACCACCACCTGGTCGTACAACGCCTACGACCAGCTCGCCGCGGTCACCGACGCCGCGACCCGCAAGACCACCTACGGTTACGACGCCTACGGCAACCGCAACGCGGAGACCGACCCCGACGGCAACACCTACGCCTACGACTAGGGCCTGTTCGACGGGTCATGTTTGGAACCCAGTCCCTTGTCTTCTGGCTGCAGTGCCAGCCCTAGGCTGTAGCCATGCTGTTGATCTACGACGGAGAACCCGCCGCTGACGCGCCCGTGCTGCGTACCGGTGGTGTCCCACTGGTACCGGATGAGTTCGTCTGGCCGGGATGCCGTGAATGCGGTGGGAGCATGCAGTTCCTCGCCAATCTTCCGCTCTGCACCGGCGTGTTCTCGGTGTTCGTCTGCCAGAACGACCCCGGCCTGTGTGACGACTGGGATGCCACGGCCAGTGCCAACTGCGCCTTCCTGTTCAACGGCGACCTCTCCCCAGCCGCTGTCCCCGCCGAGGGCACGACATTGCTCGGCGCGGTCACCGCTCTACGAGGCCATCCCGCTGACACGCCGACTGAACAGCCGGTGCTGGGACGGCTGGGCGGTGAACCCGACTGGATCCAGGACGACGAGACCCCCGACTGTCCGACCTGCGCCAACCGCATGGCGTTCACGGCCGAGCTCGAAGAGGGCCACGACTTCGCCATCAAGGCGAACTTCGGCGGCGGGGGCCGCGGCTACCTCTTCAGCTGCCAACCCTGTGGTGAGGCCGCGTTCCTCTGGCAGAACTGAACACTGCCCTCAAGGGTCATGACCGAAGCCACAGCCGGATCGCTGCGACGGTGACGGTGCCGTGAAAGACGTACGCCCGCTTGTCGAACCGCATCGCCACAGCGCGGAATGCCTTGAGCGTGTTGATCGTTCGTTCCACTTCATTGCGGCGGGCATACCGCCCACGGTCAAAGCCGGTGGGTCTCCCGCCGCTGCTTCCGCGGCGTCGGCGGTTGGCCTTCTGGTTGGCTGGCTCCGGGATGGTGTGCTTGATCTGGCGCCGGCGCCGGCCTCCTCGACTGCCACCTGCAGCACCCACAGGACCTCCTGGCCGCGTGCCAACAGGAGTTCACTGTCATTCCCGATCCGGCTGCTGGGGTAGCCTGACGACAGTGTTCGTGGCGCTCCCTCCGCGCCGCTTGCTGCGGGGCGCCACGCATACGGCCGGCCAGGCCGAACACGACGCACCGTCGCGGGCAAGGACCCGCACGCTGGCCCCGCTCCTGCACCGCATCGGACGGATTCGGCTTCGGCTGACGCGACGGCGGGGCTGGGCAAGATGATGCCTGCCCGGCCCCGCTGCCCGGCCGAAAGCGGCTGCGAGCGGTTGCTGATCTGCGTCAGTGCGCCGTCAGCTGACCTGGACGGTGACGGGCGAGGAGTGGAACGTGCCGGACTTGGCCGCTACCCGCACCTGCTCGGTGCCCTTGTTGGTGAACGTCCGCTTGATCGTGTAGGTGCCGTTCTTGTTGACGGCCGCGGTGGTCCTGAGCGTGGTCCACTTGCCGTTGTGCAAGTGCTGGAGCATCAGCGTGGAGCCGGCCTTGATGCCTTTGACCCGGCCGGTGAACACCACGGTGTTGCCTACCTTGACGGTCTTGCGGTTGGCCGAGACGGTGATCGAGCCGATGGCGGCCGCCGCCCGCGACGGCTTCATGCTCGGCATGCCGGTGCGCGTCATGGAGGGTGTAGGGGTCGGCGTCCCGGTCGCGGCGACGGCTCCGGCTGTACCGGTCGACAGCATGGCGGCGGACAGGGCACCGGCGGCGAGCGCACGGGCGCGGCGGCTTCGGGTGAAGCTCATTGTGGGTCTCCTGCTTTTCGTCGGAGTCCCCCCTGGGAGCGAGTCGGCCACCTGGGGCGGCTCGCGGATCCAGGCTGGCCCGAGCGCGGTTGAGCGGCATGTCGAAACGGGCCCGGGAGCTGTTGAAACTTCTATCGCTTCGGGCAAAAGCGCAGGCAGAGCCACGTTCCCCCCGCCAACTCCCCTTACCTTTCCCTTACCTTTTGTCACTACATCAGCCCACTGCCATCACGGTCGGTGATGGTGGCAGGGGTCGTCGGACGGCTGGCATGCCGATCAGGCAGGGAGCGGACTCAGCCTCGGATAGCAGGCTGTGCAGCAGCTCCCCGCCCGGGGGGAAGTCTTGGCCGCAGGGCATGGTGTGGTGAGGGCCGCGGTGAACGGCGAGGGGGGGTCACGGCTGGTCTGCGGCCCCGGAATTCAAGGCCGTGTCCTCCCGGGGCCGCCTTTCACGGCACCCCGTTCAAGGTCATCACCACTGCGGCCAATGTCAACGACGTCAACCAGACCCTGGCACTGGTCGACGGCATTCCGCCCGTCGCCGGAAGCCGGGCCATCCACGCAGGCGCCGCATCCTGCCGGTGATCTCCCGCAAGGGCGCCTCCAACATCAACGGCTTGGCAAGCTCCGCGACGTCGTCGAGCTGGTCAGTTGTCCCGGAAGAGACCAGGTGGCACCGCGACCCGCTGGGATGGACGGTTGCGCGTTGCTGACCTGTGCGAGCCGTGGTGTTGCGCTGGCGCAGGTAGGCGTGCAGTGCCCGGGTCTGAGGGGGCACCGGCGTCTGTTTCTGGCGCATCCGCCGCCGCGACTGACCTGCCTGGGGCCACAGCGCGGCGGTCGAAGCCTTTGCCGCCAGCTTCGAACGCCCCCACGGGAGTCTGCTGACATGCCCGGGCCGTCACAGGCGGCCCGGGCCTGCGGCTCGCTGTCGTGTGCAGAGGCCGCGCGGTTCTCAGCGCAGCCCGGCACACAGAGCCTGTCGGCCGGGTGGTCCGGCCGGGCGCGGTGCGGTCTGTCAGCCCATGTCCGTCAGGAGGGCGTTCAGTTCCTTCTCCTGCTGCGCCGGCGACATCGGCGGGTTCGAGTGGTCGATGCCGAAGGTCTTGAGCACCTTGTCCATCTGGGCGTCGATGGAGGTCCAGCCGGTCTGGTCCAGCGGCTGCAGCGAGGCCTGGTCGGCGTCCCACAGGTCACGCAGCGACTGGGCGGCCGCGTGCGCGCCGGTTGCGTTCCCCGAGCGTGCGTCCTTGAGCGAGGTGGAGGCGAGGGTCTTCAGCGCGGCGACCTTGGCGGGCGGGAACTTCTTCACCGCCTGGCCGGGAGCCATCTGGACGGCGGAGGTGTTGTCGGTCTCCGGCGCTGGGCCGACGTGCGGCTGGCCGTGGGCCCAGACCAGCAGGGCCGCGGTGGCGACGGCGAGCAGTCCGAAGCCGGCAAGCGCGGTGCGCTCCTTGCGCGGGTTGCTGGTGGCCGGTGCGGCGTGGGTCGCCTCGTGGGTCTCGGTCACGTCCGAGCGCGTCACCGTCAGGTAGACGACGGTCGCCAGGATCAGGCCGAGGAAGATCAGGCTGGTGGTGAACGTGCCCAGCGCAAGACCGGTCGGGTCGCCCGGGTTCTGGGCGACCTTGGGGGAGGCGAGCCAGTCGCCGATGTTGGCGCCCAGCGGGCGGGTCAGGATGTAGGCGAGCCAGAAGGACAGCACCGGGTTCGCGCCGAACTTCCACAGCAGCGTGATCGCCGCGATGAGGCCGAGCGGCAGCAGGACCGAGACTCCCGGGCTCCAGCCGGTGAGCTCGAGGGTCCAGTCGCCGGTCGCGGTGCCGAGCGCGAAGGTGACGAGCACGGCGAGCCAGTAGAACGACTCACGCGGCAGCGTCGTGACCGAGTGGATCGAGAGGGTGCGCTCGCGCAGCCACCACACGCCGAAGACCACCGCGAGCAGGACCGAGAACACGGCGGAGCTGATCCACAGCGGCACGTTGAGCTGGTCGGTCAGGATGTCGGTGTACAGCGTGCCCGTGACGCTGACAACGACCACGGTCAGCCAGTAGGGGAACGGGACGTACCGCTTCAGCCGCAACTGGATGGCCAGGACCACCACGAACACCGCGGTGAAGATCCAGGCCGTGTTCACCAGGCCGACGCCCAGCTTCATGTTGATCCAGTCGGCGAAGCTCTCACCCACGGTGGTGCACAGGATCTTGATCACCCAGAACCAGATGGTGACCTCGGGGACCTTGTTGAGCATGAGGCGCCCGCTGCGCGTGCGTGCTTCCGTTGTGGTTGTCATGCAGGGAGGTTTACGGGGGGAACCTGCAAGCAACCTGACTACGTGGCCGCAAACGCGGCCGGGAGTCTCACCTCGACGTGACCGCGGCCGTCCGCGATCGCGCGGACCTCCACGCCGGCCGAGGCGGCGATGCGCCGGACCACCGGCAGTCCCAGACCGTAACCGCCGCTGCCGGTCACACCCGCTTCGAAGACCCGGTCGACCTCCGCGGGATGGAACCCGGGGCCGTCATCCAGGACATCGACCACGATTACCTCACCCTGGATGCGCGCGGTGATCCACACACGTGACCGCGCGTGCCGCAGGCCGTTCTCCAGCAGGGGCGACAGCAGCGACACGGCGACGTCGGCCGCCACGGCGACCTCGACCTTCCCGGGAAAGGCAACTTCGACCGCGCGGCCGGCGATCGCCTGCCGCGCGGCGGAGCGCAGATCGCACCGGGTCCCCTCGTCCGTCCGTGCGCGCGCGGCGTGCAGAATCGTCCTGATCGCCGCATCGAGGCGGTCGACCTCGCTCAGCACCGCCTCCGGCGGCACCGGCTCGCCGGAAAGCTGCGCCAGCTGCGCCTCGGCCCGCAGGACCGTGAGCGGTGTCCGCAGTTCGTGGGCGATCTCATCGGTGAGCCGGCGCTCGTCCGCCAGCGCGTTGTCGACGCGCTCCAGGAGGTGGTCCAGGGTCCGCCCCAGTTCCCCGAACTCGTCGCGGGGGATTCCGAGGTTGAAGCGGCGCCCGGGTTCGTGATGGCCCCAGTCGTCGGCGAGGGCGGCCATCTCGTGCACGACCCGCAGCGCGCGGTGTACCACGAGGTGTGCGACACCGCCGGCGAGGAGGATTGCGAGGCCGCCCAGTATCAGCGACAAAGTCAGGCTGCGCTGCTCGGATGTCTCGTAGGGCGTGAGGTCCACCCGGACGATCACCATGACGTGGTGGCCGTCGATCGGGACCTTGCGGGCGTACAGGAGGTAATCGCCGAACGACGCGGTCTGCGATCGGCCCGAGTCCGCCAGCGCCTCGACGCGCTCGACCATGCTTGCCGGCACATTCCCGTCGATCAGGTGACCGTCGGCATATACCCAGGCGACCTCGTCGAGCGCCTCGCTGCTGTTCTCCGTGAGCACGACACGGCCGCCTTTGGCGGTGACGTTCGCCGTGACCGCCTCGGCGCGGGTACGCGCCAGATCGCGCGCGTCGGCGTCCGTTACCCGGCTCAGCAGCACGTGCGAGACCACGACGAGTATCGCCACCACGGCGGTGGCGACCAGCACGGTGAGTGCGACGACCCGCTTACGGAATCCCGTCACTGCCATCGGTAGCCCACGCCGCGGACGGTCGCCAGACGCTCGGCCACACCCAGCGGATCGAGCTTGGTCCGCAGCCTGCGCACATAGGAGTCGAGGGTGTTGTCGCTGACCTGCGCTCCGTGCGGCCAGCCGGCTGCGATGAGGGCGTGGCGGCGTACCGCGTCGCCCTGCGAGGCGATCAGGCGGCCCAGCAGCCGGAACTCGGTCGGGGTCAGGCTCATGCTTACCGAATCGTAGGTCACCACGTGCTTCGCCGGATCGAGGACGACCTCGCGCGGTGCGGCCGCGACAGTGGCCCGGCGCAGCAGCGCTCGGACGCGGACCAGCAGTTCCGGGATGTCGAAGGGTTTGGTCATGTAGTCGTCGGCGCCGGCCTCGA
>NZ_JBEYEY010000047.1:0-17490 GCF_040703635.1 Streptomyces sp. NPDC007189
TCAGCCCGCCCCCTTGCGCATACCTCATAACGTCGGCATACCGCAGGGATCATGAGGCGTCAGCCCCTACGACACCACGCTTTGAAGGTCAGTAATTGCCGGGGCCCCGGCCACGTCGATGACGCGCCGATACACCGCCCCCGTCCAGGAACTCCACCACCGTCCCGGAGCCGGCCGCCTGACCTCCACACAGCGCCCGAACGGCCTACACGCTCTCGCACCGAGCATTCACGGCCGCCCAGGCCGCCGCCGCGGAGTGTGTCCACTACCGAGGCCGCCCTCGTCGGCGCCGGGCGGGTCCCATCACCGTCGATCACGATCACGGGTGGGATGGCGGTGGGCAAGCAGCAGACGAAGAACCGATCGGGCATCGGCACGGCGTTCAGGGTCGCGGGCCAGGACCGCGACGGCGGTGGCCAACAGCCGGCCGGTGGCGGACAGAGCGAGGGCTGCGCCTGTGCAGGTGAGTGCTGTCATCACCAAGGAGAGCCTCCCGGGACGGGCGGTACGGTGCCGCGTGGATGTGTGGCTGCGCCGACCAGTCAGCCACGGCCGACGTTCAGCGCGGGGGACGGCGAATGACAGCGAACGACAGCGAACCCGCCGGCCGGGAGAGCGACCCGGTGATGGCCTTCGCGCTGTGGTTACAGCAGTTGCACCGCGAGGCCGGCAAACCCAGCTACACCCAGCTCGTGCGGCGCAGCCGGCGCCGCTATCCGCGCGCGACGGTGCGTGAGGGCACCATCTCGGAGATGATCAACGGCAAACGGCTGCCGCGCTGGGAGACGGTCGAGCCGGTCGCCTGGGCACTGGGAGGGGACGCAGCGGTCGAAGCCTGCCGACAGCGCTGGATCGAAGCCGACGCCGCCCGCACCCCCACCCCTCCGGCTGCTCCTGACCGTGCGAACCCAGCCCCGGCGGTCGTTGACCCACCTGCCGAGCCCGCCATGGCCCCGGCTGCGGCTCCGACAGCGCCCGACACGACCGGGCCCAGCGGCGCACCGGATGCGCAGGACAGCCCTCGCCGCCGGCGGTGGGTGGCGGTCGGCGTCACGGCGGCGGCCTCGGCCGCCGCGGCAGCCCTGGTGTACATCACCGCCTCGCCCGGCAGCGGACCCGGCACCCACCTGGGCACCCCAACCTCGTCCGCCGCTCGGTCCCCCTCGGCTACGGCCACACACGCCGCCGGGCCCTCCTCGCCCCGGTCCTCCTCCCCCGCGCCACCGCCGACACCGGGGACCACGCTGCTGACGGTTCACTCCTCCCATCCGACCAGCACCCGTGACGGCCTGGTCACCATCAGCGTGCTGTCGGTGAACGGCAGTGACATCCCCGGCGCCGTCTACTCCGTCATCACCCCGTGGACCTCATGCCGGGTACAGGGAGGCGACGTAGGCCAGTCCGTGGTCATCAAAAGCCCCTCCGCCGGCTGGATCCGCCTGGTCATCACCGACTTCCCCGCCTCCGACCACACCGACGCCACCCGCCCGGACTTCGACATTCCCATCAACTTCCAGATCACCCGCGGTCAGGGCACCGCACCCCACGCCACACAGACATGCCGGTAAACCCGCGGCGCTCAGCTGCAGCCAGGCGAACCTTGGGGCAGTGGGCATAGCGGCGTCCGACCTTTCAGTTGGGGTGGCTAGGCGCTGTGTGGTCGGCGGCTCGGCGTCTTCTTGGCGGCCGTCTTCTTCGCCGTGGTCTTCTTCCCGGCCGTCTTCTGCTTCGGCTTCGCCAGCTCGTGCACCTCGGCCGGGCCTGTGTCTTCGCTGCGGGAGGCCTTCACCTTCGACACCGACTCCTGCAACGCGGCCATCGAATCGAGCACCGCGGCCGGCCGTTCCGGCTCCGGGACCGTCGCAGCTGGGGAGTCGTTGGCCGACTGACCGCAGTCAGTCGCCGATGAACCACAGGTACAGGTGCAGCCCGCGCTCGACGACCTGGCACAGCTCGCGGGCCTGCCCAACCCAGTCACCGCCCAAGTCGGCAGGAAGTCGGTCGAGTTCCGACAGCAGCAGCGGCACCTGCCGATGGTTGAAGACCGCATCCCCATACGGCGTCAGGGCCCAGAGCATCGGGAACTCCGCCGGCTCCAGATCCGCGAAGCCGGCCGTCCACTCCACACCGGCTTTGGCGCGAGCCACGACGTTCCCGCTGTCACCACGCCCCGCCATATTGATCATCCGCCGAGCTTAGGCCTCCCCAGCGACCGCTGGCGGTGGTACGCGAGGGGCGCGGCCGGGGGGAACATGCGGGAGTCGTTTCGCGGTGACTAGACCGGGGTCGTGGTCAGGGGCTTCGGCTCCTGTGCGGTGGGCCTGCGGGAGTGTGCGCAGTACAGGTAGTAGATGATGGCTGCGAAGAGCAGGCCGACGATCCAGGAGATGTCGGCGCCTCCCATGTGCTTGGCGAGGGGGCCTTCGTAGACCGTGCTGTTGATGAAGGGGATCTCCACGGCGATCGAGAGCACGAAGATCACAACGGCTCCCCAATTGCAGCGGCCGTACGGTCCGTTCTTGAGGAAGAACGACTCGATGTCATAGTGGCCGCGTCGCACCGCGTAGTAGTCGGTGAGGTTGATGGCCGTCCACGGGATCAGCAGGTACAGCAGGATGAGGGTGATGTTCTCGATCAGGCCCAGGATGTTGGAGCCGGCCAGGACCGCGAGCACAGTGGTGATGGCGACGAACACGACAGCGAACCATGTGCGGGCCCGGGAGGCGGCGGCGATCCGGCCGGTCGGGGAGACGGCGCTGAGCGCGGTGAGGAAGGCACCGTAGGGGCTCTGTGCCGAGCCGGGGACGCCGCCGATGATGAGTGCGGCGACCAGCAGCGGTGAGATGGCGGGGAATTGGTGGGCGAGGAAGCCGATGGAGTCCTTGCCGAGTGCGTTCGCGCCGATGACGGCGGCGAAGGCGCCGATCACCATGACCCAGGAGCCGCCGACGGCGGCGCCGAGGTAGGTCCACCAGAAGGTGGTCTTGGCGGGGGTGGACTCGGGCAGGTAGCGCGAGTAGTCCGAGACGTAGGGCGCCCAGGTGATCTGCCAGGACGCGAAGATGGAGGTCGCCAGCAAGACGGTGCCGGCGTTGACCGAGGTGCCGTGGTAGTGCGCGGGCAGGTGGGTGCCCAGCTCGATGAACAGGGCCAGGAAGACCACTGCGGAGACGACGGACAGGTACTTGCTCACCGCGTGGATCAGCTTGTAGCCGGCCACCGCGACCACGAGTGTGGCCAGGTTGGACAGGACCACCGCGGCGGGGTACGGCAGATGCAGCCAACTCGCCACCGCGTGGCCGTTGATGACGGCGCCCTCTACATTGAAGCCGAAGTACATGACCACCACGATGGCCACCGGCAGGATCGCACCGTAGAAGCCGAACTGGGCGCGGCTTTGAATCATCTGCGGGATGCCCAGCCGCGGCCCCTGGACGGAGTGGTAGGCCATGAATAGGCCGCCGACAAGGTTTCCGACCAGGATCGAGATGATCGCCCACGGCAGGTCGAGGCCGACGGTGATGGCCAGGGCGCCATTGACCAGTCCGGTGATCTGGACGTTGCTGGCGAACCAGAGGGTGAACAGGTGCCATGGCTTTCCGTGCCGCTCTGTCGCGGGTACGTGGTCGATCGACCGTTGCTCGATGGCGGCTGTGCTCTTGGGGCGTTCGGATTGTTGTGCCATGAGCTGTCTCCGATGTCGTCGGTGGGGTGGCTCGCCCAGGGCAGTGGACGGGTCACCGGGCGGAGGTTTTACCGAAGTACGCGGTCGCCGGGGTTGGGGGTGGCGGTCTCCTCGTCGAGCCGGCCAATGGCCAGCCCGGCGTACAGGGCGGCGCCGTCGGCGATGACTGCTTCGTCGAAGACGGCGTGCGGGGAGTGGTTGGCGGGCGCGGTTTCGTGGTCTTGGCCGGCGGGGGCGGCGCCGAGTTGGACGATGGTGCCGGGCACCTGCTGCAGGACGCGGGAGAAGTCCTCCGAGGCGGTCAGCGGCTGTGCCATCTTCTGGTAGCGCTGCTGTCCGAAGAGTGCTTGTGCGATGCCGGCCGCGAACTGCGATTCGGCGGGCTCGGCGACAGTGGCCGGGTATTCGACGGTGTAGCGGGCGTCGGCCCTCACCCCGTACGCGGCGGCGAGGTCCTCGCACAGCCGCGCCAGGCCGTGCGCGAGATGCCGGTCGACCTCGGGGTCGAAGCTGCGGACGGTCGCTTCGAAGCTGGCAGTCTGTGGGATGACGGTCGCGGCGGTGCCCGCGTTCAGGGTGCCGACGCTGACGACGGCCGGCTGCAACGGGTCCACGGTGCGGGCGAGGTAACCGGGCAATTCCCCAACCATGGCGCACAGCGCGGGGATCGGGTTCCTGGCGTGGTGGGGGGCCGAGCCGTGGCCACCGGTCCCGTGCACGGTGACACTCAGTCGGGCCGAGGCGGCCATCAGCGGCCCCGGCCGTGTCGCGAAACGGCCGGTTGGCCAGTGCCGCGAGCTCACGTGCAGGGCATAGGCAGCAACAGGCCGGCTGCCGCCCGCCTCCAGCACTCCCTCCTCGATCATGAGGCGGGCGCCGTCGTGCCCCTCCTCGCCCGGCTGGAACATCAAGACGACCTGTCCGGCGAGCTGATCGGTCCGCCGCGCCAGCAGGTGGGCGGCGCCTACGAGCATCGCGGTGTGCAGATCGTGCCCGCAGGCGTGCATCCGCCCCTCGAATCGCGAAGCGAAGGGCAGACCGGTCTCCTCTGTCACCGGCAACGCGTCCATGTCGGCCCGAAGCAGCACCGTCGGCCCGGGCCGGCCGCCCTCCACAACCGCCGTCACCGAGGACAGGGACCGACCCTCAATGATCTTCAAGGGCAGACCCTGGAGAGCGGCGAACACCTTGGCCTGGGTGCGCGGCAGCCGTAGTCCCACCTCGGGCTCACGGTGCAGGGACCGCCGCAGCTCGATCAGCTCGTCGGCCAGCGCCCGGGCATCGTCGACCAGGACCATTGCCTACCCTCCAGCTTCATCGCTCGGCTCGAATCGGTAGGGACGATGATGTGGGGACGGCCACCACAGCATCGCCGATAGCCTGAATCAGGCAATACAAGCTGCTGAACCAAAGGAATCGAGCATGATCGGCGAAGAGGACCTGGCGCTCGTGCACGCCCTGCAGGTGCAGCCGAGGGCCACCTGGGCCGAACTGGCGACGGTACTGAAGTGCACGGCCGCCACCGCTGCCCGCCGCTGGGAACGGCTCAGCGACAGCGGCCTCGCGTGGGTGACCGCCGTCCCCGGGCCCCGGGCTACCGCCTTCATCGCGTTCGTCGGCCTGCGCTGCGCCGCAGGGCGGCGCGAGGAGGTTGCCGCAGCCCTCGCCCAGGATCCGGCCGCCGTCACCGTGGAAATCACCGCAGGCAGCCACGACCTGCTCGTCGAAGTGATCACCCCCGACCTGGCCGCGTTCAGCCGCTATCTCCTCGACCGCATCGAGCGGCATCCCGCAGTCACCGGAACGACGGTGACCATCGCCACCACCGTCATCACCGAGGCCAGCCGATGGCGGCTGGACGCTCTGGACCCCGCCCAGTCCTCCGCTCTCCAACGCGACCCCGGCCGCTCCCGCCCCGGCCACCCGCCGCCACGCCACCTGTCCGACCTGGACCGCAAGCTGCTCACCGAACTCAGCCAGGACGGCCGAGTGCCCTGGCACCAGCTCGCGCACCGCACCGGCACCAGCGCCGCCACCGCCCGACGCCGCAGCGAACGCCTGCTGGCCACCGGCGAGGCCGCCCTGCGGTGTGACCTCGCCGCCCCATTGTTCGAACGGCAGGTCACGGCCTCACTGTGGGCCCAAGCGCCCGCGCCGCGGCTGGACCGCCCACTCCCTGGTCCGCATTCCCAGCGTCCGGTTCATCGCCACCATCGCCGGCACCCACAACCTGCTCGTCACCGTCTGGCTGCGCTCCGTCGACGACGTCCACCACCTGGAGATCGACCTGGCCGCCCGATACCCCGACCTGACTGTCCAGGACCGCACGATCGCCCTGCACACGGCCAAACGCATGGGCCGCGTCTTCGACACCCGCGGCCACAGCACCACCACCGTCCCAGTGGGCCCCTGGGCAATCCCCCGGTAAGCCACTCCACGAGGCGAAGATCCGCACGCCCCGCCCCGACGGCCTGAAAGGCCGGGGCGTGAAGCAGTCAGCAACAGCGTCCGGGGCGGTGGAGGCGCGAGGAGTGGCGTCTGCTCGTCCCTGCGGAGCCGGCCCCCGGTCCGGTGCTGACGCAGGGGCAGCGGCGCGACCGGCGCGGTTCACACGGGGTGGAAGCGGAGCACCGCGGCCACGCCGTCCACGCGCAACGTCCCGCCGAGGCCGGCCAGCACCGCGTCCAGTCGCCCGAGACGCTCACCGTCCAGCTCCGCGGAGCCGTCCAGGACCAACGCCAGAGCACCGACGGGCATCTCGGCTGCCTCACGGCCCACGCTGACCTCGGCGCGCACGCGGTCGCGGCGGGTCATCACGTTGAAATCCACCAGCGGGCCGCCCAGCAGCCGGCACTGCGTCACTGCGTCGCCAGGGAAGGCGAAGGGGCGGAAACGCTGGCCCACCAGATGCTCCGTGCCGTCGACTGTCAGCGCCATGCCCGGGCCCTCGACCACCATGATCACCCGGTCCACGCCCGGGAAGCAGGAAAACGGACCACCCTGGGCAACATCGGCCATGCTCAGCCGCCAGTCGAAGTCCGCGACACCCGCGCCGGACGGGGAGACGGCCACCTCCCGGGTGAGGCCGCCCCCGTTCTTCCACGGGGTGACGGTCCGCTCGGCCGCGCGCAAGATCTGGTTGCTCGACATGCCGCCGATCATCACACGACTCACCCGGCGCGCAGGCCACCCGCTTTCGCCCGCCATACTCGCCGAATCCAGCGCCCTCACCGCACGGTGACGCTCACCAAGACCATCATCAATGACGTGCAGTGCACCATCACGCCACACTCGCGAACGCCCGAGAGAACGATGTAGAACAACGCCGCCAGCCGGGATCGCTGCGCGCACGGTCACGGACGGCCGGCTCCGAGCCGACGTCAACCATGCCTGCATCGGCCGGCACCGCCAGGAATGGCCGGGGTATCACCCGGGCCATCGCGGAGCGTGTCGGCCCTGCAGGCCACCCGTTCGGGGCTCGCCGCCGGGCGCGGGTCGGCAGGGCCGGGTTTGTCTGGTGGTAACCGGCCGGCGCGCACCAGCCCGGTCTGGCCCTATGCGAGGAGAAACCGTGCCCCAGAGCATCACGCAGTACAAGGACGCGCACACCGTCATCTACGGCAGCACCAGCCTGGACCGTCTCGTCACCGAGGAGCAGGCCGGCCATGCGGCCGCCTGGGAGGCGACCCGCAAGCTGAAGGAGTCCGGAAAGCCGATCGACAACGAGACGCTGCCCCGCACCCTGGAGACGCTGGCGCGCCAGCAGGCCGACCGGCTCCTGGTCGACTTCGGCCTGGACCACCTGGACGAAGAGGAGGTCAGACGCCACGCGGCGGCTGCAGCGGCGCGTATCGCCCCCGACTTCGTCAGCGCCTGACCTCAGCGGCCTGTACGGCCGTCGGGCGCCGGCGGCCACACGCCCCCGGCCCACCGCCACTTTCGCCCCCTTCGGCTCTGTCTCGGCTGAAGGGGGCATCGTCGGCCAGGGGCCTGGCCGTCTCGCGTCTCGTGCAGGGCCGAGGAGCGAGCGTCAGCCGTGCCTGATCAGCCACGCAGTGTTGACGCCTACGTGTCCTTGGTCCGCCGGTTGGCGTTGAGCAGACGACACGCCACGTGCACCGCGTGTCCGCGGCCTTGATCTGCCTCTTCTCCATCCCCGGCGCAGGTCCGGCCGCACCCTTTCACCGCGAACCGGCCGGTGAACGCGGCCCCGGGAGGACACGGCCTTGAATCCCGGGGCCGCAGACCGGCCGTGGGCGCGCTGTTGCACTGCCTGTCATCCGAGGCTGAGGGAGAACAACCGTCGCAAGGGCAGTAAGGGCAACCCCTGCAGGTCGGCGAACACGCGTGCCGTCCCGCCTGCCATGGTCAAGGCGCGCCGGTGCCGTCGGTGCCGTGCGGCACCGGGCGAGTCGTGCAACGCGCAGCTGAGGGACGGTGGCGCCGCTTTCCACCTCGAACGCGTGCAGGACGCGCGCAGCGGACTGCAGGCGAAGCTCGACACATAGCGCATGCGCTACTCAGCCCCAGGTCTTGCCGTAGACCAGGTCCGGGCCGAAATGCCGGGTGGCGATGGACGCGAGGGGCGGAAGCGGGCCGTCCTCACTGGCGTGTTTGAAGGTGTGTACCAGGCATGTGCGCACAGGGTGCACCGGTCCATGGGGCTTCCAGCCGTCGTTCGTGGACAGGGGCCGGTTCTGCGGGTGGGCCAGGGCAAAGGCGACGAGCATCGTGCGCTTGTCCTCGAACCGGAAGTAGTCGACGATCCCCCGGTTGGTGAAGTCGAGGTGGGAGAAGACGACCGCGACGTCCTCCTTCCCGTACGGCGCCTGCTCCAGGGCCGGCAGCACCTCGAGAATCGCCTCGCCACGAGCCAGCAGGCGGGCGCGCTCATGCGAGTCGCCCCACGGCGGCGGATCGTCGTCCCGAAGGCCTTCGGGGTACTCCTCGGAACGCAGGACGGTGCCGATCTCAGGGGCGTCCCAGCGGGCCTGCCCACTGACGCTCCCCCAGTTCAAACTCGCATTCACACACAGCTCACCCGCCAGCAGCGCCCACGGCGTACAGGCCACCCGCTCGCGCGCCAGGTCGACCACGAGCTGCCCGAACTCCTTTCGTGGCAGCAGAGCCGGCTCGGCAGGCGCAATGAAGGCATCAGTCCATATCCCCATGCAACGTGGTGTACAGGCAAGGCAGCGAGGAAAGCCAACAAATTCAGCGTGGCCGGACGCCGGCCGCGACGCGATGATGCTGCTCCTCCTCCAGGGGTCCAGCTCATGGCGTCTTCGCTGCCGGGGCTGCTGCCGGATTAGGACGCGGGACGCCTCGCCCCCGGCAGCCGCAATTGTGACTGAGCGTTTCACCTGGCGAGTGAGCGCTTGAGTTGGCGGGGGATGCCGCCTTGGTGTCCGGGCTCGCACCTACCCCCGAGGGGGTGCAGGGTGGAGAGGTGGCAGCCCAGCAGCGCTTTGCCAATCTGCGGCAGTCATGGCAATCCAGTCATGCGCTGCTGGTGATCCCTGTTGTGCTCATCCTGGTGATCACTGTGGTGGACATCCGCTCTCCCGCAGATGTCCATTTGGGACCGGCGCTGGTTATCGCGCCCGCGATCGCTGCCTCGTTCGCCGGTCCCCTGCTGACCGGCTTCATTGGAGTTCTGGCCTTGGCGGCCCAGGCGATCATTGGCGTGTTTCACGGCGGGCTGGCCACAACGAACCACATGGTGCAGTTGGTCACCATCGCGGTGCTCTCGGTGTTGGTCGTGTTCTTGAGTGCGGTGCGTGAGTGGCGCAGTCGGCAATTGGCTCAGGTGCGGTCGGTGTCCGAGGCCGCGCAGCATGTCCTGCTGTGGCCGCTGCCGGACCGGATCGGGCCGCTGCAGGTCGCCTGCCTGTATCTGGCGGCCGAGGAGGAGGCCCAGATCGGCGGCGATCTGTACGCGGCCACCCGCACCGAGCACGGGACCCGCGTAATGATCGGTGACGTGCGGGGCAAGGGCCTGCCCGCCATCGGCGAGGCCGCCCTGCTACTCGGTGCCTTCCGCGAGGCCGCTCACCAGCACACCACGCTGCCGGCGCTGGCCGCTGGGCTGGAACAGAGCGTCACCCGCTATCTGGCCGACTTCGAACCGAAGGACGAGGCCGGGGAACGCTTCGCCACCACCTTGCTACTGGAGGTCCCCGACGAGGACCCCGTCACCCGGCTGACCAGCTGCGGCCACCCTCCGCCACTGCTGCTCAGGCCGGGCGAAGCACTCACCGTTCTCGTGCACCCCGCGCCTCCGCTGGGGGTCGGCAGCACTGGACCCGAGGACTACACCATCGATGTGTTCTCCTTCGAGCCCGGGGACACCCTCCTGCTGTATACCGACGGTGTCATCGAAGCCCGCGACCCTGCCGGCGGGTTCTACCCGTTCACGGAACGGACAGCCCAGTGGACCGACGCCAGCCCGGAGACGCTTCTGCATCACATCCGGCGCGATCTTCTCGCCCACGCTGGCGGACGCCTCGACGACGACGCCGCCCTGATCGCGATCCGCCGCACGACTGCTCCGCATACGAGCCGTCGCCACGGGAAGATCCCCCATGGCGGCGGGTTCCGCCACCGCTCCGCGACCAGCCACTGAGCAGGCACGCCAACTGAAATGCTCAGCCTCGCCATCTCAAGCGCTCACTCACCAGGTGAAGCGTTCAGTGAGCGTTTTCAGAGTGGGCACCGGTCGGGTGACGGGGAGGCCTCCGGCAACGCACGAGGCTCCTGTGCCGTTGAGAGAGGTGTTCGACGTCTCAACTCATCAGCGCAGGAGCCTCGTTGGTGCCCTATCCTGCCGCACTCGACCTCCCGCACGCCCTGGTCGAGTGGGTAACCATGCTCATCGTCACCCGTGAGGGTGACCGCCGGTGCAAGCTCCCGCCTCACCAGCGTGCTCTCGTCGGCCTGGTCTACCTTCGCCGGCACGACACGCTCGCGCAGATCGCCGCCGGCTTCGGCATATCCGTCGGCACTGCCCATGCCTATGTCACCGCCGTCGTCGGCCATCTGTCCCGCCGGGCGCCCGGGCTGCTGCGGGTACTGCGGGAGACGGATCCCGATCACGTCCTGCTCGACGGAACGCTCGCCGAGTGCGACCGGGTCGGTGACAGCCGGGCCGACTTCTCCCAGAAGCACCGCCGCCACGGCGTGAACGTGCAGGTCGTTGCCGACCCTGCGGGCAAGCTGCTGTGGATCTCGCCCGCACTGCCCGGCCGCACCCACGACCTGACCGCGGCCCGCACCCACCGCATCATCCGGATCTGCGAACGCCAGGGCGTACCCGTCCTCGCCGACCGCGCCTACATCGGGGCCGGCTCCGGGGTGACCACGCCGATCAGGCGGCTCCCGCACCAGGACCTCACCGCGACCCAGCGGACGATCAACCGGGCCCTGTCAGCAGCACGAGCACCGGTCGAACGAAGCGTCGCGACACTGAAGTCCTGGCGCGTCTTCCGCAGAGCCCGCTGCGGCCCCAACCGCATGACGGTCATCGCCGCTGCCGTCCTCACCCTGGAGCGTCAACGCTGAAAACGCTCAGTCACAGCAATGCCGGGGCATTTGTACCGGAGCCCGCTCTACAGCTCGATCTCGATCTGCTCCACATCGGTGAACTCCACGCCCAAGCCGTGCGCGCGGGTGTTGTTGGCGCGGAAGTACATCTGCGCGAGACCTTCGGCAGGCCCAGGGCCAGGACGTCGGCGAGGAGTTGGAGCAGTTCGGGTTCGTCGTTGGCGACGCGGCGCGACAGCAGCCGACGGCCGCTCTCATCGATCGCAACGCAGTGGTGATGGGCCTTTCCTGCGTCGATGCCGGCCCAGATTGCGGCCATGTGGTGCCTCCGTGCGGTGTGCTGCTGGTGGCTCCCGACGGACGACCTCGCTGTCGATTCCCTACTGAGCGATCATTCGCAATTCCTAATTGGCAGCCGAGTCGTCGTGGGACGCCGGGCGGCCAATCGATGCCAGCCACGAGTGGCAGAAGGTTGAAAGCCACACCCGACGTCCCTGGGTGGGTGAACCATACGAAGGGCTCACCGCGTCCCGCAGGACAACGTAGGGAAGTTTGAGTGGCAAGCGCTCGTCTCATCGGAGTTTGACCCCTCCGGGGCGCGGGCCGTTGTCGGAGGTGAGAGCTAGGGTGCGCTGCCGTGGACGCTGCTGATCTTGACTACCGGGTCCGGACGTTGTCCGGCTGCATTCCGCCGCTGCTGGTCTCGCGGCTTCTTGAGCTCGGCCATGCGGCGGAGGTGGAGTTCCAGGCCGGGCGCGGGGAGTGGTTCTGCGCACGGGAGTGGGCACGCCTGCTCGGCGGGCAGGGCCGACAGGCAGAGGCGCTGAAGGTCCTCGCTCCTTATGTCGCGACGGGCTGGTGGCCGGCCACCCGGGCCGAAGCGGAGCTGCTGGAGGGCTGGGGGCGGGTGGAGGAGGCGATCGAGCGCGCCCGGCCGTACGCGTGGGCGGGAGACCGGCTGGCAGTTGAGTTCTTCGCACGTCTGCTTGCCCGCCACGACCGTGGCGGCGAGGCGTTCACCCTGCTGAGAGCCGGGATCGACGACTGGTTCCTCGCCGACTGTCTGGTCGACATCGCGGAGGGCGCGGGCCTGAACGAGGAGGCGGCGGCGTTGCTGGAGGGCCGGATCGAGGCGGTCCCCGTTTGTGGCGATCCCGACTGCGACAACCGGCGGACCGAGCCGTTCAACGCCGTCGGACTGCTGGCCGCGATCCGGGAGCGCCAAGGCCGCGTGGACGACGCGATCGCCCTGCTGTACACCCGCAGCACCACCTCCGTCAACGGCCGTGACCAGTTGGCCGACCTGTTGGCGAGGCACGACCGGCTCGGGGAACTGCGCGCGTACGCGGCGACCGAGTACCACGGGCACGCCGCGCGGCGCCTTGCCGAGGTACTGGAGGAGCGCGGTGACCTGGACGGCGCGATCGACGTGTACCGGCAGCCGGCCGACTCTCCGGCCCGCCGGTGTCACAGCGCCATACTCCTGTCCGAGCTCCTGGCCCGGCACGGGCGGGGCGACGAGGCGATCGAGGTGATGCGCACGCTCGCGGAATCACCCGGCAGCGGGGAGGACTGGATAGTCGGCACATTGTGCACCTTGTACGCCGACCACGGCCGCGCCCACGACGGCTTGGCCTACCTCGACGCTCTGAAGGCGCGCCACGACGGTGAGGAGGAGTGGGACTTCTTCAGTATGAGGCTTCCGCTCATGGCCGATTGCGGCCTGCTCGACGAAGCAATCGAGCAGGCGCGGGCGCACTCCGAGGGCGACACCTGGTACGCGGCCTCGAGCATTTCCGACCTGCTGGCAGAGGCTGGCCGCACGGAGGAATCCGCCGCCGTCCTCGAACAGCACCTGCCCTTCAACAGTTCCCTCCTCGCCCGGCGCCTCATCGACCTCGGCCGCATCAAGGACGCCGTGCGAGTTCTTCAAGAGCCGAGGCCTGAACCGGCTGAGCCAGTCTGGACTGGCACCTTCTCCACCGAACCCCCGTTCTAATAGCTCAGCAGTAAGCCCGAGCACGGAAGCGCAAGGGCCCTCTGTGTGAGGTGGAAGCCTGCCCCCGTTCCGGGACTGTGATCCCTCGGGTCAGACCGGCTCCTCCTCACCACGCCACCGGGCGGAGGCCCAAGGTGGATCCGGGGACGCGATCCCTTCAGCAAGACCGCGCCCCGCCCGGTGGCTCCGCACCAAGCCAGGTTTTCATGTCCTCAGCCCGCCGGCAGGGGCCGACCTCTCAGCAGTTCGCGAGCCCCGAGCTCTCCAACAGACCGAGGTCCCTGCCGGTCGCTGGAGACACGAACGGCTCATGAGATGGCGTGCCCCGAGCACTTCTATTAGAGCGCCGCGTGCTCCGCACGGAGCCGACCAGCACTGACGCAACGCGCAAACGGGAGAACGAGGTTGAGCAAGATCTTCTGCGGTATCGACTGGGCCGAGAACCATGTGCGCCACGAGGCGCTTGAAGTCGAGCGGAGGTGAGAGACCTTCGACTCCTGGCCGTCGCAGCGGCCGGGTGAAGCTGAGGGCAGCCTGATCCGGGAGACGCCGGGGAGGGTGGGAGCAGCCCTGACAACGCCGGAACGTGCCAGTACTGCCAGATGGTGCGGGTCCGGTCAGCGAGACGGGAAGGTGTACGAGAGGAACCGGTGTCTGACGCCCCTTAACGGCCCACCAGCTCAAATCTGGCGGATATGGGCTGGTCGCGGTGCATACCTGCTCCTCGTGCGAGAGCGGGTAACTCCTGGTCGCCATGTGATCAACGGCCAGGAGGCCACGGTGAATGTCTGCGGCGTAGTCGTGGCGATGCCGCAGGGGTAGAGCTGGGCGCCTCACCCGTCGATCGACTCTCAAGTGAACGTGGGAACCGTCCGGTGTCGTCCTCGCCCCGCGCAGCCAGTGCGGCGGAAGGACAGGCACGTCGTCAGCTGTCGGCGCCGGGCGGGGCGGAGGCTCCGTAGTAGTCCGAGGCCGGGAAAGCCGGCCGCATGGCGAAGGGGGCCAGCAAGTCAGTAGTGGAAGTACTGGAAGACCAGGAGACCGCTGGCGAATACGAGTGATCTGCCGCTCGGCTCGTTCCGGGTCGAGCGACGGGTACTGGAGATCCAGACCAAGCTGCACCGTTGGGCGAACGACGATCCTCATCGTCGGTTCGACGATCTGTACAACCTCGTCTGCGACCCCGCGTTCCTGGCCATGGCCTGGGAGCGGGTCGCGGGGAACAAGGGTGCGCGCTCGGCCGGAGTGGACGGCATGACCGTCACCTACGTCCGAGAACGGATCGGCGAGTCTCAGTTCCTCGCTGAGCTGCGGGAGCAGTTGAAGTCCCGCAGCTTCCGTCCGGTGCCGGTCAGGGAACGGGTGATCCCCAAGCCGGGGTCGCGCAAGCGGCGGCGCCTTGGGATTCCGACCGTGGCCGACCGGGTGGTCCAGGCGTCCTTGAAGCTGGTGCTGGAGCCGATCTTCGAGGCGGACTTTGTGCCGTGCTCGTACGGCTTCAGGCCCAACCGGCGTGCGCATGACGCGATGGCCGAGACGCGCTTTCTGGCATCCAAGACCTACGAGTGGGTGCTGGAGGGCGACATCAAGGCGTGCTTCGACGAGATCTCGCATTCGGCTCTGATGGACCGAGTGCGGGTTCGGATCGGGGACAAGCGCGTGCTCGCGCTGGTGAAGGCGTTCTTGAAGGCGGGCATCCTCACCGAGGTTGGCACCTCCAAGGAGACCGTCACCGGCACTCCGCAGGGCGGGATTCTCTCGCCGCTGCTGGCCAACGTGGCCCTCTCGGTCCTGGACGAGCACTTCACCAAGATCGAGGGCGGACCACAGACCAGCCCGAAGCGACGGTTCACCCGGCGCCAGAAGGGGTTGGCCAACTACCGGTTGATCCGGTACGCGGACGACTTCGTCGTTCTGGTCTCGGGCACCCGAGCTCATGCGGAAGCACTGCTTCCCGAAGTGGCGGAGGTCCTCTCCACCGTCGGCCTGCGGCTGTCGGAGGAGAAGACACTGATCACGCACATCGACGAGGGCCTCGACTTCCTCGAATGGCGCATCCAGCGCCACCGGAAGCGGGGAACCGACCGGCAGTACGTCTACAACTACCCGGCCAAGAAGGCACTTCGGTCCATCAAGGCCAAGACGAAGGCGCTCTGCCGGATGAACGTCAGCCTGCCGCTGGCAGTCCTGCTGCACAAGCTCAACCAAGTGCTGCGGGGCTGGACCGCCTACTTCCGCCCCGGGGTGTCGGCCCGGGCCTTCCAATACCTGCGCATGATCGTCTGGCGTCAGGTCTTCGGATGGCTCCGCCGCAAACACCTCGGCACCGGGTGGAAGGAACTCCGCCGCCGCTACTGCGACGGCGGATGGTGGCCGCACGACGGCGACGTCGTCCTGTTCAATCCGGGCTCGGTAGTCACCACGCGATACCGGCCCAGAGGGACGACCATTCCGTCGCCCTGGCCCAGCACGACCTGAGGAAAGCAACTGCTCAACGGGGCTTGTGGAGAGCCGGATGCGGGGCCAACTCGCACGTCCGGTTCGGGAGGGCGGCGTGGAGAAACGGGCTGGGGGGAACTCCAGTACCGCGCTCCGCGCCGACCCCACCACGACATCGCGCTGGTCGACCAGGACGGCGCCCAACTGGCCAAGCTGAGGATCAGCGACGACAGCGCCGGCTTCAACGCCCTGCTGGAGCTGCTGGCCCGCCATGGCGACAGTCCCAAGGAACTCATACCAGTGGCGATCGAGACCCCACGCGGTCTCCTAGTGGCCGGTCTGCGGGCCACCGGGCGCAACGTCTACGCGATCAACCCACTGGCTGCCGCGCGCTACCGCGACCGCAGCAGCATCTCCCGGGCCAAGTCGGACGCCGCCGACGCCCGCGTCCTGGCCAACATCCTCCGCACCGACATGGCCGCCCACCGGCCTCTTCCCACCGACAGCGAACTCGTCCAGGCTGTCGCTGTGCTGGCCCGAGCCCACCAGGACGCGATCTGGGACAGACACTCGTGTGCCGCATGGCCGCCGCGTACGGAGATGACGACGTGCTCGTGCAGCATGGGGTCACCGGCACGCGATTCGTAGTGCAGATAGACCGTGCCCACCAGGCCCGGCACAGCCTGCTGCTGCGCCACGCCGCCCGGCCCGGTACGCACCGCGAGCGCATGCTGCTCCAGCCACGCCACGGTCTCGGAGCGGGCCTGGGCCATGACCTCGAGGACGACCCGCCGCACCCCGGGCCCGCCGAGGGCGAACAGCAGCGACAACTCCTCGCAGGAGAACGTGAGGTCGTAGCCGGTGATCGCGCGTCGCTGGGGGCCGGTCCGCGCGGCCAGGAACCGGCCGAGCTCGGCGCCGTCTGCCGGCGGCCGGTGGTACTCAGCCTGGAAGGCGTGCGCCGCCGTCCGCTGCCGCACCTGGCGCATCTCGGCCTTCGTCAGCGGCCGGCACAGCTGCTCACCGACCTGGTCGAGGACCTGCTGGACCTCGCGGTCGAGCGAGGACAGTTCCGTCAGCCGGGGCACGGCCGGCCCGAGCTTGGCGGCCTTCATGGCCCGCTTCAGCGAGGCGCCCCGCTCAAGCTCCCTGGCCACGAGCACCTTGGCGTCAGGGTGCATACCGAGTCCGAACAGCGCCTTCATCTGCTCATCGCTGACCACACCGGACAGCCCCAGCACGCGGGCGGCCTGCCCGTGCCACACCCCGGGCGGCACTCCCGGCACAGCCGAGGACACCGTCGGCTCGATGCCCCGGGCACCGTCACCGAGGGCGATGTCGCGCCGGTAATAGCGCTCCCGCCCTGCCGTGAACCCAGTCGCCGTCATCCCCACAACAACAGAAGATCACCCCGCAGCACGGGGATGAGGGCGCTGACCCGGGCACAGCCCGAACCTCCCAGGGCCTCGGAAACAATCTTCAACCTCGTCCCGCCACAAGGGAATTCGGCCCTCCGGGCCGGGAGAGCGTCAAAAGTGCCAGAGGTGTACGGCAACCGGCCTGCCGGCGGCCTCACGTGCCCGACACCCACCGGCCGGACGAACACCCAGAGCACTCACACCCTGCGGCCGCGACGACCAACGACCCGGCACTCCACCACCCCAGAGCCGCCCCTGTCTGGCGGCCTCTCCCCGCTACCGGCCATGCCGGTGCCGTCCCGTGAGCGGGACCGGGAGTGTCAACTTAACGGCTGATCTTGGTTGTTGAGGTGGTCAGCGGTTGCTTGGGTTCAGTCGGCCGTCGAAGGCGATCTGGAAGGCGTTCA
>NZ_JBEYEY010000048.1:0-17095 GCF_040703635.1 Streptomyces sp. NPDC007189
CCAACTCGAGAAGTTCAGGCGGGGTGAGAGCGCCGCTTCCGTCCGGTGGGATGAGCCAGTGCAGCGTCCCCCACCGGCAGTGCGGGGCGGGGGCCGCGATCCAGCCGCCCTTCGAGACGTATCTCAGGTTGTGACCAGCCCACAAAGCGGTGGGGTCGGCCGGCAGCAGGAATCCCACACGCCCGCCTCGACCGTCATGCAGAACTGGCCCCCGCTCCGTCACCGAAATCGTGTCGAGTAACTCGGCGGTGCACAGGCCGAGGCGCTCAGGAACAGTCAGGACATCCCACATGCGCCCGGTGGCCAAGAGATGGACCCCGGTCACCCCGTTCATCCAGTCGTCGCGACACGCGCGCGGATCTTTGGCCGCGGCAGCCAGCCACTCCAACGCTCTCTGCCACTGTGACAGTGTCATTGCCAACCCCCAACTCAGGTAGAGCACGAACGAGGTGGCCTGGCAGCCCAAGCAACCCGACTCCTCGGTGCCACACGCTGTCTAGATGCGATCGCAAGCTGGGCACCCTCAGACAGGCTGCGCCCTTGTCCTCGTGCATCTCGACCGCGGATGAACGGGTCGTAGTCCATCGCAATACCTCACGCCGCTGCTATCCATCGGATGCGCAGTTCGCCGGATAGAGCGAGCGCAGGCGCGCTCATGAGGCGAACACCGGACAGGCACGCCCCTCTGGCGCCGTATCACCACCCCGTCTCCTGCACCACCGGCCAGCGAGCTGGAGCACCGCGGGGAACAACGGAGCACTGACTCGCCGGGCAACCGACCACCCATATCACTCAGCCGCAGGTCAACAGGGCGGCTGCCCCGAGAGAACCCAAGCTTCCCTAGGTGATGGCCCTACCCCCGGCCTTGACGTCATCGGTCCGATTCCCTTCACTAGGTGCCGCACCGATCATCGGTTCATGGTGTCAATCATCGTCGTTGGGTGCAGTTCCTTTGAAGGGAACGGTTGGGTAGGCCGCTGTGCGTGGGGCGGGCGCGGGCCAGGGTCACCAGTCCTTGATCATCAAGCTGCCCTCTCGTGTTGCTCAAGCCACTCGAGGTACCAGCTGCGGAAGGTGTGACGGTTTCCGTTTGCATCGAAGGGCGGGTTGACCGCGCAGTCCCGGTCGCGGAGTCGCCCGCGGTGCGGGCCGACGATGATGAGCCAGCCGGTCATCCCGCATCCGTTGTCGCTGATGGGGATCGCACCCCGCCCGTGTTCCAGGAACCAGTCATCGTCGCCGGCATCTCCGAAGACCTTTCGGTAGCCGCCCAGATAGTCGTCGTCTTCATCACGTGTGGTGGGTTCGTACCCGGCGGCGCAAAGGGTCGCTATCTGCTGGTCGGCCCAGTCTTCCGTCTCAACGAACGGCCCACTGGGGTCCAGCAGCCAGGGATGGTCCTCGTCGTTTTCCCAGACCAATCCCGACTTCCCGTCGATTCGGCCAACGACGTGAGCTCGAATGCCGGCCCCGGGGCCGCCGGCTCCGACCTCCGCCAGAAACGTGCGGTACTCGTCGGGGAGCGCGACACCGAATTGTGCTTCGACCTCGGCGATCTCGGCGGGAGTCAGGACGGGTTCGAACGTCGGGTATCGAGACGGCCCACGGCCACGGGCTCGACGCTCGGCCTCCTCCACTGCGATGACGCGTTCCCGAACTCCCGAGGAGCCTGGCTGCAAGACCCCGCCATGGACTTCGCCGACCCGCAGTTCAGCCTCGTGCACGCCGATCTGACCGGCCTGCCACCCCCGGTCGTCACTACGGCGAGTACGAGACCCTCGCCGACGACGGCACCGAGCTCGGCCGCAGGCTCGCGGACTTCAAGGTCACCTCCGAGGTCCACCCGATGCCCGAGGGGCAGTACTCCTTACTCCTTCATCCTGGGCGCGGGGCGCGTGCCCGAGGTGGATCGGGCGATCCAGCAGATGGGTCAGTGGCTCCGCAAGCACCTCGGCACCTGAGCAAACCGGACAGCGAAGCCTGCCGGGCGGGTCCGCCTCAACCTCTTTCGCTGCTGTACAGCAGCCAGCTGCGCGATGTACAACATCGCCATGACGACGCAACCGACCCGGGCGATGCGGTGGGCCGAGATGGCAGTCTGCCTTACCGTGGCCGCCGCGACCTCACGGCGATCGCTTCTGTGGGGTCGTTGGCAGCCGGGGCCGTCACGTTGCCCTCGACGTAGTGCCGTCGACTTTGTTGATCGCGCTGTCCATCGGCGTCGGCATCTTCGTGAGCGGCCGATTCAGGGCGTGGGGGTTGCGTCGCAGAGCCGCGTGCCACACGCAACCTTGAAAACCGTCGTGGCGCAAGCCACCGTGGGTTCAAACCCCACACCCACCGCGCGGTTCAATGGCGCCTGACCAGCTGAATCGGTTAGGGGCCGTTGCGTTGTGCGGCGCCCGCTCGGCGCCGTGATTCCCCGTGGCTTCCCGCACGTTCGGGCACGCGAAGGGCTCAGAGCACCCTCGGCCCGAACTATCAGCCACCCCCGCTGCCTCCGCCGTTGCTGGGGCAGCGGCGGTTCAGGAGGTCGGTGAGGATGCCGCTGCCGCCTTGAATGGGGGCACCGCCACCAGGCCCTCCGCCGCCGCCGTTGCCGGCGTTGCTAGGGCACTGAGGGAGAGGGACACGTGGCGTGCCGACAGGGATGAACTGCCCCGGAGCGCTAAGCTCGGCAATCGGCTTCGAGTCGAGGTGTCGGATTGAGGGGGTGGGGGCACCGGCTTGATGGTGCCAGGAGCTGGCGGATGCCGTGGGCGCGGTGACCAGGGTGACGCAGACAGTCAGAGCGGTGCACGCCGTTGCGGCGGCGATCCGCAAGGGGGGACGGGGAGATCTCACTTAGCGTTCCGTTTCGCCCAGGGGCTAGTCAGGAGCCAGCGTTCCCAGGCTGGCCGGCTTGCGTAATCGGCTTCTGGGTGAGACAGGCGCATACCTCAACGGCGTGAGCAGCGTCACGCCAGTCGCGACGGGCAACGAGGCCTCCTACCTGCTCAGTTCGTCCAGAAGCTGCATGATTTATACGGCCGTAGGAGTGATCCAAGGATGAATGGCGTTACCCTCTGATCCGCTTTGCGCATCGTTCTCTACGGTGTTTGCCCGATCTGGGGCACAGCAGCGGAGGAGAACACATGAGGACCGTCCAGAAGATTGCAGTGGTAGCCGCGGCTACCTGCGGAATCCTCTTCGCCGGCATCGGGGTGGCTAGCGCTGACCCCCAGGACAACGGAGAGGGGGACAACATCCCCGTGCTCAGCAACATCAACACGATGAACTGGGATGATTCGCCCTTCTGCGGAGTTCAGGTCAAGACCAAGGACACCGAGCAGAAGACGTCCTGTCCGGTAGTGCACAACGAGGGCAGCTCTAACAGTCCGGTGTACATCATCACCTTCGGATCTTGATCTCTCATAGCGGTCCGGCGGTCCGGCGGTTCGGGGCCGACGGACCGTTTCGGCTTGTCGGGGCGTTGGCAGGCAGGTGAGTGATCCGGCTGTCGTGTGGGGTGGGTGCCCAGGGGTTCGACATGGTTCGGCCCCGCCCTTTTTGATCAAGGCAGGCAGAAGAGGGCCCTCACTGGCGGTTCATCATGCGGTGGTCAATGAGGCACGCGGTTGGCGTAGTGACTTTGGCCGGGAGTTTCAATGACCGAGTCAAGGCTGTGGGGCGCCCTCCACCAGTGAGGGGGCACCTCATCCCGGAGATCGTCTGTGCCTCAGCCGACGAAAGTCAGCCACGACGGCGGGCACGCCGACCGATCAGGCGCGCGTGTGCCTCGCTGCGCACCCACCGGCCCCAGCCACGCTGCTGAGGTATGCCGTCCGCCTGAGGGAGGGCTGCGATCGCCGGCCCCTGATGACAGCTTCTGAGCTCTCCGTTGGGTAGGTCGCGTATGCGGCCGTGGGTGATCTTTATGGTTGGGGAGTCGTCTTCCTGTGCCGAGCGATCCGGCGCCGGGCTACCCAGAGGCTGCTCAAGATCAATGCTGCTGCTCCCGCGATGACCCAGCCCACGGATCCTCCGTGGCGGTGGGTCCTGAGGCCGAGCGCCAGCAACATCGCAGCTGCCGCCGGGCCCATCACGTCGTGGAGGAGGTCGCTCCATCTCGTGACCTTCGAAAGGTTGTCCACGCTTGATCGTGACAGGTGACCGCGGTCGCCGCCAAGGGCGAGTTCCCTGCTGGAACCTGCGCCTTGCACTCGCGGTCGGCCTAGTGACTTTGGCCGCAAGTTTCCGCCACCGAGTGTGGCCCAGGACCGGGATCCATGGCCGGGTGCTCACATCCTCCCGAACGGCGGAATCGTCACATCGGTCACGCCGGACCAGGGCACTTCAAATCACGAGCTCGTAGGACACGGTCCGATACTGCACCGGTCTTCGGCGTGACTGGTCGCCATGTTGTTCGCCGCGAGTACGTCCCGGAGTACGTTCGCGAGCGTGACGCGGGCCAGCTCGTGTCTCAGGGTCTTCTCGATGCCCTCGTAGATGCTCTGCATTGCCGGCTGGATGCCGTGACCCACCACGCATCCTTGGTCCGGGGGGGTGCGGTGCATTGCGAAAAGCGGGCCGGGTTCCACTGCCTCGTACACGTCGAGCAGGGTCATCGACTCCAGCTCGCGTGCCAGCGACCAGCCCGCGCCCACGCCCCGCCGGGACTCCACGAGCCCGGCCCTGCGCAGCTCGCCGAGCAGCCGTCTGATCACCACCGGGTTGGTGTTCGCGCTGGTCGCAATCTGCTCGGAGGTGGCGACCTCATGGCCCTGGCGCTGGTAGAGGCCGATCCAAGCCAGCGCGTGGGCGGCGATGGTCAGCCTGCTGTTGGCACTCATGGACTCCTCCTCTCGGCCGCAACGCTTCATGTTACGACAGCACAGTCGTAACAGTGAAGGTTGCAACAGGCTGTCGTAACAATTAGTGTTGCGACAGCCAGGAAGGGTCAATCAACGAGGTGAGAAGAATGAGCAAGCCACTCATGGGCAAGGTTGCCCTGGTCACCGGGGGGTCGCGCGGACTCGGAGCCGCGACCGTACGGCTGCTGGCCGAGCAGGGCGCCGACGTCGCCTTCACCTACGTCAGCTCCGAGAAGCAGGCGCAGGCCGTCGTCGACGAGGTGCACGGCAAGGGAGCCAAGGCCTTCGCCTTCCAGTCCGACCAGGCGGACACGAGCCGGGCGCCGGCGCTGATCGACGACGTGGTCGCGCACTTCGGCGGCCTGGACATCCTCGTCAACAACGCGGCGATCTCGGTGGAGCAGGGCCGCACGGTGGACGACCCGTACGCCGACACCGCCGCACTGGACCGGATGCACGCCACCAACTACCTCGGCGTGATCGCCGTCATCCGGGCCGCCTCCCGAGTGCTGCGCACGGGCGGCCGCATCATCACGGTGAGTTCCGGACTGGGCTCCCGGGTCGGCGCCCCCGGCCTTGCCGACTACTCGGCGACCAAGTCCGGGATCGAGAGGTACACCATGGGCGTCGCACGCGACCTCGGGCCCCGGAACATCACGGCCAACGTCGTGGAGGCCGGACTGATGGAGGGCGGCATGGAAGGGCCGGGCCCCGAGACCCTCAAAGCCCTGGTCAGCTCGCTGTCCCTGCAACGCATGGGGCACCCCGACGAAATCGCCGCGGCGATCGCCTTCCTGGCGAGCCCCGCCGCGTCGTACATCACGGGCGCGGTGCTGGACGCCCACGGCGGCTACAACGCCTGAACCCGAACCCCTGCCGCGCGCCCCGAAGGACATCGCGCCTTCAGGGCGCGCACCGCCAACGACCCGCGTGTGCGGGGACACGCCTCAAGAAGCCCGGATCGTGATCGTGTTACGAGCTCTTGGAGGGCGTTTATGCAGATCAAGCCCTGTATGTGGCTCTCATCCCTGTCCTGCTCTGAAGGCTTTCATCCCATAGGTGGGTAATGGCCTTCTCCAGGGCGAAGGCTCGGCCGTCCGTCTCGTTCGGTTCTATACCTGGCAGTCCGTCTGGTTTGATGCCACGGAATCGCCTCATGGGCAGCGGAACCGCACCTTCCGGCTCGCGCGTGATCACGCTACGCCGTGAGCGAGCGCAAGCCGTGTAGCCGACGTTGAAGGCCTGGAGAACGGCCCGGCTCGACCGCAGGCCGACCGGGCAGCCGGCCAAGGTCGATTTACGCGAACTCTTCAACGCGATCCTCTATGTGAACCGCACCGGAATCCCCTGGAAGTACCTCCCGCACGACTTCCCGAACCACGCCACCGTCTATGCCTAGTACGCCGCGTGGCGGGACGAAGGAATCTTCGCCCAGCTCGTGCACGCCTCACCCGCCCGGCGGGCGAAACTCGGGGACGTCGACGTAGAGCGGGGCAGGGCGGCGTGCACGGTCGTCCCGCCCTGCCCCTTGACCATGGTGTAGCGCAGCGCCTGGCCACTCGGATCCAAGGCATGGACCTCGTCGCAGAGCGATGTGACGTCTTCCTGAAGGTGCATCCGGAACATCGGCGTGAGCTGGGCGAGGTAGTCGGTCAAGACGCTGAGTTGATGAGTCTGGGCGAGCTTCTTGCCGACCTTCTCCACGATCTCGGGCAGTTCGTCTCCCGGCGCGACCTCGAACCGGCCGGTCGGCGCCGGTCGCCTCCTTCGAGCCGAACTTGAGCCAGCCAGAGCAGGAACAGCCCGAACTCCTCCGTCGCCACCCGCCAGTCCCGGCCGGTCCGCGCACACCAACGCAGGTACAGCCCAACGTGCCCGGCGTAGGTACGGGTCGTCAGCTCTTCCTGGTCCCGGCCGAACCGGCCGTGCCATAGAAGGGCGTCCGCGTCCGGCACCACCGCGTAGCTCTCGTCGACCACCGTCCAGTACCGGACGCCAGACGGCAGCTTCACAGGAAAGGCCCTCAAGGGTCTCCTCCGATCTCATCTGCAACATGCCGCAACGATCACGACAGTCCCAGAGATGCGGACAAGAACCCCAGGTCACCCGATGCAGTGCACCGTCACGCCACACTCGCGAACGCCCGAGAGAACGATGAGAGCAGCGCCGCCGGCCGGGGATCTGCTGGAGGACGTGGCGTGACCCGTGCCGACGCCGTGCCTTCAAGGGGCTGTTTCCGGACCGCGGGTGAGGTGAGGCCTGGGCAGGTGGGTGAGTGTCACGGTGCGGGGGCGGCGCGGGCCAGGGCTTCCAGGTCTCCGTAGAGGGCAGCGTGCAGTGCGGCGGCGAGTTCGCGCGCGCGTTCTTCGCTGCGCACGCCGTGCATCATGAAGTACACCGGCCCGGTGTAGGCGCCGAAATCAGCCTCGCGGTTGTCGACCAGGCGGAGGATCGCGGCCCGGATGGCATCGTTGACGGCGTCCGCGACCGTGTGGCCGGAGCCGGCGGTGAGGGTGTCCGCCTTCACGGTCCACCGCTCTGCTTCGCATTCGATGGCGACGAAAACGACGCCGTGCGCCATGGCAGTGCGGTAGGCCTCGTGGAAGGCGTTGGTGCCGGTGGCATCCGGGACGAGGTGAGCAGGACAGGGAACCGGCAACGGCTGCACCACTGCATTCTGCCAAGAGACGACGTCAATTCGCCTCCGCGACGCGATGGCGGGTCACGTTGAGTCGCCGTCTTTGCGTCGAACCAGCGGCTTCCGCCTCCTCATGCCCCTGACGCGACGCCGGTGCACCCTCAGGGGCCGCTGACCCTCGCTGTCGGCGAACGAGGGCGTGCGTGCGCCGTCAGGGAGGTCTGACTGGGATGCTCGGCGGGATGGCCTGGGACTCCAACCTGAGAGCGCTCGGCATCAGGGGCATGGAACAGTTCTCCACACAAGGGCCCCTGGTCGGCGGCCGGGTCTCGGCCTGGAGCGGGCTTTGCACGCGGTGAGCACCCGCGACCGAACTCACCCGGCGCTGCTCAGCAGATCTGGCAGCCGGCATCGTCTCCGACCGGGTCGTCGTCGGCCAGCACCACGGTTGCCGTGACCCGCTTGCCCACCACCTCACGGTGCATCTCGAAGCTCCGGCACACCGCCATCACGATCTCCAGCCCGTGCTGGCCCACCCGTCCGGGATCGGCGGCGTGAGCGATGGGCAGGCACGGCTCGCTGTCCCACACCGTCACCTCCACCGCCCCCTCGTTGACCTCCAAGGTCAGCAGAGACGGGCCAGGGGCGTATTTGCGGGCGTTGGTCACTAACTCACTCACCACCAGCAGGACCATGCCCGCCGCCCGGTCGGACACCGCCAGCCCATGCACCGTTTGCACACCGGCCAGGAACGACCGGGCCAGGTCACGGGCCTCGGCGATCTCCTGGCTGGCCTCGAACGCGGCAGACACCGATATCGGATGGTCTGCAAGCGGCTGACAACCCTCATCGTGCCCAGGCAGGTCCATGCAGTCCGCCTCATGTCCGAAGCGCCGTAGTTACCGGCCCCCCATACCCCCGAAACATCACCACAGTCTTGGACCGCGTCGCTGGGCTTACCCGAGTTCGCCGCCCAAGCGGAAGTGACGCTGAGAACGAGCGCCTCCTCACCGAACCTGGTCCGTGTGTGCCTGGCCCTGGACGACCCGCCGGCAGCAACGTCAGCCATGAACGACTTACGCCGGTCCGCAGCAGACAATCCCGAGCTGCGGCCTTACGTGGAACCGTTCCTGTCCTTGCTGCCGGTCAACGAATGCGCGCTCTGGCAGGCGCCATGGCAGACGGCCAGCAGATCGGCCTCGATCAGCAGCTGGCCGCGAGCTCCGCAGCCGTGCCCCGTCCTGCTGAACGTCTTCACCAACCTGCGAGACACGCTCCAAAAGGCCAACCGGAAGACGTGGATCCCGACGACCTGCCACCGGAACTCGCCGCCGTCGTACGGGGGGTGACAGCGCTCGGACAGCACTTCAGCGGTCCCATCCAGCTCATGCAAGCAGTACAGCAGCACTTCACCGTGGGAGACGAGCTGGCCGCCGCCACCGCCCAGGGCTCTCTGACCGGGATGCTCGCCGGGATGGCCTGGGAATCCAGCGTCTCCCCGAGCTCGCAGCGGGCCACGGCCTGCAGCCGGATCCGCTCTCACGGGGGGCCGGTCAGCCCGCCGCCGTGCGCGTATCTCACGCCCAGCGCTACCGGTGTCAAGCGGCTACTGTCCGGCGAACAATCCCGGCATCACACTTTCACGTTCAGAAGTCATCCCTGCCAGACGTCGGCCACCGAAGGGGCAACTGCACTGGCCTGGGCGTGGCCAGCGCGGGCGGCGGCCGACCGGCGTGTGTCGTCTGCCATGTTGCGGCCCATCTTGCGGCGTGCGGCGCGGTCTGGGGACAGCAAGATGACACGCGCTCCGTCGTCGGACAGTTCCGCGGCCTGCTGCGAGGCGCTCGGATGCGGCCCGACCGCCTGGGGGATCGGCACGACCGCCAGTACCCGGCGGTAGCCGCGTGCGAGCTGGAGGTTGGCGGTCGAACGGCTACCGCCGTCCATCCAGCGCCGGCCCGCCACGGTGACCGGCGGCCACACGATGGGTACGGCGCAGCTCGCCGCGACCGCTTCGAGGAGCGTCACTCCGGAGCGTGCGTCGAACATCTCGAGTCGTCCGGTCCGCGCATCGACCGCGGTGATCCGCAGCTCCCGCTCGGGCCAGTCGCGTACGTCGCCCAGGAGTGCGCCGACCGTGTCGAAGACGTCCGACTCCGGGCCGGTCCGGGTGCGCAGTGCTGCGCGGGCGAGGCGTTCGATGGACCGCTGGGGGTCGCGGGAGCCGAGCGCCGCCCAGAGGAAGCTCGCCGTCTGGCGCGCTGTCACCGGCAGACGGACCGCGTCTGCGCCGGAGAGCTGACGCTCGTACAGCTCTGCGGCCGGAACGCCGGACCGGAGCCGCGATCCGAAGACGGCACCGGCGGAGGTGCCGATCACGATGTCGGCGCTGCCGAGATCGATCCCTGCCTCGGTGAGTCCGGCGAGCACCCCGGTCAGCCAGGCCCCGCCGACCGGTCCGCCGCCGCCGAGCACGAGTGCGGTGCCGGGCATGCTTCCCCTCCCCGTGTAAGCCCGCGGGCGGTCCGCCCGCGGGAAGCAAACCGGGGAGCAGTCCCCGTTTACTCGGCCGACGATAGCATCCGTACCGGGGAACGCTCCCCGGTACGGGGCGAGAAGAGGGAGACGTAATGGGCGATCGTTCGCCGGCAGGGCGCCGCGATGCGCTGCGCAACCGGCAGCTGCTGGTGAGCACGGCCCGCGAGGTCTTCGCCGAACAGGGCCTGGACGCCCCGCTCGATGTCATCGCCCGGCGGGCGGGCGTGGGCAATGCCACCCTCTACCGCCACTTCCCGACCCGTGCCGCACTGGTCGACGAGGTCTTCCGGGGCGCGCTCACCGAGACCGAAGCGGCGGGCGAACGAGCTCGGACCGCCGAGGACGCATTTGCGGGACTGACGCAGTACCTACGGACAGTGTTCGCGGGCCTGGCGGCGGACCGCGGAACCAACGACCTCATGACCACGAACCTGGAAGGTGTCACCTCCCTGGAAGCGATCCACGCCCATAACCGCGAAACCATCGACGAGCTGCTCCGGCGCGGACAGGAGCAGGGCACCATCCGCCCGGACCTCACCACCGACGATCTGCTCTTCACCCTGGCAGCACTGGGCCGCGCTGCTCCCGCGCTCACCACGGTCGCCCAGGACGCCTGGCTCCGCCCGCTCGCCCTGCTCCTGGACGGCCTCCGCACCAACCCGGCCGCGCCCCCGCTGCCCGCGCCGGCCCTCACTTACGACCAGCTCGGCAAGGTGCTGCTCAACCTGCGCCCACACAAGTGACGTTGACAGGCCCCTGACTCACACGACTGCCCTGATAGACCAACCCCTCACCAGGAACTCTCCGCCTCGGCACCGCGATCAGGCTGGGTAAGGCTCACCGGAAACATGCGGCGCTGCGGTCGTCAGACGTTCAGCGCGGCGGGACCGGCCGGGACCGGCAGAGCAGCCCTCGTCGGTGGGGACGCAGGTGATGTCGCCACACCAGCGGGCGTCCGACGCGGGCCGGAAGTCGCGCAGGACGAGGTCTGGGCGGGTCGGCCGCGTGCGGGTCGGGGTTCGTACACCGCCGGGCCGCCGGCGCCGAACTACCCCAACTCGGTCTCGAGCGCCACGCTGGTGTCGATCTCGTCCTGCGTCCGCCCGTGATGTCGAGCAGCAGGCCGTCCAGCGGCCCGCCGATCAGCTCGGCGTAGCGCCGGCCGGGCCGCGGGCCCGGGGCGTCGTGGTCGGCGCCATAGACCGATCCCGCTGTACTCCGGCGGCACCGGATCAAGCTTGCCGGATGCGGTGCAACGGCCCCGCAGAATTAGGAGGAGCAGGGTTCCACTGCTGCTTCCGCGGGACCGGTGCACGGCACACCTACCCTCCGCAGCGCCCGATACGCCCGATCCATCCCGGCCACCTGAGCATGCACCCGCAAGCGCGAAGTGGAGCCCGGCCGCATCGGCCGGACCCCACTCCAACTGGCGCTAGAGCTTGGCCCTTCACGGTGCACGTCACCGAAGGGCCCAAGGCCTACCAGCGATACCAGCGGCCCTTACGGCCTGCGCCGTCCGCCGTCCGGACGACGAAGCCCAGCAGCCACACGATCAGCACAATCACCGCGATCCACCACAGCGCCTTCAACGCGAAACCCGCGCCGAAGAGGATCAGAGCCAGCAGAAGAACCAGAAGCAGGGGAACCATCGTTATCAACCTCCTGGCCACCGGATGCCCTTACTTCAGCCCTGCAAGCACACAAACTTATGAATTACTTCCACTTGACTAAGGCCATACGCGCGCCGTGAACACTTCCCCCTCGCGCCCGTCTCACACACGGCACCCTCCATCGTCGGTCACTCAATGTGCCGCCTTGGCCAGAGGTTTGCCAGTGGGCCGAGGGGCCATACGCACAGCCGTACCCGGGCCCCCAAGAACGAAGCAACCACCGGCTTCGTCGACTTCAACGACCTCTTCGACCGCGGCACCGACGAGCAACTCGCCGCAGGCCTGCGAGGCGCCCTGTGACCGTCCTCCTGCTGCCGCCCGTCACCTCGGCCCCAGCCGAGTTCCCCCTCGGCGCCGAAGCCCTCACCGAGGGCCCGCGGTTCGTCCGGACCCGCGGCATGTCCCGCGGATGGTGCCCTCCGGGAGCGGAACATCATGCGGGAGCGCGTGTGTGAGCCGTACGGCTGCTGGTACTGCGGTGAGAAGCAGCAGCACCACGGTCGCCGGTACCTCGCCTCCGCGGGCATGCACTCGTGGGAGAAGCCGACCGATGCGCAGGTGATGGCCCGCATGCTGGTCCGCCGCGCCGCACGGATGCCTCTGCATCCCGAGGGCCCGAACCGCGGGCCGCTGTGGTCGCTGCTCGACTGGTCCCTGTGGGGAGCCGGTATGGGCGACGTCTTCAGCGAGCCGCTCGCGGACGCGATGGTGTCCGCGATTCCGGCTGAGCTGGTCGTCCAGGCCGAGCAGATCATGGCCGAGTTCATCGAGCGCCGGCAGATCGAGAAGACCGGCGTCACGATCTACCAGGAACAGCGCGACGAACTGGAGAAGCTCCGCGCCGAGCTGGACCGCGCGAAGCGCCCCTCGTACAGCACCGGCACGTGTGGCGCGAAGACCAGCCCGCCCACGGCCACTACGGCACCGAGGACGACGCACGGCAAGGCTCCATCGACTGCAGGGAGGAAGACGAACCTTCCTGCCCGGACTACAGCTGGAAGCCCGACGGTACCCGGCTCGAACTTTTCGTCGGCGGCGAGGCCTCCGGCGTGTACATCAGCCGCGCGGTCGTCTTCGGCACGCTCGGCCCTGCCCTGGGCCGCGGTCATGTCCGACGACGACCTGCACGGCTTCCTCGGCGAGCGCGGGTCCGAGCTGGTCGATGATGCGGTCGGCCGCGGACTTGGACACCCCGAAGAGCGGCACCAGCTGGCGCAGGGTGAGATGCGTCCGCCAGTACGCGGCGACCAGCAGCACGCGGTCCTCCAGCGGAAGACTCCACGGCCGACCCTTGCGCACCGGATCTGCGCCCTCGCGACGGAGCGCGGTGATCAGCTTGCCGAACTGACGCGGGCCCCGCTGAACGGGGCTATCCAGGAAGGCTCCGACGCCGTGATCACACCAGTCACTGCTTGATCATTCCACTGCTTCAGGTCCTCCCTGCTCGAACGCGATGCGGCAGCGTTCAACCTGCTCGGCCACGTGCTCCATGAACCAGCGCATGATCTCGTAGGGGATGATGTGCTCGTCGTGGCTGTGGATGTGGACGGTCGGCTCCAGGTCCGGATCCTCGTCAGGTATCACCGCCACCAGGAAGGCCACTCCAGGCAAATGTGTTTCCGCGTTGGGGATCTCAGCCCACGTGGCCGGCGCCGGGACGGCCTCGCTCAGCTCCACACACCATGCGTCGTCCGGCAAGGCGTAATGGAACTGGACGGCATAGTGACGGCCTGCATGAACGCGCAACTCTGGCATGTCCGCAGGCTGTCACAGCCCCGCGTCGGAGTCTCGCAAGTACCCCGCTCAGCACCCGACACGGGCTCCAGCCGGCCTTTGCGGGACAGGCTTTAATCGTCACGCCGTCGGCAATGGCCGTACCCGTATTTCGCAGGATGAACTGCATCTGACCTGGGCGCTCTAGATTCCACTCGACACCCGGCCGGACAGCCTCCACTTCGGCAGCGCGGCGCTCGGCCGCCTCCTGACGTAGGCCAATGCCTCCTCAGCTGCTACAGTTGACGGAACGGACGCATCAGCTGAGGTAGCGGAAGCGTCCGCTGACTGGGCCCCTCAGCGCTCCCATATGTCCGGTCCGACACCCCGCCACTCGATCCAGTCCTCAGCCGCTACATCCTCTGGCTCCACGTCGTCAGGGCCTGCACGCCGCAGGAACTCGGCGACGTCGAGCAGCGTGTACGCCATCCCCACGAACGGGTTCCGGCACGGACACGCCGACCCCCGTCCTTGGCGGGCGGGTACACGGCGAAGGACGTCTCAGTCATCGGCTAGCGCCGCTGGCCGCGCGGGCGACGCAGGTGGTGAGGTTCCCGAACGTGCCACCCATGCCGGCAGGGTGCAGGTTGCTCCGGTTGGGTCTGGCGAGTGCCCTGTCGCGCAATGATCATCGCTGCGGCACCGCTCAACAGTGCGCCGATGCCTGACACGCCGGAGATCACGAGGGGCCAGATGACAGGAGCTGAATTGGGCGCCTGTTGGCCTGGCGGTGCGCCGGGGCCGGTGTCGCCGGCGAGGCCGACGTTGATCGCTCCAGTGAGGAACCCAATCACGAGGCTAAGCATGCACACGGTGAGAGCAATGAGACAGGCGTTCTTCCATCGGAGCGCGCGGTGGACCTCTGAGGGACGCTGGGCAGGTGGCAGTGTGCCAGGCGCCCAGCCCTACCACTCGGGACGATGGGACATCATGCTCACCCACCTCAGAGCCGGCTTCGCGGAGCCATAAAACCAGCGTGCGCTCCATATGTGTGGCGCGCATGCGGGACGCCAGGGGCGCTCATAGGCTGATGTTGCTCGGGGCTACTGCGGAGGTTCACCATGCCCCGAACTATCTGGAGTGGCGCGATCAGCTTCGGCCTCGTGACCGTGCCGATCAACGTCGTCAGCGCGACCGAAGACCACTCGATCCACTTCCATCAGTACCACCTCGAGGACATGGGCCGGGTGCGCTACCGGAAGGTGTGCGAGCTGGAGGACCGTGAGGTCGACCAGTCCGAGATCGGCAAAGGGTACGAGCTGACCAAGACCCAGGTCATCCCCATCACGGACGAAGAACTGAGCAACCTCCCGCTGCCCACGGCCAAGGCCATCGAGATCGACGCCTTCGTGCCCCTGGAATCCATCAACCCGATTCGGATCGCCGAGGGCTACTACCTCCAGCCCGCCGGCCAGGTCGCGGCCAAGCCGTACAAGCTCCTCGTCCAGGCCCTCGGCCGCTCGGCCAAGGTGGCCGTCGCGAAGTACGCCTGGTCCGGCCGGGAACGCCTCGGCCTGCTCCGGGTCCGCGACGACGTCCTGGTCCTGCACGCCATGCGCTGGCCCGACGAGATCCGCGACCCCACCGAGCTGCTCCCACCGCCGGTCGAAGTGTCCGACGAGGAGATCGAGGGCGCACTCGCCCTCATGGACACCATGACCGTCGACGAACTGGTGGGCCCCGAATTCGAGGACCGTTACACCGAGGCGATCGCCCAGATCATCGAAGCCAAACGCGAGGAGAAGCCGCTCCCCGAGACACCCGAGCCCGAGCAGCCAGCGCAGGTCCTCGACCTCATGGCCGCCCTGCAGCAGTCCGTGTCGAAGGTGAAGGCCGCCCGCGGCGAGGACACCGGGCCGGCCGATGTGCACGAGCTACCGAAGCCGAAGAAGACGGCCGCGAAGAAGCAGCCGGCCAAGAAGGCCGCAGCGAAGAAGACGACCACGAAGAAGACCACCGGCCGGAAGCCGCGCAGCGCCTAGTAGTGCTTCGTTACATTCGGTGATCTCACCTGGTGGTGGGCATCGTGCTGGTATGAGGCTGGGGGAAGTGGAACGGCTCCGGGGTGAGTTGGCGGAGTTCGTTGCCGATGTGTTCGCTTCGGTGCCGCGGCGGGATCAGCGGCGGTGGGGTGATTGTTACTTGCGGGGTCTGATGCTGGACGGCCGGCGCAAGTCGATCCAGCCGATGGCTGAGCGGTTGCCGGACGGGAACATGCAGGCGCTGCAGCAGTTCGTGAACCAGTCGCCGTGGGATCCGCTGCCGGTGCGGCGGCGGATCGCCGAGCGGTTGTGCGAGGCGATCAACGCGGCTTCGCCCACCTGAAGAACTAATCCCTTCCCAAGAACATCCGGCGGGAGCACAGGTCTCCGGGTGTTCGAGTCGGGTGCTTGGATGCACGCCTTCTCAAGAACAGGCCGTGACGCCTTTCGCCAGACCGGCGGCATCCAGCACCCCGAGACTCAACACCGGTCGCCTTGTCCCTCGTTGGTGTTGGTGGTGCGAGCCCACTCCGCGGTGACCTCTTGATACGCCCGAGCCGTTCGAGCTCCCGCGCAGACCGAGGCCCGTGGAGTGCGCTGGTGCCACGAACGGCTCGTGAGGTGGCGGCACTCCGCACAGCGGTTGATGCCCGGGATTAGTGCGTCGCGTGGCCCGCATGCGCTCGTGACCAGCGCAAACATCAGCACATCGGGAAGGAACTCCCTTGATCTATTGTGGAATCGACTGGGCCGAACGTACCCACGATGTCGCCTTGGTCGACGACACCGGAAGGTTATTGGCCAAGCGGCACATAACCGACGACGCCGTCGGCTACAAGCTGCTGCTGGAGCTTCTCGCCGAGCACGGTGACACCCAGGACAACCCGATCCCGGTGGCCATCGAGACCTCCCGCGGCCTGCTGGTCGCTGTGCTGCGTTCCGGAAAGCGGAAGGTGTACGCGATCAACCCGCTGGCGGGCCGCCGCCCGCTACCGCGACCGGCCCAGCGTCTCGCGCAAGAAGTCCGACCCCGGCGATGCCCTCGTCCTGGCGAACATCCTGCGCACCGACATGCACGCCCACCGGCCGCTGCCCGACGACTCCGACCTCGGCCGTGCGATCGCCGTCCTCGCACGCGCTCAGCAGGACGCACTGTGGAACCGGCAGCAGCTCGCCAACCAGCTCCGCTCCCTGCTGCGCGAGTACTACCCGGCGGCCCTGGACGCCTCCGCCACCTGGACCAACGGCCTGTGCCGGCCTGAGGCACGTGAACTCCTCAAGACCGCCCCGACCCCGACGCGGGCGGCACGCCTGACCCGCACCCAGCTCCAGGCCGCCCTGAAGCGAGCCGGCCGCAAGCGCGGCATCGACACCGAAGTTGATCGCCTCCGTGATGTCTTCCGCGCCGAGTCCGCGCACCAGCCGCCGCTTGTCGAGGACGCTCTCGGCAAGCAGATGCTCGCCCTCCTTATCCAGCTCGACGCCGCCTGCACCGCCGCTGACCAGCTCGCCGAGGCGGTGGAGGACGCGTTCCCTCAGCATCCGGACGCTGAGATCCTGCTGAGCTTCCCCGGGCTCGGTATCCAGCTCGCCGCCCGGATCCTGGCCGAGATCGGGGACGACCGCAGCCGCTTCGCCGAC
>NZ_JBEYEY010000049.1:0-16610 GCF_040703635.1 Streptomyces sp. NPDC007189
GGTATTTGCGTGGTGCTGGCACTGCTCGTGGTTCTCCTTCGGGCCAGGATCATAAGCCTGGCTTCAGGGACTCCACGAATCCGGGGTCAGCTCATGGCTCTCACCTCCGTTGGCCGGCGGGCAAACGCCCTGTCGAGCCGATGGGACGGGACAGGGACGACGGCGGACCTGCTCCGCCATCGGTCTCCCAGGCTTCTTCCCTGCTTCGGGCATCGAGCCTCTCTGCTGCTGCCTCCCGGGCCGGGGCATCGATGCCGTCGCCCGCCATCAGCTGCGCGGCCGCATCCGCACGGGTTTCCGGCGGAATCACCAGCACATCCCGACGGCCGTCGGCAGAGAAAAGGGTGAGTCCGTGCGGATCCTGCTCCTCGGTGGACCAGCCCACATCCACCGTGCGCCCGGCGACGGACACCCAACGCGGGATGACAGGCCAGTAGGCCGGGTTCAGCGTGATACCTGTGATGCGGCCCCAGAGGTCGCCCAATGCTGCCGTCAAGAGTGGCAGCTCACGGGTGAGGGCACGGGAGCGAGGCCACCACGTGCCGTCCAGCCCGCCCGGCGCGGGCGTCAGGGACAGGCGAGCCGGCAGCGACGGCGCGCGCCTGCCCGATGTCGTACGGTCAATGGTCACGGACATGGCGCGAACCCGTCCCCGGGCTCATGGTGCGACCCGGCACTGTCGATCACCGGAAACGGCACCCGCCACGGAGCCGGTGCGCGAGGAACTCCCGGTGCCTTCACACTACTCCGCCCGCTGACCCAAGAGGCCGCGGATGAGCTGGCGTTTTCCTGCCTCCGGGACCTGGTCCCGAGTGCCCGAGGCGCAGCCTGTCAGAGCCAGTCCTTGCGCTTGAACGTCAGATAAAGCACGGCGGACAGGACCACGATGACGGCAGCGGAGGTGATGAATCCGGACTGGCGGCCGAAACCGGGGTAGGGGAGGTTCTGGCCGTAGTAGCCGGTGATCGCGGTGGGTACGGCGATGATCGCGGCCCAGCTCGTCACCTTCTTCATGATCAGGTTCATGCTATTGGCCTGGACCGAAAGGTTCGTCTCCATGACCGAGGCCACCAGGTCCCGCAGTGATTCCGTCCACTCGGTGGCACGCAGCACGTGGTCGTAGACGTCCTGGTAATACGGGACGAGCGGGTCGCTGATCACGTGCAAGCCGGGGCGCATGAGGGTGTTGACCACCTCACGCATCGGCAGCACGACACGGCGCAACTGGACCAGCGATTTACGCAGCGCGAAAGCCCGGCGTTGCACGGCTTCGATCTCACGGCGCCCGGCCACGAAGAGCAGACCCTCCAACTCCTCGATGCCGTCCTCCAGTTGCTGGACCGCGGCGAAGTGGCCGTCCACCAGATGGTCGAGCAGACCATGCAGCAGGAAACCGACACCGTGGCCGGCCAGGTCCGCGCTCTCGTCCCAGCGGCTGACGACGCTGTCGATGTTGAAGCCGTCATCCTTGCGAACGGTGATCATGGCCTGACTGGTCAGGAACACGGCGATCTCACTGTATGACAGTTCCGCATCGTCCGGGCTGACGGTGACGGCATAGGCACTGAGGAACTCGTGAGTGCGATAGCGGTCGAGTTTCGGCCGCTGCCCACGCTGCGCGGCGTCCTCCAGAGCCAGTTCGTGAATGCCGAACTCGTCGCCGAGCATGGTGAAATCGGCGGGCCCGGGCCGGTACAGGTCCAGCCACAGGACCGACGCCGGATCGGCGAGATGCGCGGCGACGTCACTGGCGGGAAAGTCCTCCAGGACAAGAGTGCCGTCGTGATACAGCCGGGTGCGCGTCACCATGACCCGAGGCTAGTCTCTCGCACCTCGATCATCCCGCTTCGCCCCGATCTACCAACTCGGCAGGCTCTAGAGATCACCGGCGGTCGACGCACCCCGTAAACAACGCTGACTCCGGCCCGCCAGCGATCCTGCGTCAGCCGCGTATGACCCGGACGGAACAGCAGTCCGCACACAGCCCCCAAGACACCCGATCAGAACCGTCAGCACCATCACCGGCCATCAGCAAAGTCCATGTCAGCGACCCGCAGGGAAGATCCCCGCAGCCCATTACTAGGAGACCAAGAACCCGATCAGGTGGCTTCACTGGCTGGACAGGCCACGCGGCGTTGTGTCCGAGGGACGAGTTGACGGCTGACGATACGGTCGTGGCGCAAGGGAGGGTCCACCTCTGAGACCGCTGTCGGCGTACGCCTTGAGTCAGCTGGGGTCGCCTCGTCGGTTCTGGCCGCCTGTTCCTCATCGATCGCAACCCGGCTGCCGGATCGCCGAGCGCCATCGGGCTTGTGAGAGCACCGGGCCGCGGAATGGCCGGCCGGTTGCCTCCCGTTTCAACGGGCACCGCAACCGGCCGAGCCCCAGCAACCGGACCATCGAGTCGGTCCGTACGCCGGTGGCGGGACGGCGAACGAACTCAGAACCGGCTCACCGGCCGGCCACCGTCGTCTGACGCGCGGCCGGGGCCGCCCCATGGCTGCCGTTTGTGCTGAGCGCATGCAGGATGTCCTCGACACTCTGCTTGGCGTCGCCGAAGAGCATGCTGCTGTTCTCGCGGAAGAAGAGCGGGTTCTGCACGCCCGCGTAGCCGGAGGCCATGGAGCGCTTGAAGATGATGACCCGTTCCGCGTCCCAGACCCGCAGCACCGGCATGCCGGCGATCGGGCTGGCCGGGTCCTCGGCGGCGGCCGGGTTGACGGTGTCGTTCGCGCCGATGACCAGCACGATGGAGGTGTCGGCGAAGTCGTCGTTGATCTCGTCCATTTCCAGGACGATGTCGTACGGCACCTTCGCCTCGGCGAGCAGCACGTTCATGTGCCCGGGCAGGCGCCCGGCGACGGGGTGGACGCCGAAGCGGACCTCGACACCCCGCTCACGCAGCCGGCGCGTCAACTCCGCGACCGGGTGCTGGGCCTGGGCGACCGCCATGCCGTAACCGGGCGTGATGATCACCGAGCGGGCCTGGGCGAGCATCTCGGCCGCCTCCGCCGCCCGCACCTCGCGGTGCTCGCCCTGCACCTCCGCGCCGCCGGACGGCGCCTCGATGCCGAAACCGCCCGCGATGACGGACAGGAACGACCGGTTCATCGCCTTGCACATGATGTAGGACAGGTAGGCGCCGGAGGAGCCCACCAACGCGCCCGTGACGATGAGCAGGTTGTTGTCGAGCAGGAAGCCCGCCGCGGCCGCCGCCCAGCCCGAGTAGCTGTTCAGCATGGAGACGACGACGGGCATGTCGCCACCGCCGATCGAGGCGACAAGGTGCCAGCCGAGGGCCAGCGCCAGCACGGTCACCGCGATCACCAGCGGCAGGTTCGGGCTGATCGTGAACCAGACCGTCAGCGCGACGAACGCAACGAGCGCGCCGATGTTGAGCGCGTTCTTGCCGGGAAGCATCAGCGGACGGGACTTGATGCGTGCCGAGAGCTTCATGAACGCGACGATGGAGCCGGTGAAGGTGACCGCTCCGATGAAGATGCCGATGAACACCTCGGCATGGTGGATGCCCAGCAGATCGGCGCCGATCCGGGTCTGGGCCGTGCCGTGCGCCTCCACCTCCAGGTAGCTGTTCCAGCCCACGAGCACCGCGGCGAGGCCGACGAAGCTGTGCAGCACCGCGATCAGTTCGGGCATCTGCGTCATCTCGACGCGGCGGGCCCGCCACAGACCGATCGCCGCGCCGAGCGCCATGGCCAGCACGATCAGGGCCACCGCCCCGGCGGTAATGCTCTGCGCCGCCACCACGATGGTGGCGACCAGCGCGAGGACCATGCCGGCGATGCCGTAGACGACGCCGGCACGGGAGGTGCGGTGTCGGGACAGGCCGGCCAGGCTGAGGATGAACAACAGGGCGGCGACCAGGTCGGCAGCGTGGGAAGCCGTCAGAGAGGTCATCTCGGCTCAGCCTTTCGAGAACATGGACAGCATGCGGCGGGTGACGGCGAAACCTCCGAAGATGTTGACACTCGTCAGCAGGACCGCCATGAAGGACAGCGCGGTGACGAGCCGGTTCTCGTGCCCGATCTGCAACAGCGCGCCGATCACGACGATCCCGGAGATCGCGTTGGTCACCGACATCAGCGGGGTGTGCAGCGCGTGGTGCACCTTGCCGATGACGTAGTAGCCGATCACCACCGCCAGAGCGAACACGGTGAAGTTGCCCGCGAGTTGGGCGGGGGCGAAGGCCACCAGCAGGAACATGGCGAGCATGCCGAGCCCGGTCAGGCCGACGCGCCAGACAGGCGTCAACTTCGATGTCGACTGCTTCGGTCCGGGCGGTTCGGGCGCGGCCGCGGGCCGCACGGCGGGCGCGGCCGAGACGGCGACGGGCGGCGGCGGCCAGGTGACGTCGCCGTCCCGCACCACGGTCACGGCCCGCTGCACCACGTCGTCGAAGTCGATCGTCAACTGCCCGTCCTTGCCGGGTGTGAGCAGCTTCAGCAGGTTCACCAGGTTGGTGCCGAACAACTGCGAGGCCTGGGCGGGCAGCCTGGAAGCCAGGTCGGTGTAGCCGATGATGGTGACGCCGTTGTCGGTGACCACCGCGCGCCCCGGCACGGTGCCCTCGACGTTGCCGCCCTGGGCGGCGGCCATGTCCACGATGACGCTGCCAGGCTTCATGACCGCCACGTCCCGGGCCGTCAGCAGGCGCGGCGCCGGCCGGCCCGGGATCAGTGCGGTGGTGATCACGATATCCACGTCGCCGGCCTGCTCGTGGTAGAGCTGGGCTGCGGCACGGTCGTAGTCGGCGGAGGTCGCCTTGGCATAGCCGTCGGTGCTCGTCTCCTGGGCGACGTGCACGGGGAGGTACTCGCCGCCCAGCGATTTCACCTGGTCGGCGACCTCGGGCCGCGGGTCGGTGGCCCGGACGATCGCGCCGAGGCTGGAGGCGGCGCCGATCGCCGCCAGACCGGCCACGCCCACGCCGGCGACCAGCACTTTGGCCGGCAGCACCTTGCCCGCCGCGGTGACCTGGCCGGTGAAGAACCGGCCGAAGACGTGCGCGGCTTCGATGACCGCCCGGTACCCGGCGATGTTGGCCATCGATGACAGCACATCCATCGACTGCGCGCGCGAGATGCGGGGCACCGCGTCCAGCGCCAGAGCGGTCACTCCGGCATCGGCGAGTGTCCGAAGCAGCTCCGGCCTTTGGGCCGGTGCCAGCAGGGCGACCATGGTCGCGCCGTGCCGCAGCCGGGTGATCTCCGCGTCGGAGGGGGAGTTCACCTTCAGCACGACATCCGCGTCCCAGGCCTCACCGATCTCGGCGCCGGTATCGAGGTAGGCCTGGTCACTGAAGCCGGACGCCGCGCCGGCCTCGGACTCCACCACGACCTCGTAACCGAGGTCGAGCAGCTGACGCACGGTCGCCGGCGTCGCCGCGACACGCGTCTCACCGGAGACGGACTCGGCCACCACGCCGATGCACCGGGGTGGGTGGTGCGCAGGTTCTTGTTCAGACATTTATCGTGTTCTCTCCTGGGAGGAGGGCTTGACGGGCTATCCGCGATCACAAGGGCGTCCACGGGGCTCGTTCCCATGGACGCCGGTCGTGGGAACCTACCCGTCAGGGCCGCCCATGCCTACGGGGCATAACCGTGGTGTGTTTCACTCGGCGGTCGCCGCGTCGCCGTTCGCCTGCGGCGGGTCCGACCGCAGGAGGGCAACGGGACCTGAGGGTCCGTCGGCGACCGGGGCGACGACTTCCAGTTGCTACTACATCGCCCGTGGTCTGGGCCCCCGCCGTCTCCCCGCTGCCGCGTTCCATCTTTCCGACACAGTGTCCCGAGTGTGGGGCTGGGGGTGACCAGTCTGGCCTTGCCCTCGTCCCGACTCTCACGGAGTCGGACCGCACCAGGCGGACCACGACGACCCCGTATCCTGCCCACCCCCTTTCCGTCGGCGTCAGAGCGCGCCACACAGAGCGTGCACTGTCACCGGTCGGCTGACCGCTGCTCGACTTCCTGCCCGCATCCGAGCGTCCATGGCCACAGCCGACCGCCGAGCGGGATCACGCACCATGCATCGCCGAACAGGTCACCGACCGCCCGTGCACCTACCGGGCGGCGACCCCGTTGAACTCGGAGATGATCAGCCCCACGAGTGTCTTGTCGGCCCCGGTGTTCAGCTTGACGACGAGATATCGCTCCGGCATCACTCCTCCAGGACCTGTCGCTGGGGATCATGCAGGAACTCGTAGTGATCTACGCGGGACAGCGCATTGAAGAGCACAGGCGGGCCGGTCGGCGCACAGGCCGATTCGTCGCCCAGAGAAGCAGAACCAAAACCCCACGCGGACTCCAAGTTCCGTTTCATCGCGTGTAGTTGCCTAGCGAACGAACCAGCTTATCGATGCGGGATGAGCGCGGCGTGTGGTGTGCACGTCGGATTTGGGTGGTCACCACGCCAGGGATGCTGATCTGTGCAGACCCGCAGCCCGCATCTGCTCCGGGGACGCGCTGAGCGGGGCGGCCTGCAGCTCGGCATGGACACTGGCCGCCAGCCCGTACGGTTGATCCTCGCCCAGCCCCGTCCAACGTTCCCCGCTCGACGGCCCTGCCCAGGTGGGGGACCGGCGTCCTCGTAACCGCCACGCTACCGAGCAGGGCCACCCTGGTGATCAATGGACGCGGGAGCGGATCCTCGTGAACAACGCTCCAGGTGTGCGAGCACGCTCGATCGAGCCGTACCGACCATGAGCTTTCCCAGGCCCTCGGAAAGCGGGTGGATCAGCGCAGTCCGGCGAAGAGGTCGTTCTCGGGCACGGCCGCGCCGGTGGTGTCCTGGACACGTACGAAGGTCTCGACGCCCATCAATTCGGTGAACCTTTTCTGGCCCATCTTGAGGAAGAAGATGTTCTCGCCCTGGCTGGCGTGCGCGGCCAGCGCGTCGAACTTCTGACCGCCGAATGCGGTCGTGTCCACCCAGGTGGTGATCTCCTCGTCGGGGAGTCCGATCTCGGCCATCGCGGCGGCCTCGGCCGGATCCGGCTCCTGCCAGTCCGCATGGAACTCGCGCATGGCCTCCCCGAACCGCTGCATCATCGAGCGCGGCGCCGTCGTCCAGTACACCTTCGGTGTCTGCAGGGTCATCGCCAGCGCCGTCATCGTGATGCGGTTTGCCTGGATGTGGTCGGGGTGGCCGTAAAAGCCGTTCTCGTCGTAGGTGACGACCACATCGGGTTGGTAGCGGCGCAAGAGTTGCGCGAGTCGGGCAGCGCCCTCCTCCACGGGTGTCCGCCAGAAAGATCCGGGGGCGTCATTGGCCGGCCAGCCCATCATCCCGGAGTCGGCGTAGTCCAGCGTCTCCAGATGACAGACCTTCAGAATCTCGCAACTCGACTCAAGTTCTTGACGCCGCATCAAGGCGACGGCTGCCGGATCGTGCCCGGGATCGCCCGGCTTGACACCCCCCGGTCCGTCACCGCAACTGCCGTCGGTGCACGTCACGAGGACCGTGCGGATGCCCTCCGCCGCGTACCGCGCGAGGACGCCTCCCGTTCCAGTGGCCTCATCGTCGGGGTGGGCGTGCACCGCCATGAGCGTCAAGGGCCAGTCATTCATGAAACACTCCTCCTGTGTGAAAAGGCCTCGGTCCGAGTCTGCGGCAGACGTACAAGCGCTCGCCGCGATATTGGGTGAAAATGCGTACCGCGCACGCTTCTGGCCGATCACATCGGAGCCGGCCGTGGACGCCCGGCCCCCGACATCGGCACCGGCGACGGCGCCTTCACCCACCACCTCCACGAGCTCGATTACCGCACCACCGGCATCGACTTCTCCCCCAGCGCCATAGCCGCAGCAGCCCAGAAAACCCGGAGCCACCAGCAAGGCGAAGAGCTGACCCGGCATCTGATGGACTTCGCCGCCGACGACGTCAACGCCCTGCCGGACTGGGCGTACGCGGTCGTCGCCTGCCGCCTGCTCTATCGGTGGACGGGCGACAAGCCGGCCTTCCCCGACCGCGTCCGGAAGGTCCTGGCACCCGGCGGGATCTCCTGGGTGGTCACCGAACTCGCCGGTCGCCGCGAGGACAGCGACCCCTGCAAGCACCTCGGGATCAACGTCGCCGAGGCCGAGACGCTCACCATGGGCTGACCCATCGTACGCGCCGCCGATCTGTGTCCACCGGCATGCGAGGGTCGTCACGCGGGATGTGCGACTGGCCCATGGACTCGCGGACCACCTTGCCGCCGCCGAAGACCATCTAGTCACCACTGCGTCCAGGCCCCACCGCACCAGTCGTCCTCCACCTTGAGGACGTGATTGGTGTCGGCGACCGGGACCCGGTCCCGGTGGTCGGTCCGTACCGGGCCGCGTACCGGGAACGCGCCAGCGGGTCCCAGGCGTGCTCCGTCCTGCCGGGCTGCCCAGTCTTGTCGGGCATCGAGGTGCTTCCCCTCGTCGCTCTCGCCGGCCCGGAGTCCGTGGACGATCCGCTCGCCCGCGATGGGCGCCAGCATGGGTACCCGGACCGCCTCCGAGTCCTCGGTCGGCACCGAACCGCCCCAGCTGGCGATGCAGTTGGGGTAGCCGCCGGCGTATGGGGCGGCGTCCCAGGTGGGGAAAGCGGTCGACGAGCGTGAGGCGGGCCGTTGCGCAGCAGTCGTCGTACTCGGGCAGTGTGATGCTGGGCGGCGTGGCAGGTAGGCTTTGTCCAGTCCGAAGCAGGCCATGAGTGCGCTCTTCTGCTCGACCGGCGCGACGGACATCGGCTGGGCGACAGCCAGGTCCACGTCGAGGGACTCGACGCCGGCGTCGTAGCCGCGATGGTGGCGATGGTCGCGGTCTCCTCCGTCACCGCAACCCCCAGGCCGGCGGCGAGGTGGCGCAATGCCGGCCGCCAACGCCGCTGCGGCGTCGGTGACAACAGGGAATACGCCGGCGACCACTGGCTTGCACCAGCGGCTCCAGCTCATACTCCAGCCTCTTCTTCGCCCCTTGGACTGCGTCCGCGTACGCGTGCAGCGCCTTGCCCATCACGCGGGCGGCATCGGCCAGGTCCCTCAGCCAGCCGCGCCCGCCACTGATACCGACCGGACGAGGCGGTGGTCGTACGTGCCGAGCAGTGACGCGGAGAGAGGCCCTTCGTCCGAGTTCCCCGTCGGCCGATGCAACTCGTCACCCCTGTTTCCCCCAAGTTTGCATCTGTGCCCTGGACACCAGTCTACCCGTCAGTAAGGTTGCCCCGGCGGACGCGCCCGGTCCTCGGACGTGTCACTCAATTGCCGCCAGGGGCAGGGGGATTCATGAGCCAGATGAGCCGTCGCCGGTTCGTGTCGGGAGCATCCGCGGCAGCCGCAGGAGCCGCCCTGTGGCCGCTGCTGACACCGAGCAGCGCACGTGCCCAGGACCGGGCCCTGGACGCCACGGCCGCGCGCGCGGTGCGGATCGAGGGGACGACGCTGGAACAGGTGGCCACGCCCTCCGGCGACGGAGCGTACAAACGGCTGACAGCGGGGCCCGGCTGGCCCCTCATGGTGCGCGCCGAACTGGCCGGTGCCGCGTCCGGGCGGGACGACCGGCGGACCGGGCTCGCCTCCTTTGTGCAGTTCACCGACCTGCATCTGACGGACACCGAGTCGCCGGTGCGGTTTGAGTACCTGGCGCGGTTGAACGACAGCGCGCACCGGCCGCAGGAGACGCTGACCGTGCGCGGCGCCTCGTCCCTCGTCGAACGAGTCAACGCGGTGCGCCAAGGACCTTACACAGGCTTGCCGTTCAGCCTTGTCATGGCTACCGGTGACAACACCGACAACCACGAACGCATCGAGCTCGACTGGTACCTGACGGTCATGAGCGGCGGCCGGATCGCCCCGAACAGCGGAGACCTCTCCCGCTACGAAGGCGTGCAGAACTCCGGTAGCGCCCAGTACTGGAACCCCGAGTCGTCCCTCCAGGATGCCTACAAGGCCAAGGGCCTGCCGGAGATCCCCGGTTTCCTGAGCGGCGCCGTCCGCCCCTTCGACGCCCCGGGGCTGAGCCTCCCGTGGTACACGACAGTCGGCAACCACGACGACAGTATCGAGGGCAGCCTGCCCGACCTCGGCCTGCTGAACGACCTCTACACCGGCTCCCGCAAGCTGGAGGGCTGCGACGACGCCACCGCAATCCAGCTGGCGGACGCCGTACTGCACGACCCGGCGGAGGCCGTGCTGCTGCTGAGCAAGCTGCTCACCAGCGGCGACGCGATCCGCACGGTCACCCCCGACGAGCGGCGCCACCCCTTCACGCCGGCCGAGTTCGCCAAGGCGCACCTGAGCCCCGCGTACACCGGAGCCGGTCCCGTCGGCCACGGGTTCACCAACGACTCGGTCAGCAGCGGACACCTCTACTACACCTTCGACCTCGCCGACGGCGTCCTCGGCATCAGCCTCGACAGCACCAACCGGGCGGGATTCGCGGACGGTTCACTCGGCACCGCGCAGCTGAACTGGCTGGAGTCGGTCCTCAAGACGCACAGCGGGCATTGGTACGACACCAACGGCAGCGTGGTCCGGGGCGGATCCGACAGCCGCCTCGTCGTCGTCTTCAGCCACCACACCAGCGGCACGATGGGCAACCTGCTGCCCGACCCGTACCACCCCTTCGAAGCACGCCACAGCGGCGACGAACTGGTCGCCCTCCTCCAGCGCTTCCCGAACGTCGTGGCCTGGGTCAACGGGCACACCCACACCAACCAGATCATCCCGCACGGCCACATTGTCCCCGAACGCGCCTTCTGGGAGATCAACACCGCCTCCCACGTCGACTACCCGCACCACGCCCGGATCATCGAGATCGCCGACAACCAGGACGGCACGCTGTCGCTGTTCACCACGCTGATCGAGTCGGCCGCCCCCTACCGGACCGACTTCACCGACACCTCCGATCCCGGCCTCGCCGCGCTGTACCGGGAACTCGCCTACAACGACCCTTACGCCACCCCCACCACCCGCATCGGCACCGCCGCAGACCACAACACCGAACTGCTGTTGACGAAGCCCGCGACGTAGGCCAGTCGTTTGCTCGCCGCCGTGCAGAGGCAGGCGGGTGCCGGCCAGGCAGCCGTCGACCAGGTCTGAGCGGTACTGGATCTTCTTGAGCCGGTGCTTCACGGCTCGGGCGATCTGGCCGGGGTCGCCTGCGGCGAGATTGCCGATGTCGCACCGGACCAGCGACCAGATGCCCTCGTGGGGCTGAGGTCGGGTGCGTGGGCGGGCAACTGGAACACGGTGAGCCACTCGGCGTGCGCGGCGGTGGACTCCTGCAGCGGCTTGGCCAGGTGCAGCCGCGCGTTGTCCCGGATCAGTACGATCGGGCCGCCGAGCTGAGTGTGGGCGCGGACGATCAGGTCACAGAAGTCGCGCCGGCCGAAGCCTTTCGGCCGGCCGGTGTACTCGCGCACCGGGCAGATCAGCCTCGACCGCTCGCCGGGCTTGTAGCAGACCATGCCTGCCGTCGACGTCGCGCATCTCTTCGGCGGTCTGGTACCGGTCCGTACGATCCTTGGCCAGCGCGCGCAGCACCAGGGTGTCGTAGGCGGCAGGCAGCTGCGGGACGCGGGCAGAGGGAGACACCGGTGGTTCCGAGAGGTGTTTCATGGCCACGGCCAGCGGTGTGTCACCGGTGAACGGGGGGCGGCGGGTGAGCAGCTCGTAGAGCAGGCAGCCGGTCGAGTACAGGTCGGTGCGGACATCCACCTGCTCGCCCGGGGCCTGTCCCGGCGAAAGGTACTCGGCCGTGCCCACCACCGAGGTTCGGGTGAGGGTCGAACCCGTCCCATCCACCGAGCGGGCGATGCCGAAATCCGTCACCTTCACGGTCCCCTCGTAGGGGAGCATGACATTCGCCGGTTTGATGTCCCGGTGGACGATGCCGTGGCGGTGGGCGTGCTCGAGCGCCTCCAGCACGCCGGCGGTGATGCCCGGATCCGGCGATCCGTGCCTCGCGCGCGAAGCACCCGCGCACGCGAGCTGATCCACACGGCTCCGACGGCGAGCGCGGCAGGAGGCCTCGGACACCAGGCAGCCGCGCGACTCACCCGCCGCAGCGGCCGCCTCCCTGCCGGGCGCTGGCTGTGATGACCCGCATGACGCCGGGGGTGATGTCGGCCTTGGTCACATTCTCACCCTCCGCTGAACTTCGCCTTTCATGCAGCTGAACTTCGTCTTTCATGCCACGGCTACTTTCCCAACAGGGTCAGGTCAGCTTTGCAGTCAGGAGACCGGTGCGGTGAAGCGACGCAACATAGGCGGCAGGCTCTACGCGCCGCTGGCCAGCGTGCTCCTGGCCCTGTCCGTAGGCGGCTGCGGCACGAGCGGTGGCGAGGCAACCGGCTCGGCGTCCGGCTCCGTCGGCGGCACGCCCGGCACCGCGTCGCACGTCACAGCTGAGCCTGCCGCCTGGCACAAGTGGGGCCTGACACCGCTGCCCGCGGCTCCCGAGCCCCCGGCGGACAAACCCATCAAGCTGTCCGCAACCGGCCCGGTCCCGGTCTTCGCGCACGTACCGACATCCCAGAAGGTCGTCTTCATCACCGTCGACGACGGACTGGAGAAGGACCCCCAGTTCATCGAGATGATGCGGGACCTGAAGATCCCGATCACGATGTTCCTGATGAACGACGCCATCAAGTCGGACTACGGGTACTTCAAGCCACTGCAGGCGATGGGCAACCGCATCCAGAACCACACCCTGCACCATCCCGCGATGAACACCATTCCACTGGCCCGCCAGAAGCAGGAGGTGTGCGGCGACCAGAAGATCCTCACCCAGCAGTTCGGCACCGCCCCGTTGCTCTTCCGGCCACCCTACGGGGCGTACAACAACAACACCAAGATAGCGGTGGGAGAGTGCGGGCCGCGAGCGATCGTCTGGTGGCGTGAGTCCATGCAGGTGCGCAATATGCAGTACCAAGAGCCAGGCAAGAAGCTGCGTCCCGGTGACATAATCCTCGCTCATTTCCGCGGCCCTGCGGAGCTCAAGGGCGCCACCATGACAGAGATGTTCGCGAATCTGCTCAGGCGCATCCAGGAGCAGGGCTTCGCAGTGGCCCGCCTGGAGGACTACATCCAGGCCCCAACCGGACACTGAACCGACCAGAAATCAGTGTGCCTCGCAGCCGTTGCACTCTTTCGGTCTCGGGGCGCGGGTCGCGCAGTATGCACCACAGCCGGCTGGATCGGGCCGGGACCTCGACCGGCATCTGCACATCTGTCTCGGTCAAAGGCCAAGAAAAGCCCCGGACAAGCCCTCGCAACAAAGCGCGGGCGGGCGCCGGGCGGAAAGCGCAGGCAAACAGCCCATGGGACTCACGAGCAACAAAGTACTGGTGCTGGCGGTCGTCCTAGCCCTCGTACTGTTCCTCAGCACGGTCTGGCTGTGGCCTCGCCTGGCCCAACAGAGCTGGCGAGCCGTCAGCGGGCGGGTCGTTCTGCTGCTCGGCACCCAGTTGACGCTCTTCGGCTCGGTGGGCCTCGCCGTGAACCAGGCCTTCGGTTTCTACGCCAGCTGGGCCGACCTCTTCGGCCAGGAGACCGGACAGGGAGTGGTCGTCGACCACACAGCGGGCGGCAACAGCCCCGTCCATGTGGTCGCCACGTCCAAGGTCATCGGTGCGAGCAGCACGCTGCCGCAGGTGGCCGGCCAGGTCCAGAAGGTCGACATCATCGGCCGTACGACCCATCTGGCCGCGCCGGCGTACGTGTACCTGCCGCCGGAGTACTTCCAGCCGAAGAACAGCGCACGCAAGTTCCCGGTGTCCGTCATCCTCACCGGCTACCCCGGCACGGCCGAAGCGCTGGTGAACAAGCTGCACTACCCCAGTACGGCCCTGCAGCTGGCCAAGGCCGGGAAGATGCAGCCGATGATCCTGGTGATGCTGCGCCCGACCGTGGCGCCGCCGCGGGACACCGAGTGCGTCGACGTTCCCGGTGGCCCGCAGACCGAGACCTTCTTCGCGAAGGATCTGCGCGCTGCGGTGACGGCCCAGTACAGGGCGGACAAGACGCCCGCCAGCTGGGGCATCGTCGGCGACTCGACCGGCGGCTACTGCGCGCTGAAGATCGCCATGCACCACCCGGCCTCGTACGCCGCCGCCGCGGGTCTGTCGCCGTACTACAAGGCGCCGATCGACCCCACCACGGGCGACCTCTTCCGCGGCGACACGAACCTGCAGAATCGCGCCAACCTTTTCTGGACGCTCAAACATCTGGCCGCGCCCGAGACGTCGCTGCTCGTCACCAGCAGCAGGGTCGGTGAGCACAACTACAAGGACACACTCAAGTTCATCAAGAGCGTGCAGGCGACCAACGTGACCAGGATTTCGTCGATCATCCTCCCGAGCGGCGGGCACAACTTCAACACCTGGCGGCGCGAGATCCCGCCGATGCTGCAGTGGCTGAGCCAGCGACTGGTCGCACATTGACCATTCGCGCTGACGCCCCGTAAAGCGCGGAACTGGACGCGGTTCGCGATCGACGGGAGAGCCGTGGAGCACCCGACCGCGTCGACGCCACGACGCCGGGCCTCTATCGACCGTACGGACTTCGGCACTGGGGCGGCAGGAACCGCGCTGTGCACCTCAGCCCTGCAACTACCGCTTTGCAACCTTCTCCGAAATTCGATCACCGCTTTGTCTAGCGGGCCTGTCCCATAAGAACCATATAAGAATATGTCCACCTCATTGGTTCCAGGAGAAAGACAGCGGCATATGAAGCACGCTGCACGTCCCAGATGGATGGGATTCGTCCTGCCAGCCGCAGCTCTGGCCGCCGCAGTACCGTTCGTCATCCCGCCTCTCGTAGGCGTCTCTTCTGCGCCGACCACGCAGGCAGCCTCACGGATAGGACGAACGCCAGCAGGTTCTCGACGCCGTTCCCGGCGGATCACCGAAGGGCTCTCCGAGTCCGACCGGGCGCGCATACCCGGCTTCGCCGAGGTGGAGGTCGACCCCGATCCCAACCACCTGCGCCTGCACTGGAAAGGCGCCCCGCCGCAGCGGGTCCGGAGTTGGATTACAGGAACCCCGACCTGCTACCTCAGAGGTCAGCACTCCTTCGTGATGGTCAAGGACCGCCACGTACTCCACGCTGTGCGCCCACCGAAACATGTCGACGCGACCGGCCCGGATTCCGGGAAATCAGGAAACCAGCAGGTCAGGTGGCCCTTTGCTGCAGGCTCAAGAATGAGCACGCACTCCACATGCGAGGTCATCGGAAACGTGTCGCCATGTAGCAGAACTGGAAGAAGCTGCAGGTCATTCGACATCTCTTGGCCCTTGTGGCCATCTCCCGGGACCCTCGGAGCGTCAACCGAGCGTCGCGGATCACGTCCGCCCGAGTGGTGTCTCGACGGCCGCTCGGTGATCTCACCTACCTCGGGCCAGCCGCCGCGGAGGTGGTGGCCGAGGTGGGCGGGTTCGGGGGCTCGATGAGGTGCTGAGTGCCGCCCGGGGAGGTGCAGGCGTGGACCCCACGGAGGCGAGCAGAACACATGCCTTGGCCGTTGAGGGGCTTGGCGCTGCGACCATCGCGCTGAAGGTGTCGGTGTCGTAGTGGACCTTGTTCTGGTAGGTCCGGCCCCCCCTCGCCGACGACCCGGGCGATGTCGCCGGAGTGTCCCCAACTGATACGGCACCAGGCAGCCTTGCAGGCATCGCTGTAGCGCGACTCCACGTAGACCCCGGCGACCTTGTACAGGGCAGCGCTCCACGCGTCACCGCCCCAGCCAGTTCGCCCGGGGTTCTTCCCGGCACAGCTGTCCGCGAAGCAGTTCACGTCGAGTTGCCTGGTCGGTGTGTCCTTGTCCACGGTGCCGTCCCGGTCGGCGCACGCCCGGACGCCGGCCGAAAGCGACGTACAGCAAGACGGACAGGCCGACGACAGCGGCCAGGGCGACCACCGCCCGGATCAGCTGCCGCCTGCCGAACCGACGGCTCACGGACGGCGGCTCTTCGGCCTGCGCGGCGGGAGCGCGCTCCGTCACGGAAGTGGATTCCTCGAACGGCCGGTCGTGGACCTCGTCGGCATCGCGGGGCCGTTCGTGTCACTGGTTCTGGGGTCGTGCCAAGCCGTGTTCGCCAGTTCCCACAGTGCCACGAGCCGGGCGGGATCGGCGTCGGCCAGCTTTCCGAGGGAGGTCACCGCGTGCTGCGCCGGCAGTGCCTTGCCGTTGAGATTGCGTTCCCAGGAGGACTTGCTGTACGGAGTGCGGCCGCCGAGGTCGTGCAGCACGAAGCTGTCGTACCAGTCGCGGCCGACCTCGCCAGTCTCGCTGCGGGCAGGGCTGTAGCGGGCGGCGAGCTGCAGGTGGCCCGGCTGAGGCAGCCGGGGCAGCAGAGCGCTCTGCAGGTGTTCGGCGGTGGCTTGGATCTCGCTGGGCAGGCGGGGCGTTGTCAGCATGCGGGGCGATGCGGCTGCACGCTGAGAGCTTTCTGGAGCACGACGGCCACACCGTCTCCGTCGCCGCCACCGCCGACAGCCTGCTGCGGCAGCTCGCACCAGCGCCCCACCTGGTCGTCCTCGATCTCGGGCTCCCGGACGCCGACGGCCGCGACGTCTGCCTGGCCCTGCGCGCTCGCGGCGTCGACGCGCCGGTGCTGATGCT
>NZ_JBEYEY010000050.1:0-16053 GCF_040703635.1 Streptomyces sp. NPDC007189
GTATTTGCGTGGTGCTGGCACTGCTCGTGGTTCTCCTTCGGGCCAGGATCATAAGCCTGGCTTCAGGGACTCCACGAATCCGGGGTCAGCTCAGTCAGCTCAAGCCGGTACCTGCGGCCCGACAGCATGGAACACCCCCCTTCAGCTGATGCGATCAACATAGTGCAGGCCACCGACAACGCAGTGAACTCCGCCGCTTCGCGGCTCCGGCACGAGGATGAGCTGACGCCGCCCCAAAGGACGGGGCTTGCGCTCAAGAGATCCGGTCAACTCGTCGGCGTCGTCGGTGAGAACGGTGCCGGAAAGTCGACCCTGCTCAAGATCATGGCCGGCACCCCGGCCGCGGACCGCGGCCGGGGCACCCCCGCCAGGAACCCTCGGATACTGACCGCAGGACCCGGTCCTGAACGGGGCACTCACCGTCGCCCGGCACCTGCGCCAATTCGCCGCCGGCCGGTGCGGGTGTCGTAGGGCCCGCACACCGGACGCCTTACGGATGAGGCGTTCGACGGACATATCCAGGTGACCGGCGTTCGTTCCCGCCCAGAGCCCTGCGTTACGTGACGGACGTCACCGTCGGTACACCTTGTTCCGGCTCGTGTAATCGATTCCAATCCCTTCTACGCAATCGAGTAATCGATTACACGACGTCCACGAGGAGGTGGAGCGGCGATGGCGAGCATCAAGGACGTGGCCGCCGCGGCGGACGTGTCCGTCGCCACGGTCTCCCGCGTGCTGAACGACCATCCGTCGGTCAGTGCGCGCGCACGTGAGCGGGTGCTGGCCGCTGTCGAAAAGCTGGGCTACCGCCCGAACGCGGTCGCCCGCTCGCTGCGCACCGACCAGACCCGCACTCTCGGCCTGGTCATCAGCGACGTGCTGAACCCCTACTTCACCGAGCTGGCCCGGTCCGTCGAGGTGGAGGCCCGTCTGCTGGGCTACAGCGTCATCATCGGCAACGCCGACGAGCGGCCCGACCTCCAGGACCATCACGTACGGACCCTGCTGGACCGCCGGATCGACGGGCTGCTGGTCTCTCCGACCGACGGCTGCTCCCCGCTGATGGCGGACGCGGCGCGCGCGGGCACGCCGATGGTCTTCGTGGACCGCTGGATCGCGGACACGGACGTGCCGGTGGTGCGCTCCGACGGACGAGGCGCCGTACGGGATCTCGTGGCGTATCTGTACGGGCTCGGGCACCGCAGGCTGGCCATCATCGCGGGGCCTGCGGCGACCACGACCGGACGGGAGCGGATCGAGGCCTTCCGGGAGGGGCTGGCCGAGCACGGGCTGGATCTGCCCGACGTCTACATCGGACAGGGCGACTTCCAGGCCGCAAGCGGCCGGCGGGTCACCGAGGCGTTCCTGGACCTGCCCGAGCCGCCCGAGGTCGTGTTCGCCGCCGACAACCTGATGGCGCTGGGCGCGCTGGACGCCGTACGGGCGCGCGGGCTGCGCGTTCCGGACGACATCGCGCTCGTCGCGTTCGACGACATCCCGTGGTTCGTGCACACCGATCCGCCCATCACCGCGATCGCCCAGCCCACGGGCGAACTGGGCCGCGCAGCCGTGCGCGCGCTGGTCGACCGCATCGAGGGGCGCACCCCTGAGTCCGTCACCCTCCCCGCCCGTCTCGTCGTACGCCGCTCGTGTGGCGAGCCCCCCGCAACGAACAGGAGTCAGTCGTGAGCAATTCGGAGGAGTTGCTGCGCATCGAGGGCATAAGCAAGTCCTTCCCCGGGGTGGTCGCGCTCGACGGCGTCGACTTCGACCTGCGCAGGGGCGAGGTGCATGTGCTGCTCGGTGAGAACGGTGCCGGCAAGAGCACGCTCATCAAGATGCTGTCGGGCGCGCACACACCGGACGCCGGACGCATCCTCGTCGGCGGCGAAGAGGTCCGCATCCACGGTGCGCAGGACGCCAAGCGTCTCGGAATAGCCACGATCTACCAGGAGTTCAACCTAGTTCCCGATCTTACGGTCGCGGAGAACATCTTCCTGGGCCGTCAGCCGCGCCGCTTCGGGATGATCGACCGGCGGACGATGGAGGCGGAGGCGGCCGTCCTGCTCGAGCGCGTCGGCGTGACGGTGTCGCCCCGTGCGCGGGTGCGTGACCTGGGCATCGCGCGCCTGCAGATGGTGGAGATCGCGAAAGCCCTCAGCCTCAACGCGCGTGTGCTCATCATGGACGAGCCGACTGCCGTGCTCACCTCCGAGGAGGTCGACAAGCTCTTCGCGATCGTGCGCACCCTGCGCGAGGACGGCGTGGGCATCGTGTTCATCACCCATCACCTCGACGAGATCGCCGCGTTGGGCGACCGCGTCACCGTGATCCGTGACGGCAGGAGCGTCGGGCAGGTTCCGGCGAGCACGCCGCAGGAGGAGCTCGTACGGCTCATGGTGGGCCGCTCCATCGAGCAGCAGTACCCACGCGAGCGAGCCGCCGCCGGCCCCGCCCTGCTGACGGTGGAGGGACTGGCGCGCGACGGGGTCTTCCACGACATCGGCTTCGAGGTGCACGCGGGCGAGGTCGTCGGCATCGCCGGTCTGGTCGGTGCGGGCCGTACCGAGGTGGTGCGTGCCGTGTTCGGCGCGGACCCCTACGACGCGGGAACCGTCAAGGTCTCCGGCAACGTGCTGCGCCGGCACGACGTCAACGCGGCCATGGCGGCCGGCATCGGGCTCGTGCCCGAGGACCGCAAGGGGCAGGGGCTGGTGCTGGACGCGTCGGTGGAGGAGAACCTCGGCCTGGTGACCATGCGGAAGGCGACCCGTGCAGGGCTGGTCGACCGCAAGAGCCAGCACGCGGCCGCCGAGCGGATCGCCGGACAACTGGGCGTGCGCATGGCAGGGCTCGCCCAGCAGGTGCGCACCCTCTCCGGAGGCAACCAGCAGAAGGTCGTCATCGGCAAGTGGCTGCTCGCCGACACCAAGGTGCTGATCCTCGACGAGCCGACGCGCGGGATCGACGTCGGCGCCAAGGTCGAGATCTACCAGCTCATCAACGAACTGACGGCCGCGGGCGCCGCCGTCCTGATGATCTCCAGCGACCTGCCCGAGGTGCTCGGCATGAGCGACCGGGTGCTGGTGATGGCCCAGGGCCGCATCGCGGGCGAACTCGACGCCGCAGAGGCCACCCAGGACGCCGTGATGGCGCTCGCCGTCAGCAACCCCACTACCGGAACGGAGGCCAGCCGTGGCCACTGACACGCTCAAGAGCAAGGCGGGCGCCGGTGGCGCCACGAGCGGCCTGCGCCGCGTCCTGCTCGACAACGGCGCGCTGACCGCGCTGATCGTCCTCTTCATTGCCCTGTCGGCGCTGTCCGGCGACTTCCTCACGACCGACAACCTCCTCAACGTGGGTGTCCAGGCGGCCGTGACGGCGATCCTCGCCTTCGGCGTCACCTTCGTGATCGTCGCCGCGGGCATCGACCTGTCGGTCGGATCGGTGGCCGCCCTGGCGTCGACCGTGCTCGCCTGGAGCGCCACATCGCACGGCGTACCCGTCGTCCTGGCCCTCCTGCTTGCGGTCGCCACCGGCATCGTGGCCGGCCTGGTCAACGGCTTCCTCATCGCCTACGGCAAGCTGCCGCCCTTCATCGCGACGCTCGCCATGCTGTCGGTGGCCCGAGGCCTGTCGCTGGTGATCTCCGGAGGGGTGCCCATCCCCTTCCCGTCCTCCGTCTCCCACCTCGGTGACACCGTCGGCAACTGGCTGCCCGTCCCGGTGCTGGTCATGGTCGTGATGGGGCTGATCGCCGCGTTCGTCCTCGGCCGCACCTACATCGGCCGCTCGATGTACGCGATCGGCGGCAACGAGGAGGCCGCGCGTCTGTCGGGCCTGCGGGTGAACAGGCAGAAGCTCGCCATCTACGCACTGTCCGGTCTCTTCGCCGCAGCCGCGGGCATCGTGCTGGCCTCCCGGCTGTCCTCCGCCCAGCCCCAGGCAGCCAACGGCTACGAACTCGACGCGATCGCGGCGGTCGTCATCGGCGGCGCGTCCCTCGCCGGCGGCACCGGCAAGGCGTCCGGCACCCTGATCGGCGCGCTGATCCTGGCCGTGCTGCGCAACGGCCTCAACCTCCTGTCGGTGTCCGCCTTCTGGCAGCAGGTCGTCATCGGTGTCGTCATCGCGCTGGCGGTGCTCCTGGACACGCTGCGCCGCAAGGCGGGGGCGACACCCGTCGCGGCCGGCACCGGCGGCAACAAGGGCCGGCAGGCGGGCACGTACGCCCTGGCGGCGGCGGTCACCGTCGCGCTGGTGGGCGCCACCTCCTTCCTGCACAACGGCTCCGCCGGCACCACCCCGAAGATGGGTCTGTCGCTGTCCACGCTCAACAACCCCTTCTTCGTGCAGATCCGGTCCGGCGCGCAGGCCGAGGCGAAGAAGCTGGGCGTGGACCTGACCGTCACGGACGCGCAGAACGACGCCTCGCAGCAGGCCAACCAGCTGCAGAACTTCACCAGTTCCAGCTACGGCGCGATCATCGTCAACCCCGTGGACTCCGACGCGGCGAGCAACTCGGTAAAGGCCGCCGACAAGGCGAAGATCCCGGTGATCGCCGTCGACCGCGGCGTCAACAAGGCGTCCGTGGACACCCTCGTCGCCTCCGACAACATCGCCGGCGGTGAACTCTCCGCCAGGACGCTCGCCGAGAAGCTCGGCGGCCACGGCAAGATCGTCATTCTGCAGGGCCAGGCCGGCACCTCCGCCGCCCGCGAACGCGCGGAAGGCTTCGCCAAGGGGCTGAAGGCCTACCCGGGCATCCAGGTCGTCGCCCAGCAGCCGGCCGACTTCGACCGCACCAAGGGCCTCGACGTCATGTCCAACCTGCTGCAGGCCCACCCCGACGTCCAGGGCGTCATCGCCGCCAACGACGAGATGGCGCTCGGCGCCATCAAGGCGCTCGGCTCCAAGGCCGGCAAGTCGGTCCAGGTCATGGGCTTCGACGGCACCCCGGACGGACTGAAGGCGGTCCAGAACGGCACCCTGTACGCCTCGGTGGCACAGCAGCCCACCCAGCTCGGCCGGATCGCCGTCGACAACGCGCTCAAGGCCGTGCAGGGCAAGAAGGTCCAGGACACGGTGAAGGTCCCGGTGAAGGTGGTCACGCAGCAGAACGTGGCCGGCTTCCACGGCTGACAGCGGCGCTCCGGCCGGGGGCGGGGAGCCACCACGGTGGCGCCCCGCCCCCGGCCACCTATCGGGAAGGTCCCCTCATGCATGACTACGACCTGCTGGTCGTGGGATCCGCCAACGCCGACCTGGTCGTCGCCGTCGAGCGGCGCCCGGGCCCCGGGGAGACGGTGCTCGGCTCCGATCTGGCCGTCCATCCGGGCGGCAAGGGCGCCAACCAGGCGGTCGCGGCCGCCCGGCTCGGCGCCCGCACGGCCCTGCTGGCCCGCGTCGGCGACGACGCCCACGGCCGGATGCTCCTCGACTCGCAGCGAGCCGCCGGCGTCGACACGACCGGCGTGCTGACGGGCGGGGCGCCGACCGGCGTCGCGCTGATCACGGTGGATCCGTCGGGCGACAACAGCATCGTGGTCTCCCCGGGCGCCAACGCACGTCTCACACCCCAGGACGTCAAGGCCGCGGCCGGTCTGCTGCGCGCCTCCCGGGTGGTCTCCGCGCAGTTGGAGGTCCCACTGGAGACGGTGGTGGAGGTGGTGCGCGGCCTGGCACCGGGAAGCCGTTTCGTGCTCAACCCCTCGCCGCCGCGCCCCCTGCCCGACGAGGTCGTCGCCGCATGCGACCCGCTGATCGTGAACGAACACGAGGCGAAGGTCATCCTCGGCGACACCGTCACGGGCGAGACCCCCGAGGACTGGGCACGGGCCCTGCTCGCACGCGGCCCGCGCTCGGTCGTCGTCACCCTGGGCGGCGAGGGCGCCCTGGTGGCGACCCTGGACGCCACCACCCGCATCGCGCCGGTAACGGTCGACGCGGTGGACACGACCGGCGCCGGAGACGCCTTCACCGCGGCGCTGGCCTTCGGCCTCGGCGCCGGGGTGGGGCTGGAGGTCGCCGCCGCCTATGCGGCACGCGTCGGCGCCCTGGCCGTCACCCGCCGCGGGGCCCAGGACTCCTACCCCACCGCCGAGGAGGTCGACGCACTGTGAAGAAGGCAGGAATCCTCAACCGCCATCTGGCGGGGGAACTGGCCGCGTTGGGCCACACCGACCAGGTACTGGTGTGCGACGCGGGCATGCCTATACCCAAGGGTCCGCGCGTGGTGGACCTGGCCTTCCGGGCCGGGGTGCCGTCCTTCGCCGAGGTGCTGGACGGCCTGCTCGCCGAACTGGTCGTCGAAGGCGCCACGGCCGCCGAGGAGATCCGGACCGCCAATCCCGCGGCGGCCGCGCTGTTGGACGGGCACTTTCCCGACGTGGCACTCGTCTCGCACGAGCACCTCAAAGAGCTGTCGTCCGGAGCACAGTTGATCGTACGGACGGGCGAGGCCCGTCCGTACGCGAACGTGCTGCTGCGATGCGGCGTCTTCTTTTAACACAGCAGTCAGATTTCGTGTCCTGAGCTGGTGGGGTCGGGGATGCGGCAGGAGATTGTCCGGCAGGCGCCGGATCTCTGCCACGGTCAGCGGAGCGAGGCCTGATCCGTTTCTGCTGCCGCCCTTGTGTCACCGTCAGCCTGGGCGGGGCCCGCCGCCGGCACCGAAGCGAACACATCGGCAACGAACTCCGCTAACTCACCCCGGAGCCGTTCCACTTCCCGCAGCCTCATATCAGCACGATCCCCACCACCAGGTGAGATCACCCGACGTATCGAAGCACTACTAGGGGCTGAGCTGCGGGACCAGCGCATAGAGGACGCTGGGCCGGATTCCGGCTTGCCGACGTATCCGCAGGCGTGCGGGCAGAGCACACACTTCCAGGGCTGGGCGTACGGGACTCGGGGCGCGGCCGGGGGTCGCCGGCGGTGCAGCGGCGCTGGACACGGCCACGGCATCCGGTGCGCAAGCCGAAAGCCTCGCGGTACGGGCCGCACCGTTCGGCCTCGATGGCGGCGATTCCCGCGGGAGGACGGGGTGCGGGGAGGGCGTCCACTGCTGGCCGGGGGTGCCGGGTGAAGACGGGCCGGCCGTCATCGACGAGGTCTCACTGAACGGTTCATCGAATAGTCGGCGGCGCCCGCGGTCACGCGGCCCTTTCATGTGCTCGTTACGGGCTATCCCCTTTGGGCCGACAGAGCACTCCGCGCACCTGTCCAGAGTGGTGTCATGCCATGCAGACCACCAGCCTCCCCGAATGCACGGAGCCAACTTCTCCTCCCCACCATCCCCGCAGACCGTTCACACCTCGGGGATGGCATGGACGTCGACCGAGGTGCAGCAATTCACCGATGCAGAACACCCCGCGATGGGGCACAGTGGAAGCACGGCACTCGCGTGATGTCGCTTGGTGTCGGAACAATCTTCACCGGCTCAGGGAAGAGGCCTCGCGTCACCGGACCGGAATGCGCTTCGGAAGGACATCCGGCGCACTGAATACTTACTACCTGAATACTTACTACTGCAGTGGTTTGTTATTGCATGAGGAGCGCCAGGTGGAAATCACGGAGACCGACACGGCGGTTGTGTTCATTGACCCACAGAACGACGTGCTGAGCGAGGGCGGAGCGAACTGGGACGCGGTGGGCGCGAGCGTCACAGAGAACAGGACCGTCGAGAATATGGAGAGAATCTTCGAGGCGGCGAAGGCGGGCGGATATGAGGTCGTCATCTCGCCCCATTACTTCTACCCGACGGACAACGGATGGCGAATGAACGGGCCGCTCGAGACAAGCGAGCTCGAGACCCACACGTTTGCACGGTCGGGACAGCTTGATCTGACCGGGTTCCGAAACTCCGGGGCAGACTGGCTGGACCGCTTCAAGCCCTATATCGAAGACGGCAGAACGGTGGTCGCCAGCCCGCACAAGGTATTCGGCCCGGAAACCAACGACCTGGTACTGCAACTACGCAAGCGTGGAATACAAAGGATTATTCTTGGCGGGATGCTGGCAAACATGTGCGTCGAGTCCCATATGCGTCACCTCATCGAGGAGGGATTCGAGGTGGCCGTGGTCAGGGATGCAACAGCTGGACCCCGACACCCGGTCTGGGGCGACGGCTATCAGGCGGCGATCACCAACTACCATTTCTTCGCCCATGCGTTGCTGTCGACTGACGAAGTACTCGATCGAATGCACTGATGAGCTCGCAGCCGGACCAACAGAGCTCGCGGACCACAAACGAGCGGATCCGGGTCGGCGTGAGAGGGCATGCTGTGGAGTTCCAACACACCGTGGAGCTGGTCGGTCGAGCCGTTGACGCCGCCGGCGTAGCCATCATAGTCGTGGGAACGCTCTTGGCGACCGTTCTCGCGGCTATCCGGCTCAGTCGCCGACAAGCGGGTGTGTACCGCGGCTATCGCCGTCGCGTCGGGCGGTCGATCCTGCTGGGGCTGGAGCTCCTCGTAGCCGGCGATATCATCCGTACAGTCGCCGTCGCACCGACGTACGCAAACGTCGGAGTGCTGGCCGTGATCGTGGGCATCCGCACCTTCCTCAGCTTTTCTCTCGAGCTCGAGATCACCGGGCGGTGGCCATGGCAGAAGCCAGTGGCCGAAGCCGAAGACTGACCCCGCGTGACGCCGGCGGCCAGCGGAGCGGCGCCATCCCTGCCGTGAATTCCTAGGCCGGAGCTCAGTCTCACCACCGGCGTCAGCCGGCCGGGGGCTTGGTCGCGTCGGTGGGCCCCTTCGGTCACTTGTTGGGCCGGTAGCTGGGGCCGTTCATGATGACTTGGTGACTGGCGTTGATGCTGGTGATGATCAAGGACCGGCCCTGTCGCTCGAAGACGAGTCCGTAGAGGTCGTCGGCCTGAGACGCGTTCAATCTGGCGCATGGCGAAGTCGTCGAGGATGAGCACGTCGGGGCGGTCGAGTTCGCGCATCCGCTTGTCCCAGGAGCGGTCCACGTGGCCGCCGGCGAGCTCCGTGAGGAGGCGGCTGGTCTTGGCGAAGCGGACGTTGGCGCCCTGGCGGACGGCCTGATGGCCGAGGGCTAGGGCGACGTGTATCTTCCCGACCCCGACCGGCCCGAACAAATTACGGACTCGCCGGAGTGGAGCCAGCGCAGGGCCGCGAGGTCACGGATCTGGGCTGCGGGCAGCTTTGGGGAGGCGTTGAAGTCGAAGCCCTCCAAGGTGGCCTGCTGCTCGAACTTCGCTTTGCGCAGGCCGCGTTCGAGGGCGACGGCCTCGTCGGGTGATCTCGTCCTGGCAGAGGACCTGGAGGAAGTCGAGGTGTCCGAGTTCGCCCATCTGGGCCTGGGTGAGGTGGGCGTCAAGGGTCTCGAGCATGCCGGACAGCCGCAGGGTCCTGAGCGAGTCGCGCAGGGCTGGTCATCACGCTCACCGGTCGGCCTCCTCGGCGTCGGCGCCGCGACCGCGTTCAGGTTGGTCGTGTACGCCTACCGCCGGGGGCTGGTGATCTGGTGCGGTCCGCACAGCGGTCGGCCGTGCGGCATCAAGGTGGTCACGTGGGCGTATGGGTGAAGCGGCCGCACGGCGCCGACTACGACGCTCCGCACATGGCCAGCGCGGTTCGCGCCAGCCCGCGCAGCCAGGCGTGGGCGTGGTCGGTGTCGTAGCGCTGATGCCACGACAGGTATATCGGCGCCGACGGCAGTTCGAGCGGGAGGGGGAGCACGACCAGGCCGAGGTCGGCGACCGCGGACCGCGTGGTGGCTTCGGGGACGCTGATCAGGAGATCGGAGCCGCGCGCGAACTCCAGCGCGGCCGCTTCCGTGGGCGCGGTCGCCACCACGCGGCGGGTGAGGCCGAGCCGCGCGAGGGCGTCGTCGAGGGCATTGCTGAGGTTTCCACGTCGCGAGACGGTCACGTGCTCAGCGGCGGCGTACCGCTTTGCGGTGACGGTCCTGACGCGCGTGAGGGGGTGCCCCTGCCGCACGACGATGACGAGGCGAGTCTCGCCCACCTTCTCGGCACGGATGTCCGGTGCGCTCGGGCGGTTGGCGTTCGCCTCCAGGTCGACCTCACCGCGCCGCAACTCTGGGGTGTTGATGCTCGATTCCGCAACAAAGCGCAATCGCACGCCCGGCGCCTGTCCGCGCACGGCCGCGAGCAGTGCGGGGCCGCTCAAGGCGACCAGGGAATCGTGCCAGCGGAGCGTGAAAGTGCGCTCCAACGTTGCCAGATCGAGTTCACGGCTCGGTGCCAGCACCCCCTGGACCTGATGCAGCAGCTCGTGCACCTGTTCCCGGATGGCGATCGCATACGGCGTCGGGGTCATCGTGCGGCCGGTGCGCACCAGGATCTGATCCCCGGTCGTGCGCCGGATTCGGCCCAGACTCCGGCTCATCGCTGGGGCGGTGACGTGCAGGCGCGCGGCAGCCCCGGCCACACTTCCCTCCTCCAGCAGCGCGTCGAGCGCGGTGAGCAGGTTCAAGTCCAATTGCATGTGAGTAATCCTATCCGTGCTTGACATGCATTTGAAGTTAATGAATGCGCTCTATACCTTCGAGACGAGAGCGCAAGACGGAACGCACACGTTGGCTCGACCGGCCTCATCACCCCTCCTCAGACGGGAGTACCACCATGTCCGAAACGCCTCAGACCACTGACGTCGCCGCCTCCGATGCCGACCTGCTCGGCCAGACCGCGATCGCCGTGCGCGCGGCCGGTGCGGCGCTGCGCGAGCGCTTCGGCGAGGTGGTCCGCTACCAGACCCGCGAAGAGCTGATGCGCGCGCTCGCCGCCAACGACGACACGGCCCTCGACATCCTGCGCCCCCGCCTCACGCGCCTGCGCCCGGACGCCGGCTGGGTGGAGGACGAGCTGGACGGCGGGGCGCTGCCGCCCGGCGAGTGGTGGGTCGTGGATCCGGCCGAGGGCAACGTCAACCACCTGCACGCCCTGCCGGAGTGGGCGGTGACCGCCACCCTCGTGCGTGAGAACCAGCCGGTGCTCACCGCGGTCCACCTGCCCTTGACCGGCGAGACCTACACCGCGCTCACCGGCGCGGGCGCCCACCTCGACGGCCGGCCGCTGCGCGTCTCCCAGACCGCGGACCTCGGCCTGAGCATCGTGGCCACCAGCCAGGCCCGGCCGGACGAGGACGAGAAGGTCGTGCGGCGCGTCGGCTCCTCGATCACCGCCATGCTTTTCGACGCGCTCGTGGTCCGCACCGCCGTGCCCGCGACCCTGCACCTGCTGAACGTGGCCGCCGGCCGGATCGACGCCTTCTGGCAGTTCGCCGGCGCCCGCGCGGACCTGCTGCCCGGGGCGCTGCTCGTCACCGCGGCCGGCGGACAGCTCTCCGACGCCGAGGGCCGCCCCTGGACCCCGCAGAGCGAGAGCTTCCTGGCCGCCGCGCCCGGCGTCCACGCCGCGGCCGTCGCCACGCTCTCACGCTGACCGCACACCACAACCTGCACGCGCGGAAGGACCAGACCATCATGACCACGATCGCAGTTCTCGGAAACGGCCGCGTCGGCGGCAACCTGGCCACAGCCCTCACCCGGGCAGGGCACGAGGTGACCGTGGCGGACCGCGCGCCGAGCGCGGCCGCCGACGCTGCCCGGACGGCCCAGATCGTCATCAACGCCACCCCGGGCGCCGGCTCGCTGGACCGGCTCGTCGCCCTGCGCGAGGAACTGCGCGACAAGATCCTCGTCGACGTCTCCAACGCCACCGTCGACGGACCGGACGGACTGCCCGCCGACCTGATCTACCCCGGCTCAAGCCTCGCCGAGCAGCTCCAGGAAGCGCTCCCCGAAACCCGCGTCGTCAAGACACTCAACACCATGCTCTTCCCGGTGATGACCGCGCCGGCCACGCTCACCCAGGCGCCCGACGCCTTCCTCTCCGGCGACGACCCGCAGGCCAAGCAGACCGTCCGTGACCTGCTCATCGACCTCGGCTGGCGCAAGGAGTGGATCACTGATCTCGGCGGGATCCAGACCGCCCGCGCCACGGAGGCCGCCATACTGTTCGTACCGCACGTCATTCGGTCCAGCGGATTCGCGCCCTTCGCGATCTCGATCGCCCGCTGATCCGCACACAGTGCACCCCCGGGGTGGTGTCCAGGACCACCATCAGCTGAGCCAGGCCCAGCACGGCCAGGATGCGTCCACGACGTGGCGCGGCCACACCGGGTTCGACGGACGAAGTGCTGGCCTCGGTACCGGATTGCGGCCCTGCCTGCGAGGGATGGTGTCGGCTGTCCAGCGGCGGGCACGGTGGCGTCCCAGGAGATCCGCACGACGGGCATCCCCGGTGCGGAGTCTTCGTCCCAGTCGGAGCGGTCCATGGGCATGGACCGCCAAGTGCGTGCCGAACTCGACGCCTGGATCCACCGGCTCGAGGACTGACGCCCGTGGCCTTGGCGTGGCTCAACCCATATGTGCCGCCGCGTAGTCCGCGTCTGAGGACGCCGCGTCGTCAGGTGTCGCTTCCGGCCGCGAGGCCGTACTGCGCCAGAGCCGGCGGCAGGACGAGACGGTCGCCACCAGCAGCAGCCCGTCGCGGATCAGCTAGGCGTGCTCTCGTCCTTTCGTCAGGCCGGATCGCCCGGTGGCTGCCAGTCCTGTGTGTGCGGCCGCGTCGAGGGCCCCGGACTGGGAAGGCGATGGTGTCAGGTGGCGGTGGTCTACGGCGTCTCCTGATCGCGCTGGTAGGCGGCGAGGAGGAGGGGCCAGATCTCGCTGACGGTGGGGAAGGGGGCGATCGCGTGCCTGAGCCGTTTGAGCGGGACCTCGCCGGCGACCGCGATGGTTGCCGAGTGCGGGAGCTGGCGCCGGGGCCGACGAAGGTCACTCCGAGCAGGATTTCCCGGTCGAGGTCGACGACCAGCCGGGCGTGGCCGTGGTAGCCGTCGGCGTAAAGGTTGGCGCCCTGGGCGGCGTTGAAGTCGAGGTCGACGGTCTCGATGCGGTACCCGGCGCGCTCCGCCTGTTCCGCACTCAGGCCCACTGCGGCCGCCTCGGGGTTGCTGAAGAAGACCTGGTCCTCTGTTCGAGTAGTGGCGATGGGTACGCGATGAACCGCCCGGCATCCGCGAACTGCCCGAGGAGTTCAGCGCAGCAGCGGCTGCTGGGAGGAGCGCGCCGAGACGTCAGTGTGTGGGCGCCTGCAGGAGGGCGGCGAACTGCTCCAGGGCGAGATCGGTGCGCTCACGTTCGCCGGTGGTGGTGAGGTCGAACAGCAGGCCTCGCACGACGGCCATGACGAGGGTGGGGGTGGCGGTGTCGTCGCTCCCGGTGGCGATGTCGGCGAAGACGGTGCGCAGGGGGCCGAACCAGTCGGTGACGGCCCCCGCCTGGTCCGGGTAGCGCTCGGGGTGGGCCAGCAGGTCGACGTGGACTTCGAAGAACAGTCGCACAAACGGGGCCCGTTCGGGCGCACTCAGCCACGTCCAGATGCCACGCAGCCGCTCCTGGACGGTGGCGCCGCTCGGCGGCAGGCCGTGCGCGAGGCGCTCAGCGCCGCGCCGGCGCGCCTGGGCGAGAACTGCGGCCATCAACTCCTGCTTGCTGCCGAAGTCGTACAGCAGCATTCGCGGGCTGGTACCGAGTGCCACGGCCAGCGGACGAAGACTCAATCCGGCCAGCCCCTCCGCGAGGACGTAGTCGGTGGCCTGCGCCAGAACTCGGTCACGCCGGGCGGGATCGGAAGGTCGTCCCACGGTGCACCGTCCTCTCGTGCGATAGCGCTGTGCAAGTATATGACACGGGCGTTTCAATAACGGACGGAGAGCCATGGAGACCGACGGCATGCACGACCTCGACCGGGCACTGGTCCTGGGGCCCGGCGGGCGTCTTGGCGCCGCCTGGACGGCCGGACTGGCAGCAGGCCTACGCAGCTTCGGGGTGGACCTGGGCGAGGCCGACCTCATCGTGGGCACCTCCGCCGGTGCGATCGTCGGCGCAGTCATCGCCACCGGGCAGGACCCCGCCCGCCTCGCCACCGTGCCCCTCCGGCACTCCGCCACCCCCTCGTCCGCGCCGCACCGCCCCGACCCGGCAGTGACGAGCACGGTGTTCGCCGTCCTCAGCGACCCAGGCCTGGACCCTGCCGAGGCACGTCGCCGGGTGGGCCGCATCGCCCTGGAAACGGTCGACGCGGAGACGGAGAACCAGCTGATCGCCCAACGCGCCGCACTGATCGCCGCCGACAGCTGGCCGCGACGCCCTCTGCTGATCCCGGCCGTTGACGCCCAGAGCGGCGAGCCGATCGTGTGGAACGCCGCCACGGGCGTCCCACTGGTTCGCGCGGTCGCCGCGTCCAGCGCTTTCCCCGGGATTGAGCCCCCTGTCGCCGTCGACGGCCGCCGCTACCTGGACGGCGCCTTGCGAGCCGGCACCAACACTGACCTGGCGGGCGATGCCCGCACGGTGGTGGTGGTCGACCCGCTCGCCCACCGCCACCCACACCCCACAGCCGACGGTACCCACATCGTCGCCCCCGATGCGGCCGCGGTGCGCCTCCTGGACACCGAGCAGAGCGACCCTGAAGCGTGGAAGGCGGCCTACCAGGCGGGCCGGGCCCAGGCCGGCGCGGCAGCTGAGGAACTACGCGCGCACTGGCGGCCCGCCTCGGCCCGCGACTGAATGGCTCCGAGCCGCCCTTGGCTCCGCCCCTTTGCATCGTGGACGATGCCGGGACATCGATTGAGCACGTTTGCTGGGTATCCCGAGCGGCGGTGCCCGGAATCCAAAGAGCGCAATCGGGGCCGAACCTTCCGGGTACGGGCATGACCGCGTCATTCCCCGACATCCGGACAGCAGCTCTCGCGCACCCGCCGGAGGACACGGGCCGGACGGTGAGCTGGTGGTGTGGGAGCGGAACCGGCTGGCATTATCGACTCGGTGTACACCATGGTCGTGACAACGGCCTGGGGCAGTACTGCCCACAGGGCGACGAGTGCGACGGCGACCCGTCGCTGGTACATCAGTTCCCCCACCGCGTAGATCCCTGCGGCACCCAGCAGTGCGGCATTCCACGACAGGGCGAGGGCCACATTGACCTCCCGCACCGGTATCACCGTGTTCACCGCCCGTATCAGCGCCGGATAGGGGGAAGAAGGCCATGTCGCCGTACACGATGCCGGTACCCGGGGGCCGGGACGTACGGTGCCGAAACCGTGCCGAGCCGTGTGCAGGTACCACAAGCTGTCCCACCGCACGCCCAGGACCGTGCGTGGATGCCGGCGCGCGTGGAGAGCCCAGGCGGACACCACTGCCACACCTGCCAGACGCAATGGCGGCGAACACCGCCAGCGCGGGCAGCACCCTGCGCCAAGCAGCCCGGCGTCGTATCCATCCGGGCGTGCTGCCCACCTGGACGAAGTCAGGCAGGTGAAGGGACAGGGATTCCATCGGGCTTCTCGCGGACGCCCGGCCGTCGGACCCAGACACACCGATGCCCGGGCCACCGGCGCGCCTGACGGCCCGGGTGTCGCTGTCCGCGGCGTCCTCGGCGGCAGCAGACAGTGCAACCAATAGGCGCAACCCTTGTTACGGCGGGATGGAGGTGGACTGGCCCAGCCGTGCTCATTACTGCAAGTGGTGAGCACTGGGTGGAACACCATGTGCGGGGAGAGGCAGGACGCATGGGCCTGGCATGGCGGGCTCAGCGGACTCGACCAGTCGGAACTCGACCCGGTCTTCCTTCACCCTGCTTGGCGGATGTCGCCAACACCCGTTCCATTCAGGCGGGCACGTCGGGCATCGGTGTAAAGGAAGGTTAGAGCTTCACTTGCAGGTGCCGCTGCCGGAGTCGTTGTACTGCAGCGCCGTGGAGTCGAAGCCCGGGCCCGGCAGGACGGGCTTGTAGTCCCAGTTGTAGCTGTGGGACTTGAGAGTGAGCTTCATGCCGCCAAAGGCGCTGTCCTGGGCGGTGACCACGTTGGGGTTGTCGTAATTGCCCTGCGTGCCAGCGAGGGTGTCGATGGCCTCGCCGCCGGAGCCGACGATGAACTCCGGGATGCCATGGTTCGGGTCGTACTCACCGGCCGGGTTCATCGGGCGCAG
>NZ_JBEYEY010000051.1:0-10251 GCF_040703635.1 Streptomyces sp. NPDC007189
TATTTGCGTGGTGCTGGCACTGCTCGTGGTTCTCCTTCGGGCCAGGATCATAAGCCTGGCTTCAGGGACTCCACGAATCCGGGGTCAGCTCAGTGCGGAGGTACGACGCAAGGACGCCTGCCTCTTCCGGTTTCAGCGGCCAGTTGGTCTTCCCCGCTCGCGGCCACTTCAGCTCCCCACCATGGCCACTTCGATTCCCCCGCTGGCGGCGACTTCGCCTACCCAGCGTGAAGTCATCCTCGGCGGCGCTCGCCCCACCACGGCAGGATCGGCGGCAGGTCGCTGAGCCCGCGGGCCGGCCGCTTCGGCATCGGCGACTCCCCGTCGTCCCCGTCCCAGCGGCGCGCGTATTGGTCCGGGAGGCTGCCCCAGCCCCAGTAGGGAACCGGGCGGTCGGGGGCCTCGCCGAGTTCGTCGAGGGGGTCGATGCGCTTCTCCGCCACCGTGCACAGGTGAGCCCAGTCGTCGCCCATGTCGAAGACATAGGCGAACTGCTCGCCGGCCTGCAGCCTGCTCAGCTTGGTGGCATGGCCATCCACGGTACCGTCTGGGGCCTCGCCGTCCCACCAGTCCAGGGGGCTGACCCGGGTGCCGTCGGACAACGTGAACAGATGCAGGTGCGCCAGGTCCCAGCGAGCGAAGGCCAGATCGATCGCCGTGGCCAACTGGGCGAAGGAGTGCGAGCGCGCTGCGGCGAAGACCCGGCCGGGGCGAGGCCACAGGTCTGCACCGTGCCCGGAGACCAATTCCACCCGAATGGACAGCCAGGTACGTGCCACGATCACAACCCCTTCATGCGCCAGATCCACGAGCCAGCACCGAGACTACTGAGTGTGACTGCCAGTTAGAGAATCGAGCTGGCCGTACGTGGCGAATTTCTACTGGCCGCCGACACCCGGCTCCGATCGATCCGGACAGAGGCGTGCCATCCAGGTCCTCTCAGCGATGACCGATCAGCACTGCCACAGGAACGCGCCTTCCCGGCATCGCGCGCATGCAAAGGCGTATCCGCAGCCGCCTCCACCGAAAGTTCATCGCTGTCCGGTGGTCACGTCCCTCCTCCAGAAGGGCCATGAAGCTCATCGGCTGCGCGCACGACGGGCATGCCGGCGTCTCGTCGTACTGCAGCCACGATGGAACGCCGCCCAGTTGGCCCGGCAGACATGCCCGGACGGGTGCAGCCTGCAGGCTCCATCGTGGAACCCTGACGCGCTCGTCTGCCGCCGCGACGGCGCCCCGAGTCGAGCGATCCGTCGCTGAGCCCGTCGTCGACATTGCTCGGACTACCGGCTGCGCGACGCCGTATCGCATGAACAACACTGCGGGCCCTGTCTGGCCTCACGGCCGGGGCAGGGGCGATTTCGTGTGTCCGGGTTCGGCTACGCGCCGAGTGAGTCGATCAGGTGGTCATCGAGGTCGGCGAACCAATCCTCGCGCCGCCACGGCCGCAGGTCGCTGCGGGCTCGGCGCAGCCGGATGGAGGCAACCCTGCCGCCGGTCGCCGAGGCGGCGTCGATACAGACGTGCAGCAGTTCGGCCGCCGACTGCGGCTCGTCGAGCCGGATCCGGGTGAGCGCCTGATCGGTGGCCACGATCGCCCGCTGCACCTGCTCGCGCGGCGCCTGTAGGGCCTCGGCTGACCGGGCGAAGTAGTCGTGTGCCTCGGCCGGGTCGCCGACATACACCCTCGAACCCTCGCAAGTGCGCCACAGAGAACGACGTTGACGCCGGGTCGCCGTCGCGGTCGCTGTCCATGTCGTACCAGGCCAGGGCGAGCGCCGCCCGCGCGTTCCGCTCGGCGCCGGCGCGGGCGGCGATCTCCGCCTGCAGGGCGTGCGCTCGGGCCCGGACCGTCACGCTCTCGCCCGCACGGGCGTCGCGCACCGCGGCGTCGACGAGCCGCTGCGCCGCCTCGATCCCCGGCGTCGAGTACAGGGTGACCAGGGCGTGACTCATGTTGACGATGGCACGATGCCACGAGGAGCCGGTAGCGCCCGCGGCGGTGGTCGCCTCGGCGTACAGCGCTCGCGCCGCGGCGTCGTCGTGCGTCTCGAATGCCGCCCGGCCGGCGATGGTGAATGCCTGCGCGGCGACAGACTGCAGGCCGGGCAGCAGCGGCTCGGGTACCGCAGCGTCGAGCAGCCGGCGGCACGACTCCACGATCGGCGCGAGCAGCAGCTGTACGCGTACGAACGGCACACTGCCGACTTGCCCGTTCACGTCGCCGACGGCGAGCCGCATGTCGGCGAGCAGCCCCTCGTCGAGGCGCGACGGGTCGGCGAGGGCGGCCGACAGAGCGTGTTGCGTCGACGGGCCGAGCAGTGCGAGCAGCCCGCTGCCGTCGTTGGTCGCGGTCCGTACGAGCAGGGTGCGCAGCTCATCGAGGCGGCGTTCGCTGTCGCCGAGGTGTGCGAGGGCGTCGAGCAGCTCGGCGAACTCCGACCCGGTGCCGAGCGACGTGTGCCCGTCGGTGCTACGCGCGTACAGGTGGGCGAGCAGCAGTTGATAGCGGTCGCCGGGCAGGATCGGCGCCTTCCTGGATTCCCACCGTGCGACGGTCCGCTGCACGCTCGCGACGCTCGCACCGAGCGGCTGCCCGAGTTCGGCAGCCGCGCCGATGAGGGCTCGGGCGAGACCGGCGAGGGACCAACCGCGCCTGAACCGCAGGCGTTTGAGCGTGGCAGCGCCGACGAGTCTGTTGTGCGCGCTCATGCCCTCATGATGCACGCTGCGTAGCTCATACGGGCACGATCAGTCGCGGCTTCCCCTGAGAGGCTGCATAGTTGATCGTCTGCCAGGTGCCCGAGGCGCCCGCGGGCCCCTCGAGCGGGAACCCGATCACCATCTGCGCCCGGTCGACCATGTACCGGTTCCGGGCATGATAGGCCGGGGCGCGCAGCTCGGCCGCGCCAAGTTCGACGACCTCGGCGATTCGCTCGCGGCACCGCTCGATCGCCTGCCGTGCCTCGGCCGGCTGCTGCGCGACCGTGCCGGGTACGACGACCGTGATCCGCGCCTGAGCGTTCCCTGCCAACCACAGCAGCGTGAGGCTGTCGATTCCCTTCGCACCGCCGATGTAGAAGTGCGTGTCATCGCTCGCCCACGGCGCGAGGTAGGTGCCGAACAGGTCGCTGAACCAGACGAGTTCCCGGTGCCCGGTCTCCCGAGTTCCGGTAATCGCCGCAGCTAGAGGCATTGATCAACTCCGTGTCATAGGTTGTCAGATCCCGCGACTGCACGCCCCGCAGTGGGATCGAAGCATGGATGCGAGGACCGCCTCGGCCGTTCTGGCCGAACAGCTCGCAGCGCGCGGGCTGTCAGTGACGAACCAGGATCAACACGCTGTCAGCGTGAGGAACCCCTTGCACCCCGGACTCGGCGAGAGCGTCACCGCGCACGGCGGGCAGTACCTCACCGACTACGGCTACGAGATCGGCGAGCACGGCGACGAGCACGCGACCGCCGACCGGCTCGCGTTCCTGCTCGGGCTGCCCACAGCACGCAGGGAGGCCGTCAGGTGATCGAGGAGACGAGCATTGCGGGTGCCCGGCTAGTCACCGGCGGATTCGAGGGGTTCGTCCCACTCGACTGGATCAAAGACGCCGCGAGCGTTACCGGCGCGCTCGCCGCCTGGGATCGGGGCGCGCTAGCCGAGGCCGACGTAGGCAAGGCATGGGACGTCGTACGGCTGCCGCGCGCCCTCGGCTGGAAGACGCTCACGCAGATGCGTCACACCGGCACGCCCGTCGGGCCGGCGCAGCACACCCCCGACGCCGTCGAGGTGCTCGTGCCGGTCGGCTCGGGCGCCGAATGGCACCTGCCCGATGCCGAAGTGCTCACGAAGGGCATTATCGCCGTGCCGCACCCCGCGACGGTCGCCCCGAGCACGCAGCAGGCGCACACGTGGATCGTCTCGCCGCTCGAGTGCGGGCCGCTCACCGACGCCGATCTGCTGCACGAGGCGTACGCCGCGGCGCTCGCCGCCACGCACATGGACACAGTCCAATGACCGCCGAGCAGCTGCCCGACGACCCGATCCCCGCGCTGATCGAGGGCGCGTTCCACGCGATGCGCAGGCAGCCGACACGCGAGCGGCTCATCGAGATCGAGGAGGGGCTACGCAAAGAGATCGAGCGGCTACAGGTGATCGCGCGTGCCATGGCCGAGCACCGGCAGGTGCGCTGCCGAGGCTGGTACGCCCTCGTCAACGCCGCCGACACCGCCGACGACGCCCTTTCGTTCCAAAACCGCGAGGGGTTCGCCGGGGCGCTCAACGTTGCGGAACTTGCCCGCCGGGTGCTCGAGCTACGGCAGGTGACCGAGTCGTGATCTGCACTATCTGTTGGCAGCCGATCAGGAACGGCGAGCCGCGCAAGCGGGTGACCCGCAGCCGACCGTCGGGCGGCATGGTGCCGGTGACGCCGGCGTACACGCACAAGCTCTGTCGGCAGAAACCCGACCGGGTGCCGTACATCGCGGCATGGTCGAGCGAGCGGTTCGCCGCCGAGCCTCCCGTCGTGCAGGGGCTGCTCGGCGGGATCCGGTACGAGGGCGAGATGCCCGCCGACCGCGACGGCCGGGGCGTGCTGTGGCTGCGCCGCCCCGACACTCCAGGCAAGGGCCGGCCGCGGTACGTCGACGTCCACCCAGGCCGGCAACGCCGCTGCATGGCCGATCTGCTGTGCCAGGTGTGCGGCGGGCCCGCCGACCAGGACGACGATGGCCGCGTGTTGCGGCTGATCGAGGACGCTCGCGCGGACTGGGAAGGGTGGCCAAACGATCTGGTGACCACACACCCGCCGATCTGCCCGCCGTGCGTCGCCACCGCCCGCGCGCAGTGCCCGCACACGTGGCAGGGCAGCGTCGCCGTGCGGGTCGGCCGGTCCGAGGTATGCGGTGTGTGGGGGCGCCGGTACACCGCGAGTCGGCTCGGGCCGCTCCCGGTCGAGTCGGGTGTCGTGCCGTTCAAGTCGCCGCTGTTGGGCTGGACGGTCGCCGCGCAGCTCGTGCGGGCGCTGAACGACTGCTCGATCGTGAGTCTCGACGAGGCCGTCGCGGCTCACGCGTAGGCGGGGTGCGCGGCGGTCGATGCTTCCCCCGGTATCCCGCCGCGCACTCCTTCACACGATCGTCAACGTTCTGTTTGGCACATACCCGAGACCAGGTATGTTCCTCGCGAGTCAGTAACCGGTCGTGGGCTGACTCTCCCCCACACCACAGGCAGGCACGATCGTGCTCCTCACGCGTGAGGCACGTCCGCCCAAATCACGGAGTCGCGCCCCGTCTGCCCCGGCACGTACAGCGCCGGCCGGGGCGGCCCCGATCCAGGCAACGCGATCGCTTCCTTTCGTGGTCATGTGCCCCGTTTGTGAGGGGCGGTGCTGGGCACACGGGAGGCGCCGCTACACGCGGACAACTCGTTAACCACGGCAGGAGGCGTGTCTGCCATGTCGGCTGGTGAGAAGGCCAGGGCCAAGGCCGAGCAGGCCAAGGGAAAGCTCAAGAGGGCCACGGGGCGAGCCGCCATCGATGACCCGATGGTCGCCGAGGGCCAGGCGGAGAAGTCCAAGGGCGATGCGCGCCAGGCCAAGGAGAAGATCAAGGACATGTTCAAGCGCTGACCTCTGGCGCCGCTCGCGAGTGCTGGGCCCTCACCCAACAGGGGTGAGGGCCCTTCCTGCTACCGAAGTCGTCGCGGAACCGCCTGTGACACACGCGTCCCACTCCGTCACTCCTGGCGCGTCGCAGGGGAGCCACGGGCTGCCGGCCGTCGACCACGCAGGACCCAAGAGGGGGCCGAGCAGCGCGGACGTCCAACTGTCCCCGGCGCCAGGCACCACCGTGGCGGCGCCCAGCACGACGAGCGCGGCCGCGGCGCCTGGCAGGGTGAGCGTGTCGGGCAGCCGGTGCGCCGCAAGTCGATAGTGGCGAGCAGCACGGTGCCGGGGCGAGCTGCAGCCAGACCACCAGTTCGGGGCCGGGCCCCGGTAGCGTCTGCCAGTGCAGCGCGCAGACTACGGCCGTGACGGAGGCGACGGGTCGGTGTGCTGCGCGGACTCGCGGAGCACGTAGCCCGGTCCTCCGAGCAGGCAACCGACGACTCTCTCTCGAATACGCAGCGCCGGTCAGGGTCAGGTCTGGCGCCAGGAACGAAGTCTGTCGGCGATGCCGTACGAGTCCAGCCGCAGGCCCCGGATGTCGTAGATCAGTTCCCGCCAGAGCTCAAACTTCGTGTCCACGCGTTCTCCGGAGGCCTCTAGGTAGGCGATGGCGACGCCGTATCCGTACACCTCGTTGCGGGCCGGGAGCGGGCGAAGCAGCACGCACTCCTCGAGCATGACCGCAGCCCGCCAGAACGCGTCGGGATGATGCTGATCATGCCGGGGCGGGTCGACCCGGTGGCGCTGGGCCATGCCGACGAGCACAGAGAAGTCGTTGACGGTCAGGTCGTCCCGGAGGATCTCTTCCTGGCGCTCGAGCAACCACCGGTAGTCGACGTACACAACGGGAGGCACAGGTCAGGCCGCCCGCGAGGTGTGGTGCGCCACGGACGGCAGCCCACCGAACTCCGCATCGAAGGCATCCATGACGCCGGGCTCGCCGATCGCGCGGCGGAAGGCGGCGGTCGCCGTCTGCAGGGCTCGCTCCTGCTCCTTCTCCGCAGCCACCTTGGCGAGGTAGGCCTTCACAGACAGGCCTTCCGCAGCGGCGAGGCCCTGCAGGGTGTCCCTGGTGCTCGTGTCGACCTTGACAGTGGTTTCAGCCATACCCGCAGTATTCCAGAAGGTATACCCGCCGCGCTACCTCCTCGTTGTGAACCTTTTTCGGCCTCCTCTGCCTGGACCCTCCTGGGACCGCGATGTCGCCGAAGTGGCAGGCCAGCGGTAAGGAAGCGGCCGGAATAGACAACCACAACGGACCCCCTCCTCTGGCCGCATCCATGTGCTGTCACCCGGCCGGGGCCGCGCCCGTCCTCCCGGCCTCTCCACGGGACGGCCGACGGCTCTGCAGACCCGGACCATGTGCGCCTTCTATGCGCATGCCTCACCGATGCGGCGTTTGCCCCGCTCAACCTGGCGCAGCAGTAGGTCCGCGAACTAAATGACCTCCGCTACCTCAACCGGGTCGTCGAAATCGACGGTGCGGTCGCTGGCAGGGTTCTTCCAGGCACCCATGGCGCCGGCGAACAGGTTGGCCTGCTTTTCCGAGTCGTGCTGTCTTGACCTGATATGGGATGGTGTCGCGGGCCTGTGAACGCCTGGCCCACGCAGCACGGCCCGGCTGATCCCCGCCATCGTGTAGGCCCCGACCTGCTGAATGATGTCGTCTACCAACCATCCAACCGATATTCGGGACACCAGGCCGCTGCGAGCATCACTCTGCTGGCGGGGCGCAGACAAAGGGGCACCCGGACATGGCGCGGCCCGCCGGGCGTGTACCCCTACAGCCGGCGGGCCAGGCACCCCCAAGGTGCCCCTTCGCGGGACGCCGACAGTACGCGCGTGAACGCCAGCACGGTAGATGTATGCGCCGTTGGCCCACCAAGCTCCGTGTACCGGAATCGGCCCCAGCCGACCACCCCGGTCCTGGCAGGATCAGCGCATGCTCATCACACCCCGGCCCGGAGCCAACCGAAAAAACATCCGAGACGCAATCCGCAACGCCCACACTACGGCCGGCGGGCTCAAAGGAGCCGGACCTGAGACGGCCTTCTCCCGGCTTATGCGCTACCTCAACTGGGCCACCGACACCGCCAGCGACCTCCGCCACCAGATCAGCGACGACGACATCGACCGCCTGGTCCTCACCCGCCGCTACCAGTCCCTCCTGAGCAGCTGCGGCACGCTCGCTGGCAGCTCTCAGGAACGCCTCGTCAACGGCCTCGTCAACCTCGAGGTTGACGAGCGCATCCAATCCTTTGAAGACGCCCTTGACGCACTGAACGCGCAGATAGAACGCTGGACCGGGCCGGAGTGGTTCGTCGTCGCCGACTCCAGCTTCTACATTCAAAACCCCGACAGGTTGGCGGACGTCGACCTGCACAAGGTCCTCGATGTGCGGGGGCCAGAACATATCCGCCTGCTGTTCCCCATCGCCGTGGTCGACGAACTGGATGCCCTGAAGGACTCCGGCAAGCACCGGGCGCGCTATCGAGCGTCGCACACACTTGGCCTGCTGGACGCGGTGCTCAACGGTTCCACCATCGGCATTCTGCGCCAGGCGGAATTCGGTGGCCAAACCGATCAGTGGCGCGGCGAGGTGAAGGTGGAGATTGTCCTAGACCAGCCCGGCCACGTCCGCCTGCCCATCACCGATGACGAGATCATCGATCGGGCCGTGGCTATTCAGGCCCTCGCCGCCCGTGAGGTGCGACTGCTGACGTGCGACACCGGACAGCACACCCGCGGCCGAGCGGCCGGGCTGAAGGTGACGAAGGTGCCGGCGAAGGATCCTGGGCCGGAACCCGACTGGACGGCAGAGGAAAACCGGGGCAACGGCACCCGCGCAAAGCGGCGTGAGCGGCAGGCTGCCCGCGAGGCCCAGTCAGATGATCCGTCCGGCGCATAAGCCCGACCACGGAGTCATCCAGATGACGAGGACGGCCCGCCGTTTCACGGGATTGGCGGGCCGACGGATCACGTACGCGTCTACACGAACCTGCGCGTCCTCGGGTCCACCTTGCCCAAGGTGCACACCCAGAACATCATGTCGATCATCCCGAAGCTGAGACGGAGCGTCAGCCGAACCAGCGAGATCGCAAGCCCCAGCACTACCGGCCCGCTTTCCAGTCGGTGTCCAGGAGCGCCGCGTGGACAGCCGCGACGATCAACGTGAATACCAGCACGCCTCCGGACCAGTTCTTCGCGTTGCCGGCCAGTGACGCGACGATCGGCGTGCCCCAGGCGAAAATGGCGTAGAGAGCGGGGACGTACATGGCAACGACCCGCTTTTTCGCCGCGATGAAGAACAGCGGCGGTGCCAGCAGGCCGGCGGATACGACCACGACGGCGACCCACACCACCTTGTGCACGGTGGATGAGTACATGCGGGCCCGGATGGGCGCGTTGACGTACGGACTACTCATCGTCCCCCCACAACTCAAAACTGAGAGCCCAGTGTGACCCACGACACGCATGCTTGTAAGGGGTTTGGCCGATTCAGCGCCGCCATTCCTCCGGCCCACCGCCGCACCACTCCACCCGGTCCGCGCCCGCCACGTTCTCCGGCTCCATGCCGGTGTACGCCGTCCGCACGAACCGACCTCCGACAGGACACGGCGACCACCGTCCTCCGCGAGCGGGTAGACGACTACAACCGGCGCCTCGGCCACAGGGCTACCACCGTTGTCCGCGTGGGCGACGTAAGTGGTGGGATTCCGAAAAATGCCGGGCATGGCGCGAGGGACCAGGCTGTCGTGGCCTGGGCTGGCGGGCTGTCTGCCGTGCCGTGATCATCGCTGCAGCACCACTCAACAGGGCACCGAGGTCTGAGGCCCCAGAGATCACGAGCGGCCAGATGGCGACCGGGGTTGAACTGGGGGCGCCTCCCTCTCCATGGCCGTTGGGAGCGCTGTCACTACCAAGGCCAATGGGGATGCCACCCGTTGCCAAGCCGACCGCGAGCGTGACGACGCAGATGGTGAGGGCTATCAGGCAGATGATCTTCCATCGGTGCGCGGTACGGAATACCACTGCAGTGCCGCCCGGCCCCCAGCCGGGCCACTCAGGACGATGAGACGTTCTGCTCACCCACCCGGACAGGCTTCGCGGAGCCACGACACAGGACCTGAAACCACGTCAACCTGCCCTGACCAGCTAGTCAGCCACCCCGCGCAGCGGGGGAACCTCAGTCGGCGTAGTTGTCCGGGAACAGGTACGTGCTGGACATCTGGTGCACCAGCATTTTCCAGCCGGTAGGCGGCTGCGGTTCCACGGCGGCCCGGGCACTGGGGGCGCTGGCGGCCGCCGCGAATACGAGAGCGGACAGGGAGGCGAGTGCGGCAGCGAAGCTGGCCTTCAACGACAGGCGCATGAGGCTCCTCCGGTTCACCGATGCGGTACTCCTACAGAGCCACTCCGGTGATCCGCCACCACCCCTTCGCCTCAGAGCCGACCCGGGTGAGTGAATAAGTCCTACTGGTTCCTTGGCCTCCCACTGAAGCTTTCTCATCCTGATCGCCAGGCGGTCTCGATGGTGTGAACGGCGGCAACGGTCCGGCTGATCCGATTGGTGCTGCAGCGGGCCTTGCGG
>NZ_JBEYEY010000052.1:0-10079 GCF_040703635.1 Streptomyces sp. NPDC007189
ACCGCGCCGGTCGCCAGCGCTTCGCGGTAGACCTGGCCGCTCGGACCGTCGGACTCCCGGTCGTCGAGCCAGTTGAAGAGCCGTCCGCCGTCGCGCCCGAGCTCCTGCCCTGGCCGATCGTCCGGGCCGGCGATACAGCCGTCGAGCGACATCGACATGTACAGCCGAATCGGATTGTTCACCCTGAACTCCATCTCTCCGCCATGACACCGGGATCCGGCGTTTCCTGATCCGCCGACGGTGCGGGCTTGTCACAAGGAAGGACTTCAGGCAACCGGCCAACTCATCGGTCCGATGCGCCGGCCTGCTGCCAGGCTGAGGGGGCAGAAGTCATGACCCGTGGATCAATTGCGGTCCTTCAGGCCACGTGGCTCTCGGAGCGTTCGACGAGGCGGCCGCGCCCGAAGCGGGCTCCGGCACGGACCAAGGCGACGAGGTGGTGTGCGTTCACGGCCCGCCACCGCTTCTGGGCGGACTCGACGAGTTTGAAGACCATGGCCAGGGCGGCGGTGCGGGAGCCGGCGCCGCGGGTGACCTTGGTCCGCAGCCGGACGGTGGAGAAGGTCGACTCAATGGGGCTCGTGGTACGTAGGTGGATCCAGTGCTCGGTCGGGAAGCCCTAGAACGCCAGCAGCTGGTCCCGGTCGGTGGTGATCTTTTTGACCGCCTTGGACAACTTCGCACCGTAGAGCTGGACGAACGTCTTGATCGTCGCCTCGGCCTGGTCGCGGTCCTCGGCGTTGTGGACATCCTGCAGGGCCTTCTTCGCACCCGGCTGCGCGGACCTTCGGCATGGAGTCGAGGACGTTGGCCGTTTTGTGAACCCAGCGCCTCTGCTCACGGGTTTCGGGGAACACCTCGGCCAGCGCCCTCCAAAAGCCCAACGCGCCGTCCCCGACCGCGAACACCGGGGCGCGCATGCCCCGGCGGGCGCAGTCCCGCAGCAGGTCAGCCCTCGCCCGACTCGCGGTAGCCGCCCTTGAGGGCGACCAGCTCCTTGGAGCCGTCCGCGCGGACCTCGATGAGCACCAGAACGCAGGCTCTGGCCTCCTCCAAGCGGACGTTGAGGTGGATGCCGTCGGCCCACACGTACACGTAGTCGACCTCCGCCAGGTCTCGGTCCATGAAGGCGACGCGGTCGGCCTGCCCCTGCGTCGTCAGCCGAGTGACCGAGACAGCAACCATCCACCTGGCCGGACTCCACATCGCCGGCATCTTCCTCTGGTCCGCCCGGTGATCCAAACGAAAGTCCCTAGCCCTGGCCCGCGTCCCCGTCCTTCTGCAGCTGGTCCTCAAGATGACCGCCGCCGATCAGATCCTTGAGGTGTTCGGCACCATCGCGCCGCCGAGACCGCCCTGAGCAGCCAACGGCACCCTGCGTGAATCCACCGGCGGCGTGAGGCGCCTGACGGAACATCTGGTCCCGTGGACACGCGAAGCGTCATGTGAGCGCACGCACCCATCCGGTGCACACCGACAGAACACCAGGCAGGCATCGCGACAGCACTTCCCCCGCACACCTGCCCTCTGCTCGGGCGCCCTGCCCGGCAGCACGCAGCAGCGCTGTGCAGGCTGTGCGTGGCGGGGTACTCGCGTGGAGCGCGAATGATGCCGACCCCAGCGGCCGTCGGAAGTCCCCCGCCCTGGGGCCGCCTGCGTCGCCGCGGTCAGCCACTCGTTGCCTTCCGGCCCGCCCGCGCATAGTGCCGGGCGGCTCGAACGTGCCGTCCCCCGGTGTCCTGCCGCCGACTATGGTCACGCGTCCGCCCTCCTGGTGAACCGCCCGTCGAGGCCCGGATGGCAGTGCTCTCGCCAGTTCTCCGCGCCGCACAATGGAGCGGGCAGGAGTATGTCTGACGTGGGGTTGAGAACTCGTTCACCTCCGCTGGGGCGGCTGCCGGACGGGGGCATGCTCGGGTGCCCGGTCCAGGCGCAGTGCCAGTGCCGGGCACGCGGCCACCGCGCGCCGTGCGTGCCCGAGGGCTTCACCCGTAAGAGGGGCCGACCCCACGATCGGATAGCCCCACTCATCCAACTCGACGACTTCGGGAAGGAGTTCGGCGCACAGGCCGTAGCCGTCGCATGCGATGCGGTCGATCCCGAGGGAGGGGCTGGGGGCCATGCCGTTCACCTCCATTCCGGCTCATCGGTCACCGGTGTCTCCGGAACTGGCAGCACGGGCTCTTGCCCGGCCCCGGCGCACGGCCCAAGGCTCAGGTGGTGGCGTACGTCGTCGGCGAAGACCCGCAGAGCGGTCGCCGCGAAGCGTGACGCGCCGTCAGGGTGCCGGCAGGCGCCGCGCCCGGCGAGCAGTCCCACGCGGCCCTCCAGCCGCCGTAGCACCTGCGTGTCGGGACGGCCCCAGGCGAGGTCCGCAAAGGCCTCCGCGACCGCCGGCAGCCCGAGGCGGCACGGTCCGCACTGCCGTGCGCTCTGCGCCGCAAGGTATCCGAGCACCCTGGCTGCCGCGGCCAGTGGACCCGGCCGGCCAGCGAACGGGCCTGGTCGGCGAGGTCGTCGGCCCGGCGCAGCAGCGGCTCGGTCTCCCGGCGGTAGCCGGTGTTGTACTGCGGCTGGCCGCAGCACGTCTGCTCGAAGGGGAAATCCACCTCGCACGCCGAGCCGTTCGAGGACGGTGACCGTGGCGATCGCTGTGGCCGGGTGGACGGCGTGGTTGACGCAGGTGGGGAAGAGGGCGACGCGGAGGGAATTCACACCTTGGTCGCTCCGGCGAGCGCTGAACGCCGGGCACCGGCCGGACCAGAAGTACGACTCGTGTGAGTTGGCGTCGCCGACGGAGCCGACGAGGCAGCCGGGGTGGTCCTTGGCGACCTGCTTGCCCAGGGCCTCGTAGTCCTCCCAGGTGCTGGGGACCTTGTAGCCCCACTTGTCCATGAGGGTCTTGTTGCACCAGGTCCGCCGGATGGCGCTCATCGACCGCTGGGTCGCCGAGGCGGAGCGGCGGGGCGAGCTGGTTGGGTGACCACGTGGGGCTCACCCGGCCGAGGCTGGCGGTCTGGAGCAACTGGGGCTCGACGGACAGCCTGCTGCTCCACGACGCGCCGCGCCGCGCGAAGTGCAGCGCGTCGAGACGCGAGAGCGGCTGCTCACCACTTGTCCTGTGCTGCCACCGAACCTTGAGCGTGTGCCAACGAACTTCGAGTGGTGCAGTCCGCTTGCTGAGATTCGTGGCGGAGGATGTCGAGAACGTGCCACCGGCTCCGTCCCAGGGACATCAGCGGCCACCACCGGCCGCACGCGGAAGAAGGAGAAACCAGCATGGCGATTCAGCGGATGGACAACGTCGGCATCGTCGTCGAGGACTTGGATGCCGCCATCGCGTTCTTCGTGGAACTCGGTATGGAGCTGGAGGGCAGGGCGGAGGTCGAGGGTCTCGTCGCCGACCAGTGCACCGGACTCGACGGCGTCCGCTGTGACATCGCGATGCTCCGGACCCCGGACGGTCACAGCCGGCTCGAGCTGGCGAAGTACCGCAGCCCCGCGGCCATCAGTGCCGGGCCGCGCAACCGGCCGCACAACATTCTGGGCACGCACCGCGTCATGTTCGCCGTCGACGACATCGAGGACACCGTTGCCCGCCTGCGCACTCACGGCGCCGAACTCGTCGGCGAGCTGGCACAGTACGAGGACAGCTACCGGCTCTGCTACATCCGCGGTCCCGTGGGCATCATCGTCGGACTGGCCGAGCAGCTCAGCTGAAGGCTCGCGGTGGGTCTGGCGAACCCGCAAGCCCTCCAGCCACCACCCTTGACGAGCAAACCCCCGCGCCACCCAAACTTCGTCGGCACGCGCTCAAAGTTCAGTGGTACAGGACAACTCACCTGCCACTCCCCCCGCTGGATGTGTCTCCACTTGCCCCAGAATTCGAACAAGCGATCTAATTACTGGAGCTCGATGCGAATCAGGCGATCGTCCGCGGGCCGCGCCGGCCGCGCGCGGGCCCGCGCTGAAAGTCGCCCGGTAGCCAGCCAGCATGCGGGTCGTGGTGGCCGGTCCAGGGTGCACGCAGCGCGTCGCGTGAGCGACTCCGAGGGCCCAGGGCGGGGCGGCCCGAACACTGAGCGAGCCGGTGGCCCCGGCTCATCGACGGCAGCTCACCAGTCTCAGAGGACGGCATCTCCACGTGCGATGCGCCAGAGGTCCACGGCCTTCCTTTCCGTAGACGGGTCAGTTCGCGCGCGGCCTGCAGTAGGCCGATGCCGTGATTGACCAGCACCGCTTCTGGCGCGTGTGCTCGAGTGGTCCACCGTCGACGGCGGTACGAGGCATCGTGACGATGAGCCGAGCGTGACAGGTTTCGGGCGGCGTGGTGGCATGAGGGCATGGAGTTGCGGGAGCTGCGGGCGTTCGTGGCTGTGGTGGAGGAAGGCGGGCTGTCCGCTGCTGCGCGGCGGCTGCATCTGAGTCAGCCTGCGCTGTCCCAGACGGTCAGCGGACTCGAGCGACAGCTGGGGGTGAAGCTGCTGGTGCGCGGCAGCACCGGAGTGCGGGCCACCGAAGCGGGTACCGCCCTGATGACGGAGGCGCGCGCAGTGCTCGCCCGGCATGATCAGGCCCTGCGGGTGATGGCGCGGTACACCGGACCGGGTGGCGGGGCGTTGCGGATCGGGATCCCGCTCGAATTGCCCGCAGGACTGCTCGATCCGGCGCTGGCCGATCTGGCCGAGGCGCATCCGGACACGCGTGTGCAGGCGCGGCATCTGTCCTCGGCGGAGCAGTTGGTGGCACTGCGGTCGGGTGAGCTGGACGTCGGCTTCCTGCGGGAGCGTCCGTCGGGTCCGCAGTTCGACGCGCTGCTCGTCGTACGGGAGAAGCTGGGTGTGCTGCTGGCCGCGGGGCGGGCCGCCGAACTCGCCGAACCAGACGGCATCCCGCTCGACGCGTTCGCCGGCCTGCAGTGGGTCGGATTCCCTCGCTCCGGCAGCCCCGCCTGGTACGACGAGCTGACCGCGGTCCTGCGCGGGCACGGCCTGGACCTGGGTCCGGAGCCTCCGCAGGGGCAGGCGCTGATCGCGGATGTGAAGCTGGCGGCGGTCGCCTCCGGGCGGGCCTTCGCGCTGGCTCCGCCCGGCTGGCAGCAGCCCCTGCCCGACCAGGTGACCTGGTCGCCGCTGGTCGGGCATCCGCTGATCCGCCGCACCTGGGCGGTGTGGCCGGCCGACTCGCGCCGCCGTGACCTCGGCCGGTTCATCGCCGCGCTCGACCGCTCGGTGAGCAGCTGAGCCCTGCCCTCTCAGAGTGAAAGCGACTGCGGCCAGGTCCCCCCGCAGATGTGCTACGAGCAGGAGGCGCCGGGCGGACAGCCGCCGACGCCCCCGCGGGGGTCGGTGCGACTCAGACAGCCGTACGGCCGCCGTCGACCGGCAGGATCGCGCCCTGCACGAAGCTTGCCGCGTCACTGACCAGATAGGCGATCGCCTCGGCGATCTCCTGCGCCTCGGCGGGCCGTCCGGCCGGGGCCTGCGCGGCGAGGGCGTCGAGAGCCTCGCCCATCGCGGCTGTGCCCTCGGTACGGGTGGGACCGGGCTCCACGGCGTTGACCCGGACCCCGCGTGGGCCGAACTCGGCGGCCCACGCCTTGGTCAGCAGGTTCACCGCCGCCTTGCTGGAGCCGTACAGCGCCATGCCCGCGACGCCGTACTCGGCGACCATGGTGCTGACGTTGACGATCGCGCCGTGCCCGCGTTCGGCCATCGCCGGGGCGAGCTGCGCCACCAGGTGGAACGGTGCCTTCACGTTCAGGTCGTAGACGGCGTCCACGTCGTCGGGCGACGCCTGCGCCGTCGGACCGAACGGGAAGATTCCCGCGCTGTTGACCAGGATGTCCACGCGGCCGCCGCCCAGCTCGGCGGCCTTCTGCGCCAGCTGTCGGGCCGACGCTGCGTCCCGCAGGTCGGCGGCGAGGAAGTCCGCCTTGCCGCCGCGCGCCCGGACGGCGGCGACGACGGTCTCGCCGCGTGATGTGTCGCGTCCCGCGACCAGCACGTGCGCGCCGCGCTCGGTGAGCAGCGCCGCGGTCGCGGCGCCGATACCACTGGTCGCTCCGGTCACCAGGGCCACACGCCCGGCCAGATCTAGAGAACCCATGAGGGCCGTCCTTCGTATCGAAAAGTGCGGGCCGAACGGAGACGCGGTGGGCCGCGCTCCGTCGCCCCGTCGCCTCGTCCGTGAGGTGACAGGAGTCCCAAGCGCCCGCGACTTCCGGGGATTCCGGCCTGGCCATAGGCGGATCCGATACCCGCTATCAGAGCGGAAGTTTTCTCTGCCATTCCTACCGTCCCTTGGGCGCGCACGCAGCCGAGGACGCCGGTCAAAGCCCTCGCGCAGGTAACGGCTGACTTATGACCGCTCGTGGAATGACCTCCGGCCGGCGCGAGGGCCGTTCATGCGGCAGCCCTGGCAGCCCCCGGGGTCTGCCTGGCCTTCGCCCGTCATGGAGTCCCTTGCGTGACGGCCTCGGCGGATCCAGCCGGCCGAGGCCACTGGGGTGATTCCCGCCCTGACGTGGGCAGCTGATGGCCGCCGCGCCGTAGAAGGACTCCACGCGTCCCCTGGTCATGCTGATCGTGGCCCGGTCGACGCTGTGGAGGGGGACTCGACCGTGTCGGGTGTCAGGCCGTGGTGTGCGTTCGCCGGTCGTAGTCCGCGCGGGCGGCACGGATCACGTCCACGTGCTGGTCGGACCAGCGGGCGAGGGCCTTCACGTGGCGCGCCGGTGGGCGCCAGGCGGTTGCTGAAGCTCGTAGCTGATCTGTCCCTCCAGCGCCTGTGCATGAGGTGCAGCTGGGCTTCGCGCGCGGCCAGGCAGGAGGTCCGGGCGTGCAGCCGTTCGGGGTCAGCGACGTAGTCGGCGTCCTCCTCGGCGGTGGTCGCCGCGCGCTGCGCTGCCGGGACGTCGATCGCCTCCTGCGCAGTGGCCGAGCTGTGGCGCCAGGCAGTGGCCGGGCCGCTGGACTCAAGCGGGCGGGGATGGGGAAGGCGTCGAGGATCTGCTGCACCTCCTGCTCACGCCCGGAGTAGACGGCGGCGGTGTAGGCGCGCACCGTGGCGCGGGCCGGGCCAGGTGCACGGTCCGCTCCTCGTCCAGCCGAGGAACCGCCTCGCCGGCGTGCCCGGCGGCGCGCAGGTCGCGCTGGTAGTCGGTGATGTCCGGCTCCAGGACGGCTAGCAGTTGTCGCGCGCCGGCGTCCCGCACGGCGATCTGGTCGAGCAGCCAGTCGGCCGCCTCTCGTAGGGCGGGACGTCGGCGGCCAGGTTTTCGGCGGCGTGCCAGTCCTCGACGAGCTCGCCGCGGAGCCGAAAGGGGTGTTCCATCCGGTCGACGAGTTCGCTCGTTCGCTGCCCGGCGCTGACGAGCAGCTGATCCGTGTCCTCGTGCAGATCGCCGGCCATTTGAAGGCTGCGGGCGCGGACGGAACGAGGCGGGTAGCCGGCAAGGTCGCGCATGCGGCACGTCCCGGCGGCGGCTGCGGCGATCCATCCGAGTTCGAGTCCCTGGCGCGCGTCGGTAGAGCCAGTCGGCCAGCTGCTGCGTGAGCTGGCTGTCGTCGGTGTCCGGATCATGCATCAGCTGGACGGCCCTCACTCAGGGAGTCCCGCCCCGCGGGACGCAGGCGGGGCGCGGGGATCAGCGAGCTCCGGACGTCGTCATAGCCGTCCTGGGCGCTACCGTCCACGTCCGCCGGGTCCGCTTCGGCCCGCGCCGGCCAGCGACTCCGCCAGCGCCGGGGCTTCACCACTGAGACGCCCGAAGCGTCGAGCGGCGTGTCCCAAGCACAGGCCCGCCAGCCCAAGCAGCGCTACCCGGCACACCGCCCCTGAAGCCTCCTCGCCGGGCCGACCCCCCTGGTGACGTCCCCGGACACGAGGTCTAGCCTCTCCTCGTTCGCGCACCGTCCGGTGCGCCGGGGAGGGGGCCTCCATGGTCGAGGACGGCTCGGCACGGGTGTACCGCAGAGGACGCAGACGGCCCCGACGCGCCGCGCTGCTCTCCCTCGTCCTCATGGGCAACGCCGTGTTGCAGATCATCCGCACCCGCCACGACGTACCACTGTGGTGGGCGCCACTCGCACTGGTGCTCCTCGTCGCGGTCGGCGTCTGGGGCGCCCTGACGCAGTGGCGGGCGCGCACCGTGGTGACGGCTGCGGGAGTCACCCGGCAGGGTCCCCTGCGGGCGCGCACCTGGACCTGGCCGGCCGTCTACGACCTGCGCGTCGAGCCCTCCGACAGCCACACCCTGAGCACCCAGCCCGGATGGCCGGCCTACCTGTACGACACCGAGGGCCGCCGCTTCCTGCTGCCGCACATCAACGAGTGGCAGCTCGACGACCCCTACGCCGAGGTCGCCGCCCTGCGCTCGCAGGCCCGGTGGTACGGCATGCCCGGCGAGCAGCGGCCCGAGGTCGAGGCCCGGATCCTGCGGCGGGCCGGACAGCGCAAGGGATGGCAGTGGGCGAGCGTCGCGGCGGTGGTGGTGTTCGTCCTCATGCTCGCCGTCGCCCTCGCCGAGGACGTCTCCGGGACACCGGCGAACCTCCCCCTGCTCCTCCTGGCCGTGCCGCTGGCCGCCTTCGGCGTGCTCGGGATCCTGCTCGCCCGGTACTGCGCCGCCCGCGCCCTGCGGCTGCCGCGCTGAAACACCCAGAGGGCGCGCAGCGGTGTGATGTGGCCCCTCGATGCAGGGTGATGTGGCTCGACTTCGACCGGGTGGTTCCGCTGGCGCGTGCGGCGGTGTTGACAGCATTCACTGAAGTTCGCTCATCGAGTGCAGCTGCGTGAATTCGTCAGCGACAATGCCCATCACGACCAGATCATGGTGTCGGCCGGCGAAGAACACGTGATCGCGCAGGCGCCCCTCCTCGGCGAAGCCGAGTCGGCGATGAAGTGCCAGCGATGCCGCGTTGTGCCCGAAGATCCGCGCTTCGCACTTGTGGTACCGCCGCTCCGCGAACATGAACCGCAGCAGGATTACCACGGCTTCTGCCGCGTAACCCTTGCGTCGGTGCCCAGCACCCATCGTGATGCCGTACTCGAATCGCCCCGCGCGCGGATCTGCGTGGTGCGAGCCGACAGCCCCGACGATCTGCCCCGTGTCCAAGGCTTCGACGGCCAAGCTGAAGCAGTCGCCGTCGGACTTGGGGACGGCCTGTTCTTTCGCCCAAACGCGGAACGCCTCGGCAGACCGAGGCGGATGCAGCAGGTCTCCCAACCGCTCCTCATCGACTGCGAAGCCCATGAACGCTGTCCAGTCCTCAGGCTCGATACCGCGCAGACGTACCCGCTTACCAGTCCAGAACGAAGTCATCCCCTATTCGATCACGAGTAAGCCGCGGTGCACAGACCAGTCGGCCCCCGCCTGAAGTCCCCGTCATACCGGTGAAGCCAGATCAACTGGGCACGCAGGAGCGGGCGCGATGAGGTCTGCCAAGGCGGGAGCGGCCATGTCGGTGTGAGCAGTTTTCGTGAGTTCCTGGTCAGCTTCGGTTGCCGTGACGGCACCCAGACGCTGCGCGGGCAGCGGACGGCGTTACGAGGACGGACTCCACGGCGTCGTCGGGGCGGAGTGCCGGCGGCGCGTACGTCTACTCGCCGCTGCTCTGACGGCCTGCAGCCCGGCTTGCTGTGACCTGGCCCGGCATCCCGCGTCGCAGGACGCCACGGTGCGACCGGCCAGCCGATGCGGAAGCTGTGCAGCTCGCCGCCGGGCCGGTGAGGTGCCTGCCGGGCCACCCCGCATGGCGGCAGCCGAAGTGATCTCAGCGGGCCGGGGCTGCGTATCCACCGACGTGAAACCGTGAGCAACACCGTGATCGTTCATGGGAGCACGCTAGTAGGACTCCGTTAGGTCTGTCTTGATCTTCGTGCTGTGTGTGTGCTGCTGGGCAGGGGTTGGTGGCAGGTAGTGCAGATGCCGGTCCAGCACCTCAAGATGTCTTGGAGGGCGTCGAGGATCTGGTAGAGGGTTGAGCTGACCCCGGATTCGTGGAGTCCCTGAAGCCAGGCTTATGATCCTGGCCCGAAGGAGAACCACGAGCAGTGCCAGCACCACGCAAATACCC
>NZ_JBEYEY010000053.1:0-9166 GCF_040703635.1 Streptomyces sp. NPDC007189
TAAGGAGGGCGAGCATCTGCTTGCCGAGAGCGTCCTCGACAAGCGGCGGCTGGTGCGCGGACTCGGCGCGGAAGACATCACGGAGGCGATCAACTGTCCAGGTACTCCTCTGAGTGCACCACCGAGTACGAAGTTGTGTGCACCACAGCTCAGGCCACGTCGGTGTCCCGCTCGATGGCCTGGAGGCGGTTCTTGAGCCGGTAGCTGTTGCCGTTGATCGGGACGACTTCGCAGTGGTGCAGGAGGCGGTCGAGGATCGCGGTGGCCAGTACCTCGTCGCCGAAGACCTGGCCCCATTCGCCGAAGGTCTTATTCGAGGTCAGGATGATCGAGCCCTTTTCGTAGCGCTTGGAGATCACCTGGAAGACCAGGTTCGCCTCGGCCCGCTCCAGCGGCTGGTAGCCCACCTCGTCGACCACGAGGACGCTTGGCCGAAGGTAGCTGGTGAGCTTGCTGATCAGACGGCCCTGGTCCTCCGCGGCCTTGAGGTGACGGACCATGTCGTCGAGGCTGGTGAAGTAGATCGAATAGCCGGCCCGGCAGGCCGCGACGGCCAGGGCGACGGCGATGTGCGTCTTGCCGACGCCGGGCGGCCCGAGCAGAGCGACGTTGGCCTTCTCCTCGACGAAGGAGAGGGTGGCCAGGTCCTTGACCTTGCGTGGGTCGAGCTCGGGCTGGAAGGAGAAGTCGTAGTCCTCCAGCGTCTTGTGGTGCGGCAGCTTCGACAACCTCAGGCCGTTGCGGAAGCGGCGGTCGTCGCGGACAGCAAGTTCCTCGGACGGCACCAGGTCGAGCAGGTCGAGGTAGCCCATCTTGGCCTCATCCGCCCGCTGGATGTACTGGTTCAGGGCCTCGGCCAGGTGTGGCAGGCCGAGCTTGGCGGCGGTGGTGCGGATGCGGGTGCTGGTCAGCTCGCTCAACGGACTTCCTTGCTGGCGGAGTTGGCAGTGAAGGGGCGGGTGCCGGTCAGCTCGTCATAGACCGACAGCGGACGGCGGCCCACCTCGACATTCGCGGCGGCGGCCCGGTTCAGCAGAGCCTGCAGCGGTCCGGCCTCGGGCCCGACTGCCTGGTCGCGGCGGGGCGAGGGCAGAGCGTCGCCGGTGGTGACGCGGCGGCCGGCGCCGGTGGGAAGGCCGTCCCAGTGAGTCTCATCCACGATGCGGGCGCCTCGGCCAACGGCCCGCGGGTGGACGGCCAACAAGGTCTGGCCACCTGTGTCGGGGACGGTTGAATGGAGGCTGACCTGCGACTTCGTGGCTCGGATCTCGACCAGCTGACGGGGTCGGACCTTGCGGGCGGGAACGGAGTAGAGGTTCGCGTCGAAGGCGACCAGGCAGTCCTTGCCGACGTGCCGCAGGTGCCGCTGCATGACCACATACGGGGTCGCCGGCAGCGGACGCAGGGCCATGTGGTCGCGCACGGCCCGGTGTCCGATGACTTCGCCGTGGGTGCCGTGGACCTTCGCCCGCCGCAGCGGCACCCAGGCGGCGAAGGCAGCGTTCAGCTCCTCGATGGAAGAGAAGGCCCGACCGGCCAGGACGTGGTCACGGACGATGTTCACCTGCCGCTCGACCCGCCCCTTGCCCTGCGGCCGGTAGGCAGCCAGCACGTCGATGTCGAAGTCGTAGTGCCCGGCGAAGGCGACCGCCTCCGGGTGCAGCGGAACCGCCTCACCGGGAGCGACGTGCCGGCGCACGACCGTCTTGGTGCGGTCATAGACGATGCTCATCGGCACCCCGCCGAAGTGCGCGAACGCGGCCCGGTGGCAGTCAAAGAACGTGGCCAGGTCCTGGCTGGTGGTGAAGCAGCAGAACGGGTCGCGCGAGTACGACAGCGTCATGTGGAACGAGTAGACCTTCGGGATGCCGACATGGGTGAGGATCTTGCCTTCGTCTCCCCAGTCGACCTGGGCCTGAGCACCAGGGACGACCTCGAAGCGCCGGTGCAGGCCCGCCAGCTCACCCGGGCTGATGCCCATTTCCTCCGCGATCCGGGGCCGGGCTTCCTGCAGATAGAGCTTCACCCGCTGGTAGTTGATGCTGACCCCGTACTCCTGGGTCAGGCGCTCGTGGATCACCCTGCCCTTGAGCAGGATCTCGGACCTGAGCATCGCGTCGATCAGCGGCGCGACCTCGTCCACCACCCGCCTAGGCCGCTGATCTGCTACTTCTCTCTTCGGCGGCGCGACCGATGCGGGGTCCTTGAGGTACTTGCTGACCGTCCGGCGGTTCAGCCCAGTCTCCTTCGCGATCTCCCGCAGACTCATCGCACCGGACTCGTACAGCGCACGAAACCGCCTCAACTCCAGCCAGCGATGCGGATCCAAGACCACCGTCAGCCGCCTCCCTGCCACCCCGAACCGACAGCAGCAGACTCACGGCCGACGCCCCGTCACCGCATCAAAAATGGTGCACTTTCATCCGTACGAGGTGGTGCACGTTCGCTTGTACGCCGACAGCCGGCAGTGCGCATCAGCCGCGCGACACGTCGGCGGCCGCATCCGGCGCCTGTCCGCTTGAGCACCGCATGGACGCGCGGGGCGCTGTAGGTTCCCCGCGATCTCGTGTGGACGTCGGCGATCTGTTCCGCCAGCTCGGCGTCACGGACCGCTCGGGGACCAGGCTTGGCAGCGCGGCGGGCATAGAAGGCGGTCCGGGAGACCTTCAGCAGCTCACACGCTCGTTTGACGCTGTGACCTGCACGCTTCTCCGCCTCGATGAACGGGTGCACCGTCACCGGGTCTCCTTGATGCTCCTATGTCAAGCAGCCAGGCTCATAGGCGCAGGTAGCGGGTCGAGGGGTTGGCCGAGGTCGGATTGGTCAGCGAGCAAGGCCCGGTAGACACGGTCGGAGATGCGACGCCGCAGCAGACGCAGGGCCTCCGTCTTGGTCTTGCCGGCGGTGAGTTGTTTGGTGAAGTAGGTGGCGCCTTCGCCGTCGCCTCGCACCTGGGTCACGGCGATCATGTGGAGGGCATGGTTGACGGTCCGGTTGCCGCCTCGGTTGAGCCGAACACGGACCTTGTTGCCTGACCAGACGGGGATAGGGCTGTGCCGTTGAACCGGGCGAAGGCGGCCTTGGAGGCGAACCGCGTGGCGTCGGCGGCCTCTCCGATGATGACCGCGGCACCCAGAACGCCGCAGCCGGGGATCGCCAACAGATGCGGTGCTCGAGCGGTGACCAAACGACGGATCTGGCCCTCCAGCGCGTTGATGCGTTCCGAGAGGCGGCGGCAGTCTGCCACCAGTTCAGCGGCGATCGCCGCGAGTGTCCCGTGGTGTTGGATCAAGGCTTGGGCCAGCTGGTCCAGGATGCACAAACGGCGCAGGCCGCGAGAGGCGACGGCCAGCTCCGGGTCGAGCTCGTGCAAGAACCAGCGCAGCTTGTTGCCGATTGCGGTGCGCTGGGCCACGAGCGTGCGCCGGTGATCGACCAGCAGCTTGATGTCCCGGCTCGGCCCGTCCAGGCATGCCTTGGGCAGGTCGGGCTCGCGCAGAGCGACCCGGGCCACCGCCTCGGCGTCGATCGGGTCGGACTTCCCGCGTTCCCTGGCTGAGCGTCGCGCGCCGGCCATCAGACGGGTGTGCACCCGCACCACCGCGTGCCCACTGTTGAGCAGGTCGGCCTCGAACCGGCGGGTCAAGTGGCGGCAGTCCTCGACTGCTACCAGTACCGAACCGAAGCCGTGCAGCCAGGCCAGCGCCTTGAGATGACCAGCAGGTCTGGCGGCCACGGTCAGCTCCGCCAACCGCTTTCCCAGCGGATCGACCGCCACCAGCGTGTGCGTGTTCTTGTGTCCGTCTATCCCGACGACGATCAACGTGCCTCCCTGCGACGATGCCGGATGCTCAGGTGATCGTCCGGTGCCGGGGGCACGCCTCAATCGGGCCAGCGGCACGCTCCTATCAAGCCACACCGCACCAGACGGCCTGCGACCGGCGGGCGGCACATCGCCGATAAGCCACGTACGGGGCAGCGAAGAAACGAGCCAGCCCGCCGGTCGACAGGATCCTGCCACCGGAGGGCGGCACATCAAGGACCAACCACCAAAGGCGGCTCCGGCCTGTCTCCACCCACCGATCACCAACAGCCTGACATTGACGCGAAGAAAGCCGTGGCCCGCTTGAGGATGTCGACGTCCTCACGCAGACGGCGGTTCTCCCGCCGCAGTGCGGCCAGCTCCTCGCGTTCGCTGCTGGTCAGGCCGTCCCGCTCACCCGCATCGACCTCGGCCTGCTTCACCCAGTCACGCACCGCGGTCTCGGTCAGATCGAAGTCCTTGGCGATCTGACCGACCGAACGGTCACCGCGTCGACACAGCTCGACGATCTCCGCCTTGAACTCCGGCGTGAACGAGCGACGAGGGCGAGGCTTCTTCTTCCCCATGCTCTCCATGATGGACATCCTCCCGGGGCTGAACCCCTGATCTCGGATGTCCGTCAAAGCGGATCAAGCCCAGGGGCACTCTTCTGGGAGAGTACCGGCGCAGTCGCGGCGGGTGGCTCGCCGAGAACGTGCCCCTGACCGGGCTGCTGCCCATCGCCCGTAACGGCGGCAGCGACACCCTCTTCCTGGACCTGAACCCGGCCAGTCATGGCCAGCTCCTTGCGTTCGTCCACGCCATTCCTGGCCGGGGTATCTGGGCAACCATGTCTTCACGAAGGTCGCCGACAACTTCGACACTTACCTCGACAGCCTGTTCATCGACTCCGACATGGCGGAGGACGCCTGGGCCGGCGTCGCCGATAGCGATCCCTCGGATCCTTGGCGGAGGACCGTCGAGGAGTGGTTGGACAAGGAACTGCCGGGCTGGCGCGTTGAAGCCTGGGCCACGTCCTGATCCGCCGCCCTCAAGACCTGGCTGCTCCTACGCAAACTCGGGTGCAGCACCACCCGCATCACCGGAATCGTCCAAGCCGTGCTGACCCTCCACCTCAGCCCAAACGCCTGGGGTCGCAAAAATGGGCACTATGGCGAATCACCCAGGCTTCGGCGTGCTCTTGACCCGACTTCTGAATCACCGTCGGATGAATGTCACATGGCTGGCCTCGGCGTCCGGCGTCTCGGAGATCGAACTGCGCTCGATGGTCTCAGGCGTGCCGCCGCTGGCTTCGCAGCTCGATGACCTTGCCCCCGCTCTTGGTTTTCACGCTGACGACCTCTATGTGATCGCCGACGTCCCTGCGCCGGAAGCCCGCATCCCCTGGGACCCGGCGGCCGGCTCCGGAATCGCGAACCTTGTCAAGATCACGATGGCGCTGCCGTCGGACCACAGAGCTCGCGTCCACTGGCTGGTCGATCAGCTGCCGCGCGAACTCCGAGACCCTCCGTCCCTTCCGCCGCGGACCTATGACCAGCACGAGTCGGGCTTCGGTGCGATGCTCGCCAACCTGCTGTGCGGCAACCGGAACTTGCATTCCCCGACCGCCGCGGCCAAGACCCTGGCCCTGCTGACCGATGGCCGCGTGTACCTGGCCGCCTCCACGATCAGCGGAATCGGCCGGGGACGCGTTCCGCTAACGCCGGACCTGGTGACGGGCTTCGCGACCGCCCTTGGCATCGGGGCTGGTGACCTCGCCGCCATCATCGGCGTCGAGCTCCCCGAGTCGTCGCGGCCCTACGATGCGCTGGCGGCCGAGATGGCGGGGCTGCTTTGGAACTGCCGACACTTGACCGCAGCTCAGGCCGAGCGCGTGTGTGACGAAGCGAAATCGATGCTCGTAGCAGTACCCGATGATGCCACCGACGAAGACTGGAACCGCGTCTATCACCAGCATGGGAGATGGTGGGGAGCGCCGAGGCGGTAAACGCGGCTTCAGCCGGCACGGCTTTCCGCACGCCTGAGGCTTTTCCAACCTCGTAGCCTCCCCCCTGGCCGCGCTGCGCGAGTGGGCGGAGGCATTCGCGGACTACATGCTGACCAAGCAGGGCATGGCCGACGCGCTGCCCGCGATCCTCACCGCCCGCGAGGGCCTGCGCCGGCACAACGTCCGAAAATCCCTGATGAGAGGAGGCCGCCCGCACGGTGGAGCTGATCTTCGACGTGGTGGCGGGTGCGGTGGGCCACCACGCCCTGGTGAGCGGCTAACCGGCGGGCGAGGAGTTGGGTAAGCAGTCTCACCGAGGTGCTGCTGGGCGGACTGCAGGGTTCCGTCGGCCCGTTGCAGCGCCGAGTCGGGTGTCATCGTTACGGCCGCCGGAAAATACTAGCCATGGATATAGTAGCCATGTAATCTATTAGGTATGAGCAAGGGTTCACTGGGCCCCACGCCCGGTTTCCTGGTATGGCGGCTCGCCAACAAGTGGCGCGTCGCGGTCGATCGCGCGATGGCTCCTCTGGGCCTCACCCACGCGCAGTACTCACTGGTCGCGTCGCTGTACGGCATGCAGCGCGCCGGCGAGCGGCCCAGTCAGCGCCGGCTCGCGGACCACACGGGCCTGGAGGCGCTGTACGTCTCGAAGCTGGCGCGCGCCCTGGAGTCGGCCGGCCTGATCGAGCGCACCCGCGATCCCCGCGACCCGCGCGCTGTACAGCTCGCCCTTACCGAGCGGGGACAGGCCGTTACGCGGCAGGCCATCGCGGTGGTCCAGGAGCTGCTTCAGCAGTTGCTGGAGCCGCTCGGCGGCCTCGACGCCCCGCGGACGCGCGCGTTCACCGACGAGCTGACGACCCTGCTCGACGCACCTCTCGTTCCATCCGTACCGAACGACCAGAGCACTAAGGGGACAACACCATGACCGCCACAGCCTCCGCCACCGCGCCCCTCGCTGACGCGCGCGCCCTCGGCCTGGCCCACTACGCTGCCCGAGGCGTCCTGGAGTACGCCCTGGCCCGGCACGGCATCACCTTCGAGCAGCAGATCGCTCTGCGCACCGCCGTGGCTGCCGACACCCCGCAGACACCGGACGACCTCGTCGCCCAGGTCCAGGGCTCGTTCAAGGCCGATCCGGCCCACATCCGTGCCACAGTCGACGAGCTGCTGGCCAAGCAGCTGCTTGTCACGGACGGCGCGTACCTCCGCCCGACGGATGCCGGGCGCGAGCTGCTCGACGCCGTCGGCGCGCAGACCGCCCCGCTCACCGCCCGCATCTGGGGCGGGATACCCACCGAGGACCTGGCCGCCGCCGGCCGCGTCCTCGCCCTGGTCACCGAGCGCGCCAACGCGGAGCTCGCCGCGCTGACCGCCTGACCTCCCAACCGGTCCTGAACTGACTGTGATCACAGGGCAGTTCGCGTGAGGTTGTTGATCCAGAAGCGCAGCGCCAGCCTCGCTCACCTGCAACCCGAGTGGAGGGCAGGTAGACAAGCTGTCTCCCTGCCCTCCACCGGCGGTGCGTGGCAGGTTCAGGCTGTGGGCCGGCCGGGTACGCCGACGGGGTCAGTCGACGAAGAAGTTCCAGAACGCACCGACCTCCGTGTCCGAGACCGCCAGGATGCCGAAGTCCGTGATGAGACCGTCCCGCTGCGCGTCCACCCCCGCGAAGCAGGAGAGGGAGAAGCCGTCGCGGTACCAGTGGGGGTCCGTGCCACCGCTGAGGTCCTCGGCGTTGGTGGCGTACTCCGCGTCGGGGCCGAAGCGGGCCAGGAGGGTGCGGGCCGCCGACCACAGCCGGCGCCGCCGCACCGGGTCGGACGCGCCGGGCGGCTCGGCGCCGCCGTAGGGTGTGGCGGCCCAGTGCAGCGCGGTCACTTCCACCGCCGCCTCGTGGGTCAGCAGTTCCAGATGGTGGTCGAGATGATGCGGCTCCAGCCGGTCGAAGGGGTAGTACGGGGAGTGCCTGGTGCGCTCGGGCCATCTGGTGTGGGCGTCGGGCAGCCAGCCGCGCGGATCGCGGGTGCGGAACTGGAGTACCGCCGCGGCGTCCACCAGCCAGTCCTCGTGCTGTCGGGGCCCCACTGCGGCCAACTGGCAGCCCAAGGTGACCAGCGCCTGCTGCCATTCCTGCCGCTCGGCGGCGGGGGATGATCCGGGACCGTGTGGAAGCATGACGGCACCCTAATACTCCAGCAGGATTTCGCTGTCTGAGCTGCGGTTTTCGCCGGGCGGCTGGAGTGTAGTGGGCCGCGGAGTGGTCAGGGGTGGTCTTCGACGGGCCGCCCCTCGATCGTGCGACAGTGCCGCAGGTAGTGACAGCGGCGGGAGACCGCTTGGCGTCGTCGGTGCCAGTTCGACCAGCTCAGGACGTGGTGTCGTCCTCGGGGGCCACGAAGGTGCGGCGGTCGGGGACGGCAAGCTGCCAGGAGTTGCCGAACCTCTGCCACTGTGAACTCGATTGCCCCGGCTGTCCCACCGGCGCCGCTCCCTTTTACCGGACCTGGTGCGCCGTGGCGGCCAGGAAGGCGTGCGCGAGCATGGCCAGAGTGATGTGCCGGTACCAGCCCACGTAGCGACGGACTTCGTACTGGTCCAGGCCACACTCGTTCTTCGCGGCCTGGAAGCACTCTTCGATCGCCCAGCGCGTCCCGGCGATTCGCACCAGCTCCTGAACGGTTGTCTCAAAAGGAGCGTAAGTGAGGTAGCAGGCTATCTCGTCAGACTTGCTGATGCTGCGCCGGGCCAGCGCCCACCGCATGCTGTGGGGGACCTCGCCCTGATAGTCGAACTCGGCGACGGCCGGCAGCCGGACCGCTGCCCAGTGGTAGCAGCGTGGGCCTTTCGCGCCGTCTCCGCACGAGATCCTCTCCCATGCTTCGGCCGGAGCCTGAGCGAACAGGACGTCGATGCGGGGGCCCTCGCCAGGCCACTCCACGACCGCCATGTGCTCGCTTCCGCCCCGTCCGGCGCGCACCATCTCAGCCAGCGACAAGCCACAGACCCCTCCCAGCACGATGCCGGACCACGCCCCCACAAGGGCGCATAGATAAGTCCTCGGCGCCCCACACGTATTCGGCGGCGGCTCGTGGCGGTGTCGCGGCGGGCCGGTTCGGTTCCCGGCCGATCTGCGCGGCGACCTGCCTGATCTCTGCTTCGCCGTAGGCGGTGCGCCCCCGGAGGGGCCGTAGCCGGCGTGGCGGGCGATCGCGGATAAGACGTTATCTCATTTGGATTCCTCCGGTAGCCTGCGGACGTGGGGATCGTGGAGCGGCTGGTGCCGGATGAGTTGTGGGAGTTGTTCCAGCGGGTGGTGCCAGAAGCGCCTACCCGGCCTCAGGGCGGCGGTC
>NZ_JBEYEY010000054.1:0-9078 GCF_040703635.1 Streptomyces sp. NPDC007189
CTGCACGTGGACGAGCCGTCCTCGCACGTCGACTGGTCGGCGGGCGCTGTCGAGCTGCTCACCGAGGTTCAGGAGTGGCCGTCGTACGAGGACCGCCCGCGCCGCGCCGCCGTGTCCGCGTTCGGGCTCAGCGGCACCAACGCCCACGTCGTCCTGGAAGAAGCGCAGACCGACGACGCCCCCGCCCTGGCGGACCTGCGGCCCCCGGCCGACGTCGTACCCTGGACGCTCTCCGCACGCAGCGACGAAGCCCTGCGCGCCCAGGCCGCCCGGCTCACCGCCCACCTGCGGGCCCACCCCGGCACGACCCCCGCACAGGTCGGACACGCCCTCGCGACGTCCCGAACCATGTTCGAACACCGGGCCGTCGTCGTCGGCGACGACCGCACCGCCCTCCTCGCCGCCCTCGACGCCGTCGGCCGCGGCGAACCGACCCCAGGCGCCGCCGTCGGCACCGCAGGCACGGAGGGCGGCGTCGCCTTCCTCTTCGCCGGACAGGGCTCCCAGCGCCTCGGCATGGGCCGCGAACTCCACGCCGCCTTCGACGTGTTCGCCGACGCCTTCGACGCAGCCTGCGCCCACCTCGACAACGAACTGGGCCGCTCCCTGCGCGACATCGTCTTCGGCGACGACGAAGCGGCCCTGAACCGCACCGAGTTCACCCAGCCCGCCCTGTTCGCCTTCGAAGTCGCCCTGTTCCGGCTGCTGGAGTCCTGGGGCGTCCGCCCCGACGTCCTCGCCGGGCACTCCATCGGCCAGCTCGCCGCGGCCCACGTCGCCGGCGTGTGGTCCCTGGAGGACGCCTGCCGCCTCGTCGCCGCCCGCGGCCGGCTCATGCAGGCCCTCCCCGAAGGTGGCGCCATGGTCGCCGTCGAGGCGTCCGAGGACGAGGTGCTGCCCCTGCTCGCCGGACTGGACGCCGAGGTCGGCATCGCCGCCGTCAACGGGCCCCGCTCCCTCGTCGTCTCGGGCACCGAGGACGGCGTCTCCCGCGTCGCCGGACACCTCGCCGGGCTCGGCCGCCGCACCACCCGGCTCCGCGTCAGCCATGCCTTCCACTCGCCGCTGATGGAGCCGATGCTGCGGGACTTCCTGCGCGTCGCCGAGAGCCTCACCTACCACCGGCCGCACATCCCGATCGTCTCCGACCTCACCGGCACCCTCGCCGACCCCGGCGAACTGTGCGCCGCCGGCTACTGGACCGCCCACGTCCGCCAGCCCGTCCGCTTCGCCGACGACATCCGCCGCCTACGCGAACAGGGCGTCACCCGCTACCTCGAACTCGGCGCCGACGGCACCCTCACCGCCCTCGCCCGCGCCTGCCTCCCCGACGACCCCGCCACCGGTCCCGCCGCCGCCGCCCCGCTGCTCGTGCCCGCGCTGCGCAAGGACCGCCCCGAGGTCCCCAGCCTGTACGACGCCCTCGCCCGGCTCCACGTCCACGGCGTCGACGTCGACTGGACCCCGGCGTTCGGCGCCGCGCCCACCGCGCCGGCGGTCGACCTGCCGACGTACGCCTTCCAGCACGAGCGCTACTGGCTCGACCACGCCACCGCCCCCGACAGCGCCGAAGCGCCCACCGCGCGGACCGCCGCCGACACCGTCGACGACCGGTTCTGGGAAGCCGTCGAGTGCGAGGACGTCGACGCCCTGACCGAGACCCTCGGCGTGCGGGCCGAACAGATCGACGCGGTCGTCCCCGCCCTCGCGTCCTGGCGCCGGCGGCAGCGGCAGCAGACCGCCGTCGACGCCCTCTCCTACCGGGTGACGTGGCAGCCAGCCGCCCCCGAACCCCCCACCGCGGACACCGAACCGGCGGACAGCCGCTGGCTGCTGCTCCTGCCGGGCAACCCCGACGGAGACGACCCGGTCCCGGCGGCCGTCGTCACGGCCCTGGGCGGCCCCGACCGCGTCACCACCGTCGAGGTCACCGGCGACGACCGCACACACCGCGCCGCACTCGCCGCCCGGCTGCGCGCGGCGACCGAGCAGCACCCCGTCCGGGGCGTGCTCGCCCTCACCCACCTCGCCGGCACCGACAGCGAAGGACTGCCCCTCGGCCCCGCCGTCATCGCCACGCTGCTGCAGGCGTGCGGGGACGCCGGTGTGGGCGGCCGGGTGTGGGTGCTGACGCGGGGTGCGGTGTCGGTGGGCCGTTCGGACGGTGCTCCGGATCCGGTGCAGGGTGCGGTGTGGGGTCTGGGCCGGGTGGCGGCGTTGGAGTACCCGGACCGTTGGGGCGGTCTGATCGACATGCCCGACACCCTCGACCGGCGCGCCACGGCCCGCCTCACGGGAGTCCTCCTCGGCGCGGGCCCCGAGGACCAGCTGGCCGTCCGCCCCTCGGGCGTCTTCGGCCGCCGCCTCGAACGCGTCACCCCGGCCGCCGAGGCCGCCGCGTGGCAGCCGCGCGGGACGGTGCTCATCACCGGCGGCACGGGCGCGCTGGGCGCACGGGTGGCCCGCTGGGCCGCGGAGCAGGGTGCCGAGCACGTGGTGCTGGTCAGCCGGCGCGGCATGGACGCGCCGGGCGCGGCCGGCCTGCGGGACGAACTGCAGGCTGCCGGTGCGCGCGTGAGTGTGATAGCGGGTGACGTGGCGGACCGCGAGGCTCTGGCCGCACTCCTTGCCGAGCACCCGGTTGATGCTGTGGTTCACACGGCGGGCGTCCTGGACGACGGTGTGATCGACGCTCTGTCCCCGGAGCGGTTCGCGCGCGTCCTGCGCACCAAGGCGCTGGGCGCGCTGCATCTGGACGAGCTGACCCGCGACAGCGACCTGGACGCGTTCGTCCTCTTCTCCTCCATCGCCGGCACCCTCGGCACCTCCGGCCAGGGCAACTACGCGGCGGCCAACGCCTTCCTCGACGCGCTCGCCGAGCGCCGCCGCGCGGCCGGACTGACCGCCACCTCTATCGCTTGGGGCCCGTGGGCCGACGGCGGCATGGCCGACGAGGAGGTCGTCGCCTGGCGCATGCACCGCGGCGGTGTCCTTCCCCTGCAGCCCGCCCTCGGCATCCTGGCCCTGCAACGCGCCGTCGGCGCACCCGGGGCCGCCGTCATGGTCGCCGACATCCACTGGGGCGAGTACGCGCCCCCCTTCACCATGACCCGGCCGAGTCCCTTCATCGAGTCGCTCCCGGAGGCACGGGCCGCCGTCGAGGGCGCGGGCGCCGCCTCCGAGCGCTTCGGCCGCGGCGACGGCTCCGGCCTGCGCCACCAGCTCACCGGACTGACCCCGGCCGAGCAGGAACGGGTCCTCCTCGAAATGGTCCGCCTGTGCGCCGCCGGCGTCCTCGGCTACTCCGGCGCCTCCGCCGTGCCCGCCGAGCGCGCCTTCCGCGACCTGGGCGTCGACTCCCTCACCGCGGTCGAACTCCGCGGCACCCTCGCCATGGCCACCGGCGTCCCCCTCGCCGCGACCGTGGTCTTCGACTACCCGACGCCGGTGGCGCTGGCACGGTATCTCCGGGAGCAGCTGCTGGGTGAGCTGGCAGAGGCGGATCCGTCGTCGGCCGGCGCCGCGCATGCCTCGGACGATCCGGTGGTGATCGTGGGGATGGCGTGCCGTTTCCCGGGTGGGGTGAGTGACCCGGAGGGGTTGTGGCGGCTGCTCTCGGAGGGCGGTGACGCGGTGGGCCCGTTCCCGGCCGACCGCGGCTGGGACCTGTCGACCTTGTACGACCCGAACGCCGAACGTCCTGCCACGAGTTACGTGGACGTGGGTGCCTTCCTGGACGAGGCCGACCTCTTCGACGCGGGGTTCTTCGGGATGAGTCCGCGGGAGGCGTTGGCGGCGGATCCGCAGCAGCGGTTGTTGTTGGAGACGTCGTGGGAGGCGTTGGAGCGGGCGGGTATCGCTCCGGGTGGTCTGCGGGGCAGTCGTACCGGTGTCTTCGCCGGTACGAATGGTCAGGACTACACGGGTGTGCTGTTGGCCTCGGGTGAGGACTTCGAGGGTCATGTGGGCACGGGTAATGCGGCGTCGGTGTTGTCGGGCCGGGTGTCGTATGTGCTGGGGCTTGAGGGTCCGGCGGTGACGGTGGACACGGCGTGTTCGTCGTCGTTGGTCGCGTTGCATCTGGCGGTGCAGGCGCTGCGTGCGGGTGAGTGCGACTTGGCGCTCGCGGGCGGTGTGACGGTGATGTCGACGCCGGGTGCGTTCGTGGAGTTCTCCCGGCAGCGGGGGCTTGCCGTGGATGGTCGGTGCAAGGCGTTCGCGGAGGGTGCGGACGGCACCGGCTGGGGCGAGGGCGTTGGTGTCCTTGTCGTGGAGCGGCTCTCCGACGCGCGCAGCAACGGGCACCGGGTGCTGGCGGTGGTGGCCGGTTCGGCGGTGAACCAGGACGGTGCCTCGAATGGTCTGACGGCGCCGAACGGTCCTTCGCAGCAGCGAGTGATCCGGGCGGCCCTCGCGAGCGCCGGGCTCAAGCCGTCGGATGTGGATGCGGTGGAGGCGCACGGCACGGGTACGTCCTTGGGTGATCCGATCGAGGCGCAGGCTTTGATCTCCGCCTATGGCCAGGATCGTGAACGGCCGTTGTGGCTGGGCTCCGTGAAGTCGAACATCGGTCACACGCAGGCCGCCGCCGGTGTCGCTGGTGTGATCAAGATGGTGCTGGCGATGCAGCATGGCGTGCTACCGCGCACGCTGCATGCGGAGGAGCCGTCGTCCCGAGTGGACTGGTCGGCCGGCGCCGTCGAACTGCTCACCGAAGAGCGGGACTGGCCCGATTCCGGGCGTGTTCGCCGGGCAGGTGTGTCAGCGTTCGGTGTCTCCGGGACGAATGCCCACATCATCCTTGAGCAGCCGGTCGCGGAGGAGCGCACGGTCGTTGAGACCGGTCCGGTGCCGTCGTTGGTGCCGTGGGTGGTGTCCGGGCGCAGCCGTGAGGCTCTGCGGGCGCAGGCCGGACGGCTGGCGGAGTTCGTGTCCGAGTGGGCCGGGGTGTCGCCGGTTGCGGTGGGTGCGGCGCTGGTGCGGTCGCGGTCGGTGTTCGAGCACCGGGCCGTGGTGTGGGGTGCCGACCGGGAGGAGTTGCTGAGCGGCCTGCGGTCCGTTGCCGCCGGTGAGTCGGCCGGCGTGGGTGCGGTGATCGGTGACGTCGGTGAGGGCGGTCGTACGGCCTTCCTGTTCGCCGGGCAGGGAGCGCAACGCCTGGGCATGGGTCGGGAGTTGTACGACGAGTACCCCGTCTTCGCGGACGCCTTCGACGCTGTGTGCGCTCACCTGGACACCGAACTGCCGCGCCCGTTGCGGGAGGTCGTGTTTGGCGAGGACGCCGACGCGCTGAACCGGACTGAGTACGCCCAGCCCGCGCTGTTCGCCTTGGAAGTCGCGTTGTTCCGGTTGCTGGGGTCGTGGGGTGTGCGCCCGGATGTGCTGGCGGGTCATTCGATCGGTGAGATCGCGGCCGCGCATGTGGCTGGTGTGTGGTCGCTGGCGGATGCGTGCCGTCTGGTGGCAGCGCGTGGGCGGTTGATGCAGGCGCTCCCGGCAGGGGGTGCGATGGTGGCGGTGCAGGCCTCGGAGGAGGAGGTGCTGCCGCTGCTGGGTGAGCAGGTGGGCATCGCGGCGGTCAACGGGCCTCGCGCGCTGGTGATTTCGGGTACGGCAGAGGCCGTGGAGGAGATCGCCGAGCGCTTCCGCGCCGAGGGCCGCAAGGTCACCGCTCTGCGCGTGAGCCACGCCTTCCACTCCCCGCTCATGGAGCCGATGCTCGCCGACTTCCGCAAGGTCGCCGAAAGTCTGTCGTACGAGCAGCCGCAGTTGCGGATCGTCTCGACGGTCACCGGTGAGGAGGTCACCGGCGACGAGCTGACCTCGCCGGACTACTGGGTGCAGCATGTGCGGGCGACGGTGCGCTTCGCCGATGCCGTACGGGCCCTGGACGTGCACGGTGTCCGTCGCTACCTCGAACTGGGCCCCGACGGCACCCTGACCGCGCTCGGGCAGACCGTGCTGGACGACAGCACCGGGCCGGACGATGACGCGCCGGTGCTGGTGCCCGCCCTGCGCAAGGACCGCCCAGAGGCGGGCTCGGTGCTGGCCGCGCTGGCCGCTCTCTTCGTGTCGGGCGGTGAGGTCGAGTGGTCGCGGGCGTTCCCGGCCGTGGAGCCGGTGGAGCTGCCGACGTACGCCTTCCAGCACCAGCGGTTCTGGCCGGCTCCCGCGCGACCGGAGGCCGTCGCCGGTACGGGTGGTGAGATCGACGCCCGGTTCTGGGAGGCGGTCGAGCGGGAGGATCTGGAGTCGCTGGCGGGGGAGTTGGACCTGGAGCAGGATGTCGTGGGCGCGGTGCTGCCCGCCCTGACCTCCTGGCGCCGCCAGCGGCGTGAACAGGCCGAGCTGAACGGATCCCGGTACCGGGTGCGCTGGCAGTCGCTGACCGGTCTGCCGCGCTGCGTCGCGCTGTCGGGCCGCTGGCTGCTGGTCGTCCCCGACGGTCTCGCCGGGGACGCCTGGGCCGTGTCGGTCCGGGAAGCCCTGACGACTGCGGGCGCCGACGTCGAGCTGCTGACGCACGAGACCGGCGCGGACCGCGCCGAACTCGCCGGGCGCCTTGAGGGTGTCGGCTCAGTCGCCGGTGTGGTGTCCCTGCTGTCCCTCGTCGGTCAAGTCCGGGGTGATGGCGTGCCATTGGCCGTGTCCGCCTCGGCGGCACTGGCACAAGCCCTGGGTGACTCGGGCGTGACGGCACCGCTGTGGGTGGTGACCCGTGCCGCTGTGTCGGTCGGCGGGTCGGACGCGGCGGTGGACGCGGTGCAGGCCGCTGTGTGGGGCCTGGGCCGTGTGGCCGCGCTGGAGATTCCCGGACGCTGGGGCGGCCTCGTCGACCTCCCCAACTCCCTTGACGCGGACTCCCGTTCCGCACTGGCGGCGGTTTTGGCTGGTGTGGGTGATGAGGATCAGGTGGCGGTGCGGGCGTCGGGGGTGTTCGGCCGCCGGCTGGAGCGGGTGCAGGCGGCTGCCGCGGATGCGGCTGTGTGGCGGCCGCGTGGCGCCATCCTGATCACCGGGGGTACGGGCGCGTTGGGCGCCCGTGTGGCCCGCTGGGCGGCCGAGAACGGTGCCGAGCACCTGCTGCTCGTCAGCCGCCGTGGCCTTGATGCCACGGGCGCCGCTGAGTTGCGGGATGAGCTGGTGGCCACCGGCGCGCGGGTGACGGTCGCCGCCTGTGATGTGGCCGATCGCCAAGCGGTGGAGGCTCTTCTGGCCGAGTATCCGGTGGATGTGGTCGTGCACGCGGCCGGTGCGGTGGTGAATGTGCCGCTGGAGGAGATGACGGCCGAGGAGCTTGCCGAGGTGTGGGCGGGCAAGGTGACCGGTGCCGTGAACCTGGATGCTGCGTTGGGGGAGCGGGCGCTTGACGCGTTCGTGGTGTTCTCTTCCATCGCCGGTGTGTGGGGCAGTGGTGGTCAGGCCGGTTATGCGGCGGCCAATGCCTTCCTGGACGGGCTGGTGCAGGCGCGTCGTGCGCGTGGGCTTGTGGGTACGTCGGTGGCGTGGGGGCCGTGGGCCGAGGGTGGTATGGCGGCCGGCGTGGAGGCTGTGGAGGCGTTGCGGCGGCGGGGTCTGGTGGCGTTGGAGCCGGCGCGTGCGGTGCGGGCGCTGGGCCGGGTCGTGTCCGGTGTCGAGCCGGTGGTCGTGGTCGCGGATGTGGACTGGGCCCGGTTCACCCCGGCGTACACCAGCGTGCGTCCCAGCGCCCTGCTGACGGGGGTACCCGAAGCACAGGCGGCCACCGCCGAGAGTGCCGCTCCGGTCGCCGACGAGGTTTCCGCCACGGCTCTGCGCGACCAGCTCGCCGGACAGCCGCAGGACGAGCGCCGGCAGGCCCTGCTCGACCTGGTGCGCCGGCGGGCGGCGCAGGTGCTGGGACACGGCGATCCCGGGGCCGTCGGATCCGCGCAGGCCTTCCGGGAACTCGGCGTGGACTCCCTGACCGCCGTGGAGCTGCGCAACCGGCTCTCCGCCGACGCCGGAGTGAAGCTGCCCAGCACCCTCGTCTTCGACCACCCGACGCCGCGTCACCTGGCCGCGTTCCTTGACGACGAGCTGTTCGGCGGGGAGGCGGCCGACGCGGAGAGTGCGCTGGTCGCCGAGCTGGACCGGCTGGCCGCCACGATTTCAAGGCTTTCCCCAGAGATGGGCGTCAGGGCTCTCGCCCAGGCACGTTTGCGCAGCATGCTGGCGGAGCTGGGTGATCAGAACGAGGCCGATGCCAAGGCCACTGTCTCCCAGCAGCTCGAGGCGGCGTCGGACGACGAGATCTTCGACTTCATCAATCGGGAGCTCGGCCGGTCCTGAACGCCGGCGTCGCAGCCGCAGCAGGCCGAACCGTTCCTACCGCCAACAACGTATGGGGCAAGTTCCAATGGCGAATGAAGACAAGCTCCGGGACTACCTCAAGTGGGTCACCGCCGACCTCGCCGAGACGCGGCGCCGGCTTCAGGAGCTGGAGTCGCGTGGGGACGAGCCCATTGCGATCGTCGGAATGAGCTGCCGCTTCCCGGGCGGGGTGCGGTCCCCCGAGGACTACTGGCAGCTCCTGTCCGACGGGGTGGACGCCATCTCCGCATGGCCCACCGACCGCGGCTGGGACGTCGAGGCCCTGTACGACCCGGACTCCCGCCGCCAGGACGGCAGTTACGCCCGCGAGGGCGGCTTCCTGACCGGCGCCGGGGACTTCGACGCCGCCTTCTTCGGTATCTCGCCCCGTGAGGCCGTCGCCATGGACCCGCAGCAGCGGCTGCTGCTGGAGACGTCCTGGGAGGCGTTCGAACACGCGGGCATCGACCCCGAGTCGGCGCGGGGCGGTCGCGCCGGTGTGTTCGTCGGCGCCAGCAACCAGGAGTACGGCGCCGGCCTGACCGACGTCCCGGACGACGTGCGCGGCCATCTGCTCACCGGCAACTCGACGTCGGTGGTCTCCGGCCGCGTGTCGTACGTGCTCGGGCTTGAGGGTCCGGCGGTGACGGTGGACACGGCCTGCTCGTCGTCGCTGGTCGCGTTGCATCTGGCGGTGCAGGCGCTGCGCAATGGTGAGTGTGATCTGGCGCTGGCCGGTGGTGTGAC
>NZ_JBEYEY010000055.1:0-8614 GCF_040703635.1 Streptomyces sp. NPDC007189
CCGAGTACGAACGCGGCTGGTGGCAACAACAGGAAGCCACCCAGCAGCCCGCCTGAAACAAGACCACCGCACTCTACGAAACCCAGGACAGCTCACCCCTCTGTCCGGCGAACGACCAGGTGAGCAGCCTAGTTCGAAGCCCATTTCGACCCTCATGTCATACGAGACAAGCTGAGCGTCTATCTACGAGTATGGAGAAACTGCTTGAGAATCTCGGCGGCAGCGTTGAGGGACAGCGTCGCTTCTGGTGTGACGGCCGATGGCCTGTCGTTGTCCCGCTCCAACCGAACTAACCCGTCTACGGCCATGTCCAGGTTCACGACCACCAATTCCCACAGCCTGGGGTCATCGATGTACTGGGCCATACGATCGAGACAACCGCTGATGTGCTCGTCGACCGCCAGACCGTCGCGCTGCACGAGGAGTTGCCTCGCTGCCTGTTCCACCGCGGCATACGACAAGGCCTCGCCCTCGGTCTCATCCGAAGCGGAAGTCTGACGCTCGAACAGCGTCTGTGCGGTCTCAAGTAGACGGGTAACGTCCTTGACGGAGTGGCCGTCAGCGATCATCTCAGCGTCGCCGAGGTACAAGCGGAATGTCTTCTGCTTGTTCCGGTCGGCAAGCGCGCGAATGGCGGTACGGAGCGTCAACCACACTCCTGGCGCGGCCGCCAGAACGACGGTCGCATACGTCGGGACGTCGAGACGCAGATAGTGGGGCCTCGGCAGGGGCGTGGCACCAGCCCTCTGCAACTCGGCTTCCAACTCCTCCTGGAGATCCCACGAGACCTCCATGACCACCACTCCGGCAGCGCCTGGGGGGTCGTCCAGGACGTAGCCCTTCGGCGCCTCATGCTCCGGAACCCTGATCAGGAGACGGCTGGCCTGTCGAGAAGTCACAAGGATGACGTTAACGACTGCGCGTTCGCAGTTCCAGGGGGTTAAGGAGGTTAAAGAACAAGCTCAGCCACCGGCACAGCTTCTCTGCCGCGCGCTGTCGGCGAGGGTCATTCCGTCGGAGTGCCGATCCGAAGCCGGTTGCCGTCAGGGTCGCGTAGCTCAATCTCACGCGCCCACGGAGCGTCCTTCGCCTGCGCACCGAACTCGGAAGCGATGACCTCGACATCACGGATGCGGAGGTAGACCAATGTGTCGGGGCGGGCGTCGCCCTTGTGCTCCGACAAGAACAACCGCACCCCGCCCCGGGCGACCTCGACGAACGCGGGAAGTCCCGGTTCGAAGCGGTGTTCCCACTGCTTGGCGAAGCCCAGTCGCTCGTACCATGCGACCGCCTCCGCAGCGTCCTCGACGCGAAGAATGGGAATGACTTCCTCGTCCATGGAGCCATCGTCCCAGACCGTCCAGCGGCGAACGTTGCCCGATGCGGCACTAGCGGTTCGCGTCCCGGCCGATTTTCAGATACGCAATCAGCCCGAATATGTTCCCGAATGCGCACACGGCCAGCCATGCCTGAGGCGTCAGGCTCCGGGTGTTCGGATGTCTCGCGATGTCAATCATGCACAGGATGGCAGGGAGAATCGCGATCAGCGGCACGATCGCCGCCCACGGGCTTACGTCAGCCGGTCCGGTCATCTGCTGCTCCTGCCTGCGGTGAGGATGCGCAGGACAGCGTCCGGATCGTCAGGGGTGATCGTGGGGCGCACGCGGCGTCCCACGTCGATCACCAGCGCGCAGTTCTTCCTAGGGCGCCTTGCGTCGAAGTTCCACCAGTGAAGGAAGTCGCCGGTGCCCCAGATCCGCCACCCGCGCACCTTGTTCGCGCCGGTCAGGTCGAGCGTCTCGATGCTCCTGATCGAGGTGTAGGCAATCCGCTTCGCCCCCCAGGGGTAGTAGCGGCGGATGGTCAGGCACTGGTCGTCGCAGCGTATTGCGCCGTCGTCGTAGGTGGTCGTACTCGCCCGGCTCACTCATGCCTCCCGCGTGTGGGCGCCTGTCGACGGGACGGGGTCCTTCCGGCGTCCGAACAGCCAGTAGGCGACCGACCCAAGGGTGTTCACGGCGCTGGCCACCCGCCATATCCGTTTGTCACCGCGCACCCGCCGCACCGACCTGGTACGCAGGTCCCGCCACGTGAGGACCGCAGCTGCCGTGTGCAGCACGGCGATCGCTGCGAGAACCCGCACGTCCGGCTTGTTTCCTCTGGGCATTTTCCTCCTCCGCCCCGTCCGCCGGCCAACGCCTTCGGTCTTGGCCGGGCCCAGGGTTCACGGGATTTCCGGGGGTATGACGAAGATTCCGGCGACCTTTTCGTCCGTGTCGAACGCGACGCGGGCCTTCATGTCGCCGGCTTCGTAGCGCAGCGGGATGTCGACGACCGTGTGGTCGCCGATGCGGCGGACGAACGGCTCGCCCTCGCCGAAGCCCTCGAACGCGCCGACCAGGCCGGTGACCGTGGCCAGACCGTTGCCCCGCACCTCGTCAGTGAATGCCTCCAGCACCTGGGCGTTGAAGGATTTCCGTGCTTCGTCCATGCGGCCTTCCAAGACGTCCGTGACGATCGTGATGGCGCGTTGCGCGGCGTCGGCCATGTGCACCGTCTTGTCCATGGGTTCTCCCGTCCTGGGATCGATGGGTTTACCGAACCGCTGGAAGGCGGCCTGGCGAGTGACGCCGAGCAGGTCTCCGATCTCCTGCCAGGTATGGCCGGCATCCCGCGACTGCTGTACGCACAGCTTCAGGACTTGTCCCGCCATGTCGTCGACCCTCTGGGAGCGCCGGACCAGGTCGAGATATGCCGGCGCTGCCAGGGGGCTGCCCAGCGCCTCAGCCAGATCAGACGCCTGCTGAGCAAGCTGATCGCTCAGGGCGCCGAGGGACATTGAAGAATCGGCCACATGTCAAGACTGCCTTTACAACTTCCCGCCTGTCAAGGAAACCTTTACAACTGACCCCATCGAGCCACGAGGATCAGAAACAGGTACCAAGCCCGGACCACCCTGCGCAGGCAAAGAGGACCGCAGGTGACACCGACTCCCGTCGACTCGACGAGGTCGGTTCGGAATGAAGTGCTCGCTCTGAGGGTCCTCTTGGACACGGCGGCGCGTCGCCCGGTGTCCTCCGTCTGTTCCGCTTTGGGAGGTACGGATGGATGCAGTCACCTAACCAAGGCAGGGGTACGCCAGACGCGCTCGGAAAGCGCTCAAAAAGGACTTATTCGCTGTTGTAGTTCTTTCCCTCGCATACAGTGCGCCTGCGTGCACCGTGGGTATGGCGGCGCTGGCCTGCTGCTGACTGCGCACGGGTGCTGACACGGCTGACACCAAGAAACCGGGAGAGATCGGTGAACGAAAGGCATGCGCGACGGTCTTTGATCGTTGGGTTGGGGAGACGGCGCGGGGGGCCTGGCAACGGCCGGCGATGGTACAGCGCAGGCACCGCGACAGCCCTTTGCATGGTTCTGTCCGGTCTCGGGATGGTTCCGGTGGCGGCGGCCACGGCGTCTCATCGTGCAGTCAGCATCGATCACACCTTCACCTTCACGGGTGCCCCAGAGAGCTTCACCATCCCGGCGAATGCGGTAGCGACGATCACCGCTGACGGCGCCGGCGGCGGCAGTGCCGTCCCTGGAACTTGCCCCAATGGAGGGACGGGTGGTACCGGGGCACGGGTCGTCACCACTCTTCCGGCCTCCTCCACCCCGACGGTCGTCACCGTCAATGTGGGTGGTACTGGCGGTGCAGCCTGTACCGGTAACGCCGGGGGCACCGGTGGCTACAACGGCGGAGGTGCGGGCGGAGGCGGAACCACCAGTCCCGTGCCCAATGGCGCGGGCGGGGGTGGGGCGTCAAGTGTGGCGACGGGCGGAAGTCTGCTCGTGGTAGCGGGTGGAGGAGGCGGTAGCGGGTCACGCAATATCCCCACCCAGGGCGGTAACGGCGGAACCCCGGACGGCACCGCCGGCGCCGCAGGCGGGTCTCTCGGCGGTTCACCCGGGGGCGGTGGCGGCGGAGGCACCACCAGCGCGGGAGGCACGGGAGGCGCGGGAGCTGTTGCCGGGCCTTGTACGGGCCAGCCCGGAGGGACAGGTGGCGGTTTCTCCGGTGCGATGGTCGGCGCGGGGGGTGTCGGCGGTAACTTCTCCGGTTGTAGCGCCGGCGTCGCTGTCGGCGGTGGCGGGGGCGGCGGAGGTGGCTACTTCGGCGGTGGTGGCGGCGGCGCTTCCGCCACCACCACGTTCGCAGCCGGCGGAGGGAGCGGTGGTGGGGGCAGCAGTTTCGCCACCCCGACAGGTAGCGGTACCACGTACACCGCCTCGCCGATCGGGACTCCCAGCGCCAATGGCCAAGTGACGATCAGCTACACGATCCAGGATCTGGCCTTCGTCACCACCAGCCCGCTGCCCGACGCGACCCAGAACGTCGCCTACTCCACCACCCTGCAGACTACCGGCGGCACCGGAGCCCCCACCTTCGCGGTCACCAGCGGCTCCCTGCCTCCCGGGTTGAGCCTCAACCCGACGAGCGGAGTGATCTCCGGTACTCCGACGACGACCGGCACGTACACGTTCACCGTGACCGCCACCGACCCCGACCCCGACGTGCCCCCGGCCTCAAGGCAGTTCACGATCACCGTCCGTCCGGCCGCCGCCCTCACCTGCGCCAACGCGACGCCCACCATCGTCGGCACCAACCACGCCGACCTCCTCATCGGTACGCCCGGCAACGACGTCATTTTCGGCCTCGGCGGCAACGACGTCATCGACGGCCGCGGCGGCAACGACCTGCTGTGCGGCGGCACCGGCAACGACGTCATCAACGGCGGCGACGGCAACGACCGCATCGAGGGCCAGGACGGCGCCGACGCCCTCAGGGGCGGCAACGGCAACGACGCCCTCTTCGGCGGCAACGGCCCCGACGTCCTCGACGGCGGCCCCGGCACCAACACCAACAACGGCGGCCCCGGCCTCAACGTCTGCGTCCGCCCCCTCAGCGGCCCCGGCTGCACTATCTGAGATCAGAACGGTGGAACCATCCCGCCCTCCACGAGGCGAGTCCACCAGAAACCATCGCTGCACACTCCAGCTCCGGGCAGATGGCATACGGCACCCGGTTCATACAGAAAGCACCCTATGAACCGGACAGAACCGGTCGCCTGGCCGACGGTGCAGATGACCGCGTGGTCATCTGCACCGGAACACCCGGAACACGCACAGTTCGTGCCTCGCAGCTCGAAGATCAGGGAGAGGACGGCTCCCCGCTGATGCCGACTGGGAGGAACATAGCCCGGTCTTCTCATCAGCTGTGGGCAAGCCGCTCGAGCCGCCACCGCCCGCCGTGCCCTCCACCAGGCGCTCAAAGGCATCGACGGGATCTGCGCTTCGTTCGCGCATCCCGCCACCTTCGGCCGGCACCCGCGAACGGCGCCCCCTGCATCTCGGAGCCTGAGTACGACATCGCGCCATGAACATCCGCCCCCGCACACGCGAGCCCTCGTGGAGGCCCGGGACCACCACCACCTGGCCCCGGGCCCTCACCCAGGTACCCCGCGGGTGTCCGCATCGCGCTCCAAAGTCACCACTTCCGCGAGATGGCCCATGGCCAGCGGCCACACGATCATTCGCACCCGACGCCTACGGCCTGCCCGCGGAGGAACACATGACCGAGTACCGGGACGGCCCCGACGGCCGGCACCGCCGCCCCGACGGCCTGAGCGAGGCGACGGTCGAGGCGCTCGGCGCACTGTCCAAGGCACTGGAGACCACCGAGCGGGCCAGAGGCCGCCTGTACGACTTCCACCAGCTGACCGGCACCGCCGACTTCCAGCTGGACCGCGCGGTGGAACTCCTGCACAAAGCGGGCCACCCCGAGGCCGAAACGGTCCGCACCCAGATCCTGGGCCGCAACGTCATTCCAGGGCACTGGACGTTCCAGATCATCGAGGCCTACAACGCCACCTACTACCGGCCCTTCCAACAGCTCGAGGCAAGCGCCGTGAAGGAACTCGCCCAGGGGCGCGACCACCTGCTGGAGGCGGAGCTGAAAGAAGACCGCCGAACGCACGGCCACCCCCACCACACCGCACGGCCGACAGAGCCGAAGTGATGACGCGCCGATTGCCCCGCCTGGCAGGTCTGGGCGCACGGGGCGCTGCCCCGCCAGGATCACCGCGGCTGCCCTGTCGCGCATCCGTACGAACCAGGCGTCACCCGTTCGGCCTACACGGACCCCTGCCGCATGTGCGGCGTCCCCCATTCGGGCGCACGGTGAGCGTGACCAGGTTGCCGCCGGACAACAGCTGTGATCACTGCTCCGCGGGGAGGCCTCGTGATCGTGATAGCCCTGCTCGTCCCGGAGATGCTGCTCCTCATGGTGTTCGCGCTGACCGCTTGGGAAGACCTCCTGTTCCCCCCGCCTCCACTGCCCCGGCCGGAAGAGGCGATGGCAGAGCCGCCGGTTCAGCCTCACCGGCTGCCTCACTCACCGGACTGACACACGAGCCCTGGAGGAGACAGGCGGGTACGGTATGCGGCTCAGGCGCACATGACCGCCACGACCGCCGCCATGACGGTGAACACCGCCACCGGCATCATGACCTTCCGCCACCTGGCCAGCCGATCGGCGACACCACGTTCCGTGTCATCTCGTAACCCGTTCCGCGTAGCCGACACGGCGGGCCGGGGTATCGCCCGGGCCAACGCGGAGCGTGTCGCCCCCTGCAGGCCACCCGTTCGGGGCTCGCCGCCGGGCGCGGGTCGGCAGGGCCGGGTTTGTCTGGGGAGTAACCGGCCGGCGCGCACCAGCCCGGTCTGGGCCTATCGCGAGGAGAAACCGTGCCCCAGAGCATCACGCAGTACAAGGACGCGCACACCGTCATCTACGGCAGCACCAGCCTGGACCGACTCGTCACCGAGGAACAGGCCGGCCACGCGGCCGCCTGGGAGGCGACCCGCAAGCTGAAGGAGTCCGGACAGCCGTTTGACGATGAGGTGTTGCCGCGCACCCTAGAGGTGCTGGCGCGCCAGCAGGCCGACCGACTCCTGGTCGACTTCGGCCTGGACCACCTGGACGAAGAGGAAGTCAGGCGCCACGCGGCGGCCGCAGCGGCACGGATCGCCCCCGACTTCGTCAACGCCTGACCGCAGCAGCCTTACGGCCGTCGGGCGCGGGCGGCCACGCGCCCGGCCCCCGCCACGTTCCCCCCTTCGGCTCTGTCTCGGCCGAAGGGGGCATCGTCGGCCAGAGAGAGGCCTGGCCGCGCAGGGGCCGGAGAAGCGAGCGTCAGCCGTGCCTGATCAGCCACGTCAGTGTTGACGGCTGCGTGTCCTTGGCCCGCCGGTTGGCGTTGAGCAGACGACACGCCACGTGCACCGCGTGTCCGCGACCTTGATCTGCATCTTCTGCATCCTCGGCGCAGGTCGGGCCGCACCCTTTCACCGCGAACCGACGATGAACTGGACGATCTTTACCTCGCCACGTCGAAGGCGGACGAGAAGTACGTCGACCACACGGCGCTGGCGTTCCGGCTGCTTCGGAAGGAGTTCCGCACCAGTCGCGCCCGCAAGCGCGTCCTCATTCTCGACTGCTGCTTCAGCGGACTGGCCGTACAGACGCGGATGAGCCCTGCCCTACCCGGTATGGAGGTCCAGGGCACCTACACCATGGTGTCGGCCCATCCGGACAGGGCCTCCATGGCCCCGCTGGGGGCGACCTACACCGCTTTCACGGGCGCCTTACTGTCTGTTCTTCGGGAAGGGATCCCAGATGCCACTGACCCGCTGCCCTTGGGTGCGGTCTTCCCGGAGGTTGAATCCCGCTTGAGAGCGGCTGGGCTACCGCTGCCGCGCCAGTTCAACACCGATACCGGTGACGCCATCGCCTTGACGCGCAATCCCGCAGTTTCATCGCCCCTGGCACCACCACAAGACACGGGGAAGGAGAACTCCGGCGCCTCCCGGGAAGAATTTGAGCAGCGGGTCTCCGTACAGACACTGTGGCGGATATGGGAGGGCGCCTGCATTTGCTTTGCCCTTGGTGTGCCCGCCTACGTACACCTGGCGCGCATTCCACACCCTTCCCCGCTGCTGTCAGCCCAGGTCACCGTGACCTATGGAATTCTGTTTATGTTCCTGGGCCAGCGTTACCGGGTTGGAGTGCGCGTAGACAAGGACGGGATCGAGATCGGAAGTCGAGGGCGCGTGGTAGCCCGGTACGCGTGGACGGCGGTGGCTCATGTTCAGATCCGCGCTCGCCGGTTCAACGGCATTCGGCACGATCTGTGGATCACCCTCGAGCCGGGGGCGCAAGGCGCCCGACGCAATCCGTTCCGCCGCTATAACCGCCGTTCGAAATCCCGGCGCGAGGTACGGCTCACGCCTCTTTTCGGATTCAGCAGACCGACCGTCGCCCGGCTCGACGCTGCGTTGCGGACGCACGCCGGCAGCCGCTGGCTACCGGGTGCCGGCAGGCCTGTCCCCGACCAGCGGCGGGCTTTCCACGCCCGCCCCGCCACCGGCGCGGCTGTTCTTGCGCTCGCAGGTACCCTCACCCTGCCCATCGGAATGATCGTGTGCCTCGCCACGACAGGTTCCTGGACGTTGATGGTTTCGGGACTCGTTGCAGCCCTTCCGGCCGCAGTCCCAGCACTGCGCCTGTCCG
>NZ_JBEYEY010000056.1:0-7807 GCF_040703635.1 Streptomyces sp. NPDC007189
GAGTACGAACGCGGCTGGTGGCAACAACAGGAAGCCACCCAGCAGCCCGCCTGAAACAAGACCACCGCACTCTACGAAACCCAGGACAGCTCAGTATGCCAGTGCGCCGACTCGTCCACAGGGGCTGCCATCGGTTCCTCCGGTGATACCAGGGCACTTCCAACTGCCTTCTTGCCGGCTTCGACGACCGGTCCAATGATCGTAGGAGCAGTATTCATCAGATACCAGGATGCATGACAGGTACCAGGAAGGGAGCTGCCGTGAAAGAGATCGGAGTGGGGATCATCGGGGCCAGCCCGACCACGCCGAGCTGGGCGGTCACCGCCCACATCCCCGCGTTGCGGGCCCTGCCCGGCTACCGGCTGCGCGCCGTGGCCACCAGCCGGCGCGCCTCGGCGGACGCCGCCGCGGCGGCCTGGGGCGTCGACGCCTTCGACGATGCCCGGGCGCTGATCGACCACCCGGACGTCGACCTCGTGGTGGTGGCGGTGAAGGTCCCCCAGCACCACGACCTCGCGGCACAGGCGCTCGCCGCCGGAAAGATGGTCTACAGCGAATGGCCGCTCGGCGTGAACCTCGAAGAGGCCACCCACCTCAACGAGCTGGCCGCGGCGGCAGGCCTGCGGACCGCCGTCGGATTGCAGGCCAGATTCGCCCCGGCCGTACGGCGCCTGCGCGAGCTGGTCACCGAGGGCTACGCCGGGCGGGTACTGGCGACGACCCTGACCGGGTCCGCCGTGGGCTGGGACGCCGTGACCAGCCGGAAGTACGCCTTCCTTTTCGACGTCACCAACGGTGTCACCACGCTGTCGGTGTCCACCGCGCACGCCCTGGACGCGCTCACCTACGTCCTGGGCGACATCGACCGCGTCACCGCAACCCTCGCCGTCGCACGCCCCGAGGCCCTGATCGCCGAGGAGAACACCACCGTGCCGGTCACCGCACCCGACCAGGTCGCGGTGACCGCGGCCCTGCGCTCGGGCGCCGTCGCGTCCGTCTTCTACCGCGGCGGCCGCTCCCGCGCGGGCGGCCTGCGCTGGGAGATCAACGGCACCTCCGGCGACCTTCTACTGACCAGTGCGTCCGCCGACGGCAACATCCAGAGCACCGAACTGACCCTCGCCGGCGGCAACGGGACCGCCACCGAGGTGAGCCCCCTGACGGTGCCCACTTACCTGGCCGCCGACCTGGCCGCCGTACCTGCCGGACCTCCCCGCAACGTCGCCGCCGTGTACGCGGCATTCGCCAAAGACCTGGCCGAGGGCACCCACGAGGTTCCCGACTTCACACACGCACTGCGCATCCACCAGCTCCTCGCCGACATTGAAACCGCCGCCCGCCACTGAAGAAGGGCAGCTCGGCCTGCTCGAGATCACACGTCCGGCGAAGGGGGCTCGCAGTGGGTCCGCGACGACGTCCTGTTCCTGCACGCCATGCGCTGGCCGGACGAGATCCGCGACCCCACCGAGCTGCTCCCGCCGCCGGTCGAGGTGAGCGACGAAGAGATCGACAGCGCCCTGGCGCTGACGGACACCATGACTGTGGACACGCAGCAGGGTCCCGACTTCGAGGACCGCCACACCGAGGCCATCGCCCAGATCATCGAGGCCAAACGCAAGGCGAAGCCCCTACCCGCAGCCCCGGAGCCGGAGCGGTCGGCTGCGGTGCTCGATTTGATGGCCGCGTTGCAGGAGTCGGTGTCGAAGGTGAAGGCCTCCCGCGGCGAGGAGGCCGGGCCGGCCGAGGTGCACGAGCTGCCGAAACTGAAGCCGAAGACGGCCGCGAAGAAGACCACGGCGAAGAAGACCACGGCGAAGAAGACCACGGCGAAGAAGACGGCCGCGAAGAAGACGGCGAGCCGCCGACCACGCACTGCATAGGCGAGGGCTGCTCGTCAGCTGGCAGCTGGCCTTGCCACGGTCGCATGGGGACTGGCGTCGATCCCGTCATGCGTGCGATGAGCTGCTGGCCGATGGCAAGCTCGGCCGGAGGGACGACCTGGTTCGGATCGCTAGCTTTCACCTCGGCGCCGACCGCACTGGTGTGCGCCATGCGTCAAGCGGTGTTTGCCGCCTCGCATAGACAGTTAGCCAGGAAGGAGCCGTAGTCCTGAAGTCACAGGGCTCCGTCTCTGTTCTGGTGCCTCTGTGCGAGGAGGCGCGCGTAGTCCGCCAGGATCGGCTGCTCGGGGCTGATCAGGGTGTCGGGAATTTCGTCCGCCGCGAAGAAGCGCCACTGTGTGAGCGGGAGAAGGAGCCGCACGGCGGCGTAGTGGGCCGGGACTCTGCGGGCAAAGACCCGGGCTGTGGGGCAGTAGTCGGTGCACAGGGTCGGCTCATGTATGGAGGCCAGCTCCCGGCAGAAGTCACCGATCAGGTGCGGACCGCCGGGCACGAGGAGCAGCCAGTTCCCCTGCCTCGGAAGCCGGGCGCGAGTTCCGCATCCCGCTGCCGAGTGGGGAGAGCAAGCCCATGCGCCTGTCGATGCGCGCCGAATACGACATCCCCGTCTACCTGGCGACCCTCTCGCCGAAGATGCTGCACCTGACCGGTGAGATCGCCGACGGCTGGCTGGGCACCAGCTTCGTGCCCGAAGGCGCCAAGGAGGCGTACTTCGACCACCTGGACCAGGGGCTGGCCACCGCCGGTCGTACGCGCGCCGACCTCGACATCTGCCAGGGCGCCGAGGTCGCCTTCGCCGACGACGAGGACGCACTGCGTGCGATGGTGGCCCGACGCAAGAAGGAGTTGGCCTTCAGTCTCGGCGGCATGGGCTCCGCGACCACCAACTTCTACAACAACGCCTACAGCCGCCAGGGTTGGGCGGAGGTGGCGGCCGACGTCCGGACACGTTGGCAGGCCGGGGACCGGGAGGGCGCCGCCGGCCTGGTCACGGACGAGATGGTGCTTGCGACCACTCTGATCGGAACCGAGGACATGGTGCGCGAGCGGCTGCGCGTGTGGCGCGACGCCGGTGTCGACACCGTGCGCTTCTATCCCGCCGGCGATACCCTCGACGTCCGACTCGCCACTCTGGGGCGGGCGATCGACCTGGTCCGCGACGTCGAGGACGAGGCAGCACAGTAGGACACAGGCTGCCTGCTCGGGAGTGCGGCTGGGGGCCCGCCGTCGTCCACAAGGCTCCCGCGCAGGTCAACCGTGGGTGCTGATGCCGTCCGCGGCGAGGCCTGACATCAGCAGAGTGATCGTACGGAACGTCCTGGTCAGGGCCCATCGATGATCGAGGACGGTGGCGGCGGGTCAGGTGCAGGTCAGGACGATGGCCCGGCTCGGCAACCCAGGCCACGTCGCGGATTTTGCCGTCGGACTCGGCGGCCGGCGTCCAGGGCCGAAGCAGGGATCTTCAGTACGTGCTCGTGGATCGCTTCGGAGACCGTCATGCCGACCGAGTAGGACAGCCACCGGCCTCGCTTCGCGAGCCAGAACACGAAGTCGTGGGTGCCTCCGGCGGAGTCCGTGCGGATCAGCGTCTGCCGCCCTCGCCGGTACTTCTTCGGCAGCTGGGCCAGGGCCAGTTGCGCGGTGGTGATGTGGTCGGCGGCCGTGTTAGAGCCCGCGTTCCCCGGTCTGAGGAGAGCGGCCACCGGCTCTCCGGTCCCCCCCCGGGCCGTGGTAGACGAAGGCCGTCAGGGGGTGATGGCCGTAGGTCTCCTTCCAGGTCGCGGCCGCGTCCTCCTTGTCGGAGTGCGCGATCACCAGGACGCCGTCGAGATCGACCGTGACCTGTCCATCGGCGTCCGGGGCGTTCTTGCCCGCCAACGACCAGACCCGGGTGCGGACTTCGGCCCGTGCGGACCGGATGGCCTGCAGGGCTTTCTCGCCCGAGGCGGCGAGGGCGTCGATCAGGCGGGAGACCGTCGGGTCGGATCGGAAGCGACCGGGCCGAAAACAGCCGGCTCGCACCGCAGCATCGAAACGTCCGCGAGGCAGTCCCCCCAGCACGACCGCCGAGCAAGGTCCAGCAGGACCTTGCTCGGGTCGGGGACGGTCCGCAGCTTGCGCCAGGATGCCAGTTGCGCGGATATCGCCTGGTCAAGGCCGACCTTACGGACCGTCTCCAGCAGTAGGACCGCACCGGCCTGTGAGACCACCTGCCGACCGTCTCCCTGGACACAGACACGGAGGTACGACGAAATAGGCTCCTTCACCTGGAAAGTGCTCTTCCTTGCAGCAAACAGGACCCTCAGGGAGTCCTATCGTTGCAGGTCAAGGGCACTTTCCGTGTTTCTGATCAACTCCTGGACAGCTCACCTCCCGAAAGCGCGAGGTGAGACAACCGCTGTTCTTCCTCGACTGGGTGGGCCGGCACGGCGAGCGGGAGACTGGTCCTGATGAGCATTCTCGCCGCGCCGTCTTGGCTCGACGCAAGCGCACCGGGCGCTGTCTGGGTCGTAGTGCCGGGGGCTACAGCGGCACGACGTTGACAGCCTGTGCGCCCTGGGGGCCGGTCTTGATCTCGAACTGGACTTTCTGGTTCTCCGCAAGTGACTTGAAGCCGTCGTCCACTCGGATCTCACTGTAATGAACAGGGAGTTCCTCGCCGGCCTCATCCGGGATGATGAGACCGAAGCCCTTCGCATCGTTGAACCACTTCACCCTGCCGGTGGCCATGTCCCCTCCAAGAAACGCCAGTTGGCTGCTGTGGCCGGGGGCCCAACAGCGTGACACCACTGCCCGTCACAGTGTGCCGCTGAAACATCTTCCTCCGCGCCCGGTGGCGGTTCCGGCCAAGCGTCGCTGTACTGACCGCAAGATCGGCATCACTAGCTAGTACCAATACCGGGGAGCGTGGAGATTGGCCAGGCCCTGGGCGACGGTCTGAATGTTGCGGATCTGGTTGTCGGCGTAATGCTGAAGACCTTGGCGCAGCTCGGCCGGACGCGGGCTGATCAGGCCGTTGGTGACGAACACCGCCCGGCCCTGGTGCAGCAGCCAGACTTCGTAAAATTCCACGTCGAGCCGCACATCTGGGCCGAAGCCGAGGTTCGCGATGCCTTCGACCGCGAGCGCGTCCGGGCCCTCGACGAAGCATGACAAGCTCCTGAGCTGTGGAGGGCCGACCTGCCGCCAGCGCTGTCGGAGGCTGTCCGTGATCACCTGGCCGCCGCGCATGGTGCCGGCCACGGAGGCGTGCACGGCGTCGGGGGCGTAGAGGCTCGTGAGCGTCGCGGCGTCCTGCATGCTGATGGCGTCCCAGAGCCGCCGGAAAAACGCCTGGCCCGGGGCGGCGGGATCCTGGGCTGGTAACGCGGCGGGCGAGCGTGGGAAGATCGAGCCACCGGCGTGGAAGCGGGCGCGGCCGCCGTCAAGGGCGAAGACGTCGTAGGACGTGGCCTGCGCGAAGCCGGTCGACTGCGTGGACTCCGCGACGAACGAGGTGCCGAGGTCGATGAAACTCTCGACTCCCGTCGTGTTGACAGCGCCGGCGATGCCGAAGAACTCCGCGAAACCAGCCGCGATCGCTTCCGCACCGAGCAGCGTGCGGCCGGTGCCCACCGACAGTTGCACCGCGTCGGCATGGTAGAGCTCACGCAACGCGGCCGTGTCCTGGGCGGCCAGCGCCGCGCACCACCGATGATGGAATACCTGTGCAGACGTCAGCTGCATCGTCCGCCCTCGCCGCTACGCAGAAAAACCTTCACCCCACTCTACAAGTCTGGCTCGCGGGGTGCCGACCGCGAACCAGCCATGCCAGCGCGGCCGATTTCGTCCTCGTCTGCGTCGCCTTGAAGAACTTCGAGGTGGACCACTTGGTCTGGCTGGCGCACAACTGAGGCCAGCCTCAGCGGAAGAACCGTTGTGCTCGCTGGCCTTCGAGACCAACGAAACTGGCACGTCGAGGACTTCACCTCGAAGGTGAAATGCAGCGGATGCTCGGCAGAGGTCGCCCAGGAGGCAAAACAACAGGACAGCGATGGTCGCTCATGCCCTGATTGCCCATCAGTACCTCCCCTCATGAAAGCGCGAGGCTAAGAGGGCGTTTGAAGTAGGCAGATTGCCCTTGATGCCCTAGTACGTCCCTCGCCAGGTGGGCGTGGTCTCGTCCGTTATGCGCCGGGTGAGGTTGTCGACCGAGGCGATGTGGATCATGGCTTCGGAGCTGGTGGTGAGGGTCTCGTAGTCGCGGGCCAGACGGCGGTGCATCATGATCCAACCGATACTCCGCTCGACCACCCAGCGTCTTTTCACGACGTGAAACCCGTGGGTATCCGGGTTTCTGTTGACGACTTCGACATCGATTCCGAGGCGGGCGCCGTGCTCGACGACGGCGTTCTTGAAGCCGGTGTCGACCCAACTCTTGGAGATGGTGGGGTACTTCTCCATCGCCTGGTCAAGGAGGCGCATTCCCAGGGCGTTCTCCGAGAGGCCGGCGGCGGTGACGGTCACGGCAAGGATGAGGCCGATCGTGTCGGTGAGGATGCCGCGCTTCCTCCCGACGATCTTCTTGGCCGCATCCGTTCCCTGGCTGGTCAGGGGAACGTTCGGCGCCTCGCTGTTCACCAGGGATCGCCACGGCGTAGAGCTGACAGACGCGGGCAGGCAACTGCTGGCCGACGCCGGTCCGCTGCTCGCCTCAACCCACGCGGTCCGCCGCCGGGTGTCCGCGGCCGCCAGCGGCAAGCGGAGGCTGATGGTCGGTTTCCGGGCCGGCATTGCAGTCACCCCGGCGGCCCGTGCGTTCGAGGACCGGCACCCGGACGTGGTCGTGGACGTGCAGCGGATCGAAGGGGACGACCAGGCTGCGATGCTGCTCGACGGCCGCATCGACGTCGGCTATGTGCGGCTGCCCATCGACGAGGCCGGCCTGCGCGTCACCCCGCTGTACACCGAGCCGCGGGTAGCGGTACTGCCCGCCGGACACCGGTTTGCCGGCAAAGCGGAGGTCACCGAGGCCGACCTGGCCGGCGAACCGCTGGTCTGGCACGGTGACCCGAGCACGCAGCCCACCGAGCGCCCGCTCCCCAATGCCGGGTACCCGGTGCGCGGGGTGGACGAGACGCTCGAGCATGTCGCGGCCGGCCGGGGCATCTCCTTCCTGGCCCGTTCCGCGTCCGTGTTCTACTCGCATCCGGACGTCGTCTATGTGCCCATCCGGGATCTGGCGCCCGACCAGGTGTGCCTCGCGGTGGCGGCATCTCAGACCTCGCCGGTAGTAGATGACTTCGTCACTGCGGCTCAGTCGACGGCCGAGATCACGGCAGAATGTGGGAACTATGAGATGTGGCAGCTTGGAGGCGATGCCGTCACAAGGCACGCTTGAGCAGGTTGACTGACCTCATTCATCATGCGCTGAAGAGTGAAATGGCCTGACGGAGAAGTGCTGTTGCGGCTGACCTCTGAGACGTTTCCGTTCTTCGGCCGGCAGTTGTCTGAGGGGCCCCGAAGCGCCTGAGACAGGCTGGAAGTACGTGCTGCGGACGCGGCTCAAGTCGGCTGATCGCCGACGGTCTGCCGTTCGTAGTGTCGGGAGCCGGTCCGTGGGATCCAGAACCCGACGGCGGTTTTCAGCCGGACGTGTTGGCTGCCCGCCTTTTGGCCTTCGTTTCGGGCTGGCGTGGCTCAGATGGCCCGCTCGCTGATGATCAGTGTGAATGGTTCAGCTGGCTCGGCCCAGAAGTCAACGCCGTGCTGCCCTGCGAGGAGAGCGCCGCGGTGGACTGGATGAGGGGGTGGCAAGTCTCCGGCTCGTAGAGGTTCTGAAGATGCGCCCACCGCTCACCGAACCACCCGAGCGCCGCCTCCGCGCCCACACCCTCCTCGGGCAACCCAGCCGGCCCGGGCGCCGC
>NZ_JBEYEY010000057.1:0-6544 GCF_040703635.1 Streptomyces sp. NPDC007189
TTCAGTACCGCCACGACGTCCTCGACGGCTGCCTCACCGGCACCGGTCTCCGACGCCAGCCACCATGACGACATCACGCATTCAAGGTCAATAACAGCCGCGAGGTCGACCTGGACGCCTACGCCGGACCGGTCTACTTCCTGCTGCATGGCGTGGAAAGCGAGGAGCGCGCCCGGGAACTTGCCGCCGCACTCCACGCCGCTCTCTACGGAGACCTCGAACCCCTGAGCCGCGCGGTCCCTTCCGCCCCCTGACCGCGCACAACGTTCCACATGAGTGCTGGTCAGTAGGGTGGGCATTGGGAAGGGCGAGGGGAGGATGGCATGAGAGCCACACGGTCAGCGAAGCGTCTGGATACCGAAGGTGCATGACCTGGTTCCACCAGGCGGGGTTGTCGCAACCAACTACCGCTCCCGAAAGGGAGGTTGGAAAGACCTCAGTGAGGTGGGTGTCCCTGCTGTCAATTCGGCAGATCATCCATGAACCAGCAGGAGATCGCAAGTGCCGCTTCCGTTGGGGAAAGTACTTATATCGCTGTTCAGGACGTAGAAGCCGCCCACGTTCCTTGGCGTCACAATCATCGTCTGGTCCCCCATATGTGCCCTCGTCTCAGGAACATAGTCTCCCGGGAACTTGAACATGTTTCCGATTCAGGTCGGTCTTGCTGGTGAAGATAAGAGCCCGGTAGTTACGAGTGTCTGCCGTTTGTTTCACGGAGGCTTTTCCAACCTGACGGCGCAGCAGGCCGGTTGGCCTAGAGTGGCGTTGAGGAAAAAGACGCTCCTGGTAGACGGGTTGTAGACCAAGATCAACCTGTCTGCCCGGAGCTTCACGTGCTTGCCTACCCATCGGGGATCGATCTGTCCAGCTCGACCCTGCGTTTACCTGTCCGAGCTGCTGACAGCCCGGCGCCGTTCTCGCCCTGCGCCACGAGATCATGCTCCTCGAGCGGCAGGTCGGGGAGGACCGGGTGAAGTTCGCCTCGGAAGACCGAGCCTTCCTCGCCGCTCTGCTGGTGCCGCTGCCGTGCCAGGTTCTGCGTCGGCTCCGGTTGCTGGTCCAGCCCGACACCGTGCTGCGATGGCACCGCGACCTGATCAAGCAGCGCCACGCCCGCACCTGCCGACCGAAGAGGCCGGGCCGCCCGTCCACCGTTCGCTCGATCCGCATCCTGATCCTGCGCCTGGTCCGGGAGAACCCGTCATGGGGCTACCGCAGGGTGCATGGCGAACTCGCCACCCTCGGCATCAGGGTCGCCGCCTCCACCGTCTGGGAGATCCTCAAGAACGAGGGGATCGACCCCGCGCCCGACCGGGCAGCCACGACCTGGTCCGACTTCCTGCACTCCCAGGCCGACGCAATCCTGGCCTGCGACTTCATCGAGACCGTCACCCTGACCGGCCGAAGCCAGTACATCCTCGCGGTCATCGAGCACTGCACCGCCGCATCCTGATCCTCGGCACCGCGGCGCACCCCACCACGCAATGGGTGAGGCCGCACGAAACCTCGTCATGGACCTCGAAGACGCCTCAGCCACTGTCACTTACCTCATCCGGGATCGGGACTCGAAGTTCCCTGCGCTCTTCGACCAGATCCTGGCAGCCGCCGGCATCCAGACCGTGCTCACCGGCGTCCGGATGCCGCGCATGAACTCAATCATGGAGCGCTGGGTCCAGACCTGCCGCCACGAACTCCTGGACCGCACCCTCATCTGGAACGAGCGCCACCTGCGCCACGCCCTCCGCCAGTTCGAGCAGCACCACAACGTCCACCGGCCCCATCAAGCGATGAACCAGGCAGCACCACTGGGCGCTGTCCCCGAACCGATCACCGATCCCGGGCGCATCTCCCGTCTGGACATACGCCGCCGAGACCGGGTCGCCGGAGTGATCCACGAGTACCAACACGCCGCCTGAATTGGCTGGACGAAACATTCGGCAGCCGCAGGCCTGGATCAGCGGGACCAACTGAGTCACGTCGTTGCGCAGGAACGGGATCCTCCAGCATCTCCCAAACCTCGCCTGCGAAGGTCACCAGCCACCAGCCGACACACCGATCTCATTTTGCGACGATGAGTAAGAGGGATGAGTGGCTACGCGCATGCATCCGGACGGATCGCGGCCGCCTTCCGGTACGGGCGGCGTGTGCCACTCGTACGCATCGTGCCAGCCCTGCGTGACCGGCAGGCGCCTATACCTCGATCTGCGAGCCCATGATGACCGTGCGATCGCGGGGAAGGCCGAAGTACTCGGCGGCGTCGGCCGTGATGTAGGAGGTGGCGATGAACAACCGCTTGCGCCAGGGTGCCATCGTCGGTGATTTGCCGCGCCGGAGGTCGATCTTCGACAGGAAGTAGGACGCTTGGTCGAGCTGCAACGGTCCTTCGGTCTGGGCCGGGGTGAGCATCGCCAGGGTGCTGGGCACGTCCGGTGTCTCCATGTAACCGAACCGGGCGGTGACGTGGATGACCCCGTCGTCGGTGTAGCCGAGGTCGTCGACGGCGATCCGCTGGTCGGCCGGCACGCGGGGCACGGGTTCGGTCTCCAGGGAGAGGATCACGACCTGGTCGTGCCGTACGTGGTTGTGCTCGACGTTGGCCCGCATGGCCAGGGGAGCGGTCTGCTTGCCCCGGTTGAGGAAGACCGCCGTGCCCGGGATCCGAAGCGTCGACACCTTCCGTGAGCGCAGGTCGTCGATGAACTCGGGCAGCGGACCTTCGAGCCGTGCCCGCTCGGCTGTGACGAGCTCGCGGCCGCGTTGCCAGGTTGTCATGACGGTGAACGCGGTCAGGCCGATCAGCAGCGGCAGCCACGCGCCGTGGACGAGCTTGGTCATGTTGGCCGCGACGAACAGCAGGTCCACGAAGAGCAGCACGGTGGCGCCGACGGCGATCAGCCACTTGGGCGTGCCCCATTTTGTGCGGGCGACGTAGAAGAACAGCAGAGTGGTGATGGTGATGGTGCCGGTGACCGCCATGCCGAACGCGAAGGCAAGCGCCGCGGAGCTGCGGAAGGCGAAGACCAGGGTGAGGACCGAGACCATCAGCAGCCAGTTGATCCAGGGAACGTAGATCTGGCCGATGGTCGATTCGGAGGTGTGCGCGATCCGCATCCTTGGCAGATAGCCGAGCTGGGCGGCCTGTGAGGTCACCGAGTACGCGCCGGTGATCACGGCCTGGGAGGCGATCACGGTGGCCGCCGTGGCCAGCACGACCATCGGCAGTCGTCCCCAGCCTGGTGTGAGCAGGAAGAAGGGGCTGCTGACGTTGTGCGGATCGGAGAGGATCAGCGCGCCCTGCCCGAAGTAGCTCAGAATGCAGGCGGGGAAGACGAGGAGCACCCAGGCGCGGGTGATCGCCCGACGGCCGAAGTGCCCCATGTCTGCGTACAGCGCCTCGGCACCGGTGACCGCGAGCACGACCGCGGCCAGGGCGAAGAAGGCGGTGCCGAAGTGGCCGAACAGAAAGCCCAGGGCGTAGGTGGGTGACAGCGCCCTGAGGATGGCCGGGTGGTCGGCGATGCCGACGACGCCGCAGGCGCCGATGGCCGTGAACCAGGCGATCATGACCGGCCCGAACACCCTGCCCACCGCCGCGGTTCCGCGGCGCTGCACCAGGAACAGGAGCACGATGATGACCGCGGTGATGGGCACGACCGCGGTGCCCAGCGACGGCTGGACGACCTTGAGTCCCTCCACCGCGGACAGGACCGAGATCGCCGGTGTGATCATGCTGTCGCCGAAGAACAGCGACGCACCGAAGATGCCCAGCGCGGCCAGTACGGCAGCGGTTCGTCCCGCCCGCCGCGAGCTCCACTGCCGTACCAGGGTGATCAGTGCCATGATGCCGCCCTCGCCGTCGTTGTCGGCGCGCATCGCCAGCAGCACGTAGGTGACCAGCACGATGATCACCACCGACCAGAACACCAGCGACACGACCCCGTACACGTTCTGCGTGGTGACCGGAACGGGGTGCGGGTCGCTCGGGTTGAACACCGTCTGGAGGGTGTAGATCGGGCTGGTGCCGATGTCACCGAAGACCACGCCGAGGGCACCGATCACCAGCGCGAGGCGTGCCGCGTCATGCGCGCTCGCGCGACGAGCCTCAAGCGCCCCCGGGGGGAGCAACCCGTCATCCGGCCCGTTCCCCTGCCGGCGATCGGCCATGGTGATCCTCCTCCTTGCGGGCTGCTGTGCCGAAGGCCCGATATACCGGGACGGACAATACCGATCACCAGCGCGAATACCGGTAGGCGGGCTGCTCTCGGCGTCGCTCGAATCCTGACCCACTGACGGCGGGCGAGTCCACGAAACGGGGATCAGGTTCAGTGGCCGTCCTCGTCGCCCGCCGCCAGGCGCAGGCACTGGCCGGCCGGCTTGGCGGGAGGCCTGTCGGCCCGAAGACAGGTCAACTGCTCAGCGGCGCAATTGGCGTAGCGGGAGCGAGCGCCAGGTGCAACGCCGACGGTGGACGAAGAGGGTGCCTCCTGCCGGTGCACCGTCGCGCCTGTGCCGCCCGAACTGGTCGAGAGCGTGTGTCCGGTGTGCCGAAGGTCGTAGAAGCAAACACAGGGGGAGTTTCAGCGGGTTGAGGCTTGCCGACACCGTGGCGTGTCCAGCACGGGACAGCATGAACGAGCACGGGTGGGGCGCACGCTGTTCTGCGTACGGCCCACCCGTGCCGGGGTCACAGATCGCCGAGGGTCAGCGGACCGGCAGGATCTGGGCGTGGTCCTTCTGGACGGCCTGCAGGTTCTGCGGGTCCAGACCCAGGAGGGAAAGGATCGTCGGGGCGATCTGGGTGGTCTCGACCTGAGCGGACTTGGTCACGCCCGCGGGGGTGCCGGCACCGGAGATGACGAGCGGGACGTTCAGGTCGTCGGCGTGGGCGCCGCCGTGCTCGGCGATCTTCTTGGTGCCGCCTGTGTAGACCACGCCGTACTTGGCGATGCCGAACAGGTCCGGCACCCGGGCGTCACCGGGCTTGACGCCGAAGTACGCGGCCGCCTCCTTGCCTGCGTAGACCTTGCTGAGCCCGCCGTTGGTGAAGGACTTGGGCTTGCCGTTGATGTCGGTGCCCCTGCCGCTCTGCGCCAGCAGGTACTGCTTGGCAAAGGAAGTGGCTGCGGCAGAGCGGTCGTTGAGCCAGAGCAGCATCCCGTCGTCGTCGACGGAGTGCGCGACGAGGTTGCCGGCGCCCGGGTGCTTCCTTTTCCAGGCGGCGTTGAGGCCGTCGAGCAGCGGCCCGTCGTCGATGCGGTTCAGGGCGTTGGGGTCCGTGGGCGACTGGCCGTGCTTCGCGGACAGGATGATGTCTGTGCTGGAGGCCAGGCCCTTGGCCCGAACCTCCTTGACCAGGGCGCCGACCTGGGTGTTGACGTAGTCGAGGTTCTTCTGCAGCAGCGGACCGGGGACGCCCTTGGGCGTGGAGCCGCCCTTGAGGCCCTCGGAGGAGGGCAGCTTCTGCGCGGTGGAGACCGACTGGAAGTTCATGCCGAAGATCGCCGGGGTGCCGACCTTGTGGCTGCTGCTGTGGTCGTAGCCGTCGATCTCGTTGAGGACGGCCTTGACCTTGTAGCTGTCGTACTGCTCGGTCGCCTAGTTGTCGGTGGTCCAGTCGTTGCCTGCCGGGTAGCCGTTGGCGTCGCTGTTGATCTCCGGGGAGAACTGGTCCTGGATACCCGTGCCCGAGGGGCCGTTGAGGATGTCGTAGGCGATGTGCTTGTCCGACCAGGCGGTGCGCAGGCCGGCCTTGCGGGCCACGTTGAAGACGGTGTTCACCTGCAGGTACGAGTGCGGGTACACAGGCTTGCAGGTCGTGGGGTCCACCGGCAGCTTGCTCGGGTCGATCAGCGCTCTACGGTGCGAAGTTCCCCAAGGCGATCAAAAAGATCACCGCCGACCGGGACCAGCTGCTGGCGTTCTACGGCTTCCCGACCGAGCACTGGATCCACCTACGTACCACGAACCCCATTGAGTCGACCTTCTCCACCGTCCGGCTGCGGACCAAGGTCACCCGCGGCGCCGGCTCCCGCTCCGCCGCCCTGGCCATGGTCTTCAAACTCGTCGAGTCCGCCCAGAAGCGGTGGCGGGCCGTGAACGCACACCGCCTCGTCGCCTTGGTCCGTGCCGGAGCCCGCTTCGGGCGCGGCCGCCTCGTCGAACGCTCCGAGAGCCACGCGGCCTGAACGACCGCAATTGATCCACGGGTCATGACTCCTGCCCCCTCAGCCTGGCAGCAGGCCGGCGCGTCGGACCGATGAGTTGGCCGGTTGCCTGAAGTCCTTCCTTGTGACAAGCCCGCACCGTCGGATTAATCAGGAAACGCCGGATCCCGGTGTCATGGCGAAGAGATGGAGTTCAGGGTGAACAATCCGATTCGGCTGTACATGTCGATGTCGCTCGACGGCTGTATCGCCGGCCCCGACGATCGGCAAGGGCAGGAGCTCGGACGCGACGGCGGACGGCTCTTCAACTGGCTCGACGACCGGGAGTCCGACGGTCCGAGCGGCCAGGTCTACCGCGAAGCGCTGGCGACCGGCGCGGT
>NZ_JBEYEY010000058.1:0-6195 GCF_040703635.1 Streptomyces sp. NPDC007189
GGTATTTGCGTGGTGCTGGCACTGCTCGTGGTTCTCCTTCGGGCCAGGATCATAAGCCTGGCTTCAGGGACTCCACGAATCCGGGGTCAGCTCAGAAGGCCAGGGCGTAGATGGTTGCCGGTTCAGTGAGCTGCTGGACCGGGATGTCGGGACCGGTGAGTTCCCACAGGCGCAGAGTGTTGTCGTAGCTGCCGGTGGCCAGTAGGCGGCTGTCGTGGCTGAAGGCGAGGGTGGTGGTGCCGGTGGGGTGGGGCAGGCGGCGGATGGTCCGCCAGGCGGCCGTGTCGTAGACCAGGACGTGTGGGCCTGTTCCGGCTGCGGCCAAGAAACGTCCGTCCAGCCACGTATGAACAGGCGCTGCGGGCGCGAGGCGACGTCGTCGCAGTAAGCACCAAGTGTGCCGGCTCCTACTGCCTCCCTCGTTCCCTGGCCACCGTCCTGCTGTGCCGCGGGCAAGGAAGGTGGCCGACGTGGTGCGTAGGCGTCCGCACACCGCCGTTCGCCGCGCATGCGTGGGTAGAAGCAGAGGGGCGGCCGGTCGGCGAGCCGCAGGACACGAGCGCGTACGCGATCTTGCTGCAGGTACCACCGGCATTGCCGGAGAACCGCACAGCGGGGCCACCTGGTGCGGTGGGGAACACTTGAACAGTGCCCGCCCCGTGTTGACGAGAACCGGCCCTGACTCAACTTGTGTAGTGGCCCACTGCGCGTGACGACTGAGCGATCGACGTGCGGAGCGACGAATCCTTCTGGAACCCTTTCGTATCCGACGGGATCGAAAACGTGCACATCGAGGCCATGTCAGCCGCCTTTCACACGGTCAACATGGTGGCGAGAGGCCGGGCGGCTCGGCGGCATGTCCGGACGGCGGCCGCTTCTCGAACCGAGTGCACGACTCCTACCAGCGCAGACTGTAAGTCCTTGGGATCATCGTGACTCTGCTGGCGCCTGGGGCCAGATGGCTAGCAGAGTGCGGTCGTCGTCGAAGGTCTCCCATGAAAAGTCGAGCAGGTGCCCGAGCCACAGAGGAGGAGGTGGTGGGAAGAGGTGTTTGGCGAACAGGGCACCGACTTGACCGCGGCCGTCGCCAAGCGGCTCGGCGAAACCGGCGGTGCCAACCAGCAGTGCATGTTGAGAGGTCAGGCGGGTACTGGTGTGTTTCACCAGATCGGGCACATTTGGCAGTAGGGTCATCGCTTCGTCCGACGCCATCAAGGCATCCGAGGCGGTCTCCGCGCCGAACAGCGGCTGATATTGCCCGCTCGATGAATCCAGCACCCAGGCTGCCGAATCCCCGATTCGACAGACCTCGGCCACGGGCCCTGCCGGGTGGGGGCGCACCGCTCCGATCACGAGTGTGGTCGCGTACAACTGCATCACGTCGCTTCGCTGGAAGCCCTTGCCGCTCAGGCGCCACTGGGTGAGCTCCCACAGCCGCTTGGTGACATGGCGGGCTACATCGTGGAAGTCCAGCTGCCCCTGATCTTGAGACAACTGGTGGAGCATTTTCTCCAGGGAGGCCCGGCATGCCTCGACGGCACCGAGCGCGGGTTCCGCGGCGCCGGCTGAGCCGTCGGCGACGGCGAAAACGATGCTGCCCGTGGGGCCATGCGCTGCGGTACGCACGGCGTCCTGGCGTGGCTGTCCGGCGTAGCGGTGCGCATCACCGCGCACCGAGGCAGAACGTAAGGTGAGGGCGGGAGTTGACCAGCCGTCGCATTCCGTGTCGGGGAAGTCGAAGAAGTATTGTCCCGGTGGCCGCGCCTCAAACTCTGGGCTGGGTGGACCCACCGTGACTCGCGCGGCGGGGCCGTCAGCGCCGCTGACGCTGCACTGCTCCCGGCTGGTCAGCGCTGTGGCGTCCGGGGACTGAGTTCCTGAGGTGACAGGTCGGGGGCCGAGAGGGGCGGCCCGCTCTTCTAGGGCTTGCTTTGGCTCCGACGCGGCTGGCGGCGTGGGTTCGGGCGTCGGCGGAAGGAGCGGTTGGAGGCGGGCTGCTGCGGCGGCGGACACGGTCCGGCTGTCGTCTTCCAACAGGCGCTGGATCTCGTCGAGGACGCGTCGGCGAACGAGATTGTTGCCGATCCGGTGGAAGTGGGCCAGCCCGTCGAGGGCACTGAGCCGGTCGGTGGGGACCGGGCTGCTGAGCGCGTGGCGTAGGTACGTCGGGAGGGACCAGTTGATGTTCCGGGCGATGACCATGCGGCCCTCAACGTTGTCCTGCTTCTTCGGGCGCTGCTGTGGCATCTCGTCAACGACCCGGTCGTAGACATAGCTGTACAGCTCGTCGAGAGTGATGTCGCCATCGCCGTCGAGATCGGCGCTACCATCCCGCAGGCCCGCCACCAGGTGGCGAGTGAACACTGACTGCACGGCCGTGCCGTGCCACTGGCTGCCTTCGAAGGAGTACTGGGTGGCGTCGGACGCAGTCAGCACGGTCCGTCCCCGGCCCTGGAAGCGTTCAAGCGTGTGCACGTCCGTGTCGGCCTTGGCGAGGCGCCCCGCGGGGAAGGCGCCGCTGTAGCAGCAGTCGAGGATCAGTACCTTCTGTCGGGACATGCAGTCGGACATGGCCTGGTCGATCTGCTGTGCGGACAGCGCGGTGAACAGCAGACTGCTACGGCGGGTGTTCGTCATTGCCAGGTAGAGTCTGCCGTCGTTGTCCTTCAGGCCGTGGCCGGTGAAGTACAGCAGGGTGAGGTCGTCACGCCGCCGGTCGCGGTAGAGGTCGGCGATGGACTCGCCGACCCGATGGTGCGGCTCGTTGATCAGCGTGGTGACCTCGAAGCCCGCAATGTCGGGGTCTTTCAGGACGGCGGCGAGTGCCTCCGCATCATGCGCCGGGGTGGTGAGCGCCCTCAGCTCGTCGTCCTGGTACTCGTACGTGGCAACCAGCAGCGCCAGTCGGCGGCCCATGGCTACCTGCCAGTGTGACGACGCACGTAGGCATCGATCAGTTCCTGCCTCTCGGCGGCGGACGCCCGCTCCAGTTCGATGGAGTCGCCGTCGATGGTCAGCGAGATGCGATGCCGCGCGGAATGCCGACCGAGCCAGTCTCGCAATGTCTCGATGAGCGTGGTGAACACTCCACTCGATGCGCTCAGTGCGACGACGACTGCTCCCAGCGTGACGGCATCGGACCCCTTCGCCCCGTCAGGGGACGCCCCGGCGGGCGCATGCGCAATCGACTCGACATCCAGCTCGGCGATCTCAGCACGCAATTGGCGCGTCAGCCGTTCGGCTGACTCGGGGTCGAACTCGGGGTCGAACGCGATGGACAACAGCAAGTGCAGCACGCGATCCGAATCGGATCTCCCTCGTCCATGGCTCGTGGAATCCTCGACCTGCATCAGTACCCCGATTACGAAGCGTCTCAGTTGTCCTACCTCACAGTGTGACGGTCACAACTGCCAACGGCAGCCATTCGCGCTCATTTGCCGATCGATGCCTTGGAGATGGGTGGTGAGGATGTTGACGCTGTCCATCAGTCACAGCAGCAGCACTTCCCGCAGCCAGGCGCGGCAGGGCTTGTCGGGCAGGCCCTTCATCCGGCCTGCCGCTTCGGCCTCGCTTCCAGCACGGCGATGAGGACCGGTATCACACCAGCGGCGGACACGACTTCAACCGCCGCGCCTTCTGCTGAGCGGACACCGACGCCGCCGGCGCAACCGGCCACTTCCCGCGAATCCCCGCACGCGGGTCAATGGAGCGGGACGGCCTTGCGGGCGCGGCTGGGTATGCGTCTCGCGGTCAGGTGGTGATGGTGGCCAGTCCGGCGATACCGATGAGGTAGATGACGACCGCGGCGATGCTGTCGATGCCCATGCGAGCGTACTGGCGCCGGGGGCGGAAGATCAACCCCGCCATGTAGACCACGGTCAGGATGATCCCGAGCGCGGTGAGGTAGATGTCGGTGTTGCGCGCGGCCGGCAGCACCGGTTTGCCGGAGATGACGGTGGCGAGCAGGAACAGCACGGGCAGGAAGGCGTTGCCGCCGAAGATGTCGCTGATGGCGAGCTGGTAGTCGCCCATCTTCGTTGAGGTCAGGCCGGTGCTGAGTTCGGGCAGGGAGGTGGCCGCCGCCAGCACGGTTGCGCCGAACAGCACACCGCTCAGGCCCTGGCGGGCGAAGAACTCCTCGCCGCTGCGTTCGATCACGACGCCGGCCACGAGGGTGGCCAGTGCGGAGATGCCGAATACCAGCCCGGCGCGTGCGGTGCTCACGCCTTTGTCGCTGGCGGCCTTCTCTTTCTTGGTCTTGGAGTGGCCGCGCGGTTCGGGCTGGCTGTCGGGGGCGTCACCGCCCTCTCGCCAGGGCAAACCGCGGCCGGCCCGGTTGAGCAGGATCAGGCCGATCACCCAGAGGACGGCGACGGCCACCGAAGCGGGGGCCAAGCGGGCGGCGCGCAGGTTCGGGGAGAGCTGGGCGCCCATGACCACCACGGCCAGGACGACCACCACCATGGCTCCCTCGAGTACCAGTTGAAGGCTGGCCGCCAGGCGGGTCAGCGGTACGCGCGGGCGGACGCCGGCAGCGTCCAGGACGGCCAGGACGATGGTCTGGAGGGCGATGCCGCCCAGGATGTTGCCGACGGCGACGTCGAGCTGGCCGGCCATCGCCGCGCTCGCGGTGATCGCGATCTCGGGAAGGTTCGTGGCGATCGCCAGCAGGATCAGACCGCCCAACGCGCTGCCGAGGTGAAGCCGTTCGGCGAGCACATCGGTGGTGTCCGACAGCTTGATACCCGCGAACCAAATGACAGCGGCACTGGCCACGAACAACACCAGCAAAACCGGCGAACCCAAAGATCCCATGGCGCTGCAAGTACCCGCCGATCCAGGACAGAACCAGAAGCACACCGGGCGTCAGGCCTTACGGCCCATCTCTCTGTCCCCGATCCGCAAAGGCCGCGCACGGGCGCTGGAAGATGCCGCTTCATCAGCGCGGCGGCCGAGTGCCAGGCGAGGCTCACACCCGGCTGCAATCGGACATATAGTGCGTGGTGCTCGGCGTGACCAGTCGTATGCGCGGCGCCCCGCCACAGGCGGCGCGGAGGGAACGCCACGAACACTGTCGACAGGCTATCCCCGCCGCCGGACCGGGAACCACAGAACAGGCGTGCGGGACACGGCGGTGAGCCGGCGCATCCGCTCATGGGCGCAGGGTGGAGGTGTACTGGCTCCTGCTGTCGCCGAGGTAGTTGTTGTCGTAGGCGCCCTTCGAGGTGAGCAGCCAGTAGGAGTTCACCATCGGCTCGAAGTGCCACGTGCCCGTGTAGGCGGTCTTGCTGAAGGTGACGTGCAGGTAGACGTGGCCGACCTTGCCGGAGGCGACCTTCACCGTGGGCGAGTAGCCGGGCAGATTGAGACCGATCAGTCCGTTGGAGTTGTAGTAGCTGGCCTTCTCCCAGCGGTGGTGTACCGGATTCCACCACATGGCGGAGATGCCGCGCATCTGCATGAGGCCGGGGGCGGCGAAGTTCCACAAGGACAGCGCGAAGCCGGCCGGGGCCAGGACGTCCGGGGACTTCTGCGTGTAGGACATGGTGACGTCGATCGTGCCGCCCCGTTGGAAGGAACTGGGGATGCCGCTGGCCCACTCCTTCAAGGTCCCAATCTGGTGAGGCCCGGACGCCTGCGTGCCGGCCGGGGCCGCGGACGCTGTGCCTACGCTGATCGGCACCAAACCCAGTGCCGCCGCGGCTGCAACCGCCGTGACCCGTATACGTGTTCTCATACTGTCCCCTCCCAGTGATCCGTTAGCCGCGCATCCTACGCACCAGCCCGCCCTCCCCGGGTAAGGCCACGGCAAGACCCCCGCGGCCCGTGAAGCTCCGGTATGGCGCGCGGGGCTCAGGAGTTCAGCAGGGGTGCTACATGCCTCAGGAGGCTCATGGCCACGGGAAGCGCTGGAGGGCTTCCAGCATTGCCGCAACGGAACTCGCCAATGCTGTACCAGTGCCGAGAGCGGGAAGCAGCCGGTCGCCGGCATGTTGTAGGCGCCCGCATTGAGGTGCCCTCTGCGACTGCACAGCGGATTCGATCTCAGCGTGCAGAATCTCGGTCTGTGCGAGACCGCCGCGAGCGGCTTCCCCCCGAACTACTGACCTTCAAAGCGTGGTGTCGTAGGGGCTGACGCCTCATGATCCCTGCGGTATGCCGACGTTATGAGGTATGCGCAAGGGGGCGGGCTGA
>NZ_JBEYEY010000059.1:0-6086 GCF_040703635.1 Streptomyces sp. NPDC007189
CAGGCGTTCGACCTGATGGACGTGGCGCCCGAGCGGATCGGGCAGATGCTCACCGATCTGGTGGAGCTGTTCGAGGCGGGTGCGCTGAAGCCGCTCCCCGTCGCCTGCTGGGACGTGCGCCGCGCGCCGGATGCCTTCCGGTATCTGTCCCAGGCACGCCATGTCGGCAAGGTGGTGCTGACGGTCCCGGTGCCGCTCGACCCGCAGGGCACGGTTCTGGTGACCGGTGGCACGGGCGGTCTGGGCGCGCTGGTCGCTCGGCACCTGGTCACGGAGCACGGCGTACGGCACCTGCTGCTGGCCAGCCGGCGTGGCCTGGAGGCGCCTGGTGCCGCCGAACTGGTATCGGAACTCGGTGAGTTGGGTGCTCAGGTCGAGGTGGTCGCCGTAGACGTGGCCGACCGCGACCAGCTGTCCGCCGCCCTCGGCGCGATCCCGGCCGAGCACCCGCTGACGGCCGTCGTCCATACCGCCGGCATCGTCGACGACGGTGTCGTGGCGTCGCTGACGCCGGAACGTGTGTCCCGGGTGATGCGGCCGAAGGCCGACGCGGTGGCTCATCTGCACGAGCTGACCCGCGACGCGGACCTGGCCGCGTTCGTCGTCTTCTCGTCCGTCATGGGCACCTTCGGCGGTGCCGGTCAGGCCAACTACGCGGCGGCGAACGCCTTCCTGGACGCCTTCGCCTGCGTGCGCCGCACGGCCGGTCTGCCCGCGACGTCTTTGGCCTGGGGCCCGTGGGCTCCGGGGGCCGGTATGACAGCGGAACTCTCCGAGGCCGACCTGCGCCGCATGGCCCGCGAGGGCATGCAGCCGCTGGCACCGGAGCGGGGACTCGCGCTCCTGGATGTCGCACTGGAGCGGGGCGCTGCGCTGGAGCGGGCCGCCGTCCTGCCGATGGAGCTCGACCTCGCCGGCATGCGTCGGCGCGCGGCCGACGAAGTGCCCGCGCTGCTGCGGGCCCTGGTCCGGGTCCGCACCCGCCGCAAGGCCGAAGTGGGTGCCGGAACCCACGGCCAGGACCTCAAGGCCCAGCTCACGGCGGCGCTGCCGGCGGACAGAGACCGGCTCGTTTCGGAGCTGGTCCGTGGCGCGGCGGCTGCCGTCCTCGGCCACGGCTCGGCAGCCGACATCGAGCCGGAGCACACCTTCAAGGAACTCGGCTTCGACTCCCTGACCTCTGTCGAACTGCGCAACCGCGTCAACGCGGCCACCGGGATGCGGCTCCCCGCCACCCTGATCTTCGACTACCCCACCCCGGCCGCCCTGGTCCGGCACATCACGACCGAGCTGGTCGGCGGCGCCCAGCCCGCGAACGAGGCACTGCTCCCGGCCCCGGTCGCCGTGGGCGACGACCCGGTGGTCATCGTCGGTATGGCGTGCCGTTTCCCGGGTGGGGTCGGTTCACCGGAGGATCTGTGGCGGCTGGTGCGGGAGGGTGGTGACGCCATCGGTGCGTTCCCCGGCGACCGGGGCTGGGACTTGGACGCTCTCTACGATCCCGAGCCGGGCCGGGCGGGACACACGTACGTCCGCGAGGGTGGATTCCTCTACGACGCTCCACTCTTCGACGCCGCCCTGTTCGGTATTTCGCCGCGTGAGGCGCTGGCGATGGATCCGCAGCAGCGGCTGCTGCTGGAGACGTCGTGGGAGGTGTTCGAGCGGGCCGGTATCGACCCGGCGAGCCTGCGCGGCTCCCGCACCGGCGTGTTCGCCGGCGCCATGGCCCAGGACTACGGCACATCGCTGCGCGGCACCTCCGAGGGCACGGACGGCTACCTCCTGACCGGCAACACCGGCAGCGTGGCGTCCGGTCGTATCGCGTACACCTTCGGTTTCGAGGGTCCTGCGGTGACGGTCGACACGGCGTGCTCCTCCTCGCTGGTCGCCCTGCACCTGGCGGCACAGGCCCTGCGCTCCGGCGAATGCGACCTCGCCCTGGCCGGCGGTGTGACCGTCATGTCCACCCCGGACACCTTCCTGGAGTTCTCGCGGCAGCGGGGGCTGGCGTCGGACGGCCGGTGCAAGGCGTTCTCGGACGGCGCGGACGGCACGGCGTGGTCGGAGGGCGTGGGCCTGCTGCTGGTGGAGCGGCTGTCCGACGCCCGCCGTAACGGTCACCGTGTGCTGGCCGTCGTCGCCGGGTCCGCAGTGAACCAGGACGGTGCCTCCAACGGACTGACCGCTCCGAACGGTCCCTCTCAGCAGCGGGTCATCCGCCAGGCACTTGCCGGCGCCGGGCTCAAGCCGGGTGATGTGGATGCGGTGGAGGCGCACGGTACGGGCACGCCGTTGGGTGACCCCATCGAGGCGCAGGCTCTCCTGGCCACTTACGGTCAGGACCGTGAACGGCCGCTGCTTCTGGGTTCGTTGAAGTCGAACATCGGTCACACGCAGGCTGCCGCCGGTGTCGGTGGTGTGATCAAGATGGTGATGGCGATGCGGCACGGTGTGCTGCCGCGCACGCTGCACGTGGACGAGCCGTCGTCGCACGTGGACTGGACGGCGGGTGACATCGCGCTCCTGACGGAGGAGCGGGCATGGCCGGAGAGTGACCGTCCGCGCCGGGCGGGTGTGTCGTCGTTCGGTATCAGCGGCACCAACGCCCACGTCATCCTCGAAGAAGCCCCTCAGGACGCCCCTCAGGGTGCGCCCGAGAGCCCGGCCGAGGCGGACGGGACTGCGCCGGCGCAGGATTCGACGTTCCCGCGGGTCCTGCCCTGGGTGCTGTCCGCGGCGGGCGGTGCGCTGCCCGCGCAGGCGCAGCAGCTGGCCCGCTTCATCGAAGGCCGCCCGGATCTCGCCCTCGCCGACACCGCCCTCGCTCTGGCCACTACACGGACGGTGCTGGAGCACCGCGCCGTGGTCCTGACCGGCGACCGCGACGAACTGCTGGGCGCACTCCACTCCCTGGCGGAGGGCCGGACAGAACCCGGCACCATCCAGAACACGGTACAGACCGGCGGTCGTACAGCGTTCCTGTTTGCTGGCCAGGGCTCGCAACGCCTCGGCATGGGCCGCGAGTTGTACGCCACGTACCCGGTGTTCGCGGAGGCCTTCGACACGGTCGGCGCGGAACTCCCCTTCGACCTCAAGGCGGTCGTCTTCGGCGAGGACGTAGAGGCGCTGAACCGCACGGAGTACGCCCAGCCGGCCCTGTTCGCCCTCGAAGTGGCCTTGTTCCGGCTGCTGGAGTCCTGGGGCGTCCGCCCGGACGTGCTGGCCGGTCACTCCATCGGTGAGATCGCCGCGGCACATGTTGCCGGGGTTTGGTCGCTGTCCGACGCCTGCCGCCTGGTGGTTGCGCGCGGCCGTCTGATGCAGGCGCTGCCGCCGGGTGGTGCGATGGTGGCGCTGCAGGCGTCGGAGGACGAGGTACGGCCGTTCCTCGATGACGTGCGCGTGGGCCTGGCCGCGGTCAACGGCCCTCAGGCAGTGGTGGTTTCTGGTGAGGCCGGCGCGGTGGAGGAGATCGCGGCGCACTTCCGGGCGCAGGACCGCAAGGTGACGGGACTGCGGGTGAGCCACGCGTTCCACTCGCCGTTGATGGAGCCGATGCTCGCCGGCTTCCGGGCCGTGGTCGAGAGCCTGACTCCGGCGGAGCCGCGCATTCCGATCGTCTCCACCTTGACCGGCGAGTCCGCGACCGCCGAAGAGCTGATGTCGGCCGAGCACTGGGTCCGGCACGTACGGCGCCCGGTGCGCTTCGCCGACGGTGTGCGGCGCCTGGAGGAGCAGGGCGTCACCCGGTACGTGGAGCTGGGCCCGGACGGCACGCTGACCGCGCTCGCCCAGTCGACCAGCGACGACGCCGAGAACCGTCTGCTCGTCGCCGCGCTCCGCAAGGACCGCCCGGAGGCCCGCTCGGTCCTGTCGGCGGCGGCCGAACTCTTCACCCGGGGCACGGCGCTCGACTGGAGCGCCCTGTTCGCCGGGACGTCCGCTGACGCCCGGTCCGCTGCGGAGCTGCCGACGTACGCCTTCCAGCGCCGCCGCTTCTGGCCCTCGGCCTCCGCACTGCGCGCCAAGGACCTCGGCGCCGTGGGTCTGGGTTCGGCGGAGCATCCGTTGCTGGGTGCGGCGGTGGAGCTGGCCGGTGGTGAGGGTGAGGTGCTGCTGACGGGCCGTCTGGCGCCGGGGGCGCAGGAGTGGCTGCGTGACCATGTGGTGGCCGGTTCGGTGGTGTTCCCGGGGACCGGCTTTCTGGAGCTGGCGTTGCGGGCTGGTGAGTCGGCGGGCTGCGACCGGGTGGAGGAGTTGACGATCGCGGCGCCGCTGGTGTTGCCCGAGCGCAGTGGTGTGCGGGTCCAGGTGCGGGTCGGCGCGGCGGACGACTCCGGCCGGCGCCCGCTGGAGATCCACTCCCGCGCCGAGGATCTGACCGACGACCGGCCGTGGACCCTCCACGCGACCGGGACCCTGGCCGAACTCACGGACACCGCTCCCCGGACCGACTTCGACTTCGCCGTGTGGCCGCCGCAGGAGGCGGTCGCGGAGCCCGTGGAGGAGGTGTACGAGCGTTTCGCGGGCCTGGGTCTGTCGTACGGGCCGGTGTTCCGCGGACTGCGGAGCGTCTGGCGGCGCGGTGATGAGGTCTTCGCCGAGGTCGCCCTGCCCGAGGAGCAGGAGACGGCCGCGGGACGGTTCGGTCTGCATCCGGCGTTGCTGGACGCCGCGCTGCACGCGGCGCTGTTCTCGCCGGTGTTCGGTGACGGCCGGGCCCGGTTGCCGTTCTCGTGGGCCGGGGTGTCGCTGTGGGCGTCCGGAGCGCGGGAACTGCGCGTGCGGATGATCCCGGTCGGTGCGGACACCATCGCTCTTGAACTCGCTGACACGGCTGGCGAGTTGGTCACCGAGGTCAAGTCGTTGACCCTGCGAGAGGCGACCGGCGCGCTCACCGCGACCGACGCCGGCAGGCCCGACAGCCTCTTCCAGCTGGACTGGACGCCGATGCCCGTACCGGTCGCCCCGGAAGGACCGACGTACGCCGCCCACCTCTCCGACGAGCTGCCCGGTGGCGCGGTCGAACCCGGCACGGACGTCCTGATCCGGGTGAAGCGGCCGGCCGGTGATGTGGCCGACGCCGCTCACGAGATCACCCGCACGGTGCTCGCCCATGTGCAGACCTGGCTGGCGGAGGAGCGGTTCGAGGGCGCTCGGTTGGTGGTCGTGACCGAGGGTGCCGTCGCGATCGGTGAGGAGGACCCCGACCCGGCTCAGGCTGCGGTGTGGGGTCTGGTGCGTGCGGCGCGGGCGGAGGCTCCGGGGCGGTTCGTGCTGCTGGACGTGGACGGTGCGGAGGAGTCGTGGGGGGTTGTCGCGGGTGCGTTGGCTTCGGGTGAGCCGGAGTTGGCGGTGCGCAGTGGGGCCGTGTACGTGCCTCGGCTGGGCCGTGCGTCGACAAGCGTTCTCACGCCGCCGGTGGGGGAGTCGGCCTGGCGGCTGGACATCGCGGAGAAGGGCACACTGGAGGGGCTTGCCCTTACGCCCGTCGACGCGCGGTCGGAGCTGGGGGAGGGGCAGGTCCGGATCGCCGTACGCGCGGCGGGTCTCAACTTCCGTGATGTGCTCAACGCCCTCGGCATGTATCCGGGTGACGCCAAGGACTTCGGCCTCGAGGGTGCCGGTGTGGTGACCGAGATCGGCCCCGGTGTGACCGAACTGGCCGTCGGCGACCGGGTGATGGGCCTGTTCTCCGGCTCCTTCGGCCCGGTTGCCGTCGCGGACGCACGCAGGGTCGCGCGGATCCCGCAGGGCTGGTCGTTCACGCAGGCGGCTTCGGTGCCGGTGGTGTTCCTCACGGCGTACTACGCGCTGACGGACCTCGGCTCGGTGCAGGCCGGCGAGCGGGTGTTGGTGCATGCGGCGGCCGGTGGTGTGGGGATGGCGGCGACGCAGTTGGCCCGGCACATGGGCGCCGAGGTGTTCGGTACGGCGAGTGTCGGCAAGTGGGGCCACCTTCGCGAACTGGGCTTGGACGACCGGCACATCGCGTCCTCGCGTGATACGGACTTCGAGGCGGCGTTCCTGGCGGTGACGGACGGCCGGGGTATGGATGTGGTCCTGGACTCGCTGGCCGGTGAGTT
>NZ_JBEYEY010000060.1:0-5487 GCF_040703635.1 Streptomyces sp. NPDC007189
CACCAGGCCGTCCGTGACGAGCCCGTCGAGCGCCCGGGCGCGCTGCACCGGCTCGCGCTCCCGCTCCGCGTGAGCGCTGGCGGCGCGCTGCGCGCCCCGCCCAACGGGCCCGCTTCGCGGGCTCGTTGGTGCTCCCCTTCGCTGCGCTCGGGGAGCAGGCCGGCCTGCGGGCCGTCCTGGTGGCTTCCGCTGCGCTCCAGCCACCGTGACGCTCCGCGTCACCAGGCGTGCCACGCTTCGCGCGGCACGCTCAACGGGCCTACGGCCCGAGCAGCAGCAAGGGCGGGGTTGTGGTGGTCCTCCGGCTGGCCTCTGCGGGTTGGGGGGCTTGACGTGGGGTCAGCGTCTACGGGACCAAGTGCTGCCGATTCCCGCAACGTGCAGGGCCAGTGCGGTCAGTCCCAGGAGCATGACGTTGACTGACGAGAACGTGTGATTGGTGCTGATCTCTGCCGCGTTGATAAGGAACGCGATGAAGAACAGCACTGCCGCGACTATGCCGAGCATGACGAGCTCCTCTCGATGGGAAGTGAAACCCGTATGCCCGGCCACCGCCCCCACAGACATGAGTGGCCCCTTCGAAGTCGCATCCCCACCCGGCCATACCCTGGCCCGGCGTGCAAGCACGCTGACGGGATCTCAGGCGTGGGCGTGCCGGGTGCTTGCCGTCTTGCGCGGGGCGGCGTGATGGGCGGGTCGGCCCGTCGAGGGAACTGCGAGGCGCCTCAGGGACAGGCCGGCGGTGACGAGGAGAGCGGTGAAGACGGTCAGGAGGAGGACGGATACCCACATCTGTCGGCTTCCGGGTGCCTGCCAGCCGGTCCAGGCGGAGGACGCCGCCCACAGCAGGGCGCCCACGGCGTAGAAGGAGCGGATGCGGTGCAGCTGCCGCACGGCCCGCAGGAACTGGATACGTTCACTCTTCGGTGCCATGCGGGGGCGTGTACCCCGATGCGCGGTGAAAATCAGGGTTGGGCAGCGGGATGCGGAGGGGGCTCGCGTGAGGGATTCGTCTGTCTGCATCTTGGCGTGATGCAGCATGTACCATTGGCGTAATTAAGGGAGACCCGGCAGGGGGCGGTGCGCGTGTTGATTTACGAGTATCTTCCGCATGAGCTTGTCCGCCTCGGAGTGGTCGCGAGCGCTGCCGGGCTCGATCGCCACCACGTGGATGCGCAGGCGCGCCTGGCTCGAGAACGCGCTGGGAAGGCGGGGACGGCCCTGCCCGAACCGCATCGCTTGAGCGAGTTGTTCATCGCGGAACTGCGGTGCCTTCAGTGGGAGCGGATCGCCCGTCTGATGGAAGCGGAGCGGATGGCCGCGTACGTGCCCGCCCGTGACGTGCGTGCTCTCCGCTACGAACTGCAGCGTCTGAAGCGGCTGATGAGGGACGTGGACGAGGCCGAGCGGTCCGGGGTTACGGGCCCGGAAATCTGTCGGTATCGCGTCTACCGGGTCGATGTCCGGCCTGCTGCCGGCTGCTCCAGCCCGGATGCGCCGGCTCCCGTCGTCCACCTGATGGCCGCGTCAGCCGACGCAGCGGCCGAGCGGGCCTGGGCTGTACACGGCAAAGACGGCGGCCTTTACCAGCGCGGCGGCTACCGGATCGCTTCCGTCGAACAGGTCCTTCCCGAGCCGGGAGAACTCTTTTGATCCAGCTCCGAGAACACCAGGTTCAACAGAAATCGAGCTTCCGGAAATGGGTCGGATTTCCTGCAAGATCACCTGTGCCTCCGGAAGGGATGCGGGGCATGATCGTCTCCGCGACCGGATCAGGTAAGACGATCACCGCGGCCGCGTGCGCGCTGGAGTGCTTCCGGGGCGGCCGGATCCTTGTGACCGTGCCGACTCTGGACCTGCTCGTGCAGACCGCCCAGGCGTGGCGGGCGGTGGGTCACGACTCCCCCATGGTCGCGGTGTGCTCGCTGGAGAACGACCCGGTGCTCAACTCGCTGGGAGTGCGCACCACCACGAACCCGATCCAGCTCGCGCTGTGGGCTGGGTCCGGGCCGGTCGTCGTGCTCGCCACGTACGCCTCCCTGGTGGACCGCGAGGACATCGACGCTCCCGAGGGCCAGCGGAAGGTTCGCGGGCCGCTGGAGGCCGCTCTGGCGGGCGGAGAACGGCTGTACGGGCAGCAGATGGCAGGCTTCGACCTCGCGATAGTGGATGAAGCCCACGGCACCGCCGGTGATCTCGGTCGTCCGTGGGCCGCGATACACGACAACCAGCGGATCCCCGCCGACTTCCGGCTCTACCTCACGGCGACCCCGCGCATCCTGGCGGCTCCCCAGCCGCGAAGGGCCGCGGACGGCCAGGAGCTGGAGATCGCGTCGATGGGCCAGGACTCCGAGACATACGGGCCGTGGCTGGCCGAACTGGGGCTCTCGGAGGCGATCGAGCGCGGAATCCTCGCGGGATTCGAGATCGACGTGCTGGAAATCCGCGACCCCTCCCCCGTCGACGGGGAATCGGACGAGGCGCAGCGGGGCCGGCGCATGGCGCTGCTGCAGACCGCGCTCCTGGAGCACGCCGCGAAGTGGAACCTGCGCACCGTGATGACGTTCCACCAGCGGGTGGAGGAGGCCGCCGCGTTCGCGGCAAAGCTGCCTCAGACCGCTGCCGAGCTGTACGTCAACGACGTCTCCGACGAGGACCTGGCCGCTGCGGACAAGCTGCCGAAGTCCTCCATCGACGCGGAGTTCTACGAGCTGGAGCCCGGCCGCCACGTCCCACCGGACCGCGTGTGGGCGGCGTGGCTGTGCGGCGACCACCTCGTCACCGAGCGTCGCGAGGTGCTGCGGCAGTTCGCCAACGGCATCGACGCGAACAACCGGCGGGTGCACCGGGCGTTCCTCGCCTCGGTGCGGGTGCTCGGGGAGGGCGTGGACATCACCGGCGAGCGGGGGGTGGAGGCGATCTGCTTCGCCGACACCCGCGGCTCCCAGGTGGAGATCGTGCAGAACATCGGCCGCGCGCTCCGGCCCAACCAGGACGGCAGCACCAAAGTGGCCAGGATCATCGTGCCCGTCTTCCTCCAGCCCGGCGAGGACCCGCAGGACATGGTCGCCTCCGCGAGCTTCAAGCCGCTCGTGGCGGTGCTCCAGGGCCTGCGCAGCCACGATGAGCGCCTGGTCGAGCAGCTCGCCTCCCGCGCGCTCACCCGTGGCAAGCGCAAGGTCCACATCCAGCGCGATGACGACGGGCGGATCGTCGGGGCCGGCGGCGAGGACCAGGAGCCGGACGGCGCCGACGCCGCTGCCGAGTCCGCGCTGCTGCACTTCTCCAGCCCGCGCGACGCCGCCACGATCGCGGCCTTCCTCCGTACGCGGGTGTACCGGCCGGAGTCGCTGGTGTGGCTGGAGGGCTACGAGGCGCTGCTGCGCTGGCGCAGGGAGAACGGGATCACGGGCCTGTACGCCGTCCCGTACGACACCGAAGTCGAGGTCGGCGTCACCAAGAACTTCCCGCTGGGGCGGTGGGTGCACCAGCAGCGCAAGACGCTGCGCGCCGGCGAACTCGATCCGCACCGCAAGGAGCTGCTGGACGCGCCCGAGGCCGGGATGGTGTGGGAACCCGGCGAAGAGGCGTGGGAAGCAAAACTCGCCGCGCTCCGGTCCTACCGGCGGGCCACCGGGCACCTCGCCCCCCGCCAGGACGCCGTCTGGGACGACCCGGCCGGCGGCGACCCTGTACCCATCGGGCAGCACATGGCCAACCTTCGCAGGAAGGGCGCGAAGAACGGCCTCGGCAAAGACTCCAAGCGGGCGGAACAGCGCGCCGCGCAGCTGGCCGCCATCGACCCGGACTGGAACTGCCCGTGGCCGCTGGACTGGCAACGCCACTACCGCGTCCTGGCGGACCTGGTCGACGCCGACGGCAGCCTGCCCGACATCGCACCCGGCGTGTTCATGGACGGCGACGACATCGGCAAGTGGCTCCAGCAGCAGAAACAGCCGGCCACCTGGGCGCGACTCCTACCCGAACAGCAGGAGCGGCTGACCGTGCTGGGCATCAAACCGCTGGAGGAGCCGTCTCCCGCCCCGGCGGCCAAGCGTGCGGCGAAGGGCCCGGGCAAGGCGCAGCAGGCGTTCCAGCGCGGCCTGACAGCCCTCACACAGTGGATCGAGCGAGAGGGTGCGGACCGGCCGGTGCCGCGCGGACACGCCGAGGAGATCGCGGTCGAGGGCGAGGCGGAGCCGGTGACCGTAAAGCTGGGTGTGTGGGTGTCGAACACCAAGGCCCGGCGGGACAAGCTCAGCGCGGAGCAGCTGGACGCGCTGCAAGAGCTGGGCGTGGAGTGGGCGTAGCCAGTGGTGTGGCCGGGTGTGAGTTCATGATGGTCCATGCCCGGATCCGGTGCGAGGTGCTGCCACGACCGTTTTGCGGACGGCCGTGGCAGCCGTTTCCTAGCCCGACTTGGTCCCGGGCGACCAGGCGGCACGGCCATCAGGGTCGGGGTAGAGCGTGGCTTCGATGCGGTCGGCGACGGGTGTATCACACCCCTGAGTACTGAGTACGTATCCCGCCGCGTAGGCGGTCGCATACAACGCGGTGCACCGCAGTTGGTCGGCCGCCGCCCCAAGGCTTGGGGCTGCCCTCACTCTGACGAACGAGTCGCTCGGTCGGATCGGCACATACTGGTCGAGAACGGTCATGGTGGCATGGGTCCCGAGTCCAGACAGCAGACGGTAGTAGAAGTACAGAGTGCGAAAGCTCTCCGTGGCGAAGCCGCGTGTCGGCCCCCACTTGGTGAGGGTGTCCACCATCTCGGAGACTGTCAGCTCCTGAGCTGTCAAGGGACCGAACCCCGCGATCGTCTCGTTGAGGTCGATGCCGATCGGCTTCAGTCGCGGCACATGCGGCAACTCGTGGAATAGCTTGGCCACTTCGGTGGGATTGGCCGCGTTCCACCGAGCTATGCCGGCGTTCGCCTTCTCGGCCTTCTTCCGCCGTCTCCGGGCTTCCTTGCGATCGGCCGCGAGCATGGCGTCGATGGTGTCGGCCTCCTGCTGGAGTCCGTACAGATGACGCAGTTCGGCCTGGCCGAGCCGCTCCAAGGCCGGGTACTCACCAAATTGGATGTACAGGCACACCACCCAGGCCTCCAGATGTGCCCGCCCCAGAAGTCGCACCGCCATCTCCTGGTGAGCGCGGCCCGCCGTCTCCATCTCCGCCAGCAACCGACAGCAGTGGCTCAGTGCGGCCCCGGCGTACACCCGCCACTTGACCCGTTCGGTGCCGGAGTTCACCAACGCCCAACGGGAGCTGTCGAAAGCCCCCTCCACCTCTGCAAGAAGGAGCGGGATCAATGCGGAGACATCGTCAGAGGTGAGTGACGACGCGCCATGAATAGCGTCCTCACTGGTCTGCGGCCCGTGCCTGTCGTTCACCTACTGACCTTCAAAGCGTGGTGTCGTAGGGGCTGACGCCTCATGATCCCTGCGGTATGCCGACGTTATGAGGTATGCGCAAGGGGGCGGGCTG
>NZ_JBEYEY010000061.1:0-5157 GCF_040703635.1 Streptomyces sp. NPDC007189
TCTCGCACGTGCTGCTGAGCCGGGTAACGGACGCCGACGCGCGCGATCTGGCGCGTACCCGCGCCGAGGCGGTCACGGCGAACGTCACCGCCAAAAACGGCCGTGTCGTACTCACGGGTCGCCGGACCGGTGCAGGAGCATGACGTCGCGGGTAGCACGCTCGGCCAGGGTGCCGATGGCCGATCCGGGCGGTGGATTGTGACGGGAGTCCCCGGTGAAGCACCTCCCGAACTCCCGGCCCGCGTCGATAATGACCTTGTGCGCTCGCTAGCCAGGAAATCCATCCTGCCCCTGACGCTCGTCATCGTCGGGGCAGCCGCAGTGATGGGCGACGCCTCGGGGCAAACCCATGCGGCCAGAAGCAGCGGGCGCAGCGGTTTCGGCAAGTCCGGCGAGCCGGGCCAGTCCCAGCGGGGCCAGGACCAGGACCTCCCCGCTACGGCCCCGGCCAAGGACGGGACCGCGTACACCCCCCGCAGGACCGAGGAGAACGCCCGGATCGGCGCGGTCTTCGAGAAGGACGACCGCGGCGCCCACTTCTGCACGGCGAGCGTGGTGCAGAGTCCGGGCCGGAACATGCTGATCACCGCGGCCCACTGCGCCTTCGACGCCGACTCCGGACAGCCGCTGAACGACCTGGTCTTCGCCCCCGGCTACCGCAACGGCGACGAACCCACCGGCCTGTGGAAGGTCAGCAAGGTGGTCGTCGACGACCGCTGGGCCAAGTCGCAGGACGAGGACCTCGACGTCGCCTTCCTCGTCCTGGACCAGAAGCACGGCAAGGACATCCAGGACCTCCTGGGCGGCAACACCCTCGGTACAGACCGCGGCTTCGACAACAAGGTCAAGATCACCGGCTACCCCACCAGCCGCGATACCCCCATCTCGTGCCAGAACCGCACCACGAAGTTCAGCGACACCCAGCTGCGCATCCAATGCACCCACCTCGAGGACGGGACCAGCGGCAGCCCCTGGCTCACCGACTACGACCCCAAGAGCCACACCGGCACGGTCATCGGCGTCCTGGGCGGCCACGAGGGCGGCGGCGACCAGGACGATGTCTCCTACGCCGCATACTTCGACGACGACATCGCCAAGCTCTACCGACGAGCCCAGGACGAGGACTGAGCCCAGCTCATCCGCACCCAGCTCACGGCGAAGGGCTGAAGCCGCGAAGCGTGCCGGGGAGGGGCTGGGCGGCCGAGAGCCGATCCTGGGGCGAGTCTACGGCTGACGATTCGGTTGCGGTGGCGCAAGGGAAGCTTTGCTTGTGAAGCCTTCGACGATGTGTGGATGCCATCCCCAGGCCCGCCCCGCATGAACGACATCAAGCCGGACGGCGTGATCCACGCAGCAGGGTCCGCGCCCGGTCGAAGGACAAGTAGTCGCCATAGCTCGAGCCTCCTGCTCTGGTCACCACGATGCCCTGCCACCGGCTCATCGCCGTCCGGACAATGACAACCCCTGCTCGGCCTCCCCTGCCAACTCTGCTCGAGATGTGAGCTGTGCAGGTGCCGCATCATCTGCCGTAGTGGCATCCAACCGAACAGATACGCGGGTCCAAACCTTTGGTCCGACAGCCACCGAGCCGGCCGCGGCCCCGCGCGGTCGCGGCGATCGTCGCCGACGGAAGATATCCGCCCACTCCTGCTCACAATCGGCGCAACCAGCCGAGACACCTCTACACCGCGTGGCTCGTCGCCACCCGGTGGCGCGACTCCGCCTGTTCAGAGCACAGAGTCGACCTGCTGGCAGACCTGACCCACCTGCTTGGCCGAGGCCGCCGCCCACGAGCGCGACGGACCGTCCTGTTCCACGGGTCGACCTGAGGGCCGGGTCCGAGCCGACCGAGCCCATTCGTCCAAGGTGCGCCGTCCGGCCGCCGCACTCCGGAATCGCACCTGGCCAACGACCATTTCTTACGCATCGACAAGTTCAAACGCAATTCCCCCTCCCCGCAACCGGCGATACACCCGGATGCCACGCAAGAGGATCAATATGTCATGTCCATGCGTGATTCTACTTGGAGGGTTCCTTGCTGACTCTGCGACGTCCCCAGCTGTCCTGGGCGAAGCGGTTCGCGGTGCTGTTCGCCGCCATCGCGTCCGTGCTCACTGCGTCCGCCGTCAACAGCCCTGCCGCGACTGCGGCGGTCTACGGCTCCTGCAGCGTCGACGGATGCTCCGACGCGGCCTCGGCGAACTCGGCCTGGTCCGACCTCGGCTACCCGACCGCTCGGGGTTGGTACGACTGGCCGGACGGCGAGTGCAGCTACGCGGGCGGTGTGTTCTACAACAATGACGGGCAGTTGCCGTCCGGTGACACCTTCTACGAGTACGACGTCTACCCGCGCACCTGCGGCGCCCATCGGGACGCCTACCGGATCGTCGTCGACTCCAACACCGGCGTGGTCTGGTATTCGCCCGACCACTACTCCGACTTCTACCAGCTCTGACACTCCGGCAGGACTTGAATCATCGGTCTGCTCAGGCGTCCGGGCACCGTCGAGGGCTGAGGGCCACCGCTGTGTCATGGTCATACCGGCTAAGAGGCCGTCCGCCGACAGACGCCTCTTCCTGTCGGCGACCGGCACGGTCAGCCGTCGGCCCACGGAGCACGGGCGACCCGTGATCGCGGAGTGAAACAAGGGGCCGTAGTCACCGGCGATGACAGACCTTCATGTGCTGCGGCCCGGGCCCCTCTCGTGACCCGGGCCGCAGTCGTACAGCGCCTCCGCCTGGTCGCCGGAGCCGTAGGCCGCCGAGGGCACGACCGTGCAGTGGCCGACGGTCCAGCGCACGATCACGGCAGTGGGCGTGACCGCGTGGCGCAGGCTCATGTTCGCCTCGGCGCGGTTCAGGACGACGTAGCGCAGCCGGCCGGTGTCGATGAGCCCGCGGAAGCCACCGGACGTCGGATACGGGACCCGACCGGTGAAGCCGCCCACGGGTAGCACGTGCGCGTTGGCGGAGATGATGTAGGGCGCGGCCTCCCACCAGCCGGGCACTGCGGCCAGGTACTCGGCGCCGCCTCGGTGCGCGGTCAGGTAGGCCAGCAGGCGCTCCCGGGTCGGGCCGAGCTTCGCGAGCGGGTTGCCCACCCGGTGGTTGGTGGGGCCCACGCGGCCCAGCGAGCCGGGCTGGTTGTAGCGCAGGGACAGCGCCGACCCCGACCAGGCGGCCGGGATGAGCAGGACCGCGGCGAGCCCGGCGGCCAGGCCGGCCGTGACGAGGCGCGGCCGTCGGCGGATGCAGGACAGCACCAGGGCGACCAGGCCGAGGGCTGTGGCGGTGGGGACGGACCAGGGGAAGAAGTGCGGGTACCACAGCGTCAGGGTCACGCACCAAGCGAGGTTCACGGCGATCACGCTGGGCAGCACCCAGGCCCGTCGACCGCCCCTGCGGCACGCCCGCCAGGCCCGCACGGCCCCGGCGCCGCCCATTGCGGCCAGCGCCACGGCGACGACACCCATGTAATAGGTGTGTCCGGTCACGCTGCCGAAGCTGAACACCAGGAAGAACGTGACCAGCCACGACCCCCACAGCACATAGCCTGCCAGCATTCGGTCCGTGCGGGCCGCACGCCGCCGCCACAGCGCCCATGCGCCGCCCGCGACCCCGAGCGCGGCCAGCGGGTACAGCCATCCGGTCTGTGTGGCGATCCCGGGGCTGAACATCTTCCAGACGCTGTCGCCCATGCCGGGCCCGGTGCCGGCCGTCCGCAAGCTCTCGTTGGGGGCGACGCTACCGGCGGCGGCCGCGTCGAGGCCGTGGAAGCGGGTCAGGAAGTTGTAGCCGACGACCAGACCGTACGCCGAGTTGTCCGTGGTGCCGTCGAGGTACGGGCGCTCGGATGCCGGGGTCAGCGTGGCCACCACCATCCACGACAGCGACACGCCGAACGCCACCGCGCCGGCCAGCGCGACGTCCAAGAGCCGACGGCGCAGGGCCGTGGGCGCGGCGACGAGATAGGTCCCAGCGAGCGCGGGCAGCACCGCCCAGGCCTCCAGCATTTTGCACTGGAAGGCCGCGCCCACCCACACCCCCGCGAGCAGCAGCCGGCGGCCCCGGCCCCGCTCGGTCGCCCGCTGGGTGGCCGCGGCGGCCAGAAGCAGCAGAAGGGCGAACGGCGAGTCCTCCGTGACGGACCGCCCAAGGCCGACGAACACGGGAGTGAGGGTCAAAAAGCCCGCCGCCAGCAGACCGGCCGGCACACCCGCCCAGCGGCGTACCAGACCATGGAGCAGGACCACGCAGGCCATGCCTTCGATCGCCTGCGGCAGCACCAGCGCCCATGGACGGAAGCCGAAGACCAGCGCCGACAGGGCCTGCGGCCACAGGTAGCCGGGCAGCTTGTCGATCGTGATCGTGTTGCCCGGGTCGAAGGATCCGTAGAAGAAGGCGACCGGATTGTCGGTCATGCTGCGCACGCCGGCCGCGTAGAACCCATGGAACGAGCTGTCGTCCAGGTCCCACAGGGTGAGCACGGCGGCGACCGTCACGATGCCCAGCAACACTGGGAGCTCGTACGCTGGTCGCGGTGTACCCGTGCGGGGCGCGGGTGGCGCCGGCCCGCCGCCGCGGGGCCGGTTCAGCACGGCGGAGATGGCGCGCACTGACGCGGGCTCGGCGCCTCGCTCTTGGGTCGGCTCGCTGTGGGGCGTGAGCATGAACGGCCTTTCAGGACTCCCGAAAACTCAATCCGGACGCAGTGGGCGATCCGGATCTTGGGGAGTATCCGTCGGTCGACATGCACGGAATCTGAACGGAGACTTAACCGCGTACAGGTCTCACCGCCCTCTCACTCAAATGGGAAGTAGTGGGAAATACAGGTAAGAGGTGGATCTGAAGGGCGGCGTTCGGGCCGCTCCATGTCAGCCGTCCATCGGATCGCGGCGCGCGTGCGCGAGTAATCGTCGTGGGATGTCCTCGCGTTGCGCCGCGGTCGCGCCGAGGGGAAGCTTCGTCACTCCGCAGAACCGTGGCCGCCTCAGGCCAAATCTGCTGCGGTGATGCCGTCGGGATGTCCGGACGGCCACTCCACCAATTCAATCCGGTAACCATCCGGGTCCGTGAGCCACGACGTCTTCGGGCCGTGAGCGCCGCCCGGGTACTGGAGGGGTTCGGGCCCCAGGCCGGCTTCGGTCAGCGTCGCCAG
>NZ_JBEYEY010000062.1:0-5030 GCF_040703635.1 Streptomyces sp. NPDC007189
TTCAGTACCGCCACGACGTCCTCGACGGCTGCCTCACCGGCACCGGTCTCCGACGCCAGCCACCATGACGACATCACGCATTCAAGGTCAATAACCGTCCCGGGGCGGCAGATGCACTTCCGGACCGTTCTGGTCGAGGACCGCGACTCGAACACCTGGTGAGGATGGCGAGAGCCGTGTGAGCCAGAATGATCGGATGGTCACGCTTGAGACTCCCCGTTTGATCCTGCGTCGCTGGCGGGAGGAAGACGTTGCGCCCATGGCTGCCGTCAATGCCGACCCCGAAGTCATGCGGTGGATCCGTGACGGCAGCGTCCTTGACGAACAACAGACTCGCGCCAAGGTCCAGGCATGGGAGAGCGAGTGGGAGTCCCAGGGCTTCGGCCTGTTCGCCGTGGAGATCCGGTCCACTGGCGAGGTGGTCGGGTTCACCGGCCTTTCGGTGCCCGACTTCTTGCCGGAGGTACTGCCGGCGGTTGAGGTCGGCTGGCGGCTGGGACGTTCCCACTGGGGGCAGGGCTTGGCCACCGAGGCCGCTGCGGCCGCTGTGCGGTTCGGGTTCGAAGAGCGAGGGCTGGAGCGGATCGTCAGCATCACTCAAGTGGGCAACGACGCCTCCGAACGCATCGCGACCAAATTGGGGATGCATCCGGCCCGTGAGACCGTCAATCCGACCTGCGGCCGACGAGTACGGGTGTTCGAGTTGTCGTCGGACCAATACGTCACAACCACTCGTTGACGCCCACAGGGCTGAGTCGTCGGATGTCGACGACCGCCGCCGGCTACTGGCCAAGCGGCACATCACCGACGACGCGGCCGACGACAAGGTCCTGCTGGACCTGCGTGCCGAACAGGAGCATGGGGCCGGTTGCGGACGCTGCCCCCACCGGAACAACGAAAGAGGCCACCCATCCGACCGAGGTGGTCTCTTCGTTCCAGGGCCTGTCCGACGGGCCGCGTCACCGACCCCGCACCCGACAGCACTGTCACCCGAATGGCGCAGCATGACGTGCCACCCACATGGGTGAAGATCAAGCTGGCTAGTGCCCCAACTGAGGCAATCTGTGAAAGGGGAACCAAATGCGCATTCGACGAGTCCTCGCCGCCGTCATCGCCACAGCAGCCCTCGCCGGTCTCGGCCTCACAGGCGCCGCCACCGCCACCGCCGCCACTGCAAAGGGTGCCGCATCCTACGTCACCCCTTCAGAGTGCAGGCAGGGCGGCGGAACGGCCGATCTGACGGACAACCTCTGCAAGGGCGGTACGCACAACGGGGAGAAGATCGACTAAACCCCACAAGGCGCCCCGCAGCCACGAGCCGCGGGGCGCTCCGGCCCGAGCGTAGCCGGGAGAGTCGCAGGGACTGTGCCGACCCGTCGGGCACGCCAGGTCGACCGCCCCCCGGGTGCCCAGGACGGGCGGGCGAGAGGATGCGACGCTGGAGTGAGGGGCCCGCGAGCGGAGGTCCGAGTGCATCTCATCGGGTCCGGGGCCCTCTCCTTCGGCCTGGCGACCATGTCCCGGTGCGGCTCAATGGATGCGACGCAAAGAATCGTGCGGTCAGTCTGTGAGCCCGTCGGCCGGGGCACCCCTCACCGAGCGTCGCCAGGCGTCCTTACCGCGTGGCGGCCCGCCGGGACCAGGACCGCGCGACCAACCCGGAAGGCAGGTGCGTCCCATGCGCACGTCGACCCGTATCGCCGGTGCCCTCACCGGCCTGGCCCTCACCCTCGGCGGTGCGGTCCTCGCCGCTCCCGCGGTCCATGCGGACATCCCCGCCTGCACAAAGATGGCCGAACTGGCCGGTGCCACCGCTTCCGACTCCGTCACAGCGGCCTGCAGCCGTGGCGTGGTCGGAGACCTGCAGGGTTGTGTGACCGGGCTGACCGGGGCCGGAGTGGCGGGCGGCGCCGCGACCGGTGCCTGCCGGGCGGCGGCCCACGAACCGCGTTAGAGGACCGCGCGCGGCAGCCGCCCGCCGGCTCCGGTCTGAGGCAGGTACGGCCCGTCTCCTCCTCAACCCCGGGCTGCCCGGACACAACGCGGCCCCGGTGAGCAGTCTCGACGCCAACGACATCGACGTCGCCCCGCTCCTACCGACGCACACGCGGCGTACCGATGCGGCCGGAGGAGGTCGGTGACGTCATGCCTCTCCGGGGCCGGGCAGTCACCGCCCGGTCGCGGCGCCCAGCCTGCCTCGCGGGCATCCTGCGGACCTGGGCTCGCCCTGGCCGCGGCAACCCTTGCCGGTGTGAGCGCCGTCGGCGCTGTCAGCGCCGGCGACGCCTGCGCGCTGCCTGACGGGACCATGCCGGCGATCACTTGACCGGTCGGCGCACGGCTGGGCATCCAGTCCGGCCGGTGCACCCGGCGCGGTAGGTAGGGGGTGACGGCACCCGGTCGACCGTTGGGTGGACCGCCCGCGCCCGTCACGACAGCGCGACACTCGCGATGGTGGACGCCGACCGTCTCGACGCCAAGGCCGTCACCGCTTACGAGACGGTCCGCGCCGTCCTGAACACCGCGCTCGCCGCCGTCCTGAGCGGCCTCGGCCGTGGCGTCGAACAGTGACCGACGAGGTCGTTCGCATTTCCTAGCGGTGTTGATTTCGGATTTCCCTGCTGTTTTGATCACGAGCGTTGTTGACACTCGGCAGGTCTTGAACAGGTGCAGAAGAAGGAGCAGTTCTGCCGGCCTCGAGCCTGGATATGCCGATGGTGATGGAGTCTTCCTTTTGGCGCGGGCGATGACCGCGCCGCTGTCCGCATTGAGGTGGCCCTTTGCCGATGCCCTGACCCATCGCCACCGTGGAAGAGGTCCAGCACAGGTCATCCCGCTCCACCAACCCGTCTGAGCCAAGGCCGACCCCGTCGGCATCGCCAACCGGCACGCGGCCCACGGCCCTCTCCGGCGACCTACGAGACGGCGCCGTAACAGCACGACCAAGGAGCCGACCGGCAGGGTGCACCCGCCGGTCGGCTCCGCCCGTGCTCCTCGACGACCCCGGGGATGACTCCGGCGTTCGGCCCATCAAGGGCACCGGCTGCAACGCCGAAAAGGACCAAGCGGAGTCGCCCTATCCTCGGGTTCCGGTACGCCTCCGCGCCCCAGGCCGCCCCGATGACGGCGGTCCCGTACGCCGGCCGACAGGCCCGGAGGAGATCCTGCATGCGCGTCTTCCTGCCCCTGACCGCCGTCACCACCGCCGCGCTCCTGCTCGTCACGGTCACCGGCGCGACTCCCGCCGCAGCAGACCGGAACCCCGACGGCACACCATTGGTCAAGGTGTCCCACGGCGACCCGTACGCGACGTGCACCATCGGAGCGAGGTCCCCCGACAGCATCGTCTATCCGGCCACCGAGGTCGAGCCGTACCTGTCCGTCGATCCACGCGACCCCAAGCGCGTGGTCGCCGTGTTCCAGCAGGACCGCTGGAACGACGGCGGCGCCCGTGGCCTGGCGGCCGGCTGGACCACGGACGGCCACACCTTCCACCGGAGCACGCTGCCGTTCAGCCTGTGCGCCCCCGGCGGCGCGGACTACGAACGCGCCTCCGATCCATGGGTGAGCACCGGACCGGACGGCACGGTCTACGCCGGCGGGGAGGGCGTCGACTTCACGAAGAGCACGCGCAGCGCCCTCCTGGCAGTCACGTCCCGCGACGGCGGCCGCACTTGGCAGAACCTCACCACCACACACGTCGACGAGCAGCCGTTTTTCAACGACAAGCCCTCACTCACCGCCGACCCGATCCGCAAGGCCACCGCCTACCAGGTCTGGAACCGCCTCGACAACGACCCACCCGGCCCCAGCTCCCTCGACGGTCCCGGCTACATCTCCCTCACCCGCGACGGCGGCCGCACCTGGAGCAAGGCCCGGCCGTTCGTCGACACCAGCACCGTGCTCAACACCCAGACAATCGGCCATCTGATCGTCGCCGACCGGCGCACCGGCACCCTGTACGACTTCTTCGACCGGATCACCTACTCCGACGACCTGAGCACCGTCGTCGAAGCCCGCTACGAGGTGGTCACCTCGACCGACGCCGGAGAGACCTGGAGCGCCCCGGTCACCGTGGCCCAGGACACCTCCGTACCGGAGGTCGACCCGAACGACCCCACCAAACTGCTGCGCGCCGCGGCCACCCTGCCGAGCCCGGCCGTCGACCCCAAGACAGGCACGCTGTACATGGCCTACGAGGGCTCGGACTTCTCCGGTGGAACGTTCGACTCCGTCCAGCTTGTGCGGTCCACCGACGGCGGACGCACCTGGGGGACCCCGGAGCTGATCAGCCCCCAGGGCGTTCCTGCCTTCTCACCGTCGATCGCGGTCGCCGAGCGGGGCACGGTCGCGCTCACCTACTACGACCTGCGCTTCCTCAAGCCCGGCAACACGACCACCCTGCCCACCGCCTACCAACTGGCCACGCTGCAGCACGGAAACCCGAAGCTCCGGGCCGAACGACGGATCTCGCGGGTCTTCGACTGGCTGCAGGCGCCGTTCGCCGGGGGCCACTTCCTCGGCGACTACCAAGGCCTGGTGGCAGACGGCAAGGGAGTACGGGCGGTGCTCACCGAGACACATTCCGGCGCACCACAGAACTGTACGGACGTGTACAGCAGCAGTCTCCGCACCCGATGACCGACGCGGACGCCGTCGCCCGGCCCGACCGCCGACGGCTGCAGACAGGCCTCGGACCCACTCCGCCCGACAGGGGGTGCCTGCTGCTCGGGAGTGTCAACTTAGCAGCTGATCTTGGTTGTTGAGGTGGTCAGCGGTTGCTCGGGCTCAGTCGGACGTCGAAGGCGACCTGGAAGGCGTTCAGCGGCGTCTTCCAGCGCATGGTCCACCTGCGCCGGCCGCATTTGAGGGCGGCGGCTTCGGTTGGCCTGACGGAGCCCTGAGACAAGCTCGATCGTCCTGGTTCAGAAGGCAGTTACTGACCTTCAAAGCGTGGTGTCGTAGGGGCTGACGCCTCATGATCCCTGCGGTATGCCGACGTTATGAGGTATGCGCAAGGGGGCGGGCTG
>NZ_JBEYEY010000063.1:0-3757 GCF_040703635.1 Streptomyces sp. NPDC007189
CAGCCCGCCCCCTTGCGCATACCTCATAACGTCGGCATACCGCAGGGATCATGAGGCGTCAGCCCCTACGACACCACGCTTTGAAGGTCAGTAACCAGGCAGGTGATCGCGTCCCGGACTGCCTCGTTGACGGCGTCCGCGACCGTGTGGCCGGCGCCGGCGGTAAGGGTGTCCGCCTTCACGGTCCACCGCCGGCGTGCTTCGAATTTCAATAGCGACGAATACGGCCTTGCGCGCCATCGCGTTGCGGTACGCGTCGTGGAAGGCATCGGTGCCGGTGGCGTCCGGGATCAGGTGGGCGGGGCAAGAAACCGGCAGCGGCTACACGAGGGCAATTTTGTCAAGAGCCGAGATTCAATCGCATCCGCGACCCGCGGGCGCCCGCGGGCGGGTCAGGCGCCGCCGTCATGCCTCGCACGCCCGGTGACGCACCCTTGCGTGAGGCGCGGAACGTCTCGCCGCTGTGCATGTGAAAGGGAAGAGCGCGCGTGTCGCTGGCGAGGCTGACGGTGGACGGATCAGCACAATCGGTGTGACACTTGCGGCTTCCGGCGCGCTGTAACCGGTGAGCCGTGATCACAGCCGTGCAATGCCCCGCTCCCCCCGTGCGGGGTATTGCGCTCCGGGGCGGGCAGGTGCACTCCCCCGTCGCCTGCCCGCCCCCCTTGCGTAAACGGAGGAGAACCCACGGTCAGCTGTCTGGGGCATCCGGCTCACACCTTGCAGTGCTGGGGAAGATGCGTCGCAGCACGCTGAAAGCATGATCGGTCAGGGGTGACCCAGTGGCGGCAGTGGCTCTTTCGCCGGTGTGAAGGCCACCGTCTCACCCTGTCGGGCTCTCAGACCCGTGACCGCAATCCGCGTCATGGCGGGCTTTTCGTCATCATGGTGAGATAGATGCCGAATGCCAGGGAGAACGCCACAGCAGGCGCCATCAGAACGCAGGCGTTACGCAAGCGAGCCCGCGAGATCGCCAGCGCCGCGGGGAGCAGGAGGGGAAAGGCCGGGAAGAGGAGGCGCGGCCTGCTGGTGAAGAAATGGGCGCCGCCCAGAGCCATCACGATCAGCGTCGCACTGTAGACCAAGAGGGGTGGCGGCTGCCGGTCGAGGAGGCTGAGGACGAACAGGACCACCGCCCCGGTGACGACAGCCGCAGCCGTGTACTGGCCCAACGATCCCTTGGCCAGCACCAGATGCTTGAACATGTACAGGCTGTAGTGGCCGAAGTCGAAGGTGGAGCCGAACCGTCGTTGGACGGCGAAATAGCCCGTCGGGCTGCCCGTCTTGTTCCCCACCCAGATGACGTAACCCAGCCATCCGGCCGGGGCGAGCAGCGCGGAGAGCCACATACGCCACTCCATAGGCTGGTCGTCGCGGCGGTGCGATGCGTGTGCTCCCAGGGCGGTCATCACGGCAACGGCTGCGGCAATCCCGTTGGGGCGGGTGAGGCCCGCCAGCAGGGCGAGCAGGCCGGCGGTGAGCCAGCGGCGTGTGAGGGCGGCATACAGAGCCCACGCCGCAAAGGCGGTCATCATCGACTCGGTGTAGGCCATGGTCGTGACCACGGCCTGGGGCAGTGCCGCCCACAGGGCGACGAGTGCGACGGCGACCCGTCGCTGGTACATCAGTTCCCCTACCGCGTAGATCCCTGCGGCAGCCACCAGTGCGGCGCTCCACGACAGGGCGAGGGCCACGTTGACCTCCCCCACCGGTATCACCGTGTTCACTGCCCGGATGAGCGCCGGATACAGAGGGAAGAAGGCCATGTCGCTGTACACGATGCCGGTACCCGGCGGACCGGGACGTACGGTGCCGAAGCCGTGCTGAGCGATGTGCAGGTACCACAAGCTGTCCCACCGCATGCCCAGGACCGAACGTGGATGCCGGCCCACGTGGACAGCCCAGGCGGACACCGCTGCCACGCCTGCCAGACGCATGACGGCGAAGACCGCCAGTGCGGGCAGCGCCCTGCGCCAAGCAGCCCGCAACCGCGTCAGCCCAGTCGGCTTCGGCGGGCCGCCCGAACGGTGGGGGGACGGGCGTGGCCGTGGGTGGTGGTCGACATCAGTGACGCCCTGAGAGAGGTCATCCACGTCAAGTCCCTTCCTCTGCCTCCATGCGCCGGCCGACCGCCGGACGACTGGCCTGTCACTGGCATCTGTCAATCGGGGCAGGGCTGGATCAGCGAGTGACGGCAGGCCGCGCTGGCGTTGTATCCGTCCGGGCGCGCCAGCCCACCTGGACGAAGCCAAGCCGGTGAAGGGACAGGGATTCCGTCGAGGTTCATGCGGACGCCCGGCCGGCGGCCCCGGACACACCGAAGCCCGGGCCACCGGCGCGCGCTGACGGCATGCAGTGCTCCTCGACCGTATGCGGCTGGGCCGAGGTGGCGGATGAGTGCATGCCAACCGGGCCTCACCGGCCACTCCGAAGGGGGGTGGAAGATCCCCCACTCGCCGCTCATCGTGGCCCTCACCACTCCATGTCCTGCGGCCAGGACTTCCCGTGGGCGGGGCGCTGTTGTACGGCCTCGTATCCGAGGCCGAAGCGGCGAGGTGCGGGGCGTTGCGCGGTCGCCCACGCGACGAAACGACGTACGGGGCTCCGGCCGGACGTTCGTCACCGTGTGATCGGCGTGCCGGCCGTCAGCGACAGCGACAGCGACAGCGACAGCGACAGCGACAGCGACAGCGACAGCGACAGCGACAGCGACAGGTTACCCAGATCCTCGTCCGATCGGGGTGACCTGCGTCTTGTAGTCCTTGCCGATCTCGGGTCCCTGCCTCTCGACTGCTGTCCAACACGGTGCTCCGCGACATCAACAGAGCCACGCCTGGTGGGATCCGGCATGCGATTCTTTCCCGCCTTGCCTATGTCGGAGCAGAAGAATGCGGAACGCGTAGCCAAGAACAGGAGGCATGGTGCGGCGCAAGACAATGTCGGAGAGAGCCTGGGCAGTCCCAGTGCTCGCGGCGGTCGGCACGCTGGTGGGCGCCGCGGTGCTGGGACCGATATGGGGTGGGCATGCGGGCGGCTCTGCAGCAAGCCGATCGGACGGCCACGGGCGGGCGAGCGCTTCACCCACGTCATCGAGCACCGGGCGGCGCCTTCACGCCCTACAGTCGGCAGATCGCCGCGTCGATGGGCATGCGCCCGCTCGGCTGGAACATCGACGCCGAGGACTACAAGCAGCCCGGCGCACTGACGATCCTGCATACCGTGGAGCATGAGCTGCCCAACGGCCCCACGATCCTTTTCCATGACGGCGGCGGGGATCAATCGCAGACGGTCGCTGCGCTCGCCGTGCTCATCTCCCACCTGCGGAGCAGGTCTATGCCTTCGGTTTTCCCGTGCGCTGAAGTGCGCAGCGCCCGGCAGCTGTCCTCCGCGGTGATCAGACCATCGGCGAGGGGGCACGCCAGTTGGGAGCAGGCCGAGCATATTCTGGAACGAAACGTCGCGTCCCTGCGAGCCACCCCGGCGGCATAGCCGGAATGCCAGGACAACAGCAATGACACACCCCTGCGCGGGGCCATTGCGTAGCGAAGTGCCCATGCCGGATCTGCGGTGCCGTGTTGTTGAGCTGGGAGGCTTGCTCCATGGCCTGGCGCCGAGCACTTCTTAGACGTTATCTCATTTGGATTCCTCCGGTAGCCTGCGGGCGTGGGGATCGTGGAGCGGCTGGTGCCGGATGAGTTGTGGGAGTTGTTCCAGCGGGTGGTGCCAGAAGCGCCTACCCGGCCTCAGGGCGGCGGTC
>NZ_JBEYEY010000064.1:0-2964 GCF_040703635.1 Streptomyces sp. NPDC007189
CATCGATGCCCCGGCCCGGGAGGCAGCAGCAGAGAGGCTCGATGCCCGAAGCAGGGAAGAAGCCTGGCCGCCAGCGACGCTGGCGGGCCACCCGCATCTTCAGAACCTCCCAGCTGCGTACGAGTTCTTCATGCGCCACCGCGTACGGACTTATGTGATCAGCCGTCTGTTCGTACCGGCGACGCGTCAGCGCCCTGGGCCGGGAGGACGGCCTCGAACTCCTGAAGCCTTCGGGGTCGCCGGTCTCCTTGGCGGCTTCTGCTGGGGCCTTCAGCAGGCGGGCGGCCAGTTCCGTAAAAGCCAGCAGGCCCGGGCCAGGTGCCGGGCGGCTGGTGTCGCGTACCAGCGGGTGCAGCAGCGTGACCGGCAATGAGTTCAGCCCGGCCGGAGTGCCAGGTCAACTCGACACTTCCTCCCGTCGCCGGTCATCGCTGGCCGTGGCGGGGATGGCGTTGTCGATGAGGACGGCGGCGATGGCGGCGGCGGTGGGGAAGGCGTCGGCGTTGAGGACCCGGGTGCGGGCCGCGGCGCCGTCGAGGAGCAGCGCGAGCTGCTCCCCGAGCTGCTCGGGGTCGGCGGCGCCGGCTTCGCGGGCGGTGTCGGCGAGCCGCGCGGCGACGGCCTTCTTGTAGTCGCTCGCGTACCGGGATGCGGGGTGCTGGGGGTCGTGGAGTTCGACGGCGGCGCCGATGTAGGGGCACAGGGGGGTGGTGGGGGGGATGTCGAAGGCGGCGAGGAGCCGTTCGCGGGGTGTGAGGTCGGTGCGGTCGAACACGCCCGACAGAACGGAGGGGTCGAACCGGCGCAGGTACTCGGCGACGAGTTCGTCCTTGCCGGTGAAGTGCTGGTAGGCCGTGCGCTTGGACACCTCGGCCGCCGCGCAGAGCTCGTTCATGCCGGTGCGGTTGATGCCCTGCTCGCGGAACAGCTGCTGGGCGGCGCTGAGGATGCGCTCGCGGGCGCCCCGGCCGCGGCGGCGGCCCGTGGGGCCCTTCTCCAACTCCGTCATGGCTCCATCGTACCGCGGCTAGGTAACGACCGGTGTACATAGTTTGCGCCCCAGCCGCTCGCCCCGTACGGTACGTACACAGGACGGTGTACATAACACCGTCGTTCCGGGTGCGCACGGCACCACCGACTCAAGGGAGCGACTATGGGAAAGCTCGACGGCAAGGTCGCGGTCATCACCGGCGCCACCACCGGCATGGCGCTGGCAGGCGCGAAGCTGTTCGTCGACGAGGGAGCGCACGTCTTCATCACCGGCCGCCGCCAGGAGGCCCTTGACGAGGCCGTGAAGCAGATCGGCCGCAACGTCACCGGCGTCCAGGGTGACGCCGCCGACCTGGACGACCTGGACCGCCTGTACGACACCGTCAAGCGGGAGAAGGGCAGCATCGACGTGCTGTGGGCCAGCGCAGGCGGGGGCGAGCCCGCCCCGCTCGGCGAGATCACCGAGGCCCAGTTCGACACCTGGTTCGGGCTCAACGCCCGCGGCACCCTGTTCACCGTCCAAAAGGCCCTCCCGCTCTTCAACGACGGCGGCTCCATCCTCATGACCGGCTCCAACGCCTCCCTCGGCGCCTTCCCCGGCTGGAGCGTCTACGCCGGCAGCAAGGCCGTCCAGCAGGCATGGGCCCGCATCTGGCTCAACGAGCTCAAGGACCGCCGCATCCGCGTCAACGTCCTGACCCCCGGCCAGGTCGCCACCGCCAAGCAGGAAGAACTCTTCGACGAGGCCACCAAGCGCCAGTTCGAGTCCCTCATCCCCCGCGGCCAGATGGGCCGCCCCGACGAAATCGCCACCGCCGCCCTCTTCCTCGCCTCCGACGACTCCAGCTACGTCAACGGCATGGAACTCGTCGCCGACGGCGGCACCACCGCCATCTGAACCGAATCACACACAACCAGGGCAGGACATCTCATGAGCAGCATCAGCATCATTGGCACCGGCAACATGGCCGGCACCATCGGCGCACGGGCGATAACGGGCGGCAACACCGTCGAGGTCATGGGCCGCAATCAGTCCAAGGCCACCGACCTGGCCAAGGCTCTCGGCGGCGGCACCACGACCGGAGAATGGGGCACCGCCCCGGCCGGGGACATCGTCATCGTGGCCCTGCTGTACGACGGCGTCGTGCCGGCCATCGCCCAGTACGGCGACACTCTCGCAGGCAAGGTCATCGTCGACATCAGCAACCCCTTCAACTCCACCTTCGACGGGCTGGCCCACCGCGAGGAGACCTCGATCGCGCAGGAAGTCGCCAAAGCGGCCCCGGCCGGCGCCAGCGTGGTGAAGGCGTTCAACACCGTCTTCCGCCACGTCCTGGAAAAGGGCCGACCCGACGTCTTCCTCGCCGGCGACGATGCGCAGGCCAAGGCGAGTGTGGAGGCGTTCATCGAGAGCCTCGGGATGCGCCCGCTGGACGTCGGCGGCCTGAAGATGGCGCACTGGCTGGAAGGAGCGGGCGTGGTCACGGTGGGCCTCGCCAACCACGGGGTGGGGAACCTGGACTTCGCTCTCAGCATCACCGAACTTCCCGTCTGAGCAAACGATTGACTGATGGCCCGCGTGCGGTCGGCTGCCAGGTCGTAGCGGCGAGCGGTGAGAATCTTCAGGTCCACCGCGATCTCATCTCAGTCCTGCAGAGGCTGCAGGTCCCGGCGCATCCGGGCCTGGTCGGCGATGACGTAGGCGTCCTTGGCATCGGTCTTGCCGTCCCCTCGGTAGCGGTCGGCCTCGTGGATGTCAGAAGCGTTCTGATCCCATTAGCTCCAGCGATATCGATCGATGACGGTCAGCGGTTGTTCGGGGCCTTTCGGGAGGTGTTACTGGGTTGGTGCGGTCGCTGGGGTTTTGTACCCCGAGATCGCCCGTAAGATTCCAACAGCGTCAGAACAGGGACACGAAGTGGTGACCACGACGAACACGACAGTCCAGGCCGCCCATGCCGCGGGCGAAGCCAC
>NZ_JBEYEY010000065.1:0-2520 GCF_040703635.1 Streptomyces sp. NPDC007189
TCTCGTGACTGCGTGCCTTTTGAAGAATGAGCCTGCGAGTTTGCGGTGTGTTGCGAGGTTAACCCGGGTGGGGAAGCCGTAGCGAAAGCGAGTCCGAATAGGGCGCTGTAGTAGCACGCTCAAGACCCGAAGCGGAGTGATCTAGCCATGGGCAGGTTGAAGCGGAGGTAAGACTTCGTGGAGGACCGAACCCACCAGGGTTGAAAACCTGGGGGATGACCTGTGGTTAGGGGTGAAAGGCCAATCAAACTCCGTGATAGCTGGTTCTCCCCGAAATGCATTTAGGTGCAGCGTCGTGTGTTTCTTGCCGGAGGTAGAGCACTGGATAGGCGATGGGCCCTACCGGGTTACTGACCTTAGCCAAACTCCGAATGCCGGTAAGTGAGAGCGCGGCAGTGAGACTGTGGGGGATAAGCTCCATGGTCGAGAGGGAAACAGCCCAGAGCATCGACTAAGGCCCCTAAGCGTACGCTAAGTGGGAAAGGATGTGGAGTCGCACAGACAACCAGGAGGTTGGCTTAGAAGCAGCCACCCTTGAAAGAGTGCGTAATAGCTCACTGGTCAAGTGATTCCGCGCCGACAATGTAGCGGGGCTCAAGCGTACCGCCGAAGTCGTGTCATTGCAGCATGTACTCCCAACGGAGGCTGTGATGGGTAGGGGAGCGTCGTCTGCCGGGTGAAGCAGCCGCGGAAGCGAGTTGTGGACGGTTGACGAGTGAGAATGCAGGCATGAGTAGCGATACAAACGTGAGAAACGTTTGCGCCGATTGACTAAGGGTTCCTGGGTCAAGCTGATCTGCCCAGGGTAAGTCGGGACCTAAGGCGAGGCCGACAGGCGTAGTCGATGGATAACCGGTTGATATTCCGGTACCCGCTGTGAAGCGTCAAACATTGAATCCAGTGATGCTAAGGCCGTGAAGCCGCCCCGGAGCCTTCGGGCAAAGGGGAGTGGTGGAGCCGCCGAACCAGGCTGGTAGTAGGTGAGTGATGGGGTGACGCAGGAAGGTAGTCCATCCCGGGCGGTGGTTGTCCCGGGGTAAGGGTGTAGGACGCAGGGTAGGTAAATCCGCCCTGCATTAAGTCTGAGACCTGATGCCGAGCCGATTGTGGTGAAGTGGATGATCCTATGCTGTCGAGAAAAGCCTCTAGCGAGTTTCATGGCGGCCCGTACCCTAAACCGACTCAGGTGGTCAGGTAGAGAATACCGAGGCGTTCGGGTGAACTATGGTTAAGGAACTCGGCAAAATGCCCCCGTAACTTCGGGAGAAGGGGGGCCACACTTGGTGAGAGGACTTGCTCCTCGAGCTGGGGGTGGCCGCAGAGACCAGCGAGAAGCGACTGTTTACTAAAAACACAGGTCCGTGCGAAGCCGTAAGGCGATGTATACGGACTGACGCCTGCCCGGTGCTGGAACGTTAAGGGGACCGGTTAGCTCCATTTCGGTGGGGCGAAGCTGAGAACTTAAGCGCCAGTAAACGGCGGTGGTAACTATAACCATCCTAAGGTAGCGAAATTCCTTGTCGGGTAAGTTCCGACCTGCACGAATGGCGTAACGACTTCTCGACTGTCTCAACCATAGGCCCGGTGAAATTGCACTACGAGTAAAGATGCTCGTTTCGCGCAGCAGGACGGAAAGACCCCGGGACCTTTACTACAGTTTGATATTGGTGTTCGGTTCGGCTTGTGTAGGATAGCTGGGAGACTGTGAAGCATGCACGCCAGTGTGTGTGGAGTCGTCGTTGAAATACCAGTCTGGTCGTGCTGGATGTCTAACCTGGGTCCGTGATCCGGATCAGGGACAGTGTCTGATGGGTAGTTTAACTGGGGCGGTTGCCTCCTAAAGGGTAACGGAGGCGCCCAAAGGTTCCCTCAGCCTGGTTGGCAATCAGGTGTTGAGTGTAAGTGCACAAGGGAGCTTGACTGTGAGACCGACGGGTCGAGCAGGGACGAAAGTCGGGACTAGTGATCCGGCGGTGGCTTGTGGAAGCGCCGTCGCTCAACGGATAAAAGGTACCCCGGGGATAACAGGCTGATCTTCCCCAAGAGTCCATATCGACGGGATGGTTTGGCACCTCGATGTCGGCTCGTCGCATCCTGGGGCTGGAGTCGGTCCCAAGGGTTGGGCTGTTCGCCCATTAAAGCGGTACGCGAGCTGGGTTTAGAACGTCGTGAGACAGTTCGGTCCCTATCCGCTGTGCGCGTAGGAGTCTTGAGAAGGGCTGTCCCTAGTACGAGAGGACCGGGACGGACGAACCTCTGGTGTGCCAGTTGTTCTGCCAAGGGCATGGCTGGTTGGCTACGTTCGGGAGGGATAACCGCTGAAAGCATCTAAGCGGGAAGCCTGCTTCGAGATGAGGACTCCCACCCACTTGATGGGGTAAGGCTCCCAGTAGACGACTGGGTTGATAGGCCGGATCTGGAAGCACGGTAACGTGTGGAGGTGACCGGTACTAATAGGCCGAGGGCTTGTCCTCAGTTGCTCGCGTCCACTGTGTTGGTTCTGAAACCACGAACAGCCCC
>NZ_JBEYEY010000067.1:0-1767 GCF_040703635.1 Streptomyces sp. NPDC007189
TCAGTACCGCCACGACGTCCTCGACGGCTGCCTCACCGGCACCGGTCTCCGACGCCAGCCACCATGACGACATCACGCATTCAAGGTCAATAGGCTCTCGGAGTGTCGAATGATCTCGGGGTGCATCAGTCGCAGGCGGGAGAGAACCTCCTGCGCGGCCAAGCCGTGCTGGCCGACCGGGCTGAGCGTGACCATCAGCGAGATGCCGCGGGTGCCGGCCACGAGATGGCCTTCGCAGCCATTGATCTTCTGCCCTGGGCCGTGGCCACGGCGTTCTTTCCCGACGGCCGAGGCCGCTCCGCCTGACCGGACATCGAGGACCGTGGCCACCGTCCTGCCGCACGGGCGGTGGCAGCTGCCGGGCATCACCGCTGGTCTCGGGTTCTCCTGGAAACACGCCACGTCCGCTTCGCTGACCGGGGGCCGCCGTGTCCGACACACTCCACGTCGCCGCGCGTCCGACCGGGCCCGGCAGCTGCCGGGTGACCGTGGCCGGGGGAGCTCGATGTGGTCACCGCCCCAGACGTGCGGCAAGCTCTCCGGGCCGCCGTTTCCGCCCACGACCGCGTCGACGTCGACTGCGACGGGCTCACCTTCTGCCATTCGAGCCGACGCATGAATTGCCAAAGACCTCCCCACATGTAGGCGTTGACGAGATACTGCTGTCGAGGGCCTGTGACGGACGGTTAGAGCTGGGGCAGCATGTCGAAGGTTGAGACGGAAACCGAAGGTAACTCTGAATCGCGTAATGATGCTTCTAATGGAGGTAGCCAACTACTGGCCTCTCGATCACTGGCGATCCGCCTCCTTGTAGCCCTACTCGGCGTTGCGCTTGTTTCGGGAAGTAGCATTCTGGATTCCGAAGGCAGCTATGAGGAAAATTACCAATGGAGCATCCTTTCTGAGTGGATGAGAACCGTTGGTTATATCGTAATAGCCCTTGCTGTCCTTTGGATTGTCTTTGACGCGCTTCGCCTGGTCGAGAAGCGCGAGAGGGAACGGGCGCGGAGCGCTCTAGCCAGTGCGCCAAGCATCCGTGCCTCCGGTGAAGGTGCAACGATCCATGTGCACATGCCGGTCGGACATACAGGCGATGGCGCCAGCACAGTTCAGCGACTACTCACAGGGCAGCGCGAGGAGAGCCAAGAGCGCATCCTTGAGGACTCGTACATCCAGGGGATATCCCAAGCGCGCGTGATCTTTTGGGTGAGCATAATCTTCCTATGCCTCGGCGGGGCCGTGCTTATAGGAGGAGCAGCCTACGCCATTCTCAACAACGGAAGTGGTGGAAAGGTTGCTTCAGGCGCCTTGGCTGCGGCATCAGGAGTAGTGTCAAATCTCCTTTCCGGCATATTTCTCTATCAGGCGAATAGGTCGCGCAACTCGGTATCGGAACAGGCCGTGCGCCTGCAGGCAAGTACGATAGCGAGTCATCGCATAGCGATTATTCGTGAACTTCTTGATTCCATAGATGATCCAGAGCACAAGCGCGAGGCTCAGGTACAACTCATCAGTACCTTGGTGGCCAGCCTTGAAGATCTTGACGCACGCCAATCTGTATTTGGTGTAGGCCTTGCGGGTCCACGAGCGCGAAGCGCGGAGCGTCAGTCCGTCAATGGCCAGTCAGATCAGCGAGCTGGCTGAGGACCGGAGGCAGGAGCAGGACTGTTGCTTACTGACCTTCAAAGCGTGGTGTCGTAGGGGCTGACGCCTCATGATCCCTGCGGTATGCCGACGTTATGAGGTATGCGCAAGGGGGCGGGCTGA
>NZ_JBEYEY010000068.1:0-1702 GCF_040703635.1 Streptomyces sp. NPDC007189
GCCCACATGTAGTCGCGCTCTTCGTCGGTGACCATCTCCAGGGTCAGCTCGTCGTGGTTGCGCAGGAAGATGCCCCACTGGCAGCCGGAGGGGATCGCCGGCGTCTTCGCCAGGATCTCGGAGACGGGGTAGCGGGACTCCCGGCGCACGGCCATGAAGATGCGCGGCATGACCGGGAAGTGGAACGCCATGTGGCACTCGTCGCCGCCGGACTGATAGTCCCCGAAATAGTCGACCACGTCTTCCGGCCACTGGTTCGCCTCGGCGAGGAGCACCGTGTCCGGGTACTGGGCGTCGATCTCCTTGCGCACCCGCTTCAGGAAGGCGTGGGTGGCCGGCAGGTTCTCGCAGTTGGTGCCCTCCTGCTGGTACAGGTACGGCACCGCGTCCAACCGGAACCCGTCGATGCCGAGATCCAGCCAGAACTTCAGCGCGGAGATCATCTCCTCCTGCACGGCCGGGTTCTCGTAGTTCAGGTCCGGCTGGTGCGAGAAGAAGCGATGCCAGTAGTACTGCTTGCGTAGCGGGTCGTACGTCCAGTTCGAGGCCTCGGTGTCGACGAAGATGATCCGGGCGTCCTGGAACTGCTTGTCGTCGTCGGCCCAGACGTAGTAGTCCCCGTACGGACCGTCCGGATCGCGTCTCGACTCCTGGAACCACGGGTGCTGGTCACTGGTGTGGTTCATGACGAAGTCGATGATCACGCGCATGCCGCGCTGGTGGGCGGAGTCCACGAACTCCACGAAGTCGGCCAGGTCACCGAACTCCGGGAGGACGGCTGTGTAGTCGGAGACGTCGTAACCGCCGTCCCTGAGCGGCGACTTGAAGAACGGCGGCAGCCACAGGCAGTCGACTCCCAGCCATTGCAGATAGTCGAGCTTGGCCGTCAGACCCTTCAGGTCGCCGATGCCGTCGCCGTTGCTGTCCTGGAAGGAGCGGACCAGGACCTCGTAGAAGACGGCCCGCTTGAACCAATCCGGATTCCGGTCCTTCGCGGGCGTGTCCTCGAAGGTGTCCGGGACGGGCTCATTGACGATCATATTGTGGGTGACCCTCCGATCTGCGGGTTGGACGGTCGCAGGACGGTGAAGACGTGCGCGGGCCTATGACCCGGTTCGAGGCGCACATAGTTGGCCCTGCCCCAGTAGTAGGTCTCGCCGGTGAGCTCGTCGCGCACCGGCACCGACTCGTGCCATTCCAGGCCGAGTTGCGGCATGTCCAACGAGACCGTGGCCTCCTGGGTGTGGTGGGGGTCGAGGTTCGCGACCACCAGAACGGTGTTCGCTCCGCTCCGCTTCGAGTAGGCGATCACCGCGTCCTGGTCGGCGTGGTGGAAGTGCAGATCGCGCAGTTGGCGCAGGGCCGGGCTGCGGCGCCTGAGGTCGTTGAGCCGGGTGATGAGCGGCGCGATGGTACGGCCCTCACGCGCCGCCGCCTCCCAGTCGCGGGCTTTGAGCTGGTACTTCTCCGAGTCGAGGTACTCCTCGCTGCCCTCCCTGAGCGGGGTGTTCTCGCACAGTTCGTAGCCGCTGTAGATGCCCCACGTGGGGGAGAGGGTGGCGGCGAGCACGGCCCGCACCTCGAAGGCGGGCCGGCCGCCGTGCTGCAGGTAGGCGTGCAGGATGTCGGGGGTGTTGGCGAAGAAGTTCGGCCGCATCCAGGCCGCCGCCTCACCCGACAACTCGGTGAGGTACTCGGTCAG
>NZ_JBEYEY010000069.1:0-1699 GCF_040703635.1 Streptomyces sp. NPDC007189
GCCCACATGTAGTCGCGCTCTTCGTCGGTGACCATCTCCAGGGTCAGCTCGTCGTGGTTGCGCAGGAAGATGCCCCACTGGCAGCCGGAGGGGATGGCCGGCGTCTTCGCCAGGATCTCGGAGACGGGGTAGCGGGACTCGCGGCGCACGGCCATGAAGATGCGCGGCATGACGGGGAAGTGGAAGGCCATGTGGCACTCGTCGCCGCCGGAGGCGTAGTCCCCGAAGTAGTCGACGACGTCCTCCGGCCACTGGTTCGCCTCCGCCAGCAGCACCGTGTCCGGGTACATCGCGTCGATCTCGCGGCGGACCCGCTTGAGGAAGGCGTGGGTGGCCGGCAGGTTCTCGCAGTTGGTGCCCTCCTCGGCGTAGAGGTAGGGGACCGCGTCGAGCCGGTAGCCGTCGATCCCGAGGTCCAGCCAGAACCGCAGCGCCGCCAGGATCTCCTCCTGCACGGCCGGGTTCTCGTAGTTCAGGTCCGGCTGGTGCGAGAAGAAGCGGTGGAAGTAGTACTGGCCGCGCACCGGGTCGAAGGTCCAGTTGGAGGCCTCGGTGTCGACGAAGATGATCCGGGCGTCCTCGTACTGCTTGTCGTCGTCGGCCCACATGTAGTAGTCCCCGTAGGGGCCGTCGGGGTTCTTGCGGGACTCCTGGAACCACGGGTGCTGGTCGCTGGTGTGGTTCATGACGAAGTCGATGATCACGCGCATGCCGCGCTGGTGGGCGGCGTCCACGAACTCCACGAAGTCGGCCAGGTCACCGAACTCCGGCAGGACGGCGGTGTAGTCGGAGACGTCGTAACCGCCGTCCTTGAGCGGCGAATTGAAGAACGGCGGCAGCCACAGACAGTCCACGCCGAGCCACTGCAGATAGTCGAGCTTGGAGGTCAGGCCCTTCAGGTCGCCGATGCCGTCGCCGTTGCTGTCCTGGAAGGAGCGGACCAGGACCTCGTAGAAGACGGCGCGCTTGAACCACTCCGGATCCCGGTCCTTCGCGGGCGTGTCCTCGAAGGTGTCGTGTACGGGTTCGTTGACGGTCATGAGGCTGCGGGCCCTCCGTTCCGGGGCGTCGGACGCCCGACGTGGAGCACGTGCGCCGGCGCGCTGCCGGGCGTCAGGCGCACGTAGTTGGTCCTGCCCCAGTGGTACGTCTCACCCGTCAGTTCGTCGTGCACGGACAGGGCGGCGTGCCAGTCCAGGCCGAGTTGCGGCATGTCCAACGAGACCGTGGCCTCCTGGGTGTGGTGGGGGTCGAGGTTCACGACCACGATGACCGTGTCCGTTCCCGCGCTCTTGCTGTAGGCGAGCACGGCATCGTTGTCGGTCTGGTGGAAGCGGAGATTCCGCAGGCGCTGTAGCGCGGGGTGCTGCCGTCGGACGGTGTTCAGCTTGGTGATGAGCGGCGCGATGGTACGGCCCTCGCGTGCCGCCGCTTCCCAGTCGCGGGCTTTGAGCTGGTACTTCTCCGAGTCGAGGTACTCCTCGCTGCCCTCCCTGAGGGGGGTGTTCTCGCACAGTTCGTAGCCGCTGTAGATGCCCCAGGCGGGGGAGAGGGTGGCGGCGAGCACGGCCCGCACCTCGAAGGCGGGCCGGCCGCCGTGCTGGAGGTAGGCGTGCAGGATGTCGGGGGTGTTGGCGAAGAAGTTCGGCCGCATCCAGGCCGCCGCCTCACCCGACAACTCGGTGAGGTACTCGGTCAG
>NZ_JBEYEY010000070.1:0-1392 GCF_040703635.1 Streptomyces sp. NPDC007189
GGGAGTGTAAATCTAACGGCGGATCCGACGATCATGGGAGAGACGTCAAGTGACTGACACCGCCGTGGAGTTGGAGACCGTGGAGCCTGTCGAGAGTGCCCAGTTGGGGCAGCCTGCGCCCGTGTCCGACGAGCAACTGGTCGCGATGCTGGTGGAGCGGGCCCGGTCGGAGGGGCTGCAGCTGACCGGGCAGGGTGGGCTGCTGCAGCAGCTGACCAAGCGGGTCTTGGAATCTGCCCTGGAAGGTGAGATCACCGATCACCTCGGCTACGAGAAACACGATGCGGCCGGCCGGGGCAGCGGCAACTCCCGCAACGGAAGCCGGGCCAAGACCGTGCTGACCGACGTCGGGCCGGTCGAGGTCAAGGTGCCGCGGGACACCTCGGGCACGTTCGAGCCGCAGATCGTCAAGAAGCGGCAGCGGCGGCTGACCGGGGTCGATGAGATGGTGCTGTCGCTGTCCGCGAAGGGGCTCACACACGGCGAGATCTCCGCCCACCTGGCCGAGGTCTATGGGGCCGAGGTGTCCAAGCAGACCATCTCCACCATCACCGACCAGGTCATGGAGGGCATGGCCGCCTGGCAGAGCCGCCCGCTGGACCGCGTCTACCCGGTCCTGTTCGTCGACGCGATCAACGTGAAGATCCGCGACCAGCAGGTCGCCAACCGGCCGATCTACCTGGTCATGGCGGTGACCGTGGAGGGCGAGCGGGACATCCTCGGCATCTGGGCCGGCGACGGCGGCGAGGGGGCAAAGTACTGGCTGCAGGTGTTCACCGAGTTGAAGAACCGCGGCCTCGAGGACGTGCTGATGCTGGTCTGCGACGGACTGAAGGGCCTGCCCGACGCGGTGGAGACCGTCTGGCCTCGAACGATTGTCCAGACCTGCATCGTCCATCTCCTGCGCAACTCGTTCCGTTACGCGGCCCGCCAGGACTGGGACAAACTCGCCAAGGCCCTCCGGCCCGTCTACACCGCGCCTACGGCCGAGGCGGCCGAGGAACGGTTCTTGGAGTTCACCGAGGTCTGGGGAAAGAAGTACCCGGCGATCGTGAAGCTGTGGTCGGACGCCTGGGCGGAGTTCGTCCCCTTCCTCGCCTACGACGTGGAGATCCGCAAAGTCATCTGCTCGACGAATGCCATCGAGTCGGTCAACGCCCGCATCCGCAAGGCCGTGCGGGCTCGCGGCCACTTCCCGACCGAAGCCGCCGCCCTCAAATGCGTCTACCTCGCGCTGATGAGCCTCGACCCGACCGGCAAGGGCCGGCGCAGGTGGACCATGCGCTGGAAGGCGCCGCTGAACGCCTTCCAGATCGCCTTCGACGGCCGACTGAACCCAAGCAACCGCTGACCACCTCAACAACCAAGATCAGCCGTTAAGTTGACACTCCC
>NZ_JBEYEY010000071.1:0-1304 GCF_040703635.1 Streptomyces sp. NPDC007189
TGAGCTGTCCTGGGTTTCGTAGAGTGCGGTGGTCTTGTTTCAGGCGGGCTGCTGGGTGGCTTCCTGTTGTTGCCACCAGCCGCGTTCGTACTCGGCGGGCGGTACGTAGTCGAGGGCGGAGTGGAGCCGTTCCTCGTTGTACCAGGTGACCCACTGGAAGATCGCCCGCTCGACCTGGTCGACGTCCCGCCACGGTCCTTGCATCTCGATCAGCTCGGCCTTGAAGGTGCCGTTGAGCGCCTCGGCCATCGCGTTGTCATACGAGTCCGCGACCGAGCCGACGGACGCGGCGGCGCCGATCTCGGCGAGTCGGTCGGTGTAGCGAATGGATACGTATTGCGACCCTCTGTCGCTGTGGTGGATCAGCCCGGAGTCCTTCTTGATCCGGCGTCTCCACAGGGCCATCTCCAGGGCATCGAGGGGGAGTTCGGTCCGCATGTGGTTCGCGACCTGCCAGCCGACGATCATCCGCGAGTACACGTCCAGGACGAACGCCACGTATGCCCAGCCCGACCAGGTGCGGACATACGTCATGTCCGCCACCCACAGCTGGTCCGGGCGTGAGGCCGTGAAGTCGCGGTCGACCAGGTCAGGCGGTCTGGGTGCCGACGGCTCCGGGACCGTGGTGCGGCGACGCTGCCCGCGGATCACGCCCTCCAGGCCCAGCTCGCGCATCAGCCGTTCGACGGTGCAGCGGGCCACGAGGACGCCCTTGCGCCGGAGCGCGCGGGTGATCCGGCGGGCACCATAGGTGCCGCCGGACTCGGCATGGACCTGTTCGATCAGCGGCATGAGCTGCTCGTCACGCAGCCGGCGGGCCGACTTCGGGCGCTTCTTGCGCGCGTAGTACGCCGACTCGGACAGCCCCAGCACCCGGCAGGCGAACCCGACCCCGAGACCTTTGTGCTTGAGGTGCTCGATCACCTGGTCGGCCTCGTCCGGGGACGGTCGAGTTCGGCTGCAAAAAACGCGCTCGCGGCTTTGAGGATCTCATTCGCCCGCCTCAACTCCGCTACTTCTTTGCGGAGTTGCTTCAGCTCCTCGTGCTCGGCGGTGGTCAGCCGGTCGTCGCGTTCGCCGGCGTCCGCCTCGGCCTGGCGGACCCAGCCGCGCAGGGCTTCCTTGTGGATGCCCAGATCCCTGGCGACGTGCGCGATCGGTCGGCCCGTGGCGCGGACCTCGCGGACGGCCCGCTCGCGGAGCTCGTCCGGGTATTTGCGTGGTGCTGGCACTGCTCGTGGTTCTCCTTCGGGCCAGGATCATAAGCCTGGCTTCAGGGACTCCACGAATCCGGGGTCAGCTCA
>NZ_JBEYEY010000072.1:0-1155 GCF_040703635.1 Streptomyces sp. NPDC007189
TACTGACCTTCAAAGCGTGGTGTCGTAGGGGCTGACGCCTCATGATCCCTGCGGTATGCCGACGTTATGAGGTATGCGCAAGGGGGCGGGCTGACCGACGAACGGCGGGCCTTCCGCGAGAAGTTGCGGTTGCAGGCGGCCGAGCGGTTCAGGCAGGGCGACGAGAACACGGTCATCGCTCACGACCTGCGGGTCAGCATCCGGTCGGTACAGCGTTGGCGCAAGCCTTGGTCGCAGGATGGGCCGAGAGCCCTGGTCTCGAAAGGCCCGGCATCGCTGCCGCTGCTCAGCGACGAACTGTTTGCCGTGCTCGAGCGTGAGCTGGCCAAGGGCCCGGTGGCACATGGCTGGCCGGACCAAACCTGGACCCTGTCGCGGATCAAGACGCTGATCGGGCGCCGCTTCCACAAGAGCTACACCGTGCAGGGGGTGGCCGCCCTGCTCAAGCGGCACGGCTGGAGCTGCCAGGTCCCCGCCCGGCGGGCGATCGAGCGGGACGAGAACCTGGTGGCCGGCTGGGTGAAGGAGACCTGGCCGAGCGTGGAAGGACCGTGGCGGCGCTCGACGCCTGGCTCGTCTTCGAGGACGAGGCCGGATTCTCGATGACGCCGCCGACCACCCGCACCTGGTCCCGCCGCGGCCACACCCCTGTGGTCCGCGTCCGGGGCCGCTCCCGCCGCCGCTTATCGGTGGCCGCCCTGGCCTGCTACAAAACCGGCGAATCCTCGCGGCTGATCTACCGGCCCTGCCCAGACGCCCGGCCCGATGGGCGCAAAAGCTTCTCCTGGAAGGACTACCGCGACCTGATCCAGACCGCCCACCAGCAGCTTGGCGGCCCGATCGTGCTGGTCTGGGACAACCTCAACACCCACCTCACCGCCGGCATGCGCCGCTACATCGCCGACCGCGACTGGCTCACGGTCTTCCAACTGCCGCCCTACGCGCCCGACCTCAACCCCGTCGAGGGCATCTGGTCCGTCCTACGACGCACCACCGTGGCCAACCGTGCCTTCGCCGACCCCGATGACTTGATCACTGCCGTCCGACGCGGCCTCCGCCAGCTTCAGTACCGCCACGACGTCCTCGACGGCTGCCTCACCGGCACCGGTCTCCGACGCCAGCCACCATGACGACATCACGCATTCAAGGTCAATA
>NZ_JBEYEY010000073.1:0-1100 GCF_040703635.1 Streptomyces sp. NPDC007189
CCGCTTCACAGGATCACAGGAGTGTGTCGACGTGCAGCCCATGCGGCTAAGGAGAGCAATCGCGCGCTTCGCCGACAACCGGTCCACCCTGGTGCCATGATGCACTGCGGCAGACAGCGCCGCGAAACGCTCCAGTCGCAAACTCACGTGTGCCGGCTCTGCTCTGCGGTGACCAATCTGGTCGAACACTACCTGCCGCGCGAGGGCGACACCGTGCCGCGAATCGACTTGCGTCTGGCCTGATCAGCCGCGTTCCGGCGGGTTTGCATCTCGGCCTCCAGGGCACGCTCCAGGACCAGCTTCACCAGCCCCTTGAGCAGTCCGTTCTGCCCAACCAGGTTGAGCACCTCACTGCGGACCTGATTCACCAGTTACTCGGCCAGCTCCCGGTCCAGCTCGGTCAGCCTCGTCACCTTGTCCCCATGCCTGCGATGTTCGAGGTCTCGCGGGTCCATTCGTCCTTGCTGCCTATCCGTAATCCTTCCCCCGCAGAGACGACACCTCATGCCAGACCGGTTACACCAGGCTTAGGCGAACTTTCGGACAGTCCCCCGCCCAGGCTCAGATGCCGCAGTGGCGGGGCATGTTGAGGCCGGGGAGTTGGCGTTTCCAGTCGACAAGGTTGATGTTCGTGGTCAGAGTGCAGGCGTGGGCGGCGACTGTCCGAGGGTCAAGGATCCAGCGCCGGATGGCGCCGTCTTGAGCGGCGCTGATTGGGTTGATCGTTGCCGTCGTGGAAGGCGAGCGCCTGGATGCTGCCGGTGTTGCCGGTGATGGTGGCGGTCAGGGTGCCTTGGCGGGGGTCCCAGAGCCGGATGGTGCTGTCGTCGCTGCCGGTAGCCAGCAGCTGTCCGTTGCCGCTGAAGGCCAGGGCTCTGACCGGCTGTTCGAGTCCTGCGAGGAGGTGGGGCTGGCCTGTTGGGAGCCGGTTGTCGGTGGTAAGGCTCCGCAGGCGGGTGATGCCGTCGTCGGCGGCGTCCGCCAGGCATCGGCCGTCCGGGCTGAATGAGCTGTCCTGGGTTTCGTAGAGTGCGGTGGTCTTGTTTCAGGCGGGCTGCTGGGTGGCTTCCTGTTGTTGCCACCAGCCGCGTTCGTACTCG